>NZ_JAECVR010000026.1 GCF_016055185.1 Paenactinomyces guangxiensis
TACATTCATTTTACTACAACGGGGCGATTTCTTTTTTGATCTTTCTCAAAAAAACTACAAAAAAGCTCGGGGCTATCCCATCCTTTTGGGACAGCCCCATAAAAGGTTTCATGTATAAAAGGTTTCATGTATACAAGTTATTTAGTGGGTTAAACTTTTCATTGTTATCTTTCAGAGCCGTTCCCCACAAGGCAAGATATCTTTCGGTCATTCTTAGTTGCGAGTGTCTCAAAAGCTTTTGAAGGGTAAATACATCGCCACCGTTCATTAAGAACCTGTGAGCGAACGTATGGCGGAAAGTATGAGCCGATAAACGAACATCTTTGAAATTCATAATGCTTTTTAGTCGTTTAAATACTTTCTTTAGAGCATTAGCTCCCATTTGTTCGCCCTCTCTCGTAGCAAAAACGTATTTGGGCAATTCATCGAAGTTACGTTCACAGAAGATTCGGTATTCTGAAAGCTCTTTTACTAGCTTTTCTGTGATGGGTAGAGTCTGCTGTTTTCGTGCCTTTCCAAATAAAGTGAGAGTTTGATTTATTAAATCCACATCCGACCATTTTAAATTGGCTACCTCACCTATCCGCATGCCCGTACCCAATAAAAGAATGATCAGAGTATGATCCCTATACGCATAATAGGACTTATCCCTTTGTTTCAGTCTTCTGTAATATCCTAACATCTGACGGATATGTTTATCAGTAAAGACTTCGATCCTCGTTTCTTCCTTCGATCTTTTAATCTTCTCCGTAGGATTGTTTTTGACTAAATCATTCTCCAATAAATAATTAAAAAATACTCTGAGATGCTTAAGTTTGTGATTTACCGAGCCTGGTTTATTACCTCTTTCTTTCACTAAATACACTAGAAACGACTTGATGGTTTGTGTTGTAACCTCTCCCACATCGATGATTTCCCTTTCCGAGCAAAAACCTTGAAATGATTTGAGGGTTAATTCATAGTTGTGGATCGTCTTTTCTGAGAGGTTGTTAAAAATCTTCTCATCGATAAAATCTCTGATTGCAAATTTGATTAGCAAAAAAGCCACCTTCCCTCTTTATGCAGGAAAGATGACTTACCGATAAAAAACGTAACTGAAGTTGGTCACTTTACTATCAAAATTCGAAAGATGCTGATTTTACTAGGTTGGTGCTGGAGACAGGACTCGAACCTGCGACCCCTTCATTACGAGTGAAGTGCTCTACCAGCTGAGCTACACCAGCATGTTGCATATGGGGATTTTGGTGGAGGCGAGCGGAGTCGAACCGCTGTCCGAAGATATCGCCACGCCAGTTTCTCCGAGCGCAGTCACTGTATTGAAGGTCTCGCCGTTGAAACTGCCCAGTGACAGGCGATTTCGCGGGCCAGCCACCTTGGTTTCGCCGTTCAGACGGTGGCGCTCTGATTGGCTAGCCTACTGGATGATGAGACCCGGCGGCTCCACATAGGCGATGGAGAAGCGGGTCCTGGCCGGCTTATTAAGCAGCCAGAGCGTAGTTTTCTTGTTTGCCAGTTACATTTTGGCGTCCGCGTGTTTAACGAGAAACGCAGCCCCTCGGCTCGCTGCTGACGCTCGAACTATCCCCGTCGAATCCCATGAACGCCCCCGAGATTCTGAGAGAACGTGATGCGCTTTTATTGGCTACAGTTCTAGATTGTAACATGTTTCATGCTAAATTGCAATGGTTTTTATCTGTAGTTTTGTTCTTTGAGCTTGCGTTGGATCATGCGCTCGGCATCTCTTTTGGCGGCGGTGGCGCGTTTGTCGTAGAGCTTTTTCCCTTTGGCAAGGGCGAGCTGTACTTTGGCGAAGCCGTTGCGGAGATGGATGTCGAGCGGGATGAGGGTGAGGCCTTTAAGTTTGGTTTGGCCGATCAGTTTGTCAATTTCTTTTTTGTGCATGAGCAATTTACGGGTGCGGGTGGGGTCCACGTTGAAGCGGTTGCCCTGTTCAAACGGGCTGATATGCATGCCGACGATAAACAGTTCGCCTTTATCGATACGGGCATAGCTGTCGCGGAGATTGACCCGGCCCTGGCGGATCGACTTGATCTCGGTTCCGGTGAGAACGATGCCGGCTTCAAATGTTTCTTCGATGTGGTAGTCGTGGGTGGCTTTTTTGTTTTTGGCGATCACTTTTGTTCCTTTGTTTCCCATCGTTTTCACCTCTTCCCGTAAAATGCTGCAAGTTAAATTATATCAAAAATACGGATAATGGGTCAATCAAAAAATTAGAATTTCAAAGGGAAAAGGAGGATGTTTTCTCCTCCCTTCTTTATTTCTTTTTGGCCGATTTCTTGTTGCGGGGGCTTTTTTTCTTCTTCTTTTTCGTTTTTGGGGAAGCTTTCTCGGATGCTTTGCCGGGTCTGGCCTTTTTCTTCTCCTGCTCTGCTTTTTTTCGCTTTTTTGCTTTGTTTTTTCCTTTTTTGGCCGGTTTGGTTTCGTGTTCGGTTAAATGCTCCAGCAGTTCAAAGTCAATTTTCCGTTCTTCCAGATTGACTCCGCTGACCCGGATGCGGACTGGATCGCCGATGCGGAAGATGTGTCCGGTGCGCTCACCGATCAGGGAGTAGGAGCCCTCATCATAATGGTAATAGTCATCGGTGAGGTAGCTGAGGTGGACCAGACCTTCAATGGTGTTTGGCAGTTCGACAAAGATGCCGAAAGAGGTGACGCCGCTGATCAGGCCTTCATACTCTTCCCCGATTTTGTCCATCATGTATTCAGCCTGCTTGAGGTCCTGGGTCTCCCGTTCGGCGTCGACGGCGATGCGCTCGCGGATGGATGAATGCTGGGCGGCATCGGGCAGATAGGAGTTGAGCTGCTCCATTCGTTCCACAGACAGGCTGCCCTGGGTTAACACTTCCCGGATCACGCGGTGGATTAGCAGGTCGGGATAGCGGCGGATCGGTGACGTAAAGTGTGAGTAGAAAGGGGCGGCCAGCCCGAAGTGGCCCACACACTCGGCAGCATATTTGGCTTGTTTCATGGAGCGCAGCATCACAGTGCTGATCACATGTTCTTCCGGTTTGCCGCGGACTTTTTCCAGCAGGGTTTGCAGGGCGCGGGGCTTCACTTTATCCGGCTTTCCCTTGACGGAATAGCCGAAGGTGGTAACAAATTCATAAAAGGATTGAAGCCTCTCTGTATCCGGGTTTTCGTGAATCCGGTAGACAAAGGGGATCTCTAAGCGAAAAAAGTGTTCGGCGACGGTTTCGTTGGCGGCCAGCATAAATTCCTCAATCAGCTGTTCGGCAACGGTACGGGGACGCTTGACCACATCGATGGGTTTGCCGCGTTCATCCACGATCACTTTGGCTTCGGCAAAGTTAAAATCGATGGCGCCCCGTTTTAACCGCTTTTTGCGGAGAATTTCTGCCAGCCGGGCCATCAGGCGGAAATCTTCCACCAGCGGCTGGTACTTTTTGATCAGTTCGGGGTCCTCGTCGACCACAATTTTTTTGACATCGCTGTAGGTCATCCGCTCGTTGGTCCGAATGACGCTCTGGTAGATCTCATGGTCTACAATGCGGCCTTCCGGGTCAATTTCCATATCGCAGGTCATGGTGAGCCGGTCTACTTTGGGATTTAAACTGCAGATCCCGTTGGACAGGCGTTTGGGCAGCATGGGAATGACGCGATCCACCAGGTACACGCTGCAGCCGCGCTCATAGGCTTCCCGGTCCAGGGCGCTGCCTTCTTTGACATAATAGCTTACATCGGCGATATGTACTCCGAGGCGGATATTGCCATTGTCCAGCTGCTCCACGGAAACCGCATCATCCAGGTCTTTGGCATCTTCGCCGTCAATCGTCACCATCGTGCGTTCACGCAGGTCACGGCGCCCTTTGATCTCTGCTTCGCTGATCTTGTCGGGGATGGTGTCTGCTTCCTGCATCACCGCTTCCGGAAAAGCTTCCGGCAATCCGTGCTTGCGGATAATGGAGAGAATATCTACACCCGGGTCATCTTTATGACCCAGGATTTCCGTAATTTCTCCCTCCGCGCTGTGGCGTCCGGTCACCTGATGAAGCTTGACCACCACTTTTTGCCCGTCACGGGCGTTCATTTGAAATTCCGGTGCAATAAAAATATCGGCGGTGATGCGTTTATCATCGGGGATGACAAAGCCGAAATGGGTGGACAGCCGGGTAAAGGTGCCGACAATTTTGTTGCGCCCCCGCTTCAGGATGCGGACAATCTCCCCTTCCGGGCGCCGCTCGTTTTGCTTTCGGGTATGAATGCGGGCCAGCACCAGGTCGCCGTCCATGGCTCCGTTCATATCGTTTAGATGGATATAAATATCCTTTATATTCGGCGTGTCGGGAATGACAAAGCCGAACCCTTTGGCGTTTCCTTGCAGGGTACCGCGGATCAGGTTTAGTCGTTCCGGAACACCATAGCGTTTGGTTCGGGTCTGGACAATTTTCCCCTCTGCTTCCAGGTCTGCAAGCAATTCAACGAAGGTTTCCCGTTCTGCCTCCTCTACTTGAAAAGCTTCCATCAATTCTTCCAAATTTAGCGGCTTATACGCCTTTTCCAGCATAAACCGCTGAATTTCCTGTTCTGTTGGCATGCCATTGACTGCTGCTTCATTCAAACGGCACCAATCATCTTCTCAGCAGCAGATGTTCACCTCTCTTTATTTATGAGCTATTTTTCGCACAAAGTCTTCCACTTCATGAAACAGTTTTCTCCGTTCTTTATCCAGCGTGATGATATGGGAAGAGTTTTCATACCAGGATAAATATTTGACGGGGGATGAGATATGTTCGTATATGTAGTCTGCACTTTTCGGTACAACCGTTTCATCATTGCGTGACTGGATGACCAGTGCAGGTGCCTGTACCCGGGGCATGCATTTGCATACCTGGCGGATCAACCGGTTTAAACTGCTCACACATTTGAGCGGGGTCCGGTCATACGGAACCAGGTGAGCTTCGATTTCGGGATCTTTATGGGATGAGCGTACTTTATACGGGATAAACAGGCGAATCAGATCAACGATCAGCGCGCGGCGGTCCTTAATCCATACCGGGGAGCACATCGCGATGACCCCGTCGACCGGTTTTTGCGCCGCCAGATACAGGGAGAGCGCGCCGCCCATGGAAAGCCCTGCGACAAACAGTTTCTCAACACCTTCATTTTTTAGCCGCTCGTAAGCATCCAGCACACTTTTCCACCAATCTTTCCAGCCCGTTTTTTCCATCTCTTCCGGGCTGGTTCCGTGCCCCGCCAACAGCGGAGCGTAAACGGTATAGCCCCTGTCTTTCAAATATTGGCCCATCGGCCTCATTTCAGAAGGAGTTCCCGTAAAACCATGTATGAGTAGGATACCCGTATTTCCACCTGAATAAAAAAAGGGTTCCGGAGATCGTTTGCTGATATTCACTGTTCTCACCTTTTAATCTAAGTTGTGTCTCTCTAACAGTATCTCCAAGATTGCAAAAAATTTCACATCTACTCTAACATAGCACAGAAGCGGCAAAAGGGGAATAAAAAGAAAAAAGCCACCCGTAAGGAGTGACTTTTCTCTGATCGAATTATTTGTGCCTGGCAACGTCCTACTCTCCCGGGGGCCTTCGCCCCAAGTACCATCGGCGCTGGAGGGCTTAACGATCGTGTTCGGGATGGGAACGAGTGGATCCCCTCCGCCATCATCACCAGACAAGAAAGATTATAACATGCTTTTATACAGAATGCAACTGTTTTTTATAAAAAAACAAGCGAAATAAAAACAGCCGACCATTGTCAGCTGTCTTATTTGATAAAGTACCCTACTACCAGCGCCATAATCATAAACAAAATGGCTAAAGCGGTGGTCACTCTGGACAGCAGGGCATCAAGTCCGCGCGCTTTCGCTTTTCCCATCAGGTGTTCGGCTCCACCGCCGATTGCACCGGACAAACCTGCACTTTTACCCGATTGAAGAAGGACGACAATAATCAGTCCGATACTGATGATCGCAAGAATGATTTTAGATGCGATCTCCATGGCTTTACCTCCTCGCCACTTTTCCACTGCAGTAAATGTACCATATACCGAACAGTATTTCAACAAAGAAAAAACAAGCCCGCGTGCCGGACCGGCGGTTTGTCGGGCTTGTTTTTCAGGTGAGATTATCCTTTCAGATTGTAGAAAGCTGCCTGACCCGGGTATTGAGCCGTATGGGCCAGTTGATCTTCAATCCGGATTAATTGATTGTATTTCGCTACCCGGTCGGTACGGGAGGGGGCGCCTGTTTTAATTTGGCCGGCCCCTGTCGCCACGGCGATATCAGCGATGGTGGTGTCTTCCGATTCACCGGAGCGATGGGAAATGACAGCGGTATAACCGGCCCGTTTTGCCATTTCAATCGCATCAAAGGTTTCGGTGAGGGTACCGATCTGGTTTACTTTCACCAGGATGGAGTTTCCGACACCTTTTTCAATTCCCTGTGCAAGTCGTTCCGTGTTGGTGACAAACAGGTCATCCCCAACCAGTTGCACTTTGTTGCCCAGACGGGCGGTCAGTTGTTTCCATCCTTCCCAGTCGTCTTCAGACAGGCCGTCTTCAATGGAAATGATCGGATATTTGCTGACCAGTTCTTCATAGAAAGTGATCATTTCCGCAGTAGTTCGGGTGACTCCTTCACCGGCAAAGTGGTATTTTCCGTCTTTGTACAGCTCGGTGGAGGCCACATCGAGAGCCAGCATCACATCGGTTCCCGGTTTATAACCGGCACGTTCAATAGCGGCAACAATGGTTTGCAGGGCTTCTTCATTGGAAGATAAGTTGGGGGCAAATCCGCCTTCATCCCCTACCCCGGTCGCATTTCCTTTTTCTTTTAATACTGCTTTCAGGTTGTGGAAAATTTCCGTTCCCATGCGGACAGCTTCACGAAGGCTGTCAGCGCCGACCGGCATAACCATAAATTCCTGAATGTCGACGTTATTGTCGGCATGGGCTCCCCCGTTTAAGATGTTCATCATCGGCACGGGGAGAACTTTGGAGTTAAATCCGCCAAGATAGGAGTAGAGTGAAATCCCCAGTTCCTGGGCGGCGGCGCGGGCAACAGCCATCGATACGCCGAGAATGGCATTGGCACCGAGGTTTCCTTTATTCGGCGTGCCGTCCAGTTGAATCATCGCCTGGTCAATCGCTACCTGGTCCAGGGCATCCAAACCTTCGATTTGCGGTGCGATTACATCATTTACATTTTGCACAGCTTTTAATACGCCTTTGCCCAGATAACGTTCTTTATCTCCATCGCGCAGTTCTACTGCTTCATATGCACCGGTGGAGGCGCCGGATGGAACAATGGCGCGGCCAAAAGCACCGGATTCCAGTACCACTTCTACTTCAACCGTTGGATTGCCCCGGGAATCCAATACTTCACGGGCATATACATCATGAATGATCGTCATGGGTAACCCCTCCACTTATGATAGTATCAGCGATTTTCCTGTCATTTCTTCCGGTTTCTTCACATGGAGCAGATGCAACAAGGTTGGTGCCAGATCTGCCAGAATCCCGTCATCGCGAAGCCGGGCTGATTTGTCTGTCACTATACACGGAACCGGGAAAGTGGTATGGGCCGTATGAGGACGTCCCTGGTCATCGATCACCATATCAGCGTTGCCGTGGTCGGCGGTAATGATGGCAACCCCGCCTTTTTCCAGGACCAGATCCACCACTTTGCCCAGACACTCATCCACTGCTTCCACGGCGCGGATGGTCGGCTCCAGCTTGCCCGAATGGCCCACCATATCCGGATTGGCGAAATTGAGAATAATGGTGTCATGCTTTTCCGCTTCAATTTCCTTTAAAAGCGCGGCGGTCACTTCATAGGCGCTCATTTCCGGTTTCAGATCATAGGTGGCCACTTTGGGAGAGTTGATCAGAATGCGCTCCTCATCCGGGAACGGCTCTTCCCGGCCACCGTTGAAGAAAAAGGTGACGTGCGGGTATTTTTCCGTCTCGGCAATGCGCAGCTGTTTTAAATGATTTTGAGCGATAACCTCTCCGTAAGTGTTATCCAGATTGGTGGGTTTGTAGGCAACATAGCCGTCCACCGATTCACTGAAATGAGTCAGGCAGACATAATAAAGGTTTTTGGGATGTTTGGGTCCGCGGTCAAAGCCGCGGAAGTCATCGTTGGTAAAAGCGAGCGACAGCTGAATCGCCCGGTCGGGCCGGAAATTATAAAAGATGATTGCGTCATCATCCTGAATCGTTCCCACCGGCCGTTCCTGCTCGTCAACAATCACTGTAGGCATGACAAACTCATCATAAATCGATTTTTCATAGGATTCTTTAACCGCCTGAACAGGGTCCCGGTAAGCGGGGCCCTCGCCATATACCATGGCCCGGTAGGATTTTTCCGTCCGCTCCCAGCGTTTATCCCGGTCCATCGCATAATATCTGCCCTGAATCGTCGCAATTTTGCCGACACCCAGCTCTCTTATCTTATCCTGCAACTCTTCAATGTAACGGACAGCACTGTCGGGAGCCACATCGCGCCCGTCCAGAAAAGCATGGACAAATACCTTCTCCAGCTTTTCCCTGGCCGCCAGCTCTAACAGGGCAAACAGATGGTCGATATGGCTGTGCACTCCGCCGTCAGATAAAAGACCGTAAAAATGGAGGCGGCTGTTATTCTCTTTTACATGGCGAATCGCGTTTAAAAAAGTTTCATTTTCAAAAAAACGTCCTTCTTTGATCGCTTTGCTGACCCGGGTCAGATCTTGATAAACAACCCGGCCGGCGCCGATATTTAAATGGCCCACTTCGGAATTTCCCATCTGTCCCTCGGGGAGGCCGACTGCGTTTCCGCTGGCCTGAAGGGTGGTGTGGGGATATTCATTCCAGTAGCGGTCAAAGTTGGGCTTTTTCGCCTGTGCGACGGCATTTCCATGGATTTCTTCACGCAGGGCAAAACCATCCAGAATACACAGAAGAACTGGTTTTGGACGGCTCATGAGGCATCACCTGCAGCGGCGGCTTGAACAAGTTTGCTGAAAGATTCCGGTTGAAGGCTTGCTCCGCCTACCAATGCCCCGTCAATGTTGGGCTGGGCTATGTAGGTGCTGATATTTTCCGGCTTGACGCTGCCCCCGTACTGGATGCGAACCTGTCCGGCCGCCTGTTGTCCAAATAAATCTGCAACTGTTTTGCGAATAAAGCTGATCACTTCTTCGGCATCTTCGGCGGTGGAAGCTTTGCCGGTTCCAATGGCCCAGACCGGTTCATAAGCGATAATCACCCCGGCCACAGCCTCAGGGGATAAACCGTTTAACCCCTGCTTCACCTGATGCTGCACCACCTCTTTGGTTTTGCCGCTCTCCCGCTCTTCCAGAACTTCACCGACACAGACGATGGGAACAAGCCCTCCGCCCAGTGCTGCTTTTACTTTTTGGTTCACTGTTTCGTCGGTCTCGGCAAAATAAGTGCGGCGCTCGGAATGTCCGATAATCACATATTTTACACCCGCAGCCCGCAGCATGGGGACACTGATTTCACCGGTATAAGCCCCTTCATTCTTCTCGTGTACGTTTTGCGCACCCACGCCGATGCGGGTACCCTGCACTTCCCCGACCAGTGCGGGCAGGGCGAGAAAAGGAGCGCATATGACGGTTTCTACATTTCCGGGGAGCTCTGTCTCACGCAAAGCCGCAACAAACCGGATCGCTTCGTCCACAGTTTTATGCATTTTCCAGTTTCCGGCAATCACAGGAGTCCGCAACCTGAACACCACCTATTCTTTATCGTTTAGTACGGCAACTCCCGGAAGTTCTTTTCCTTCCAACAGTTCCAGAGATGCACCACCGCCGGTTGAGATATGGTCAACTTGCCCGGCAAAATCCGCTTTTTCAATGGCTGCCGCCGAGTCTCCGCCTCCCACAATGGTGACGGCATCTGTTTCGGCCAATGCCCGGGCCACCGCATTCGTCCCTTCGGCAAACCGGTCAAATTCAAACACACCCATCGGCCCATTCCAGATCACAAGCTGTGAAGATTTAACCACGGAGGCAAATTGTTCCCGTGTTCTGGGTCCGATATCAAGTGCTTCCATATCGGCGGGAATGCTGTCAATATCGACAATTTCCGCATGGGCATCCGGTGAGAATTGATCGGCGACAACCACATCCACCGGAAGATAGATACGAACCCCTCTTGCTTCGGCGTCCTCCATAAATTTGCGGGCCAGTTCCTCTTTGTCCGCTTCAAACAGAGACTTCCCGATTTCATATCCTCTGGCATGGACAAATGTGTAGGAAAGCCCGCCGCCGATAATCAGGTTGTCCACCTTATCCAGCAGATTTTCAATGACCCCGATCTTATCTTTGACCTTCGCCCCCCCGATAATCGCCGTGAACGGACGTTTCGGATTCGCAAGAGCCTGCCCCAGCGTTTCCAGCTCCTTTTGCATCAGAAAGCCGGCGACGGCTGGCAAATAATCGGCAATCCCTGCTGTAGAAGCATGGGCACGGTGAGCCGCACCAAACGCATCATTGACATAAAGATCGGCCAGTCTGGCAAGCCCCCGCGCCAACTCCGGGTCATTCTTTTCTTCACCCGGGTAGAAGCGGACATTTTCCAGCAAAAGAACTTCTCCGTTTTCCATCCGGTTGACGCGTTGTTCCACATCGGGGCCTGTGGCTTCATCCACTTTGGCAACCGGTTTACCCAAATATTCAGCCAAACGATCAGCCACCGGCGTTAAACGCAGCTCCTCCACCACTTTTCCTTTCGGGCGGCCTAAGTGGCTGGCCAAAATCACTTTGGCACCATGGTCGATCAGGTACTGAATGGTGGGCAGGGCAGCCCGAATTCGGGTATCGTCGGTAATTTTGCCATCTTCCATCGGAACATTAAAATCAACGCGGCAAAATACCCTTTTTCCACGAACATCTGCATCTTTGATTGATTTCTTGTTCATGGCGCTCCTCCTTGGCATGAGAAAGAGGAGAGAAACTCTCCTTCTGTGTTGATAAAGGCTTTTGGCTGGAGCCGGGGCCATTGCTTGATGGCATTCTTTGCAAAAACGCCCCGGATGCCAGTTTGTTATCAGCCCGGGAGGGAAAGCCTCTCAATGTGAGTGGTCCATCCCGAAAAAAGTATAGCACATATCAATTTTCCGTATAACACAAATCTCTTTGTCAGCTGAAATTAAAAGCCTTTACGCGCGATATAGCTTGCCAGATCAACAACGCGGTTTGAATAGCCCCATTCATTATCATACCAGGAGACCACTTTTACCATATTGCCTTCCAGAACCATGGTAGACAGGGCGTCAATGGTGGAAGAATGAGGGTCTCCGTTGTAATCAATCGATACCAGCGGCTCTTCAGAATAATTGAGGATTCCTTTTAACTCACCTTCAGCCGCCTGGCGGAGGGTCGCATTTACTTCGTCTGCCGTTACTTCTTGATCCAGCTCTGCCACTAAGTCAACGACAGAGACGTTTTTGGTTGGAACCCGCATAGCAAAACCGTTCAGTTTTCCTTTTAATTCAGGCAGGACAAGCGAAACGGCTTTTGCGGCACCCGTCGTTGTGGGAATGATCGATTCTCCGGCTGCACGGGCGCGGCGCAAATCTTTGTGGGGGAGGTCCAGGATTTGCTGGTCGTTGGTAAAGGCATGTACAGTCGTCATTAACCCGCGGCGAATTCCGAACTTTTCATGCAGCACTTTGGCAAAAGGTGCCAGACAGTTGGTGGTACAGGATGCATTGGAAATCACATGATGGGCGGAAGCATCATACTTGTCTTCATTGACCCCCATCACAACCGTAATATCCTCATCAGTCGCAGGAGCGGAAATAATCACTTTTTTGGCTCCGGCTTGCAAGTGTTTCTCCGCATCGTTGCGTTTGGTAAAACGGCCCGTAGATTCAACAACAATTTCCACACCGAGTTTCGCCCATGGAAGTTGTACAGGATCACGTTCCGCAATTACTTTCACTTCGCGGCCATTCACGGTAAAGCCTTCCGCGGTCGCCTCCACGGATGCTTCCAATTTGCCGTGGACAGAGTCATATTTCAGCAGATGTGCCAGGGTTTTGGCATCTGTCAAATCGTTCACTGCGACCACTTCTAACTCCGGATGGTTCAACATTGCCCGAAACACGTTGCGGCCAATCCGGCCAAATCCGTTAATCCCTACTTTTGTTTTTGCCATTCTTCTCTTCCTCCTATTTTTCTCTTCAGTATTATGACCACGAAGGGTCCGGCTTATTTCTGCCTTTATGAATGAACAACCTGTTTAAGGATGGCTCTGGCAGCTCCTTCATCAGTAATTAAAGTATCCTGGGACAGCATGGAGCAAATGGCCGAGATTGCTTCCGCTTTACTGGAACCCCCGGCTACCGCGATGATTTTTTCTACCCGGTTTAGGTCTTTCATCTGCAATCCCGCCGTCTGGACCCGGTAGACAATCTCACCCTGGCGGTTGAAGTAGTAACCAAAAGATTCCCCAACCGCCCCCGACTCTTCTAACTTCTCCAATACTGCCCGCGATGATTTGCGGCGAATCGCCATTGTTTTGGCATCACCGACACCATGCACAACGATTCTGGCATGGCGGATCGACTCCAGAACTTCTTGAATGTTGGGTTCGCGGATCAATGTCTGGTATGATTCATCGCTCAACTGGTCCGGGACATGCAGCAGCCGGTATTTCCCGCCTGTCTTTTTTGCCATCATGGAAGCAATATAGTTGGCCTCCAGTTCCACCGCTTCTCCAACACCGCCGCGGGCAGGAACAAAGGTAGTCATTTTAAAAGCAGGTGTCGGCATCATCGATTCCGCAACTGCCAAAATGGTGCTTCCTCCGGCAACAGCCACAATTTGGTCAGGGATGGCATATTGCTTCAGCAACCGCGCACCTGCCCGACCCATCTCTTTTTTTACCCAATCGGATCTGTCAGCATCCCCCGGTACGATGACAACCCGGCCAATGCCGAGATATGCGCTCAAATCTGCTTCTAACTGTGTCAGGCCAAACAACTCTTTGATCAGAGACTCCATGTCTGCCAGCAGATCTGTCCCGCTTGCTGTCAATCTCATCCCGCTCGCATCTACCAGAACCAACCCCTGGGCCCGCAAAAAATCCACTTCTGCGCGCAAAACCCTTTCTGTTGTATGTAAGGCTGCGGTTAAGCTGCGGCGTCCTACCGGTTGCATCAGTTGAATATGGCGCAGAATCTCGTATCTTTTGCGCATGACCTGAAGGAGGTCCGGCAATAACTGTTTTTGGATATTGAGTAACTTTTCCATGCGCACCCCTTCGGGGACATATTTTGTCCCACATAAACAAAAAGTGTCCCGATCAGTTCAAAAAAAATCCCCTTGTGTGGGGTCACTTAAATTTTATCGTAACCGGGGATGGTTTGACAAGTTTTCGTTGCCTATTTTTTCTGTGAATGTGTGTGTCACAGGGGGAGGGCAGGATTTCTGTCTCGCTCAGATTGGGGCCCTTCGAGGAAGTAGAAATGGCCGCTCCAAAAACTCCACAAGGGGCGCAGGCATTAGGTCAGAGAAGCGAAGTCAATAAAGAATTCCGCTCGGTCGGTCACCAAAAGGTCCTCCCCGGACATTCTGCTTCCCCGGTATGAGTAAACTTTCATACCAGGGTTGTGGCGCATCCAGTCATTTAGGGGTTAATGTGAAAGTGCCATCCATCAAGTGTAGCGCTTTCGTGCGGAGGAAGCGGCTATCCCCATCTCTTCCCTATATTTGGCAACTGTTCTGCGCGAAATTCGGATTCCTTCCAGCTGAAGCTGATTGGAGATTTTTTGGTCAGATAAAGGCTTTTCTTTATCTTCTTCATCAATCAACTGCTTTATTTTCATTTTAACCGTTTTGGCAGAGAGATCCTCTCCGTTCTCGGTAGAGAGCCCTGACGGGAAAAAGAAACGAAAGGAAAATAAGCCGCGCGGGGTCTGCATGTATTTATGTTGCGTCGCCCGACTGATCGTAGATTCATGTAAATTCAGTTCTTCGGCTATTTGCTTGAGCGTAAGCGGTTTGAGGTAGTCCAATCCTTTATCCAAAAAGCCGCGCTGTTTGCTGACAATGGCATCGGCCACCCGGTAAATCGTATCCCGGCGTTGTTCAATCCCTTTGACCAGCCATAAGGCGGATTGCATCCAGTTTTTTAAGTAGGCGGCGGCCTCTTCCCCATACAGTTCCTTTTGCGCCAAAAGCTTTTGATACCGGGGGTTGATCGTCAACCGGGGCATATCCTTTTCGTTCAGGACAACCTGGTATTCACCATCCACCCGTTCTACAACAACATCGGGATATACATAACGGGGCGATGTTGCCGGATAACTGCTTCCCGGACGTGGATTACATGATTTTATTTCATCAATTGCCGCCTGGACCTCAAGCACATCAACCCCTAATTTGTGGGCAATTCTCCTCAACTTCCCGTCTGCAACCGCAGGAAGGTGGTCCCTTGCAATCTCAATGGCCAGACGGTTTGGATTTTCTTTTCGCAACAGCTGAATTTCAATGCACTCTGAAAGCGATCGGGCTCCGACACCATCCGGTTCCATTGAATGCAGAACGGCCAAACAACGCTCATATTCATCTTCACCGATTTGGAAACGCTTACATACACTTATAGAATCAATATCCAAATATCCTTTCTCATCCAAGTTGCGGATCAGGTAAAGACAAATATTTCGTTCCTTCGCATCAAGGTCATAATCGCACAACTGGGCCTCTAAAGCATCCGCCAGTGATGCCGGTCCCGCCGCCACCCGTTCAATTGGATTTTCTTTTTCAGTCGAGGCTGCGGCAGGGGAATAGGGAGCGCTTTTGCCCAAATGTTTCAGCCCATTCAACTCTTCCACTTCGTTTGTTGCCACACTCTTTTCATCAAATTCCAATACGGGGTTTTCCGTCATCTCCTGCTGGATATATTGGAGCAAGTCAGTTGCGGAGTACTGCAAAATCTGGATGGCCTGACGCAATTCCGGCGTCATCACCAACTTTAACCGCTGTTCCTGCATTAAACTGTAACCCATCTGTAAAGCCATTTGCTCACCTCCGCCAATATATAACTATGTCTTTCAATTGTCCATCGATGACGAAAAATCGCTTCTTACACATCATTTATATATCATAAGGCAAGCTTATTTACTTGTGTTAATAAACCACCTTTATTTTATCATATTGCTCCGTTGATCTCTGCTTTCTTTTTATTCCATTCCAAATGCACAGGAACCTGATCTAAATATGGCTTGCAAATATAAATTGGGCTGTGTTATAATTTCTTTTGTCCGCGTCATATGCGCCTATAGCTCAGGGGATAGAGCACTGGTCTCCGGAACCAGGTGCCCAGGTTCGAATCCTGGTAGGCGCACCAAATGGTCATCAATCAGCAAACGCCTTCCGTTGTGTTTTTGTTCCTTAGTGAATCGACACGCCGGAAGGTGTTTTTTGTTTTGAGAGAAACAGCATTCTTAATCTGAAACCAAATCAGGCGATGCATTGCCCATGCGAATCATCGAGAACGCCACTGAAGATGAGATAAGTGCATGGCGGAGCTTCCATAAGGAAGGTGTGATTCTCAGTTCTACCTTTGCTTCAACGAGGCGTTCCAACAGATCGCCCACCGGTTCAACAGCCAATGGAGTAATAGATTGACTTGAGGCGTAGTAACCGGCATTGGCGTCCACACATTCAAACGTTTCGCCCGGCAAATGGTAGACATACAACCGGGTATCCCGGACCCGGTTCAACCAATCGCTTTCAATAGCGATAATCCGGCGTGCAGAAGTGTGGGCAAAAAAACTGTCCCGATCGCCGGGGGTAGTGTTCGGTGTGGTCCAGAACGCGATGCGCGGGCAGTCACGCGGAAAATAGTAGTGGGGTGCATGTTCTTCATCAATCGCCCAAACGAGCGGCGGCTGGCCGGGATTTGTTTTCGGTACATGCGGGACAAACAGGGTAATGTCCGGGTTTTCACTAAAGTGGAACAGTCGCACTGGCAACACCTCATCCAGAAGATTGCTTAAATATCTTTGACCATCGTATTTTTGGTTTAAAAAAATGCCCAAAAGGAAAGGATGTAGAAGATATTTTAGGCTGTACAACGGATCAAAAATGAGCCTGTTATGATTATTTTTTGATCTGTGGTATTTGACCTTTTTTGACCTTTAGTGTATCATGACAGTAGGTTACGCCAATTACCTGATCCAACAGATGTGGTTTTCATTTGTTACACATAACAGAAAATGACATAGAAGAAAGGGGGAAGGGTGCAATTACAACCCCTTGCACCCGCATAGATGAACCTCGTACCGATTGTGGTGGAACAGACGAACCGTGGTGAACGTTCTTACGATATCTACTCTCGTCTGTTAAAAGACCGCATTATCTTGATCGGAAGCCCGATTACAGATGAAGTTGCCAACCTGGTCGTGGCCCAGCTTCTCTTTTTGCAAGCTGAAGATCCTGAAAAAGATATTAACTTGTATATCAATTCTCCGGGAGGTTCCATCTCGGCAGGATTGGCAATTTTCGATACCATGCAGTTTGTTAAACCTGATGTTTCCACCATCTGTATAGGAATGGCCGCTTCGATGGGCGCCTTTTTGCTTGCTGCCGGGGCCAAAGGGAAACGTTTCGCTTTGCCGAACAGCGAAGTGATGATTCATCAGCCGCTGGGTGGAGCCCAGGGCCAGGCGAGTGATATTGAAATCAGGGCAAAACGCATTTTGCGTATGCGTGACCGTTTAAACCACTTACTGTCTGAATTTACAGGCCAGCCGCTGGAAAAAATTGAGCGCGATACTGACCGCGATCACTTTATGAGCGCAGAAGAAGCCCGTGAATACGGTTTGATCGATAAAGTATTGATAAACCTGGATAAAAAGGAATAAATTTGCGTAAGCCTTTGAACCTGGCGTTCAAGGGCTTTTTTGTCTACGTATTTCCGATCCGGTATTCATTTACCTTGAAATATTACAATCAGCAGCCTTTTCAAAAACTATAAATAAAATCCAGGACAACATCGTGTACATCTCATAGAACTGCCTTCAGGTTTATTTTCCTTATGACTCATATCCTCCGCCCGGCTATAGAAACGCTTTTGCGATATAATAAAGCTTGATATGTGGATCAAGGAGCCGAAAAACATGAAAAATCGATTTGATAAACAAGAGCGGATGCTGTTATGGGTATGTATAGTGATTGCTGTCGTCATGCTGCTGGCGTTTGCCGGGCGGCTGTTTCGCTAACGGGTGTTTGCCCGGCATTCTGACTGGCTGCGGTGCCGTCCGCTTGCGATCGCTTCCTGTTCGGTACGGAAAAAGACCCGGTTCTTTCGTTTAATCTGCTTTGCAGCACTGCAGCTTATTTTATGATAAACAGCACTGTTCTTTGAAGCAACAAACTGAGCTTCTGCCTCCACCGCTTCAGGATGAAAGCCGTCGGCTCTGGCGTAATCTCTTACTGACCAAATGCCGAGGCTCTTTTTCTTCGCGCTATTCTCCAGCTGCCGATAAAAATCCTCATACTTGGCATCAGGCTCAAATACATAGGCAACACGGGCCAATCCCCTCTCAAGCAGCAATTGTTGGACCGATGTTTGTTCATCCAGATACAGATAAGCTAATAGCCGTCCGTATTTGTCCCGTTCATTTTCTCCTTTTTCCAGTAAAACTTCTTTTCCGGGAGGCAGTAATTTTGTAACAAAACGTTTCGCCTGGCTTCCAAAAGGCTGTTCTCCTTTTTCCCGGTGGTTTGTCTCAGGAGTGTCGATCAACAGCATTCGGACTGTTTCCTCTTCCCCGTCCAGTTTCACTTTTACTGTATCCCCGTCAATCACTTCAACCACCCGGGCGGAAATCTTTTTATTTCCGGGGAGATCTTGTGAACAACCAACGATCACAACAGACAAAGCAAACAGAACCACAAACGAAATGAGACGTACCCAAACCCTCATCCCAAACTCCTTTCTCATAACATCTTCTTGCAGCATAAGTTTACCATACACTGAGAGCCAATTTGGAGCGTGACAGAAATCAGCCCCCCTTGACTACACTTTCAAAAAAACACCCAAGAGATATCCAGATTCTCCTTCTCCTATCGGCAGAATTAAATGGGTGAAAAGCTCACCGCCGTAAGAAAAAGACATTCTTTGATATTTTGGGTGGTCACGATTATAGCAAAATTTTTATATTTCACTGTTTCTTCCCGGGTGACCCCTTCAAAGGGAAGGGATGGATCCCCCCGTCAGATGGTTGAAAGCGTGAATGAATAAAAACAGACGAACATTGAGAATATTAAAGGGCGGAAAAAGTTGGAGCCGCTCTCGGTGCCGATATCCAATGGATGATGGTCCTTTGTCGGGTGATGAAGAAATACATGAAGGGAGAATCCTGTATGCCTAATCTTATCGCGGAACGCGTTGCTTCTTTGGACTGGAAGTTGTTGCAGCAATCGCTGGACGAGCATGGATATGCTTTGATTCCTCCTTTATTGGACAATGATCAGTGCCGCGAAATCATAAATATGTATGATGAGGAAACCTTCTTTCGAAGCACGATTGATATGACCAGATACCGGTTTGGAAGGGGAGAGTACAAATATTTTCAATCTCCTCTTCCGCCCTTGTTGCAACAACTGCGAACAAGCTTTTACCCCGAACTGGCAAAAACGGCGAATCGGTGGCTACAGCGGCTCGGAGGTGATGCAATCTATCCGTCTGATCTTCAGGAATTTCTCGATCAATGTCACCAGCAGGGACAGGTACGCCCAACACCGCTGATTTTAAAGTATGAAGCAGGTGGATACAATTGTCTGCATCAGGATTTGTATGGTGACATTTTCTTTCCGTTCCAGGTGGTATTCACATTAAATCAAAGAGGGGTGGATTACACCGGTGGGGAATTTATACTGGTGGAACAAAGGCCAAGGGCACAAAGCAGGGGACATGTGATTACATTGGAACAAGGATCAGGACTAATCTTTCCCACCAATCATCGTCCTGTTTCCGGAAAGCGTGGTTACTATAAAACCCGACTTCGACACGGGGTCAGTACAATCACTTCAGGTACGAGATATACCTTAGGTATTATTTTCCATGATGCGGAATGATTCTCGAGCGTTATACTAATAGCGGCCTAAATAGTGTAAAACCTCTGGGGGATTCCGCATGAAGAGCTTTTTTATAAATACCCAAAAAAGACTCCCTAATAAAGGAACAGGGAGTGTCATTTCAGTACAAATGTTTCCCTTAACTTATGGCAAATGCGATTGTATCCTTTAACAAGAATCTCAAAAAAACCATCTGATCTCTTTAAGCAGTTGAGACCAGATGGCTTTATTTATTCCGAAATTGATTCTTCCGGACTTAACACACGAACTTTAAACGGGTTAACCGGGGCTTCACGCTTGATTACCCTGTGCACTTCCCTGGCAATCCGGGGATATTGTGCAGGGTCAATTTGCCTTTTCGGAATCACATAAACCATAATATTACGGCCGTTATAGTCGATGACAATATCCTTGACTCCCGCCACATTCATCCCGGCTATTTTCATTTTGCTTTCAGGAAAACCTACATTCGTAAATGAATGGCTGTCATTATCTAATCCTGTTCTCTCTTCAGGTCTTTCAAATCGCTGACACGCGACCAGCTGAAGCAGCACCAAGCAGAGAATGAAACCGAATTTCCAACTCATAAACCCACCTCCGTGCCCTTGCCGTTAGTTTGGAACACGGACATGGATTTATGCACAGGAGAGCGGAAATTATCCGGCCAGCGTTTCAGGTGTGTGAAAATCCTCCTGTTTCAGCTTTTGTTCGGTGAGGACCAGACTCGCCATCAGAATAAGTTCAAACGCTGAGCCGATGACAAAACTCTCGAGAGATACCGCCAAAATCCCTCCCGCAGTGGCGACAACCACGCCCAGCAATAAAACCGGCCATCTCAGCTGACGCCATACCATCACTGCTGAAATAAAGAGAGGAATTAATGTCAGTAAGGTGGAGTAAGACAGGTAAGAATCCGCATCGACGGAGGCGTAGCGAACCACTCCGCTTTGAGTGACCGGCTCCAGATTGATCCATACAATTTCTGTAAATACCCCGATGACGGTTAATGAAAAGGTGTACAGGTTGTAGATAATATGTGTGCTGAGATACTCTGACCATTCAACATTGATGCGCCGCAAAATGTCCAGGGCAACAAATACCAGTGTCGGAGTTAAGAGCACATGGAGAAGATAGCGAAAGAGACTCATGACCTCCAGAACTTCCCCTTCGCCCATCCATCTGCCCAGTGATAAGACCAAATTATTGTAAATCAGACCGACAATAATAAAAAAGATCCATGATGTCCCCCAAAATGAGGACTCCCGAAAGAAACGAAAGCTCCAAACAGATAGTATCAAATATAAGAAAGTAATCAGTGGATAAAGGAACGCGTCCATGTTTTCCTCCATACAGGTGATCAGATTCACGGCAAATCATCGGACAAGTCAAAACCTTATAACAAATAATGAAGCGAATAAGTACGATCTTTTATGGTCTGTTTGCCTCCATCTTATAAAAAAATCGTTCCGTGTGAACAGAGAAAATGTTACATGATTTGCACGTTTTTGTGAGGGTTCATGGTTTCACAGACAAAAAATAAGAGCCACCGATCCTGCCGGGCTCTTAATGTTCATTTTGTTATTCAGATTTGGTTACAATTTCCGCCAGTGCATTGACGGCTTCTTCAGCATCGGCACCGTCAGCGGTGATGGTAATCTCGGTGCCTTTGGATACAGCAAGGCTCATGATGCCCATAATGCTTTTGGCATTCACTTTTTTGTTTTCTTTTACCACAAAGATCTCAGAGGCAAATTTATTCGCGACTTGTACAAACAGTGCAGCCGGACGGGCATGCAGACCCGTTTGCAAGTTAACAACTACTTTTTTTTCCACCATCGAAGGTCCTCCTTTTTTGTAAATGGTTATATAGAAACCTTAAATACAGGGTATTCACTGATGTTAAAGCGAGCGGCGCAGTTGTTTCGCCATTTCATCCAATTTGCGCAAACGATGATTAATCGCTGATTTGCTTACTTTTCCGCCGGGGAGCAATTCTCCCAGTTCGGTCAGGTTTACTTCCGGATATTTCAGCCTTGTCTCCGCAACCTCCCGCAAGCGCTCCGGAAGCTGTTCAAGCCCGATCTCGCGGTCAATCAAGCGGATGTTTTCAATTTGCCGCATCGCTGCTTGAATCGTTTTATTGAGATTGGCTGTCTCACAGTTGACGAGCCGATTCACCGAATTGCGCATATCCTTCATGATGCGGACGTTTTCAAAGTGCAGCAGAGAAGGATGGGCGCCGATGATATTAAGAAACTCGCCGATTTTGTCTCCTTCTTTAATATAAACCACATACCCTTTTTTTCGCTCAATCACCTTGGCGTGCAGATGATATTCGTTCATCAGCCGGCAGAGAGCTTCACTGTGATCGTGATAGGTGGAGACAATTTCAAGGTGATACGAGGCACTGTCCGGGTTGTTTACAGACCCACCGGCTAAAAAAGCCCCCCGCAAGTAAGCCCGTTTGCAACAAGGTTCCTGCAGAAGCTCCGGCGAAATGCCCGCAACCCGTTCCCAGGTCCCTTTATGAAAAATACATAAATCAGACAATATTTCATTGGCCCGGGACGTCAGACGAATCAGGTAAACATTGTTTTTTTTCAGGCGAACTTTTTTGCGCACCAAAACTTCCGGCTGTACCTGATACAGCTCTTTGAGGAGGGAAAACATATAACGGGCCGTCGATGGATTTTCTGTCATAATATCCAGCATAAAATGTTTCTGCTTGAGCTGAACCGTCCCGTTCATCCGCACCAGAGCTGATAATTCCGCCCGTTTGCAACAGGCCTTTGACTCCAATTGAGTCAACTCTTTTTTTGTCACCGAGGTAAAGGACATACAGCATCCCTTCTTTAAACGCTTTGCCGCTGTTGGATCTCTTCCCGAATCAAACGCAGAATATGCCGGCTGATTCGGTCTGCATCATGTCTGAGCACTGACTGGTATAACAATAAATTATCTGCAAGGACATGACAACCTAATTTATGAATCCGCTCAATATCCGGGATCACCATTCGCTGTTGTCTCACGGCATACTGTTTTTGAATCGAGAGCGGAGGTACTTCATTATTAATAATGGCAATCTCAAATAAGCGGTCGCCGACATGATCATAAATTGCCTTAATATGGTCACTCGCAGTGAAACCATCCGTTTCACCCGGCTGGGTCATCACATTGCAGATATAGATCTTAACAGCAGGGGAGGAGCGAATCGACTCACTCATATCCTTTACTAATAAATTCGGTAGAATACTTGTATAAAGACTGCCCGGTCCCATGATGATTCCATCCGCTTCCTCGATAGCGCGCAGGGCTTCATCTAGCGGTTTGGGATCAGGAGGATTCAGAAATACACGGCGAATCCGCTTTCCCATTTTCGGGATTTGCGATTCACCTTTCACAATGGTTCCGTCGGACATCTCTGCCAGCAAAACCACGTCCTGCTCACTGGCGGGCAATACCCGTCCGCGTACAGCAAGAACGCGGCTCATCTCTCTGACTGCCTGCGTAAAATCACCGGTAATTTCCTTCATCGCCGCGATCATCAGGTTTCCAAGCGTATGTCCCGCTAACCCTTCACCGTTTTCAAAACGATACTGGAACACACTTTCCAACAACGGTTCCGTATCCGCCAGCGCAACGAGCACATTTCGTATATCACCCGGCGGGGGCATTTGCAGGTCGTTGCGCAGCCGGCCGGAACTGCCTCCATCGTCCGCTACTGTGACGATGGCCGTAATATCGACCGGAAGCTTTTTCAATCCCCGCAAAATCACAGATAACCCTGTTCCGCCTCCAATGCATACAATGTTCGGGCGGCCCGGTCTTTTCGACTCATAATCGGACTTGATTGACACCTTTTTTATCCGCCTTTCTCGATGTCTCGGTGTGTCACCCGGCAACGCTCTTGATCTTTGAATTTGTTAAAAAGATATTCTGCAATCGCAACAGAACGGTGCTTTCCACCTGTACAACCGATTCCTATCACTAACTGGGTTTTCCCTTCCCGACTGTATTGGGGCAACAAAAAACTGAACATATCGGTCAGTTTCTCCAGGAACTGCTTTGTTTCCGTCCATTTCATTACATATTCCGCCACATCTTGATCTTTACCCGTTTGCGGGCGAAGTGAATCTACATAGTGGGGGTTCGGCAAAAATCTCACATCAAATACAAGATCGGCATCAATCGGAACGCCGTGCTTAAAGCCAAACGAGAGAAATGTAACCGCCAGCCCGGACTGATCCAGGTGAGAAAAGCGCATCGCGATTTTCTTTTTGAGGTCACCCGGTTTTAACTGGCTGGTATCAATAATCTGGTGCGCCCGCCCTTTAATTTCTTCAAGCAGTTTCCGCTCCTGCACAATCCCGTCCAGCGGTGTGCCGTCAGGAGAGAGCGGATGTCTGCGCCTTGTTTCTTTATATCGGCGAACCAGAGTCTGGTCACTGGCATCTAAAAACAAAATCTGATAGTGGATTCCATGCCGTCTCTCCAATTGGTCCAGAGAATCAAAGAGAGAAGAGAAAAATTCACGTCCCCTCAGGTCAATCACAAGTGCTGCTTTGCGAAGTTTCCCTTCCGATTGCTCCAGCAACTCCGCAAACTTGGGCAACAAGATGGGAGGCAGGTTATCAATACAGAAAAACCCTAAATCTTCAAGGCTTTGTACGGCTACGGTTTTCCCCGCTCCAGACATTCCGGTGATGACGAGCAGATTTACTTCCTTTTCCTTTTCCATGGCCATCACCTCTTCATCCAAATCATTACTCTCTATTATACCTTAGTTTGGTGAACGGGCGATAAGACCAGCAGCGCCAATTATTCCCGCCTGGTTGCCCAGCTTCGCAGGTAAAATCTCTACACCCTGAGCCGCATTTTTTTGTGTCACCTTCCCATAGGCAAGGCGAAGCGGTTCAAACAATGCATCTCCTGCTTTGGAAACTCCTCCTCCAATAATAAAGCGGGCAGGATTCAGAACCACGGAAAGTATCGCCAGCGCACGGGCCAACGCGTCAATCGCCCTGTCAATAACTTCTTGCGCCAGCTTGTCATTCCGGGCAGCCGCTGCAAAAAGATCCCTGGTGGTTAACTGGTTTTGTCCAGGCACCATTTCCTTTAAAATGGAAACCCTTCCCTCATTCAGCCCTTCCATTGCCATCCGAACCATACCGGTTGCCGAAGAGATGGTCTCCAAACAGCCGGTTTGCCCGCAGTTACACTGATATCCGCGGGGATCCATCTGTATATGGCCGATCTCGCCTGCAAACCCGTTCATGCCTTGAATTAGGCGGCCGCCTGCAATAATCCCCCCTCCTACACCTGTTCCCAGAGTGATACAAACCACATCATCCACACCGGCTCCGGCGCCGCACCAGGCTTCACCCAGAGCAGCTACGTTGGCATCATTGTTAATCACAACCGGCAGTTCCCAGGCTGCTTGTAATCGATCACGGATGGGGACCTCGTTCCAGCCAAGGTTGGTCAGATGCTTGACCACTCCGTTTGGAATATCCAAAAAACCGGGCAGGCCAACTCCGATTCCCCCAATCTGATCCCAGGGCGTACCGGACTGGTTTGCTAAATCTCTGGCATGGGAAATCATGCGTTTGATGACACCGTCGGGCCCCTCTTGTCCCAATGTAGGTTGTTCCATTTCACAGACAATGTGACCGGTACCGTCAACCACCCCCATTTTCATACTGGTTCCGCCGAGATCCACACCAATATATCTTTTTTCCATGATCTGCAAACTCCTTAGAAGTAATATCTATAAAAAAAGTTCATTCACAGAATGGTTCCCAATATTATAAAATCCTTGCATGCGCTTTCACTACTTGTTGATTAGAATACCATCTTTAGCACCTCTGAACAACAAGAATTCCGGGCAAAAAAAGAAGCGGCACAAGTCCGCCTTCAGAGAAAAAATAATTTGAAACATTTATCATCTAAGGGGGTCCTGTCCAGTATAGATCAGAAGATTAGATCCCCTGTTATTATTTCTTTAAATAAATGTAAAACACTTATCCTTTCAAACCGGACAGAAACGTTTCAATCTGCTCTTTTGTTTTCGCATTCCGGCTCGGAAGGCGATCCACCTCTTCCCCGTTGCGAAAGACGATAAAAGTGGGAATTCCCTTTACATCATACTGTTCGGCAATGTTCCGGGATTCGTCCACATCCAGAACGGCAAACGAAAACTTGTCGGCAAACTCTTCTGCAATGGCCGGCATGTCAGGGGCGATCCGTTTGCAATCAACACACCAGTCGGCACTAAATTCAACCACTTTGTCTCCTTCACGAATAAAGGATGAAAATGATTCGGAGTTCAACTTTTCCATACGATGCTCCCTCCTTGGATTTACACCTTCAAGCATTTTTGGGCAACAGGTGCCAATTGTTTCACATTGCGGGCAACAGTGGAAGGAGAAACCTCATATTTTTCTGCCACACGGGTCTGGGTGAGCGAAAGGCCATGATGTTTCGCCACCACATACTCAAAAGCGGCTGCCCAGGCTTCTACCTTACGCACAATGGGTAAGTCCGGCAACTGCTTCCGGGTAAATTCACTCCATAACATTTTGGCATCACTTTGCTGACGGGTGCTGTACTCTTTCATTCCGCTTAAACAACATTCCAGCACTTGCCCCCATCTTTCCTCCCTGGATTGCACCGGCTCCGTGCTTTCTTCTTCCCCCAGCTCAACCATCCTGTCCTCCAGCCAAACCACATACGGAGGTTGGGCTTGCAAATGTCGCAGGATAAGTAAAGCAGCCTTTTTTAATTCATCATCTTCCTCGGGGCGCAATAAAAATTGGCGTAACAACTGTTCCACTTCGCTGTCGCCCACCCACCCCAAAACATGCAGTACCTGCAATTTGGTCTGATGGTCTCCATGATCCAGCGCCCAGAAAAAAGAGGAACGGAGCAGAGGATTGGACTTTAACTGGGCGATCAGATAGTGATTGGAACCGTCTTGATCCACTCTCATCATCTGCTCTTCAAACGGAAGATGATAATGGTAACTGACAGTCGGAATCACCGTCTCCCCCCGGTTAAGCCACTCGTCAATCTGGCCTAAATAGAACCGTGCCACATCGGAGTCGGGGTCCAACGCGGAAGCTTTTTTCCAGTACTTTTGCGCCAGGCTCAGGCGGCCTGTATTGCAAGCGGCAGCCGCGGCATAGTGATAGAGGCTGGCATCCGGTTGATCTTCCACTTTAAGCAGACGGACAAACAGTTCAAATGCCACCGGATGTTCACCCAGGATTCCCAGTGTTGTCGCCAGTTTATAAGTATGCTCTTTATGAAACGGGACCAATTTTTTTAAAGTGTCAATAATCTGCCGACCGACTTCCCCTTCCCCCATATGGCAGGACAAAACGGCGAGATTACACAGGGCGTGCAAATTCGCCGGATCCGCTTCCAACACCCGCCCAATGCATTTCATCGCCTCTTCCATCCGGCCCGTATAGTAGTATGCTAAAGCCAAATTATTACTTGCGGCAAGAAAATCCGGCTTTTCCTCCACCAGTTCTTCCAACAGTTCAATCGCCTGGAGAAAACGCCCTTCTTCGAGATGCAGCCGGGCTTCCTCATGTTTTTGCATATACGCGGGAAGTGCTGCGGGCACTGGCTCCCGGGGCGGCCGTCCCATCTCATAGGCGACCATCTCCAACATCTCTTCTGCGTCCTCAGCATATTCCCCTTCAGGATCAAGGCTTAAATACTCTAATAAGTAATCCTCTGCCAACTCATACTCTCCCATGTTGGTGGAGTTATTGGCCATATAAAAAAGACACTCGTACAAATCCGGATCAACATCGGTAAGTACGGTTTCAAGTATTTCATTCGATTCCTCATACCTGCCCAGTTCTGACAATACACCTGCTAAATTACAATGGTTCACAGGGTTATCAGGCTCTTTCTCCATCGCTAACCGAAAATATTTTACCGCTTTATCATAGCGGTGACGATCCAGTGAACGGACAGCCCGTTCAAAAAAGAAGCCCGCGTCCAGTTGCAGACGAACCACTTTTTTGTTTTTGCTGTCCAAACCGATTTGTGATTTTTTCATATCTTCCCTCCAACCAGCAGGTTTAGTGAGTCGCTGGCGGTCTGGTACTTGAGAAAGTATAACATAATTTAAAACAAATTACACCGAAGCAAAACCGTGTACTCTTTGATCCCTTTGATTCAATGATCCCAATTGCCTGTAATGAGCAAGGGGGTTGCCGAAAGAACTACGGATCATAAAGAGTATACCTATTAAAACGGCCAAATCGTGATTTACCAAGGCGTTTATGTAAATACGTCCTTATTTTTTCAGCCACACTGGGCGGTACCGAAAAAGCCATCATTTTGGAAAAAGGTCAGCCTGCATAGTGGTCTCTTCTTCATTTAAAATTATTTATACTTTTTTTATTATATCGCAGGTGTGATCCTGAAGAGAAAAAGATTTCAAAACTTCCATGAATGACATTTCAAATATATCATTCGTTTGCAGATTGAGTTTTTTGACATAGACGATGCTTCTTTAATTATGCCAGAACGCTTGATAATTAAAAAAGGTAGAATACCTGATTATTTTTCGATACATTAGCAGAATCAAAAAAGGGAAGAAACCAAATAATGATTGATTCCCAACCAACAAACACATAATTAAGAGAACAGGATTGCGAAGTATTTATTAAGGAGATGATCCAACTGAGCCTGATATAAAATTTTATATACTCCACCTTATTTGCCCTGCTCGGCTTTGTCTATGGATTGGGGGATGCCCCTCTAAGAATTATTCTATATATGAGCGGCCTCCTTTTTGTGTTTATGTTTTGCTCCCTCACTTGGAAGAGCCAAATTAAAAAAGGAGCAGACAGGATCAACGCATGGGCTGCAGATTTAAAGTTTTGGAAAATGGCAGTCATGATCATGGGTATTTTGTTCGGCAGCGGAATACTTGCAGTGGTCTTTTTGGTTCTGCCAATCGTCCTTATGAAATAGAAACCAAAACTCCCGCCTGGAAAAAACTCCGTTTTTTTACAACATTTGATATCCCTTTGTCACTTATATATTTCATCCGCATTTTCGTAGCGTAATTTTTCGGAACGAATGGCATCTTCATGCTGTCCTGCAATTGTCGGGGTGCCATCCGCACCCACTGTGTTGTTGTGTTTTTCTACCTCTTTGTTCGTTTCCCGCTTATCGTTCTTTTTCATATTTGCCAATTCACCTGTCCTTTAAAAGTTGCAGCCTTTTGTGCAACAAGCTTAACCAGTTAGTGATTAACTGTTCTCCCACAGAAAAGTATCGGCCTGTTCGGGGGCTTCTTCTTCCGATTTATCATCAAATAACCGGTGCATTTCGTGAATCACTGCCCAAATCTCATCTTTTGAATAATCCAGGTTTTTTAACGCCAATGTCGTATAACCGATGACATGATTATGTTCATATGTCCCGATCCCCTTTGCAGTCACATCAGATCAATGCGCAGAACAGGACCGCATGCTTCAACTTCCCGAATCCAGGTAGTTTCCTCACCGGTTGCCGGATCGACTCCAAATGTTTCTCCTTCCCGGTAAAACTTTTGTTCTCCCATTTCGCTGAGATAGTCACCTGTTTCAATCACCTGTTCACCCGTTTTAAAAGGTCGCATCATATATCTCCTCCTCTCTTTTTAAAGTGTCCAATTTCAAATGCATGATTCGTTGCAAAACGGCTTTTTCTCAGGATTATTTTTTTCTATCGGGCAGGCAATGAAAAAAGAACACTCAGCTCCCGAGCCCAGATGGGATGCTGAGTGTTCCTTTTAACCCTGTTCACCTTTCGCTACTCTATCAAGAAACTCTTTTAGATCCTTTTTGATTTCCTCCTCACAGAAACCGACTGTCACCTCGACACCGTGCTTTAAAAGGTAATCCATTCCCTTTCCATCCACCTTTGGAAAAGGGTCCCGAATGCCAACGACAACCCGTTTCACTCCTGCTTCCACCAGTGCTTCACAGCAAGGGCCAGTTCTTCCCCAATGAGCACAGGGTTCTAATGTGCAATAAACGGTTGCTCCCTTTGCTTGATCTCCGGCAGCCCTTAAAGCATTCACTTCAGCATGTGGACCGCCTAATTCGCTCGTATGTCCTCTCCCAACAATTTCTCCGTTTTGAACAATGATCGCTCCCACGGGTGGATTGGTTCCGGTTTTACCCCGGGCTAATTTTCCTTCTTTTACAGCTTCCATCATAAACTCTAAATCCGTTTTCATCGGTTATCCTCCTAGGAATGGAATAAATATTTTGAATTAAATATAAAAAAATCTGATAGGATTTTGAAATGTTGAACCTAATATTTCTTGAACTGGAGTCCAAGCTCCAATACATCCAAAATAGGAGGTTTTTCAATGAAATTGATAGATGAAGCCATAAAAGCCGTCAATCGGGATACTTACGTATTAAGACAAGATGGTACACAGATCACACAATCTACTGCAACCAGAGCGATTGTAAAATCACTTGAGTTATTGGATATTCAACCAGGAATGAAAGTATTGGAAATTGGAACAGGTTCCGGTTACAGTACAGCACTCTTGAAATATCTGGTCGGTGATGAGGGATCAGTCGTATCTATTGATATTGAGCCGGAGATGACCATCTGGGCAAAGCAATTGTTTCAACATCAATCCAATGTTTCGTTTTTCACTGGAGACGGGCGCAAAGGCTATACAGAGGGTGCACCTTATGACCGTATCGTCGCGTGGGAAACGGCACAATATTTTCCGAAGCAATGGTCGAAGCAATTAAGTGAACAGGGTTTAATCGTTTCTCCATTCAAAACATTTCCCATTGCAGATACCACAGTGATTGCTCGGTTCAAGAAGGAGAACTGTCACATCCAGGGCGATGTGGTTATTCCCGGAGGTTACATTCTCATGAATGATTCCCCCGATTATGAATCGTTCGGGCCGGAGCTTGATGCAGATATTGTGATTAAATCCGAAAAAGAAACAGTTGCCTGGGCAAGTTCCACATGGTTGAAGAGCAGAAAAAGTTGGATGGACTGGGTGAGTCTTCTTAATGAGAAAGAAGTGAAATCTGGCCCAATTAAAGGAGGTGATGAAGCAAGGGAATTTCGTGCCTATCTGTTGGCTTTGAATCTGGAGGGGTTGACAACTGCATATGATGATGAGAGTGGATCTTTGATCGGTATTAGTTCACCATCAGGGTTTGCGCTCTTAGCGTTGGACGGCTCGGCCTATTTCCGTTCAGGATCATCTAAAGAGGCTGACCAACTGGAATCGTGTTTGAAAGATTGGTGCAACAGAGGAAAACCAGGTTATTCTGCACTAAAGCCGGTTGTAGAAAATGAGGAAGTTCGTGTGAAGTTAAAATTTTAAGGAGGAGCGGTTGATTCCTATTCCGAAAGAGAGCCGGATCATAGGGTCTGGCAAACACAAGCTTTATGTTTGTGGCGATTGGAAAAAGCATGAGATTCAAGTATTTGATTTTGAGTTTGGAAAATGTGTGTTTTTCTTGGCAAATGCCTCGCAACTAAACAAGAAATTGAAGAGATTTTGCTAGGGGAAGTTTCCAAACGATCTCCCTATTTTGCTTCTTTGGCCCAGGATTTTTGTGGTCGCAGTCGTCAGAAAAGCTCTGCCTACGCTCTCTGATTACGTTTTTCAGGGGCTTTTTGTTTGTTTGAGTACCCACCATACCCCCTTCAATCCTTCACCACTGAAATCATCCGGTATAAGTGGGAAAAATAAAAATTTCTGGAATACCCTTTACCGTTTGTCGGTGGCACTTTTCATCAACACGATTCTTTCCCGGAGCGGCCCGCGGGTTATTGATGTCGATCCGTTGCTTGAGGTTCCAGACATAGTCTCCGTTGAACGTAATGTGTTCCCACCCCAAGGGAGAAAGGTATTGCAGATATTCTTCCGGAATCTCCATCCCGCGGGCACGCAATTTGGGCGTCCATCTCGGAATTTACCATTTACTCCCACCTGAACTGTATATATTACACGTATCTCACACTACCCTCTTCTTCAGTTTCCATTGCGTCTGCTTTCGTTTTATGAACAGTACCGAAAGGATGCTCAGGTGGCGCATAAATTGAGTAAAGTTTCAGTGGTATATCCCCTGTATTGATTAAATTGTGCCATGTACCAGCAGGTACCATGATGGCATAATCATCATAAACTTCTGCTTCAAAATCCAATTGATCTTTCCGATCACCCATTTGAACCAATCCTTGCCCTTCTTCAATACGTAAAAATTGATCAACGTTAGGATGAATCTCTAAACCGATGTCATCCCCAACATCGATACTCATCACGGTCACTTGTAAATGATCTCCTGTCCATAAGGCGGTACGAAACGTATTATTTTGCTTAGCTGCTTTATTAATATTTACAACAAACGGTTTTCCTCCATAATCTTTTAATTCTATATTGCCTTCTTGGATAAATCGATTTGCATAACCACTCGCATAGGCCCGACAAACAGAGGCGCAATGTAGACAGACCTGCGCGCAGTGCTGAGAGTGCGGGTCCAGGTATTTCATGCATTCCTGACCGGATAGTTCACAAATGCGGGCACAGCGGAGTGCCATTTGTTTGGAGATATAGCGGCATCGGGCCAGCATCTGGTCGGTCAACGCACAGATGTCGGCGCAATCCCGGAGCAAGCGAAGTTGTCTGCTGCGGAAGGCGGCATCGGGCATGTAAGCCACCATGATAACCATGTTATCGCAAACAGCCTGACAATGCTGAACGATCATGATGATCCCTCCTGGGCAAAAGTCTTTACTAATATACATATGCCCAGAGGGGAGCATTTGTCTGGGCGTTCCATTTTCAATGAGAAAAAAAGATCCGTTGGGGGTTTTGTCTTAGAGTGGAAACATCCCGGGTTGTTTGATTCACGAGGGTTAAATTGCTGGCGGTACCCTGTAATGGTTGACTGATTCGGTGATCGGAAAAAGGTCTCGTGTAGGGTTTATTAACTCCATCTCGTCATACCGTCCGCCTTTATATCTTAGTGGATTAAGGGGATTAGTGTAGTTCTCCAACACTTCACGCTGTTTTTTTAGTCAATGATTCAAACGTTATGTGATCATCCCATCCCTCACGCCTCCTTAACGTGCTCTGCCATTTGTTTGTAAATCCTTTCTTTTAAAGTGAACGAATGAAATACTTCTGTGGATTCTATTTGAAGGAAGCGCAGTTGGTTCCCGTCCCGAAAAAAAGCCAGACCGTCATGTCTGGTAAACACAAGCTTTATGTTTGCGGCGATTGAGACCAAATCTATTTCACTGTAAAAGAGATCTTGAACCTTGGAGCGTAATGACGGTTGGGTATTTATCAAATATTACTCAATTGAATTCATGAAGAAAACTTGTCCATCTCACTCCGACTACTCAACATATTTGGCGTTTATGAAAGAGCTTGATACCATTCGTTTACTATCCAAAACGGGCTCCAAAAAAACCGGGTTAAATACCTGGTTTTTTGTTCTCTCTGATTATAAACCAATTCGTTCATGAATAAATAAGTTCCGTTTAAGTTGAAAACTCCATATAACTACAAATAATTTCTGTTGCTAAAGGATAGCATTTTACAATATAATGGTAATTAACCATATTTTTACTGTATAATATTTCCTGTTCATAATGAATCTCCGGGGAGAGGAGAGGGTCAAATGTCCTTCTTAAGGGGAGACCCCGACAAAATCAACTGTATCAAATGCAAAACTGTTGTCGTATTGTACAGTTTTATCAACACCTGTAGAAAATGCAAGGCAAATTATGATATGAACGGGAATTTCATTCGGGTGGCTACTGATTATACTCCGTGGTTTAAGTGAAACGTTTTCTGCTTTCGGGCGATGATTTCAAATGAGCCTATCCACTTGAATCAATCACTCCGCTATGATCTTTCCTCAACATTAAAAAACAGCCGGGTTTTGCCCCAACTGTTTTATGTTGCATTCACCTTCTGTTTTGTCCCGTGCCTTTTTTCCAGCTCCATGAGCACTTCATCCAGAGGCAATTTTGCTTCCCGCAACAATACCAGCAAATGATAGAGTAAATCAGCCGTTTCATAGCGCAATTCGTCTGCTGAGCGATTCTTGGCGGCAATGATCACTTCCGCCGTTTCTTCTCCCACTTTTTTCAGGATCTTATCCAATCCTTTGTCAAAGAGATAGGTTGTATACGCACCTTCAGGCCGTTCTGCTTCACGTTCGGCAATGAGGGTTTCCAGCTGATTTAAAATATGAAAGCGATCATTCCGGTTTTTTTCCGTCCCTTCAAAACAACTGTAGGACCCTGTATGGCAGGCGGGTCCGGCAGGAACCACCTGTGCCAGAATCGCGTCTCTGTCGCAGTCATAGCTTAAAGCGACTACTTTTTGCGTATGGCCGGAAGTTTCTCCTTTATGCCAGAGAGACCTGCGGGAACGGCTGAAAAACCAGGTTTCCTCCTGGTTAATGGTCAGTTCGAGCGACTCTTTGTTCATATAGGCGAGAGTCAGTACTTCCTTGCTTGCCGCATCCTGGACAATCACGGGGATCAGCCCATCTTCACCGTATTTGACAGTTGCAGGATCAAAGTTTAATTTCAACGGACCTCCACCCCTTTTTCCTTCAGATAAGATTTGACGCTGTGAATCGATATTTCCTGAAAATGAAAAATAGAAGCGGCCAATGCAGCGGAAGCTTCTGTTTTTGTAAATACATCGGCAAAATGTTGTTCACGGCCCGCCCCGCCGGAGGCAATGACCGGAACCTGGACTGCTTCGCTGATGGCACGGGTTAAGGGTAAGTCATATCCATTCTTCCGGCCGTCCTGATCCATGCTGGTCAGCAAAATCTCTCCGGCTCCCCGCTCCACCGCTTCTTTGGCCCACTCCACCGCCCGCCGTCCGGTCTCTTTGCGGCCGCCGTGAGTGTAGATCAGCCAGTCTTCCGATTCTGCATCATATTTGGCGTCCATCGCTACCACGATGCATTGGCTGCCAAAACGGCGGGCCCCCGCTTCGATCAGCTCAGGGTTTAACACGGCAGAAGTGTTAATTGAAACTTTATCGGCACCGGCGCGCAAAATCTCAAACATATCCTCAACCGTGCTGATTCCTCCCCCGACCGTAAACGGGATACTCAGCTCAGCCGCCGCTTTTCGCACCACTTCCCGCATCGTCTTTCTCCCTTCATGGGAAGCTGAAATGTCGAGAAACACAAGTTCATCGGCCCGCTCGCGGTCATAAAGAGCCGCCAGTTCAACAGGGTCACCGGCGTCACGCAGATTAACAAAAGAGACTCCCTTGACAACCCGCCCCTCTTTTACATCCAGACAGGGGATAATTCGCTTGGTGATCATCCGTTTTTCACCTCCGCCGCTGCCGCTAAAGCTTCCGTCAATTGGATCGATCCCGTATATAAAGCTTTACCGATAATGGCTCCGGCAACCCCTTCCGCCCGGGCCCCGGCCAGCTGGCGAATATCTTCTACAGAACGGACCCCGCCGGAGGCAATGACAGCTTTTCCGCATGCTTGAGCAAGATTGCGTACTGCCTCCACATTGGCACCAGAGAGCATGCCATCCCGGGAGATATCTGTGAAAATAAATGTTTCCGCGCCATAATCAGCCATGTCCCGCGCCAATTCTTCCGCTTGAACTTCTGACGTGTCCAGCCAACCGTGTGTGGCCACTTTTCCGTCACGGGCATCGAGGCCGATGGCGATCTGTTTTCCATACTGAGTCAAGGCATCGCGGACAAATCCGGGGTTATCAATCGCAGCCGAACCGATCACGACACGGCTGATACCAATATCCAGCAGCCTCTGCAACCGGTCCATATCTCGCACGCCCCCGCCAACTTGAATTGGAACCGGGCTGATCTGCGTCAATTTTTCAATGACCGGTAAATTTGCCAGTTCCCCGGAACGTGCCGCGTCCAGATCAACGATATGAAGCCACCGGGCCCCGGCATTGATCCAGCGCTCCGCCACGGCAACCGGATCTTCCCCGTATACGGTTTCCCTGTAGTAGTCCCCCTGGATCAGGCGGACACATTTCCCGCCGCGAATATCAATCGCCGGGTATAAGATAAAACCCATTTATACCCCCACCTTTGCCTTTGTTAAACGGGCAAACCGGTTCAGCAGTTGCAAGCCGAGTTCGCCGCTTTTCTCCGGGTGAAATTGCATTCCGTATATCTGGTGCCGTGCCACAACCGCGGTTACAGTCTGGTAATAATCGGTGGTTCCGATCACATCTTCATCATTATCCGCCTGGACATGAAAAGAATGCACAAAATAGACATGCCCCTCTTCAAGTCCTTGAAATAAAGGATGAGGGTGTTTGAAAGATAACCAATTCCAGCCCATGTGAGGAATATTGTAATCTCCTGCTAATTGAACAACATGGCCTGGGAGCAAATTTAGCCCCTGATGATACCCGTGTTCATCACTGCTGGTAAACAGCAATTGCATGCCCAGACAAATCCCGAGCAGCGGTTTCTCCTTCAGGGCCATCTCTTTGATGAGCGAGGCGAGCCCCCTTGCCTCTAATTCATGCATCGCATCGCCAAAAGCACCTACTCCCGGTAAAATGAGGCCATCGGCCCGACGGATGGTTTGCGGGTCTGAAGTAATGACATACTGGTGTCCCATCCGCTCCAACGCTTTGCTGACACTGTGGAGATTCCCCATCCCGTAATCAATAATGGCAATCATTACAATACCCCCTTGGAAGAAGGAACCCCTTGCACCCGGGGGTCGATCCGGGTTGCTTCATCAAGCGCACGCCCGAGCGCTTTAAATAAAGACTCGATCATATGATGGGTGTTGTACCCGTAGTGCATGATGACATGGAGATTCATCCTCGCTTCGAGTGCCAGCTTCCAGAAAAATTCATGTACCAGTTCCGTTGCAAATGTTCCCACCTGTGCACCGGGAAATTCAGCGCGAAACTCCAGATGGGGCCGGTTGGATAAGTCGATGACCACTTGCCCCAGTGACTCATCCATCGGCACAAAGGCATTTCCGTACCGGCGGATTCCCCTTTTATCTCCCAGAGCTTCCCGAAGGGCCTGACCCAGGCAAATGGCGATATCCTCAACCGTATGGTGATCATCCACCAGGGTATCCCCTTTCGCCTTGATTTGCAGATCAAATTGACCATGTTTGGCAAACAGATCCAGCATATGCTCAAGAAAAGGGACGCCTGTGTTCAACTCTGTTTTACCTGTTCCGTCCACATGAAAAGTAAGCGAAATGGCTGTTTCATAAGTAACACGTTCCACCGTACCCACACGCAGATACTGATCAGACAAGCTCCTCACCTTCTTCTTTTCGTTCTAACCTCACCCGGATTGAGGCAGCGTGGGCGCCCAATCCTTCCGCACGGGCCAGCTCCATCACTTTGGCTCCATCCCGGAATAAAGCTTCCCGGCTGTACGAGAGGACACTTGTTTTTTTCATAAAGTGGTCCACATTCAGAGGAGAAAAGAAACGCGCTGTTCCATTGGTCGGAAGCACGTGATTGGGACCCGCAAAATAATCTCCGACCGGTTCAGGGCTGTAAGGGCCCAGAAAAACAGCGCCGGCATGTTTCACCTTTCCCAGCCAGTTCCAGGGATCGGCCACAAGCAATTCCAAATGTTCCGGTGCCAGCCGGTTCACAACTTCAAACGCTTCCGGCAAATCCTTCGTGATGCAGATCGACCCGTGTTCTTTTAAAGAAGCAGCAGCAATCTCTTTTCGTTCCAACTGGTTGCACTGCTGTTCCAATTCTTTCGCCACCTGATCGGCCAAACCGGCAGAGGGAGTAATCAGTACAGCGGACGCAAGGGGATCATGTTCAGCCTGTGAGAGCATATCGGCGGCCACAAACCGGGGATTCGCCGTTTCATCGGCAACCACGACAATTTCACTCGGGCCGGCAATGCTGTCAATATCTACTTTTCCATAGACCGCCTGCTTGGCGAGTGTGACGTAAATATTCCCCGGCCCGACAATTTTGTCAACTGCCGGAATCGACTCCGTCCCGTAGGCGAGTGCGGCAACAGCCTGGGCACCCCCGACTTTATAAACCCTTCCGGCTCCGGCAATGCTTGCCGCTACCAGTGTCGGAGGGGGGACAGTTCCATCGGACTGTGGCGGTGTAACCATCACAATCTCTTCCACCCCGGCGACCCGGGCGGGAATGATATTCATCAATACTGAAGAAGGATAAGCCGCCCTTCCTCCGGGCACATAAACCCCAACTCTTTCCAGCGGACGAATGATTTGCCCCAGAATCGTCCCGTCTGCTTCTGTCTCCATCCAGGAGTTGCGCTTTTGCTTTTCATGGTAACGCCGAATGCGTTCTGCCGCTTCTTTGAGGGCCTGAACAAATGTATCATCTACTTCTGCAAAAGCGGCCTCGAACTCCTCTTTTTCCACTTTCAGTGTATTTAACCTGGCACGGTCAAATCGTTCCGTCAACCGGAACAGAGCTTGATCCCCCTCTGTTTTAACCAGTGCCAGAATCTCGTTGACAGCCTCCTTTTGTCTGTCTGTTCCGCTCCCAATCTCCCTGTGTGTATTTAAGGTTTCCGGCCGGACAATAGCGATCATGCATAAACACTCCCTTGAACCGCTTCGGTCAGGCGGTCGCAAAATGATTGAATCAGGTTGTTTTTCAACCGGTAACTGGCCCGATTGGCTATTAAGCGTGAAGTAACGGTTGTAATCTGCTCCAGTTCTACCAATCCGTTTTCCTTCAGTGTTTGCCCTGTTGAGACAATATCAACAATGCGGTCAGCCAATCCGATGATAGGAGCCAATTCAATCGAGCCATTCAGATAAATCACTTCAACCTGCTGGCCTTGCTCCTTAAAATAACGTTCGGCAATCTTTGGGTATTTGGTCGCCACCCGGGGATATAAAACGGGCTTCCAGTCCGGCATTCCTGCAACAGCAATGCGGCACGGGCTGATCTTTAAATCCAGGATTTCATACACATCTCTCGATTCTTCCAGCAATACATCCTTGCCGACAACACCGAGATCAGCAACCCCGTATTCCACATAAGTAGGTACATCCATCGGCTTGGCCAGAAAAAAAGAGAGCCCCGCATCAGGGAGGGAAATGGTCAGTTTTCGGGAATCCGCAGCAAACGACTCGGGGATCGGCAGGTTCGCGTTGCGCAACAAATGTAGCGCTTCATCAAAAATACGTCCTTTCGGCATAGCGATGGTTAAATCAGACATCCTGAACTCCTCCCTCTGTCACCATCAGCAGACGGTCAAAAGATCCGGCGTATGAAGCGGGATTCATTTGCTTCGTCAGCATATGGGACACTACAATAAACCCTTCGTCCCTCCATTGACGTGCTTTTTCAATCGCTTGTTTTTTAACCTCCGGCCGATAAAACAAGCCGATTTTCACCGGGCGGACCGGAGTTGCCGGACAGGCTTCCATCAAACGATCCGTCTTTAAAGCGAAGCCCGTCGCGGGAAGAGAACGATGAAAACAGTCGAGCAACCGGTCGTACCTTCCCCCGCTCAACAGAGGGAATCCCTGCCCCGCCGCATATCCTTCAAAATAAACCCCGGTATAATAATTGAGGCTTCCTACCAGACCGGGATCAAAGGCCACATAAGACGACAATCCGTAATCTTCCAGGTGGCTCCACACCCCTTCCAGATGGTGAACCGCCTCCATCACGACAGAAGAACGCGTGAGAGAAGCGATTTGTTTGAACTGTTTCCGGTCTTCCTTCAACCGCAAGAAGGAAATCAATTCCTCTTGGACGGACGCCTCCAGGTTGAGAGCCTGTACCTGTCCGCGAAAGCTGACCATGTCACGTCTGCCCAGGTTTTCTTTAAGATTGACACGCACCGCCTCATCTTCAATCCGTTCACGAAGAAATCCGTCTAATAATCCCACATGCCCCACGGTCAACTGAAACGCTTTGATCTCGCATGCCTTTAATGCTTCTACTGCCAGGGCAAGCACTTCCGCATCCGCTTCAGCGCCGGATTCACCGATCAGTTCTACTCCTGACTGATAAAACTCCGCGTTTCTTCCGGCTTCATGCTCTTGCCCCCGAAACACGCTCGCATGGTAAAAGAGGCGCAAAGGCAGTGGTTCATGCTTCAGAACAGAGGCGACCAGCCGGGCAATCGGAGCTGTCTGGTCCGGGCGCAATACCAGAGTGTTTCCTTCCCGGTCAATACATTTAAACATTTTTTGTTCCGGGATGGCGCTCGCATTTCCGACGATATCGAAAAACTCCAACGTAGGAGTGCATACTTCCTGGTAGCCCCAGCGCTCAAACCTGGTTTGCACCCGCTCTTCAATCATCCGTTTTTTCATGGCTAACTGAGGAGGGAAGTCTCGAAATCCCGTCGGTTTTTCAAACATGCGCGGTTTGGACATCATTTACACTCCTTCGCTGGATACTTTAGTTTGCTAATATACTAAAGGATTCAATGTTCCCAGTATAACACGACTCTCTGCAACTGGCTATCCTTCTTTTACAGCCATCCCTATTTTCCGACGATTTTCAACCACTCCGCCATCTTTTCCAGGGCCCGGCGGCGATAGGAATAAGCCAGCCGCTCTTCCACAGGCATCTCTTGTAAAGCCCTGGTATCTCCTTCCGGGATAAAAATGGAATCAAAAGGAAATCTGGGATCAGCCTCTATCTCTTCAGAAAATGCATCCGCAATCCGCCCTCTGGTGATCCCAGAAAATGTGCGAATCTGCCCGTCCCAACAGATTGCCACTGTTCCTTTAAACCAGGCCTGTCTGGATTCCCCTGTGAGCAGTTTGCTGATCCCGCGATAACCGATCAGATTGAAGATGCGTCTTGTCAACACCCCCGGAAATTCGGGATACGCGGCGAAAAAGATTCCGGCATCATCAACCATCACCCGGTTTTTTCCCAGAACCATCACTTGTTGCAACTTCATCTGTGCTACCTGTTCTACCGTCCCTGCGTCCGGTTCAGACAAATCGATGTCAAAGCTGACCACCTCAATCCCGCAGCGGGACAACACCTGACTTGCCTCTGCCAGTTTTGCTTTATTTTTCGTTGCAAATAAAAGCTCCAATCGTTTTCCCTCCCACCCTGTATGATCTGAATAACAAACAAGATAAGCCAATGAGAGTTGAGTATGTTTAAACCATTCTTATCAATATTAAACTACGATTACCTTTCAAAAAAGCAGAGGAACCACGATCATCCCTGTACCTCATACAAATGACGGAGATATGAAAGCATGTCAATATGAGTCTGCCCGGGAACAATTACCCCCACTCATGAAAAGTTCCCCGATCGGCGGAAATAAAAAAGGCGGGAAAACCCGCCCCGCCAAATGAAAGAACTCATCCTGATTCCGGATATAGCTACTGTTTTATGGCTGTTTGCCTTTTTCGTTCAGTATTTGCACAAAGCCCCGTGAACCGTCGATTCTGACATATTGGCCGTCTTTTAACGTTTTCGTCGCATTGTCTACGCCGACAACTGGCGGAATTCCGTATTCCCGTGCCACTACGGACCCATGGGTCATCAAACCGCCAACTTCCGTCACCAGTGCTTTGGCTGAATGGAACAGAGGCGCCCAGCCCGGATCAGTGAATGGCGCGACTAAAATGTCCCCTTTCTTCAATTTTCCTTCTCCCGGATGAAGAACAACTTTGACGTAACCCTCTGCAACGCCTGCGGAAACAGGGGTTCCGAGCAAAGCGTCCGGAGGAGCCTGAGCATTGCTGCGAACACCTGTGATCACTTCCCCTTCACTTGTCAACACACGGGAACCCCCCTTGATTTGATTGCACCCCAACTTCTCCTGTACAAGGCATTTTCACTTCAGGTTGAAAGAAAAAGATCCACTTTTCTGCTTGCATGATATGCTCAAATTTATTTTGTGAAATATTCCCCTTTATAAATTTCATAATATCTGATCCAGCCATCTTCGGCAACAGGTTTTGAACTTATTTTGTTGTTTTATTTCAAATTATTTAGTACCCTTAACATGAGGTGAACAAGATGGATGGATTCCAGCGCCGCAAGGAAAGAAAAAAAGAAAACATTCGCCGGGCAGCTTTTGAGCTTTTCTCCGCCTATGGTGTCCAAAAGGTGAGTATTTCGGAAATCGCGGAGAAGGCCAATGTATCCCAGGTGACGATATACAATTACTTTGGCAGTAAAGACGGGCTGTTGCAGGATGTGATTGTGGACTGCATGAATAAAGGGTGGCAAGAATACCGGGAGCTGGTTGAAAGCGATATCGCCTTTCCTGAAATGATTGATCAATTTATCAATGAGAAAACACAATTTACCGGGGTGCTTAATCCGGAGTTTCTTCAATCATTCATTTCCAATGATCCTGAAATTCGGAGAGTGGTCGAAGAACAATTTCAAACACACGGACTTCCCGTTTTGCTGAAGCTGATCGAAAAAGGCAAGAGCCAGGGTTATATTAATCAAGATATTTCTGTAGAGGCGATTTTAAAATATATTCATATGTTTAAAGAGGCAAAGTACCGGCTGGACACACTGTCTGACGACCCGAAGCGGAACTTGCGCCTGTCACGGGAATTATCTGCTCTCTTTTTTTATGGCCTGATGGGAAAGCCCGCTAACGGAGGCCGGCAAAATGATCAGGCCGGGAGACAATAAAGTCCACGGCATTTTTTCATTTCTTCTAGGTGTCCTGTCTAAAATTTAAAAAACCCTCCCCACTGTGGACAAAAAATCAAATCTCTTTACGAATAAATAGAGATAAAGAGGATTTTTGCATGAAGGGGGAGGACGTCACGATGATTGGGCTTGGAAATATCTTTTTAGGAATTGGAGTCGTCCTCGAACTGATTGGCATTTATCTGGTCTTCCGGGGAAAGAGCACATCCCTGGAACCAATTATCCTGGGACTTGTTTGTTTTCTAGCCGGTTTCCTGGCTCAGTAACAGAGCAGACTGAACCAAAACGGCTACCGCTTCCATATCCCCTGTATATAAAGCGTATTTCCCTGTTTTGTGGAGTGGGTTTACAAATACATCCGGGTTCTCTTGGTTCCCGGGTATTATTTTTTTCTTGAAAACAACAACCCGGGGACGGGACATTTCACAATCTCCCGTCCCCGGGTTGAATCGGTTCGTCAGGGATGATTTTGCTGAATGCTTTTTTTGTATTAATCTTTTCTTTTTAACGAATAGAATACTTATGATTACTAAAATGAGCGACAACAACTGGCACAGACTGCTGAACCACCCTAAACCGGACAGCGTACCCACCTTTACGATCAGCCCTCCGGCCCCGGAACCGATCGCAATTCCAGTGAACCTCTCGCCATTGAAATGGCGATCTTCTCGTTTCATCTGGCGTGGCCACCCACTACCATCCACGAAGGCATGTTCCATGCCCTAAGCAAGGTTGAATTCCCGTTGACCGGGTCGTTCGGGAATGTAGCCCTCTGCTTTTTGCAGAATATTCCGTGCTGCGTTCACATCCCGGTCTGCGGTATATCCGCAAGAGCAACGATGGATGCGTTCCCCCAGTTTTTTCTTCACGATCCGCCCACACTCCGAGCAAGCCTGTGATGTGTTGCAGGGGTCTACCCATTCTACTTTTTTACCAGCGTATTCTGCTTTGTAAGTGGTGAATTGGATGAGCATTCCCCAACACGCATCATAGATGCTCTTCGCAAGGTGACGGTTTTTCACCATGTGATTGATTTTCAGGTCTTCAAAAACAATGAGATCATAGCGATCGACCAGTTCACGGCTCACTTTATGGGCCGTGTCTTTTCTGCGATTCGCGATTTGTTCCCATGCCTTCGCAAGCAGAGCAACCGCTTTTCGTCTGCGGTTTGATCCTTTCTTTCTGCGTGAAACCATTCGCTGCAGGTACTTGATCTTACGTTCTGAACGTCTGAGGTATTGATGGTTTTTACGGTGCTCACCCTCTGAAGTCGCGACGAATATTCCCGATCTTGGATAGTTTCAGAAATTTCCCCTCAAGAGCAAACCCACTCTGGGGATACGTGAAGCTATCGTAGCGGTTCTTTCCTTGAAAGCGGGGGTATCCTGCTTTCTCTCCCCTCTTTATTCTGAGGAAGAAAGCATCAAAAGCTTTCTGCAGGCGTTTCGCTACATCTTGAAGCACTTGCGAATGAATCTCTTTAAACTCCGGACATTCTTTTTTGACGGAAGGGAGTTCGGTGGCTTGCTTGTTGTAGTTGAGTGTAATCCCATAATGTTTATAAGCGGTCTTTCTTTGCTCTAACATACAGTTATACAACCAGCGGCACATGGAAAGAGTCCATTCGATCTTCCTGATCTGCTCTGGGGTGGGGTTCAGCTTAAACTTGTACGCCTTCCTCATGGGGTCTCACTCCTTTCTTTGGTTTTCAACGTACTTGTGTAACGTTTCTCTCCTGTTTCACCTGGTTCCTCCTTCATACGAATCGTATACCATATACATTCGATTCATCTTACACATAATCTAGAGAAAAACTGCAAAAATGTCGCTCTAATCATCCCCATAAGGGGATACCAAGCAATACATAAACTCTATTTGGTCATCATCGATGGTTGGTGGCTGATATCGTTTCTTGGGCCCGGATTTGGGCGGGGCCTCATTGTGAACATCGAGATTGACACGGCATTCTTCATACCATTTGTGAAAATCAAGCGCGGACATATCCATTCACCTCTCCTTGTCCAATATTTTATACGAATTGTTCTTGTTTCAAGAGGGGAAAAGAGAAAATAGCGAACTTTTTTTGCGGTGAACCGGAAGGAATTTGCAAAACAAAAAACTGAGCCATGCTGACTCAGTTTTTATGATGGTCCAGTCCGACCGCTTCCCGGATGGAGGAGAGTTGATCCTGTTCAAGCAATTGCAATAATTCTTCGTTGATCAACCGGGCAATCGATGGCCCGCGGTAAATCATGCCTGTGTAGACTTGAATCAGGTTCGCGCCGGCACGAATTTTATCATAAGCATCTTTTCCGGTAAAAATGCCTCCCACGCCGATGATAGGGATCTTTCCCCCGGTGATGGCATAGATCTGGCGGATCAGCTCGGTAGAACGACGGGTGAGCGGTCTGCCGCTTAAGCCCCCGGCTTCATTTTGCCGGGCGGATTGCAGTCCTTCCCGCGAAAGGGTGGTGTTGGTGGCAATGACGCCGTCGATCTCCAGATGGAGGGCTGTTTTTATAATATCAGACAGTGATTCCGGAGACAGATCGGGGGCGATTTTGAGCAGGACAGGACGATGTTTGCCTGTTTGGTCCGCCAGTTCGTTTCGTCTCGCTAAAATATCAGTCAGTAAACGGCCTAATGCATCAACCTGTTGCAGATCGCGCAATCCTTTGGTGTTAGGGGAACTGATATTGATGACAAAGTAATCCCCGTACCCATACAGGGTTTTTAACCCGGTGAGATAGTCCCGGGACGCCTGTTCATTGGGGGTGTCTTTATTTTTTCCCAGGTTAATGCCAATCGGGATCGGGGGCCTTGGCAGGTGTTCAAAGGTTTGTTTGGCCTGCTCGACACCGTGGTTGTTAAAACCCATACGATTGATCAATGCCTGGTCCGGGGGAAGGCGAAACAGGCGGGGACTCGGATTCCCCGGTTGCGGACGGGGGGTGAGGGTTCCCACTTCCACAAATCCAAAGCCAAGCGCGGCAAAAGCGGGATATACGCCGGCATGCTTGTCAAAACCGGCTGCCAGCCCCACCGGATTGGGAAAGTGAAGTCCCAGACATTCCGTCGACAAGCGGGAATCGGTTACCGTCATTTTCTTTTGAAACCAGTTTTTTAAGACAGAGTTGGACTGCATGATGTTCAAACTGCGAATGGTCCATTCATGCGCCGTCTCCGGGTTGATTTGAAACAGGATTTTACGAAGGGAAGAGTAGATCATCAGAAGTTTCCTTTCCGCTCAAAGCTTCGTTAGGTAGCATACCACAATTGAGAATAAAATTCGATTCTGCAAAGTGATCAGTGCTTGGTTGGGGGCTGTCCCAAAAGGATGGGGCCCCGAGCTTTTTTGTAGTTTTTTTGAGAAAGATCAAAAAAGAAATCGCCCCGTTGTAGTAAAATGAATGTACCACTAAACATTTACTAAAGGGGCGA
>NZ_JAECVR010000027.1 GCF_016055185.1 Paenactinomyces guangxiensis
CGATTGGCTAACGCTTCAAATTCAGCAGACCAGTTAAATGCATCTATTTCAATATGTTCAACAACTTGTTTATCCGTTTGAAAGTCCATTAAGGGTTCCTCACCAAATAGTTATAGTCAATTCACAACTCTATATTACACTAAATCCAAAAAATACAACTGTAGTACTAGAAGCATATCAGGTTACGCTGGAAGAATGTAAAAGAGTGAGAGAGGATCAGGATTACATAATTTAAAAAAATGGCGGTTCGGAAAAGTAGCCAAATCTTCTTTTCAAACAGAGATACCTCGTTTATAAAAAGGAAGGGAGCCTCTCGGGCGGCTCCTTTCCTTGCCTATCTAAGTAAGCTTTTTATCCTGTTCTTAGAATAAGATAATGAAATTTATAGACACCATGAGTAACAAACTAAAAAGTTTTTTTATTCCTAGATCTCCCCCATACACCAATGGAGTGACAATATTTAGAAAAAAATTATTTTTTATCTCAACAAATGGATGGATAGGTTCTTTTCATGTGAATGGCGAATCGTTTTATAGACATAAAAATGACTAGTGAGGGGAAACCATATGGTCACATTCCGTTCTTTAAGCGATTGCACCTGGAGAGACGCAGTAGATATTTGGAATCGGGGATTTGAAGGCTATGCCATAGATATGACCACTGATGAGAAAAAATTGACGGCACATCTGGCAAAAAATGATTTATCCCCTGAATATTCAATTGTTGCCTTCTACAAGGGGGAACCGGCAGGAATCATACTTAACGGCATTCGCCGGATTGAAGGGAAAAAAGTGGCGTGGAACGGAGGAACAGGGGTTGCCAAACCGTTCCGTGGCAGGGGAATAGGGAAAGGGATGATTGAAAAATGTCTGGAGATCTATCGTAAACATGGAGTTGAGGTTGCTACTCTTGAAGCGCTTGAAACCAATCAGCCTGCGATAGCTTTATATAAGAAGATGGGCTATGAAGTCAAAGATACTCTTCATTTTTATTCTTTGGATCAGACTCACCCTGATCACTATACAGAAGGTAAATTTCCATATCGTGTGCAACGGGGCATGAGCCGGGAGATCATGCGGTTGCCTTTTTGGAGAAAATGGACCCCCTGGCAAACGCAATTGGCCAATGTGCCGGAAGCTGAATCGGTCATTGTAGAAAACGAACAAGGTGAAGCTGTCGGATATGCATTATTTAAAGAAAATACGGATGAGACGGGGATGAGGACAGGAACAGTTCTGCTGCAGTGTGAAACCTCATCTGGCGCAGAGGATCAAAAGAAAGTGATCCAATGTTTATTATCCCGTGTATTTCGATTTAATGAATATGGAAACCAGTCACCGGAAAAGTACTCCTGTTCCACTTTTAACCTCACCACCAATAAGGATCTGCTGCAAATCCTTAAAGAGTGGGGATTTCAAAAGAAAATGGGGCAGGTCTGGATGGAGTGCCCGATCCGGCAGACTTAAGTAAATGACAAGTTGAACCCGGATGTTCCATAGAAGGTTGGAAAACCGGGTTTTTTGTACTTTTTAAGATTTGGCTTTAGCTGCTATCATTTTAGAATGCATATGTCTATTCTTTGAATGTACCGATCCATACGTCCCCGGTATAAATACTGTAAATCGTTTCAAATTCCCCGTTACCCATGTCTATCTGTTTAATTTGATCAGCTTTCGTTCTGATTCTCTCCGCTTCTTTTTTCGTGTACCAGCCCTCTGTTAAATCGCTTTCCGTGTATGTCACCTGATTCAGATGCAACTTCCAGGAAAATCTCTTCAACTGATCCCTGATTGAATCAAACTTGTGATATGGAAATGGTTTTGTATTTGGATTCACTTCAAAGGTTTTGTCGTAAAAGTGAAGACAACTTTTATAGGCGACAACGATTTGAGAATGGATGAAGTCAGGGTCATACAACCAGATCTTTAAATAGAAGTCTTCACCCGTTTTTGTCATTTTTTTATGCCAGTCCAGATAAATTTCAATCATTTCCGCCAATACCAACCGGCTGTACCAGAGAGGAGGATTTCTCTTCTCCAGGTTATACCAGGGGTAAATCCAAATCTTAACATAATCCCGGTGGTATTCTTCCAGCGTTTTCATATCGAGAGTATTGACTCTTTGTTTCCAATCTTCAATCTTGCGAATCTGCCTTTTCCAACCTCTGACTTTCTTTTTTGAGGGGCTGTAAAACATGAACTTGTCCTCCAGTGGCTAACATCTTAGAATATATAAAAGAGTCTTGGAATGAACTCAAATTTAAATAATTATATCATTTTTTAAATTGGGGGACCGAAACGATGTGTGATATACAAAGATATCCGGGAGAATGGAAGCTGTCCAGTTATGAACGAGCGGAGATAATCATTGAACCGACCTGGGACCGGGTTGAATCTCTGTTAAAGCAGATGGATGGGAGTACCTTCACACAGGTCTCACTGGATTTAAAAGGGGTAGGCGGCATGTTGGCCAGTGGTGGAAGAAACACACCCTTTCATTTTTTCAATTGAAGGTGATTCGGAGGATTTTAGGGAAGAAGACCCTCGTCTTGACCCTGACGAGCCGATTTATTCCATCCTTTTTTGAAGAAGATGGAGACTCGCATCAATTAATAAAAAAGAATTCGCCCTTTACAAAGGACGAATTCACAGTGATTGAAAGCAGTTGTGCAACTGACATTCCAGTTCCTTATTGTGTTCATTGGGAAGAGGTTAGAGAAGCTTTTTTAACCTTTTACCAAACAGGTACTTTGTCTCAAAAACTTTACTGGGAGTATGGTGCCTAGTAAATAAAATTCACTGCTTTGCATGATGCTGATTTCCATTATGACCAGAACACTACCAGCACATAAACTATGCACCCTTTTCCGTTTTGCCGGTACGAATAAGCCACAAGTGTTGAAAATATTCGGTGACGGTTAATAAAAATCCGGTTAATGCTGCTCCGACCCAAGTGACTCTGGCACCTGCAAAAAAGAATGGGCTTATATACATAATCACTGTTGCGGCCACAAAATCGATGATATTACTGATCCAAAAAGTTCCTCTTCGCAGCATCAGGATTTCCATCGCGTGGGCGGCCACAGCGAGCACCAGTCCAACGACAATAGGCTGCCAAAGAGCGGGGTAGTATACGTCCCTGAACAGAAACGCAGATAGTACCACAACGGTTGGACAAACAATGAGTTTGACGATTAAGCCGATCACTGGTAAATCCCCCTTTATCTATTAATCATTTCCGTTAAAAGGGAATTTATGTATAAAAAAACAACCTCACCTGAACAGGTGAAGTTGTTTACCGGGACGGTGTTGGGTTATAGCTGAATAAACTCGGGAAGATTGAAGCAGCTGTGCAAAATTGCCTGATTGACGTATTTGGTTTTTTTATCAAAATGATTAACATGAATCTCTTGGTATTTTTTAGAACCCAGAGTGAAACTCCATAAACCCCCTGGGTATGTCGGGACCGTTGTTGTATACAGTTTTGTGACGGGAAAGAGGTTCTGGATATGACCAAAAGTTTGTTTCAGGACATCCATATGAAAAATGGGGGACTGGCTTTGGCAGACCATTAAACCGTCTTCCTTCAGGGCATGATAGATGTCCTGATAAAAACTGCGTTCAAATAATTGCTTCGCGGGACCGATGGGGTCGGAAGAATCAACGATAATCACATCGTAATGGTTTTTGTATTTTTTAACGTGTTGAATTCCGTCATCAAAGATAAAGTGAACACGCGGATCTGATAAGTTCCCCGATACTTCTTGTAGATATTCTTTACAAACTTTTACGACCCACTCATCAATTTCCACCATATCAATATTTTCCACATGGGAGTATTTCGCTGCTTCACGCGCCGCTCCACAATCCCCTCCGCCGATAATCAGGACGTTTTTGGGGTTTGGATGAATGGAAAGCGGGATGTGTGAAATCATCTCGTTGTATATGTAACCGTCCATTGAGGTCGTTTGCACAACTCCGTCAAGCACAAGCATCCTTCCAAAGTCATAAGAATCGAGAATCATCACATGTTGAAAAGCGGATGATTTGGAGAACACAACTTCTTTGATGCGATAACTAATTTTCATATTTTCCCGCTCATCTTCAATGAGCCACAAATCTCCGTTCAGTTGTTGCAAGTATTTTGGTTGATCAGGCATCTCATCTCCTCCTTGTCTTCTGTATGGATGTTATACAATCAACAATTTTATCAAAAGTGGCAGGTTTTTTGCAGGGTTGATCAGACTGTATATGTGTATTGTTATGTTATACCTGACTATTTATCACACAAAAATAACTGTGAACACTGTCAATGAAACGGTTATAAAATCATACAAAAGGGGTTTTAGGGAGGGGTGCAGATGAAAAAGTTGATACGGGATTTATTTGTTTATGGCAGTTTGCGCAAAGGAATGAAGTACAGTCACTACTTAAAAGGGGCTGCCCTTGTGGGACGGACGGCCTGGATCAGGGGGGAATTGTATGATACAGGAGAAGGATATCCGGGGCTGATTCAAGGAAAAGGGAAAGTGTATGGAGAAATTTACCATATAGATGGACGGCAATTGAAGAAAATTGACGCACTTGAAGACTACTTTGGCCCTGATCACCATCTCAATCTCTATGAGCGAATCACCACAGAGGTTTATACACCCGGCGGAGCTGTGCAAGCTCTGGTTTACTTTTACCGCGATCAAGATCAATTAAAAAAGAATGGGATATGGATTCCTTCCGGTGATTGGAGGCAATATAGAGGGTAATATTTACAATTATTAAAAATCGCAGCGTGATGTTAGTTAGAAGGATTTTATTCAATTTCGTAGAAAAAGGTTTATATAAAAAACTGCTGGCCCATAGGAATAAGTGTCTCTGTTTGTCAACCGCCCTATTTTTTTATATACTTTTCTAATGAACCTTTTATTTCAAGGGTCAAAGGGGAACTGTATGAATACGCATCAGCCTATATCACCGGAAACAGTTAAGGATATTGAACGTCTGTTGAGAGAGATCAGCGTAATTGTGAAGCGAAAGGGACGGGAAATTTTAACAAACTTTCCCATTACACCGCCGCAATTTACTGCTTTAGTCTGGCTGAATGATGAAGGGGATATGACGATTGGCGAGTTGAGCCAGAAAATGTTTTTGGCTTGCAGTACGATGACCGATTTGATTGATCGTATGGAGAAAAATGGTGTTGTTGAGCGGGTAAGAGACGATCGGGATCGACGGGTCGTACGGATACACCTTTTGGAAAAAGGCGCCCAGATCATTAAAGAAGTGATGGAAGCCCGCCGCCAGTACCTGGCTGAAATCCTGTCACACTTATGTGATGATGAGGCATTGCAGATTAAAGAGCATTTGTCTGTGTTATTTGAAGAAATGAAAAAAAGCTGATGGATTTCTTGCCCCCTGTACCCGAAGGGGGCAAATTTCATATACTAGAACAACGAAAAAGTAAACTGTCTTTCGGCAGGTAGTTACAGAATGGAGATGAATTGGGCACATGATGTACCCGGCCAATGAACATGCGATTGGCATTTTAGACTCAGGAGTTGGAGGACTCACTGTTGCCAAAGAAGTGATGAGGCAACTGCCGAGAGAAACCATTTATTATTTTGGAGATACCAAACGCTGCCCCTATGGACCGCGTTCCGAACAGGAAGTACGCCAGTTCACTTTTGAAATCGTTCATTTCCTGTTGCAGTTTCCGCTGAAAGCCATTTTGATTGCATGCAATACCGCAACTGCCGCTGCGCTTGAACAAGTGAGACAACAGCTGGAGATCCCGGTTCTCGGGGTTATCGAACCGGGAGCGAGAGCGGCGATTAAAGCGACAAAACAAAACAGTGTCGGTGTGATCGGAACAGAGGGAACCATTCAAAGCGGGGCTTACGAAAAGACATTAAAGCGAATCCATCCGATGCTAAACGTATCCAGTTTGGCTTGCCCCGCGTTTGTTCCTCTTGTAGAAAGCGGTCAGCGCCAAACAGCCTATGCCAGACAGGTGATTGCCGAATCTCTTAAACCTTTTCAATCAAAAAAAATGGATACTCTGATTCTCGGTTGTACCCATTATCCCTTATTGGCCGGCCTGATAGCCGGGGTAATGGGAAAAGATGTTGCCATCATCAGTTCAGCGGAAGAAACAGCCGCAGAATTGAGCACTATTTTACAGCATCAACATTTACTGGCCCGGAGAGAAAAGCCTCTGCACCGATTTTTTACCACAGGCTCTGCAGACTCTTTTAAAAAGATCGCCCAGGATTGGCTGGGACAAGCGATTCGGGTGGAAACGGCTGAGCTGGAGCCGGTCACCCCGGCTTACCGGGTGAAAGTTTTTTAGATTTTAGTGATAAATCCTCCCGGGACTCGTATACATGTACTAAAACAACCTTGTCCTGGGAGGGAATGAAATGCGCAGATATACCATTCGAGCGGCAGCTGTTCTTTTGCTAATACCCTTGGTTTTAACGGGTTGTCTTTTCGGGCCGGAGCAAAAGTCGAGCGGCCAGATTGATCCGCCACCGGCTAATGTCCAGAAGAACAGCGCTCAACCTGTACAGGCCAGTGAAACAGCCGAAGCGAAAGAGAGCAAAAAAGAGCAAAAGAAAACAAGCGGATTGGAACTTTACTTCTTAACCGAAACGGGTTATATTGTCCCTTATGCCCTTGAACTTCCATCTGTTAAAGGGATTGCCAAAGAAGCCATGAAATTTATGGTTAAAGGCGGACCCGGAGAATCGATGCTTCCCAAAGGTTTTTCACCCATCCTTCCAAAGGGAACCAAGATTAAGGGATTAGATATTCAGGATAAAACAGCTACGGTTGATTTCTCCAAAGAATTCTTAAACTATGACCTCAAACAGGAAGATAAGATTTTGAGCGCATTAACCTGGACATTGACCGGTTTTCCCAATGTAAAAGAAGTAAATATCTGGGTGGACGGGCGTCCGTTAGCAGTGATGCCCAAGGGAAAAGCGCCGGCTCAGGGTTTGACGAGAAGTCGCGGTATTAACCTGGAGATTTCCCCGGGGGTGGAAATGGGCCAAAGCATGCCGGTCACCCTTTATTTCCTGGGGCAAACTGCGGATAATTCCGTTTACTATGTACCAGTGACCAGAATGGTAAAACGAAATGAAAATGTTGCACACGAAGCCCTTAAAGAGCTGATTAAAGGGCCGATGCAGAACTCCAATTTAAGCGGGGCATTGGATACAGCAACTGAAGTGAACCGTGTCCAGATAAAAGGAGATGTGATCACGGCAGACTTTGATGAGCAGCTCCTGCAATTTAACGATCAACGCTCGGCTTCTAAGGATGCGCTGAATTGCATTGTTTTCTCCCTGACGGAAAATTCTCCCGCAAAAAAAGTAAAAATCACAGTAAATGGTAAGCAAAATGTATCTGAGGCAGGAGAGAAAACAAAGCCTTTTGATAAACCGGTCACACGCCCCCAGATCGTCAATCCCAATGGACTTTAATGAGCAGACCAGCCTGGGCCAATGGAACAATCGAACAAGGGATGATCAAGCAATCATTCCTTTTTTCTTTTTCTCATTCGGAATATTGGCGAAGGGTATGCTATACTTAAATGACTTGGCACAGGAGGGAAACAGCATTGAGAGTTGACGGTCGTACATACGATGAACTAAGAAAAGTGGAGATTTTACGCGATTATATTAAGACCGCTGAAGGTTCTGTCTACATAATGGTTGGCGATACCCGGGTGATCTGCACTGCTACCGTCGAAGAAAGAGTTCCGCCTTTCCTTCGCAATTCAGGCAAAGGATGGATTACCGCTGAATATTCAATGTTGCCACGCGCCACGCAGACCAGAACGATTCGGGAAGCGAGCAAGGGGAAATTGAGCGGGCGGACAATGGAAATTCAACGGTTGATCGGCCGGGCATTGCGATCTGTTGTTGATCTGAAAGCATTGGGAGAACGCACATTATGGTTGGACTGCGATGTGATCCAGGCAGACGGCGGAACGAGAACCGCTTCGATCACAGGAGCGTTTGTGGCTCTGGTTGATGCACTTGTACCGATGGTTAAAAACGGGACGCTCCCATTTCTCCCCATTAAAGATTTTCTCGCAGCAACGAGTGTGGGAATCATCGGCGACAATGCGTGTCTGGACTTATGTTATGAAGAAGACTCCAGTGCCATTGTCGACATGAACGTGGTGATGACCGGTTCCGGCAAATATGTGGAGATTCAGGGAACAGGGGAAGAGTCCCCGTTTAGTCCCGAACAATTTAATGAATTATTATCTCTCAGCAGACAGGGAATCGAACAACTGATCCGCATCCAAAAAGAGGTATTAGGAGAAAATGCGGAATTTGTGGGGAAAACAAATTCCGCATTATCAAAAAAAGAATCGACAGCCCATGAATAAAATCTCATGGGCCCCTCTGATCATCAAGATAGAAGGAGCATCTTAGTCATGAAGGTATGGCCTTTTCCGTATATCATTATTGCAACGGGGAACAAGAACAAGTTACGGCAGTTTGCCGATTTATTTGCACGGGATTTGCATCTGGATGCGAAAGGCTTAAGTGATTTTAGCGGTCTTCCTGAAATTGTGGAAGATCAGGACACGTTTGAAGGAAATGCACGTAAAAAAGCCGAAACCATCTCCAATGCTCTGCAAGCACCAGTGATTTCCGATGACTCCGGCTTAGTTGTTCCCGCATTAGATGGGGAACCGGGGGTTTATTCCGCCCGCTATGCCGGACCGGATGCCAATGACGAGCGAAATAACCGGAAGTTGCTCAAAAAGATACGTTTTGTCCCTGAACAACATCGACAGGGAATATACGTCTGTGCGATGGCTCTGGCTGTCCCGGGAGAGGAAACGCAACTGGTTCGCGGGGAATGTACAGGGATCATTATTGAGGAGCCCCGCGGGGATGAAGGGTTTGGTTACGATCCGATTTTCTATTTGCCTTCGGAGCAGAAGACGATGGCCGAGTTACCGGCTGAAAGAAAGTACCAAATCAGCCATCGCGCCAAGGCAACGGAAAAATTGACGGCTCTTTTAAAGAGTAAATATATATTTACACCTCAATCATAATCGGGGGTGAGAATGAGATGAAAGTATTGATTGTCAGCGACTCGCACGGCAAAGGAAAATTACTTCAACAAATCGTAAAGCGCGTCTCCGTAGATCATGTGATTCACTGCGGTGACTTTTGTACAGACCGGAAAGAATTGCCGAAGGTTTCACTCACTGTGGTAAGAGGAAATTGTGATTGGGAACGAGTTCCTGAGGAGCAAATCTGGGAAAGGGGAGGCCTGCGTTTCTTTGTGACCCACGGCCATAAACACCGTGTGAAAACAACACCGCTCCCGATTCGCTATCGGGCGGAGGAATTAGGAGCAAAAGTTGCCTGTTTTGGCCACTCTCACTTTCCATTTTGCGAACAAGTGGGGAACGTCTTGTTAATCAATCCCGGCAGCATTTCTTACCCCAGAGGGTTCAATTATCCCACTTATGCTTGCCTAGAGCTCGTTGAGGGCAAGATAAGTGTAACTTATTATAAGACGGATGGCCAAAAAATCCTTGAACGGGGCGGAACATTTTCAATCTAGGGAATGATCCGTTCCCGAAAAATCAAATTTGGATAGAAAAGCCTATTGACTTATTAAGCCTGTCTGGTATATGATTATCTTGTCACTTTTAAACCCGAGTCCCAGTAGCTCAGCTGGATAGAGCAACGGCCTTCAATTAGGAGCCTTTATAGGAAAACAGAAACCTATAAAGTGGACGGCACTATATCGGTGAAGCCTTAACAGGTCATGCTGATGGTAACACCGAGGAAACTTACGATCTCCTTCAGAGGTGGCAGGATAAAACACCATACAAAGTCTAAAGGAGATTTAGGAGTTTTGAAGGCTCAAGTTGATTTGTATCAAAAAGGTTATAAGATACTTTATCCCCAAACTGAACATGCTCCCTTTGATCTGGTTATTTATAAAGATAACCAATTTAAAAGGGTCCAGGTTAAGTATAGGGAACTTAACCTACATGGGGTACTGGAAGTAAGATTTAGATCATCATATTGTAATAGTCATGACGTGGTAATGAAAGATACAATCAAGCATGAAATTGATGTTTATTGTGTCTATTGTCCGCAAACTGATGAATGTTATTACTTTGATCCTATAACCTTTAACAAGTCGATCAGCTTGAGGGTAGAAACTCCAAAGAATAATCAGATGCAAAATGTGAAATTTGCTCGTGATTATCGTGAGATTCCGTAGAGACTATACGTGCCGCACCTGAAATGGTGAAGATATAGTCCAGACCACAAACAACGTTTCTTGGTGGCGAAAGCCATAGTGGTATGCTAAGCCGTCGGTCGGGAGTTCGAATCTCTCCTGGGACACCATATGAATGAAAAACCAACGTTTATCATACGTTGGTTTTTTTATGTATTTTAGTAGAGTGACTTATGCGATTAGAAGCAGGGTTCTGTGAAATATAAAATATATTAATATTTGATTTACAAAATAGATCGGAATATAATTAATAATGTAAGAACATCAGGTTGTCTATACCATTTCAAATCTGCCAAAGTTTTCTCATCAAATTAATTTAGGGGTGATTCAGCTTGATTTCTTTTTCTCCTTTGCCGCCCCGTTGTCCGCCCGTCAAAAGGTCACTGTCGAAGAAGGCGTTTACCATTGCTGTCATCCTTGCGCTTCTGATCAGCATCATGCCGGCAGGAACTTTCGCTGCCAGCGCATGGGCGCCCAACGTTTCCTATACTCAGGGCGATCTGGTCACATACGGGGGAAGTACGTATAAGTGTCTTCAATCACACACTTCCCTCCTCGGCTGGGAACCCCCAAACGCCCCTGCTTTATGGTCATTGCAATCTCCGGGAGGAGGCGGGGAAGAGGATACGCAGCCTCCGAGTGCCCCGACCAACTTGACTGCACCTGTGAAAACGGATACAAGCGTCAGTCTGTCCTGGACAGCTTCAACTGACAATGTTGGTGTAAGCGGATACAACATTTACAAAGGTTCCGAACTGGCAGGAACGGCAACAGGTACTTCGTTTACGGTTACAGGTTTAGTTCCAAACACCTTGTATACCTTTACAGTAAAGGCGAAAGACGCAGCAGGAAATGTATCGGCAGCAAGCAATGCAGTGACGGTAACCACCAATCCCTCATCCGGTGGAGGGGGCGGCGGTGAAGGGAAAAAGCTTATAGTCGGTTACTGGCATAATTTTGATAATGGTTCGGGTTTTATCAAACTAAGGGACGTTTCTACCAAATTTGATGTGATCAATGTTGCTTTTGCCGAGCCGGTTGGTGGTTCTACGACTGGAACGATCGGTTTTACCCCGTACAATTATACTGATGCAGAGTTTAAAGCCGATGTCGCCTATCTTCAGAGCCTGGGTAAGAAGGTAGTTATCTCGATTGGTGGTGCCAATGGCCAGGTTCAGCTGGCAACCCCTGCTGCGAGAGACAATTTCGTCAGATCGATGACTGACATTATTGAAAAGTACGGGTTTGACGGGATTGATATTGACTTTGAAGGACATTCTCTCTATCTCAATCCGGGGGATACAGATATAAATAATCCTACCACTCCGGTGATTGCGAACTTAATTGCAGCGATCCGAACGATTAAATACCACTTCGGGGATCAATTTATATTGACGATGGCTCCGGAAACATTTTTTGTACAAGTGGGTTACAGTTATTACGGAGGAAACGGCAATGGCGTGGACAATCGGGCCGGTGCATATCTGCCGGTGATTCATAAGCTGAGGGACATTCTTTCCTGGCTTCAGGTACAACATTATAATTCGGGACCCGTGACTGCTCTTGACAATGAGTACTACAACATGGGGAACGCCGATTTCCACGTAGCGATGGCCGATATGGTGTTACAAGGTTTTCCTGTTGCCCGCAATGCAAATAACTTTTTCCCGGCATTAAGGCAGGATCAGGTTCTGATTGGCTTGCCCGCCAGCGTAAATGCCGGCAATGGGTACACATCTACCTCCGAAGTACAGAAAGCGTTGGATTACTTAGTCACAGGAAAGTCCTTCGGTGGAAGATATCAGCTTAGAAACCCTTCCGGGTATCCGGGCTTTAAAGGATTAATGACCTGGTCGATTAACTGGGACGCTTTTAACCATTTTGAGTTCTCAAATAGTCATCGTTCATACCTCGACAGTCTCCAATAGAACCGCTTTACTCATTGGGATCTGATTTAAAGGCTCTGATGAAAAGGTTCATCGAATGAAGTGACCGGGAATGTAGAAGTTGTTTCTGTATTTTAAGAAGTTGATGGCATGTTTTGCAAGCAGTTATCTGATAAGACAGACTAGATTTTATAATACGATATTTTTCAACAAAGCGGAAGAACCAGATCAACTGCATTAACCAATTCATGATGGGAAGTGAAAAATATGTGGGTGACAAGGACAAGCTTTACAAAAAGATCTTTATCTAAAAACGCGTTTGCCATTGTTGTTATCGTGGCCCTTCTGGCCAGTCTTATTCCCGCAGGGGCTTTTGCTGCTGGCGCGTGGGAGCCTAATGTTGCTTATGCTGAGGGAGATATAGTCACATATGCGGGAAGTACGTATAAGTGCCTTCAATCACACACTTCTCTCCCTGGATGGGAGCCTCCGAATGTTCCGGCTTTATGGTCATTGCAATCTCCGGGGGGAGGTGGAGAAGAGGATACCCAGCCCCCGAGTGCCCCGGCCAACTTAACTGCACCTGTGAAAACGGATACAAGCGTCAGCCTGTCCTGGACAGCTTCAACTGACAATGTTGGTGTAAGCGGATACAACATTTACAAAGGTTCCGAACTGGCAGGAACGGCAACAGGCACTTCGTTTACGGTTACCGGTTTAACTCCAAACACCTTGTATGCCTTTACAGTAAAGGCGAAAGATGCAGCAGGAAATGTATCAGCAGCAAGCAATGAAGTGACGGTAACCACCAACCCTTCTGCAGGAGGTGGCGGGGGGAATGGGAATAAACTACTTATCGGTTACTGGCATAACTTTGACAATGGGTCTGCAAACATTCGTCTTCGGGATGTTTCCGCCAAATTTGATGTCATAAACGTTGCCTTTGCCGAGCCGACTGGGAGAGCGCCGGGGGAAGTCGGGTTTACACCGTATAATGCTACACCCGAAGAATTCAAATCAGATATCGCTTATCTGAACAGCATCGGGAAAAAGGTGGTTATCTCGCTGGGGGGCGCCAACGGGCATCTTCAGCTGAACGATCACACATCAAAAGAAAACTTTATTAACTCCATGTCGAATCTGATCCAAACATACGGCTTCAATGGTATTGACATTGATCTTGAAGGAGGTTCTTTATCATTAGCGGGCGGGGATACTGACTTCAGAAATCCGAAAACCCCGGCTATTGTAAACTTGATCTCAGCAGTCAGGACACTTTGTGACCGGTTTGGCTCCGATTTTGTATTGTCAATGGCTCCCGAAACAGCATATGTTCAAGGGGGCTATACTGCATACGGTGGTCCTTGGGGTGCTTATCTGCCGGTAATCTACGGACTTCGGGACAAACTGACATATGTGCATGTCCAGCACTACAATTCAGGGGCGATGACAGCTCTTGATGGTCGCAGTTATGCACAGGGAACGGCTGATTTTCAAGTTGCCATGGCGGAAATGTTATTGTACGGGTTTCCTGTCGCCAATAATACAAATAATCAGTTTCCGGCATTGAGAGAAGATCAGGTTGCAATCGGTCTTCCGTCAACACAATCAGCCGCACCCTCAGGAGGCTATACTTCTCCGTCGGAGATCCAAAAAGCGTTGAATTATCTGGTAAAAGGAACCTCTTACGGTGGTGCTTACAAGCTCCGGAATCCGGGCGGATATGCAGGATTTAGAGGTGTGATGACCTGGTCCATCAACTGGGATGCCGCTTCTGGTTACAATTTCTCCACAAATGTACGTAATGTACTTGATTCTTTAAGCCCGTAACATGAGTGCGGCAGAGAAATATTCTGCCGCCTCTTTTCTGTTTTTTAGTAAATATCCTTTTATGGTGTGCTGGTGAACAATAATGAACTTCCCATACTTACGCTGTGTTCCATTTCTCCCATCACCTACGCTGATCGCTTAGTGGTGAGGGACTTCCAGTGCAAATCAGTTAAAAATATATCATTGAAAAAACTTTACATCTAGAGTCAAGATATATTAGAATATATTAAGTTTAATAGAGATAATGTTTGGCAAGTTAGTGTCTTATACATAATGCATTGTTGCATCCCCGGTGATTCACCTTTTACAACCATTCCGAATACGCTAAGGCGATTGGACTTTCGCTTAAACCCTCATGGGTTTTTTTGGCTTTATTGGCTGATTTCTTAAGAAATGTTGTTTATTGCAATATGGTGTTCCTGTGTTATAATGAAGAGGTTGCAATAGTTACGGCAATTTGATGGGCTGATCATTCCATATGATTAGAGTTTGCAGGAGGTAACATATAGATGAAGGCTAGCTGGGAAAAGACAGAGAAAAACCAAGGCACATTGACAGTTGAAACAGATGAGGAAACTGTAGCAAAAGCGTTGGATCAAGCGTTTAAAAAAGTAGTTAAAAAGGTGAACGTCCCCGGTTTCCGTAAAGGAAAGGTACCCCGCCGCATCTTTGAACAGCGCTTTGGCGTGGAGGCCCTTTACCAGGATGCTCTTGATATTATGCTTCCGGAAGCCTACCAGGCTGCTGTGGAAGAGACAGGGATTGAGCCGGTAGATCGTCCGGAAATTGACATTGAACAATTGGAAAAAGGAAAATCTCTGATCTTTAAGGCAACGGTTACGGTAAAGCCGGAAGTCACCCTTGGTGAGTATAAAGGTCTGGAAGTTCCGGAAAAAGACTTTTCCGTCAGCCAGGAAGATGTTGATGCGGAACTCAGCAAAATGCAAAAACAACAAGGTCAATTGGAGTCGGTAGAAGATGGCGAGGTGGAAAAAGGAGACCGTGTCATCATCGACTTTGAAGGCTTTATCGACGGAAATCCGTTTGAAGGCGGCAAAGCTGAACAATACAATCTGGAAGTCGGATCAGGTTCCTTCATTCCGGGCTTTGAAGATCAATTGGTCGGCATGAAGCCCGGTGAAGAGAAAGATGTGGAAGTCACCTTCCCGGAAGATTACCACGTTAAAGAACTGGCAGGAAAGCCGGCTACATTCAAAGTAAAACTGCATGAGATCAAACGGGTTAACCTCCCTGAACTGGATGACGAGTTTGCCCAGGACGTCAGCGAGTTTGACACTCTTGCCGAGTTAAAAGAGGATATCGAGAAAAAGCTGCGGGAAAAAGCGGAAAAAGATAAAGAAAACTATATCAGAAACCAGTTGGTTGAATTGGCTGCGGAAAATTCCGAAGTTGAGATTCCTGCAGTTATGATTGACCACGAAGTGGAGCATATGCTGCGCCAGTTTGAACAGCAATTGTCCTATCAGGGACTTAACCTTGAACTTTATGCCCAATTCACCGGCCAGGACCAAGAGGCATTAAAAGAACAATTTAGAGCAGATGCCGAGAAGAAAGTACGTGCCAACCTCGTTTTGGAAGGAATCGCCAAAGCAGAAAATGTAGAAGTGACAGAAGAGGAAATTAACCAGGAAATCAAGCAAATGGCTGAACAAATGAATCGTGATGAGGAAGAGGTTCGCCGTCTCCTGGAAGCCCAGGGTGCTCTGAAATCTGTAAAAGAACAACTCATTACGAAGAAAACGATTGATTTACTTGTATTGAGCAGTAAAAATGCGGCATAATGGATATAGGGAGATAAAAAAACGAGGCACGTGACCAACGTGCCTTGTTTTTAAAATAGCCAACTCCGAAACGAGGTGTTTCATATGCCTTTAGTGCCAATGGTTGTGGAGCAGTCGAACCGTGGGGAGCGCGCCTATGACATATACTCCCGACTATTGAAAGACCGGATTATCTTTATTGGCAGTCCGATCGACGACAACGTAGCCAATCTCGTAGTAGCCCAATTGCTGTTTCTTGATGCGGAAGATCCAGAGAAAGATGTTAACATGTACATAAACTCTCCCGGCGGATCTGTGACGGCAGGGATGGCCATTTTTGATACCATGCAATTTATCAAAGCAGATGTCTCCACGATTTGCGTGGGGTTGGCCGCCAGTATGGGAGCTTTTCTGTTGGCAGCCGGAAAAAAAGGAAAGCGTTATGCGCTGCCAAACAGTGAGGTTATGATTCACCAGCCTCTCGGTGGAGCCAGAGGCCAAGCTTCAGACATAAAAATTCACGCAGATTGGATTTTACGTACGAAAGAGCAGATCAATAAGATCTTAGCAGAACGAACGGGTCAACCGATTGAAAAAATCGCCCGCGATACAGATCGTGACTTTTTCATGGGTGCGGGAGAAGCCAAGGAATACGGCTTGATTGATGAGGTTATCACCCGTACTGACACTAGAAAGGGGTGATTGATATGTTCAAATTCAATGAAGAAAAAGGGCAGCTCAAGTGTTCTTTCTGTGGCAAATCCCAAGACCAAGTACGCAAGTTAGTTGCTGGTCCTGGTGTATATATTTGTGACGAATGCATTGAATTATGCAATGAGATTGTCGAAGAAGAGCTTGGCAGTGATGAGGAGATTGATCTCAAAAATCTACCGAAACCACAAGAGATCTGTGATATTCTCAACCAGTATGTCATCGGTCAGGACCATGCGAAGAAGTCCCTGTCTGTAGCTGTGTATAATCACTACAAACGGATTAACACTTCGCAAAAGACGGATGACGTTGAATTGCAGAAAAGCAATATCATGATGGTGGGGCCAACGGGGAGCGGGAAAACTTTGCTCGCTCAAACCCTTGCCAAGATCCTGAACGTCCCGTTTGCCATTGCAGACGCCACTTCACTCACTGAAGCAGGCTATGTGGGTGAAGATGTTGAAAATATCCTGCTCAAACTGATTCAAGCGTCAGATTATGATGTGGAAAAAGCAGAGCGGGGAATCATCTACATTGACGAGATTGATAAAGTAGCCCGCAAGTCTGAAAACCCATCGATTACACGTGACGTTTCCGGTGAAGGGGTTCAACAGGCACTGCTGAAAATTCTGGAAGGCACCGTTGCAAGCGTACCTCCCCAGGGCGGGCGAAAACATCCTCATCAGGAGTTTATTCAAATTGACACCAGCAACATTTTGTTCATTTGTGGCGGTGCATTTGACGGGCTTGAGCAAATCATCAAACGCCGGATCGGTAAAAAAGTAATCGGTTTTGGCATGGAAGGGCAAAACGTCAATATGAAACCGGGAGAATACCTGAAGCTGGTCTTGCCTGAAGACTTGCTGAAGTATGGCTTGATCCCTGAGTTTGTCGGACGCCTTCCCGTTATCTCCACACTGGAGCCACTGGATGAAAAAGCATTGGTCCAGATCCTGACAGAGCCAAAAAACGCTCTGGTCAAGCAGTACAGTAAACTGCTTGAAATGGATAATGTGGAGCTCAAGTTTGAAAAAGAAGCTCTTGAAGCGATTGCTGCCGAAGCGATCAAACGGAAGACTGGAGCTCGTGGCCTGCGTGCCATTATTGAATCCATCATGTTGGATGTCATGTTTGAATTGCCGTCCAGGGATGATGTAACCAAGTGTATCGTAACGAAAGAGACGGTATTGCACAATATCACACCGAAATTAACCACTCGTGAAGGCCGAGTGATCAATAAAAAAGAAGAAAGTGCTTAACATTTCTGCGTTGAAGCATCCGCTTATACAGGCGGATGCTTTTTTAATCAGCATTACTTATGATAAAATGAAGGAGTTTAGATTGTTCGTGGCAGGAAGCAGTTCTACGGGACGGGAGTAGAGCTGCTTTTTCGATAACAGCAAGAGGTGAGTGCATGAGCATGCTAACAGTATCATTGATTGAGCGAGAGGACTATTTAAATTTTGTGGAAACACAATCCTATAGGAACTTTCTGCAATATCCCTCCTGGGCCGATTTAAAAGGAGAGTGGAAATGGTCCAGTGAATTTCTTGGCTGGATTACTTCTGACGGAACATTGGTAGGCGGGGCTGTTGTCTTATATCGAAAAGTGCCCGGATTAAATAAGTTTTTGGCATACATACCAAGAGGACCGATCATTGACTGGTTCTCAGAAATTGAGTTATCGGACTGGTTCCAACCCCTGTTTCATCATTTAAAACAACGTCATGTATTTAGTGTAAAGATCGATCCGCCTTTAGTGAGCAAAACCTGGTCAGCGCAAAGAATCTCACAAAATATCAAGGATTTTCAATCTCATGGTTTAAAAAATAAAAAATTAACAGATATTCTTCCAGACCGAATTTTCAATGATGTTGAATATATTCAACAGGAGCTTGCCGAGATGGGCTGGAGAAAAAATACGGGTAAAGACAGTTTTGATACAGTCCAACCGCAATATGTTTTCCGTTTGAATATGAACGCGAAATCGTTGGAGCAAATCTTTTCTGAATTTGATCCCCAGTGGCAGCAGCAGATCAGCCGGGCGGAACAGGAAGGGGTGGAAATTCAGATTGGAACGGAACAAGATCTCCCCGATTTCCATCGGCTGCTCGTTTATACCGGACAACGGGAACAGACCCAGGTCCGTGATTTGTCCTACTTTGAGAAAATGTTTGAATCGTTGATATATGAAGATCCTCACCGACTGCGTCTCTATCTTGCCAAACAAGGCGAAGAGCTTCTCAGTTCGGCGATAGCCATTCGGGTGAACGGACATACGTGGGATCTCTACAGTGCGAAAAAAAGTGATAAACCGGACGATCCCTCCGTGTTTCTTCTGCGCTGGAAAATGATTCAGGATTCATACCATCAAGGAGACCGGATTTATGATTTTCGCGGGATCAGTACAACATTAAATGAGGATGATCCGCTCTTTGAATTACTACAATTTAAAATGGGATTTAATGGAGACGCTTGTGAATTAATGGGTGAGTGGGACTACCCGGTCATTCCGATGTTGCACTGGGCATTTGATTTGTATATGAAAAAAAGATAACAGGCTTGGTTCCCACTCCAGCCAGAGGGGATAAAACCATGAGTATCCCTTTCCGCTTGCGGTCATAATACTTGTAAAGAAAATGGTTTGCGACCGTGTAAAGGTTGGAAAGGAATGGACCCAAGATGAACTGGACAGTTTTACTGATGTTTTTACAGGTTTTCTTCTCCATTGTTATCGGTCTTTATTTTTGGAACTTGCTCAGAAACCAGCAAACCAACCGCAGTGCGGTAGACAAAGAGTCCCGGAAGGAACTTGAGAAGTTAAACAGAATGAGAAGAATCTCATTGACGGAGCCTTTGGCGGAAAAAACCCGCCCTTCCAAATTGGAGGACATTGTAGGGCAAGAAGAGGGAATTCGGGCTTTAAAAGCGGCTTTATGTGGTCCAAATCCCCAGCATGTCATCATTTACGGTCCACCGGGTGTAGGTAAGACGGCAGCAGCCCGTGTCGTTCTGGAAGAAGCGAAGAAAAGCGGGAAATCTCCATTTAACCAACACTCCCGATTTATTGAGATTGATGCCACTACAGCTCGTTTTGATGAACGGGGTATTGCTGACCCGCTGATTGGTTCTGTTCATGATCCGATCTACCAGGGAGCCGGAGCGATGGGAATGGCGGGAATCCCACAGCCAAAACCGGGGGCAGTTACCAAAGCCCATGGGGGGATTCTCTTTATTGATGAAATTGGGGAGTTACATCCGATTCAGATGAATAAATTGCTGAAGGTATTGGAAGATCGAAAAGTATTTTTGGAAAGTGCTTATTACAGCTCTGAAGACACCAATACACCCAGCCATATTCACGATATTTTTCAAAATGGCTTACCTGCAGATTTTCGCTTAATTGGTGCAACCACACGAACTTCGGAAGATATTCCTCCGGCCATTCGCTCGCGGTGTATGGAGATCTTTTTCCGCCCTCTGCTCACAAACGAGATCGAAAAAATTGCTGTTCAAGCTTTGGAACGTATCAAGTTTGGCTATCATCCGGAGGCTGTGGCAGTCATCCAAAAATATGCCACCAATGGGCGTGATGCGGTGAATATCGTGCAAACAGCTGTCGGTCTGGCGATGACAGAGGGGCGGAATATCATTGAAGCTGCGGACGTTGAATGGGTTGTTCACAGCAGTCAACTGCCCCCCCGGCCGGAGAAAAAGATGCCTTCAATCCCGCAAGTTGGACTGGCAATGGGTCTGGCTGTCTATGGGCCCAACCTCGGGATGGTATTGGAAATCGAGGTCTCCGCAACTCCCGCTTCTCCGGGAAAGGGAACCATTCAAATCACAGGCGTGGTTGAAGAAGAAGAGATGGGTGGCAGACAGCGGACCTTGCGCCGCAAAAGCATGGCGCGGGGCTCGGTTGAAAATGTGATCACCGTCTTGCGTAAAACGGATGTCCAACCTGATGATTACCATCTTCATATCAATTTTCCAGGCGGAATACCATTGGATGGCCCCTCGGCAGGCATTACCATGGCAACAGCTATTTATTCGGCGATCAAAGGGATTCCGGTAGATCATCTGCTCGCCATGACCGGGGAACTGAGTATTCATGGCCATGTCAAACCGGTCGGAGGTGTGATTGCCAAAGTGGAAGCAGCTAAACATGCCGGAGCTACCCGGGTGATTATACCGGCTGAGAATATGCAGTCCATTTTTAAACAGATAGAAGGTGTTGAGATCATTCCTGTGGATCGGATTGAAACTGTGCTCAAGCTGGCATTTGAACCAACCGAAGAGCCAAAAGAAGCGGTTTCTGCCACTCCGGCAGTCTGGTCTCCTACATCGGCCCCGATTTAAGTTAAAATAAGAACAGAGAGACAAGAGTGGGCCGGTCGAATTGATGCAGTCGGTACCCCGCTACAGGGCTGGGGGATACCGACGTTTCCATGTCATAGACAAAAGAAAGCGAATAGGATAAAATCGTACAAAGCTGCAACCAGTTCCTTCGCTTGAGAGCAACGGAGGTGCATATATGGCTGTAAAAGAAGAGGAACGTACATTGCCTTTACTGCCATTACGTGGAGAACTTGTCTATCCGGGAATGGTATTACATTTAAATGTAGGGCGGGAAAAATCAGTTCAGGCCTTGGAAAAGGCAATGATGGACAATAATCTTATCCTTTTGGCCACTCAACGGGAAATCCAGATTGAAGAACCTTCACAAGATGATATTTTCCCGGTGGGAACCATTGCATCCGTTCGACAACTGCTAAAGTTGCCAAACGGGACTCTGCGGGTGCTTGTTGAAGGGGTCAAAAGGGCTCGGATCCTCAGGTTTTTGCCAACAGAGGATTTTTATGAAGTCAGTCTGATGGAATTGTTGGAAGAAGATCACGCTGGTATAGATACTGAGGCACTGATGCGTGCTGTATTGGACCATTTTGAGCAATACTTACGTTTATCCAAAAAATTATCAGCTGAAACCTATTCAGCAGTTGCCGATATTGAAGAACCCGGCCGTCTCGCTGATGTGATCGCTTCCCATCTTCCGCTAAAAATTTCGGACAAACAAGCCATTCTGGAAATTACTGACGTAAAACAAAGACTGGAAAAGCTGCTTGATATTCTGCACAATGAAAAAGAAGTGCTCGAACTGGAAAAGAAAATCAGTTCACGGGTTAAAAAGCAAATGGAGAAGACCCAAAAAGAGTATTATCTTCGCGAGCAGATGAAAGCGATCCAGAAAGAACTGGGAGAGAAAGAAGGACGTTCAGGTGAAGTAGAGGAATTGCGTGAGCAACTGGAAAAGCTTGCAGCGCCTGATGCGGTGAAAGAAAAAATTGAAAAGGAAATTGAACGCCTTGAGAAAATCCCCACCACTTCCGCAGAAGGAGGGGTGGTGCGAACCTATATTGAATGGTTGTTGGAACTGCCCTGGCAAAAAGAGACCGTAGATGACCTGAGTTTAGACAAGGCCGAGAAAATACTTGACGAAGATCACTATGGTCTGGAAAAAGCGAAAGAGCGTGTTTTGGAATACCTGGCGGTACAGCAGATGGTAAAAAAACTGAAAGGGCCCATTCTTTGTCTCGTTGGACCGCCCGGGGTCGGAAAAACATCGTTGGCCCGTTCCGTTGCCCGGGCTCTGAACAGGAAGTTTGTGCGTATCTCTTTGGGTGGAGTTCGCGATGAAGCGGAAATTCGCGGGCACCGTCGTACCTATGTTGGAGCTCTGCCCGGCCGGATTATTCAGGGGATGAAAACAGCCGGAAGTTCCAACCCTGTTTTCCTGCTGGATGAAATTGATAAAATGTCGATGGATTTCCGGGGCGATCCTGCGTCTGCCCTGTTGGAAGTCCTGGATCCGAATCAGAACTCAACTTTTAGCGATCACTATATTGAGATTCCTTATGATCTGTCCAAGGTGATGTTTATTACCACAGCCAATGCGGTGCATAATATCCCGCGCCCGCTGTTGGACCGGATGGAAGTTATTTATATATCAGGTTATACAGAGCTTGAAAAGGAAAAGATCGCAAAAGCCTACCTGTTGCCGAAACAACTGAAAGAACATGGTCTGAGCAAAGAGAACATGCAAATTCAGTCGGAGGCAGTTTTGAAGCTGATTCGCAACTATACCCGTGAAGCCGGGGTCAGAAACTTGGAACGGACCATTGGAACATTATGCCGGAAAGCGACCAAACTGCTTGTGTCAGGCAAGAAAAAACGGGTCGTGTTTACCGCGCGCAATATTGAACAATACCTGGGTCCGGAAAGATACCGATACGGCAGAGCCGAAGAAAAAGACCAGGTAGGAGTGGCGACAGGGCTTGCCTGGACCGAAGCCGGCGGTGATACCTTGTCCATTGAAGTATCCCTGCTTCCGGGAAAAGGGAAATTAACCCTGACCGGACAATTGGGTGAAGTAATGAAAGAGTCGGCTCAAGCTGCGTTCAGTTTTATCCGCTCCCGCGCCCGCGAGTTGAATATTGACCCTGAGTTCCATGAGAAAAACGATATTCATATCCACGTTCCGGAAGGAGCCATCCCCAAAGACGGCCCATCAGCGGGGATTACGATGGCGACCGCACTTGTCTCTGCCTTGAGTGGAATCCCTGTTTCGCGCAAGGTGGCAATGACTGGTGAAATTACGCTCAGAGGCCGGGTTCTTCCGATCGGCGGGCTGAAAGAAAAATCTCTCAGTGCTCATCGCGCCGGCATTAAGCATGTTTTGCTGCCGAAAGACAATGAAAAAGATCTGGAAGATATACCTAAGAGTATTCGTAAAGAACTAACTTTTACTCCTGTCAGTGAAATGGATGAAGTGCTGAAGCTGGCACTTGTGAGGGATCCTTATGAACGTGACGAAAGCTGAGTACATCATCAGCGCTGTGAAACCCGCACAATACCCGGATGACGCCCTGCCGGAAATTGCTCTGGCCGGGCGTTCCAATGTCGGCAAGTCTTCACTCATTAACTGTTTGATTCGCAGAAAAAATCTGGCACGTACCAGTTCTAAACCGGGGAAGACACAAACAATTAACTTTTATCGCATCAATGACCTGCTATACTTCGCCGATGTTCCCGGTTACGGCTTTGCCAGAGTCCCCAAAAGTGTGCAGGCAGCCTGGGGGAAGATGATGGAAACCTACCTGACCCGGCGGGAAACGTTGAAAGCGGTGATTCAGGTGGTGGATGTTCGCCACCCGCCAACTGCCGATGACCGGAACATGTATCTTTTTTTAAAGCATTATCAAATCCCTGTAATTGTTGTGGCAACCAAAGCTGATAAAATTTCCAAGGGAAAATGGCAAAAACATCTAAAAGGAACCAGGGAAGGACTGGAGCTTCAAAAGGGAGATCCTTTGCTCCTGTTTTCTGCCGAGACTGCCTATGGGAAAGATAACCTCTGGCGGGAGATTGAAAATCGGATTGGCCTGGAAGATAATCAAGTATGAGAATTCTTCCTATAAAAGGGTTTGTATCATGCCCAATCCATGTAACTCCTTCGGATGATGGATGGAACAAATGTACAGATAGAAGAATAGGCTTATATAAGCACGGGAAAGGATGGGAGAGGATGGGAAAGAAACTGCGTGTGGCTGTTCTGTTCGGGGGGAAATCCGGGGAACATGATGTCTCTCTGTCGTCTGCCGCTTCTGTGATTCAGTCGATGGACCCGGAAAAGTATGAAGTGATTCCCATGGGTATTACCAGAGAAGGAAATTGGAAATTAGGGCAAGAATCCCTCCCTATGATTGAGGGAAATATGGAATCAAAGCAACTGGATCAGTTACAAAGCCAGCTGCCGGTGGTGTCGGGTGGAAGCAGCAAAGGAAACCTGCCATCCCTGCAGTCAGATGAGGTAGATGTTGTTTTTCCGGTTCTGCACGGAACTTACGGAGAAGACGGAACGATTCAGGGATTATTGGAAATTGCCAACTTGCCTTATGTAGGTGCAGGAGTGTTGGCATCTTCGGTAGGAATGGATAAAGTGATTTGCAAAAAAATCTTTGCCCAGGAAGGCCTGGCCCAGGGAAAATATACACATTTCCTCAATAAGCAAGTCAAGCAACAGTTGGAACAAGTTCTTGATTCCATTGAAAAACAGTTCGGCTATCCCTGCTTTGTTAAACCGGCCAACCTTGGGTCTAGTGTGGGCATCTCTAAAGCCCGCAACCGGGAAGAATTGATCGGCGCCCTTGAGCTGGCGGGAAAATATGACCGGAAGATTATTGTAGAAGAGTTTATCTCTGCCCATGAAGTTGAAGTGGCTGTGTTGGGAAATGATGAACCGCAAGCATCCGTACCGGGAGAGATCGTTTCTTCCAACGAATTTTACGACTACAAAGCCAAATACATCGATGGCAAATCAGTGATGCGCATCCCGGCGGATCTCCCCCGGGATACAGCAGAGGCAGTCCGTTCCATGGCAGTCAAAGCCTATAAAGCGATTGATTGCAGCGGCCTTGCCCGAGTTGATTTCTTTATCCGCAAAGACAACGGTCAGATTTTGATCAACGAAATCAACACAATGCCCGGTTTTACCCCCTTCAGTATGTACGCCAAACTGTGGGAGCATTCTGGACTCAGCTATTCCGAACTGGTATCCAAACTGATTGATTTAGCCATTGACCGCCATCAGGAGAAAGAGAAGCTGACCACTTCCTTGGAAGTTGAATAAATTTTAATGAAAGCCGAGTCGATGAAAAGACTCGGTTTATTTATAATATATTGTATTTTTTCAGTTGTTAGGTTGGTTTTATGATGATATGATTATTTAATATTAAAAATACTTATGATTAATTACGGTTGTATGCGCTTGTTAGTTGCCGGTTTGGAAAGAAGGTTTGCGAATGATTAAACATTTAAAGTCCGTAAACGGGTCTTTATGGGCGGGAACTGTTTTTCTTGGTATTTTGGTCATACTGGCGATTGGCCCCAGATAAGCCGACAGATGGGAAGATTCTTGATTTTCATTATACTGGTATACATATGAAGGTGACAACGGCTCCGGCGCAACCGGATAAGGATTATTGGTTTGGCAGGGATCGTTTAGGGCGTGATTTGTTGACCCTTCTCTTGCATGGTTTGAAGTACATGGAAAAAGAGAGCCCCGGTCTATAAAGGCTCTCTTTTTCTTTCACGATCCCTCCTGCTCTGTTAAAATCAACGGTTCCTCCGCTGTGATGGCAACTGTATGTTCATACTGCGCGGACCAGCTGCCATCCACCGTTTTGGCTGTCCAGCCGTCCGGTTCAATTTTTACATGATGGTTGCCGAGGTTAAGCATGGGTTCAATTGTAATCACCATGCCTTCCCTTAGCAGCGGCCCGCGTCCGGGAGGGCCAAAATGGGGTACTTCGGGAGGTTCGTGGATTCTGCGTCCGATTCCGTGCCCGATAAAGGGGCGGACCACGGACAGACCGCGGGATTCAGCATAGGTTTGAATCGCATGGGAAATATCACCGATGCGGTTACCCGCTTTGGCCCGGGCGATCCCTTGATATAAAGAAGCTTTGGTAATATCGAGCAGTTTTTGTACCTCGGGGGATATTTTACCGACCGGGTAGGACCAGGCAGAATCGGCCAGCCATCCATCCAGATTGACCACCATGTCCACTGTGACGATGTCTCCTTCGTTTAAAGGGGTTTTACGTGGAAACCCGTGGCAGACTTCATCGTTGACGGAGGCACAGGTGGCGTAAGGGTAGCCCATGTATCCCTTTTGTTCAGGAGTGGCTCCGTGTTTTTCCAGATACTCTTCAACCCACTGATCAATTTCCAGGGTGCTGATACCCGGGCGAATGATCCGGGCGAGGTGCCGGTGGCAGGAGGCCAGAAGTTGGCCCGCCTGTCGTATCTTTTCAATTTCATCAGTTGATTTTATGGATATCATTTATGTCTCCCCAAAAAAATGGATTACTCTTCTAACCGTTTGCAACGCGACCCGTTCATTTCTTCAGCAAAAAGATGACACCCAGTACGACTACAAAAACCGGCCAGATCATGTGCAGGATGTTGGCAACAGGGGCGATAAAGGGCAACTCCTGAATTCCCGGCCAGGCAAAAACGCCGGTTAAAACAAGGACACCCCCGATTAATGCGCTCAGATTATTTTTGTTGATTGCAAATTGCAAGAGAAATGCCACTCCCAGCATGCCAATCAAGACACTCCAGTGAATCTCTTCGATATTTCGATGAATCCATACCGATAAACCAAGGGAGCCCAAAATTCCACCTAATAAAGCAAGCTGTGCGTTAGCTTTTACAAAAGCAAAAAAAATGAGAAATGCTCCGGCGAAAAAGAGAAGAAAAGGCCATGTAATAAAAGAACTGAGAGGAGCCAGCCCCGTTTTTAAAATCATTAGTAGAATGCCGCCAAGTATGAGAAAAAAACCAACGATTTTTTTATGCATGATTAAGCGACTCTCCTTGACCCGAGTAGATTTTACCTTCTCATCTTACCATATTCTTCATAGAAGTTGAGTTTCAGGTTTCAATGGAGAAAGGATTTCTCTCTTCTTCTCCGGATTGGCCACCGCTGCGAAATCATGTTTCGTAACGGTGGCGCAACAGGCGATGCTCCAGCCAGGCGATAACCTGATACATCACGGTTGCGATCAGTGCCACAATGACCAGACTCAGCATGACCAGATTAAGGTTGAACACTTGAAAACCATAAATGATCAAATAGCCTAACCCCGCTTTGGATACCAAAAATTCCCCGACGATTACCCCGACCCAGGACAAACCTACATTCACTTTCAGAGCGGCGATCATATCAGGGATACACGCGGGAAAGATAATGGTACGAAAGATTTGCCATCGGGTTGCCCCGAAAGAGCGTGCGAGGATCAGATAGCTGTTGTCTACGCTTTGAAAGCTGGTGTGGACGACCAGTGCCGTAATAATGATTGTGATCGCAATGGCCATGGCCAGGACCGAGCCAAATCCGGCGCCCATGGTGACGATGAAAAAGGGGCCCAACGCTACTTTGGGCATACTGTTTAATACGACAAGATAGGGGTCCAGCACGCGGGAAAGAAAGGGGGATGCCCAAATGAGAGTGGCAATGCTGATTCCGGAGGCTGTACCTAAAAGGAATCCTGCGATGGTTTCAAGGGCTGTTGTTTTGATGTGATAAAACAATTCACCGGAGACGGCTAACTGCATGGCCTGTTGTAAGATAAGGCTTGGACTGCTAAACAGAAACGGATCTAACCAGCCTTCCCCGGTCAACCACTCCCAACTATAGATAAAGCCTGCCAGCAGACTGATCCGGGCCAGCCACACAAGAAGCTGTCGGATGCGCAGTTTCCGTAAAAAAGCAGCGTGTGTCTCACTGGTTGCCCCTCTTTCCAGCCATTGGCTTAATGGAAAACGGTTCACGGCCTTTCCACCTCCCGCCAAAGTTCTTCAAATAACGGACGAAATTCGCGGTGGCCACGGGCTTTCATCGGGGAAAGGGCACGTATTTCATCAGGGATGCGGAGTATTCGTCTGATCTGGCCGGGCCTGCCACCCATGACCATGATGCGATCCCCCATGGCAATCGCTTCCTCCAGGTCGTGCGTAACCAGAACGGCTGTCTTTTTGTGTTCTTGCAGCACCTGAATGATCAGTTCTTCCAAATAAAGTTTATTTTGGATATCCAGCGCGGAAAGAGGTTCATCTAATAATAAGATATCGGGTTGCACAGCAAGTGTGCGCACCAGTGCAACCCGTTGGCGCATACCTCCCGATAATTGTGCGGGAAAATGTTTGAGTACATGGCTTAAACCAATTTGTTTCAATAAGTAGCGGGCATGCGCAATTTTTTCACGGGTTGCCTGATGTTGGATTTCTAAACCGAGAATTAAATTTTGTTCCACCGTCCGCCATTCCAATAACCCGTCTTTTTGCAACATATAACCTGTTCGTGAAGAAGGCCCGTTGATCTCTTGCCCATATAAGAGTATCTTCCCGTGAGTGGGCGGGAAGATGCCGGCGATCAGAGAGAGCAGGGTGCTTTTCCCACAACCGCTCGGGCCGACAAGAACAACAAATTCTCCCGGGGCCACATTGAAGGAGACGGATTTGACTGCCGTGACCTCTTCCTTTTTTGTCGCGAAGGTGTGGGTAAGATTGATGACCTGGATGGCTGATGGGGAAGTCATGGGGATCACCTCTTTATTTTTTCGCCCCCGCCTCTTTGATCACTTCCTGGCTGATCCTGTTATCGACCAGTTGTTCATAGGGGACTTTTTTGGGTAATTCACCAGCCTGTTCCATAATGTCAAGAAGATGATTATACTCTTTTTCATCGATGACCGGATCTGTTGCAAAAGAGCCTTGGCTTTTATAGCGCTCGATGACGCGCCGTAAAATGCTTTCGTCACTTTCCGGGAAATGTTGTTTCATCACATCGGCAACCTCTTCTACGGAATGGGTTTCCACCCATTTTTGCCCTTTATAAACAGCACGGGTAAAACGTTTGATCAGATCCGGGTGTTTGTCAAAAAAGCTTTTCTTGGTCTGATAACAGGTGTAAGGAACGAGACCGCTGTTTTTGCCGAAAGATGCCACCACGTAACCTTTTCCTTCCTGTTCTAATTTTGAAGCCATCGGCTCAAACAGTTGGGCGAAATCGCCCGTCCCGGATGCAAATGCAGTTGGCAGATTTTTATAATCGACATTTTGAATAATTTCGACATCTTTACGTGGTTCGATCCCGTTTACTCTCTGTACATATTCGCTGACCATTTGCGGCATACCGCCACGACGTTGTCCGAGCAGTTTTTTCCCTTTAATCATGCTCCATGTAAATGAAGAAATGGGTTTGCGGGAAACGAGAAAAGTTCCATCTGTTTGTGTCAGTTGGGCAAACGCGACAATCGATTGGCGGGAAGATCGCGATGTTACGTATATTCCCGCTTCGGCACCGACCAAAACGATGTCAGACTGATTGGACACCAGTGTCGTCATCGTTTTATCGCCACCATTCCCATTCGTCAATTCAATATCTAATCCTTCTTCTTTAAAGAATCCTTTGCTCATAGCCACATATTGAGGTGCGTAAAAGAGGGAATGAGTCACTTCAACAAGCCGTATTTTATTTATTCCGTCCGCTTGTTTTTCCGGACCCGTACAGGCGATCAAAACGGAGAAGAGACTGAGAGCCATCACCAGCCCGATCATTCGGGCACGCCTTTTCAATGGATACCACCTCTTTCCAATGGGCTACTTTTATTATATAATATGGCCTTCAAAATGTGTTCACAGGTGAAGCTTGGGAATGGTTTACCCTGTGATATAATGAGAAATGATTATAAATAAAGAACTGTATACCAGAATAGCCTATGATTTTATTATTTTTTTCGGCTAATCTGGAGTTCGGGGTGAAAGTCACATGCATATTCTCATCGTTGGATTTAACCATAAAACTGCTCCGGTGGAACTTCGGGAAAAGCTGTCATTTTCCACTGACCGTCTTCAGATGGCCTTGAGAAATTTGCGGGATATGAAGAGTATTCTTGAGTGTGTCATTGTGAGTACCTGTAACCGCATGGAACTGTATGTGGTGTGTGATCAATTGCATACAGGAGAATATTACAGCAAATCTTTCCTGGAAAGCTGGTTTCGCATCCCGAAAGAGGAGTTTACCGACTATCTGTATGTGAAGCAGAACCAGGAAGCGGTCCGGCACCTGTTTACAGTGGTTTGCGGCTTGGATTCGCTGGTTCTGGGGGAAACACAGATTTTGGGGCAAGTGAAGAGTGCATTTTTGACTGCCCAATCCGCAGGGACAACCGGAACGATTTTCAATATGTTGTTCAGACAAGCTGTCACTCTTGGAAAGCGTGTTCATTCCGAGACGGAAATCGGGCAAAACGCGGTTTCCGTCAGCTATGCCGCTGTGGAACTCGGCAAGCAGATGTTTGATACCTTTGCTGATAAAACAGTGATGCTCATCGGTGCCGGAAAGATGAGTGAGTTGACGGCTAAACATTTTTATTCTACGGGTGCGACACGTGTTCTGGTGTTAAACCGTACTTTTGCCAGAGCGGAAGAAGTGGCGGCCAGATTTAAAGGAGAAGCCCGTCCCTGGGAAGAACTCGGGAAATGCTTGCAGGAAGCGGATATTGTTGTCAGCTCAACCGGGTCCAGCCGCCCGATTCTTACACCTGAGTTGGTGGAGCCGGTGTTGCGGTATCGCCGCTCTCCGCTGTTTTTGATTGATATCGCTGTGCCGCGCGATATTGATCCTGCCGTTCACCAATTAGATCAGGTATTCCTCTATGATATTGATGATTTGCATGGCATTGTGGACGCCAACATGAGCCTGCGCGAGCAAGAGGCAGAAAAGGTGCGGGTCTGGATTGGGGAAGAAACGGATGAATTCGGGGAGTGGTTGAATACCCTGGGTGTGGTTCCCCTCATCTCCGCGCTCCGTGACAAAGCGCTTGGCGTTCAGGAAGAGACGATGGCACGAATTGAACGGAAGCTGCCCGACTTAACGGAGCAGCAAAAACGTGTCCTGCGAAAGCAGACCAAAAGTATTGTCAACCAGCTCTTGCGTGACCCGATTGTCCGTATCAAAGAGTTGGCGGCAAGTTCAGGTAAAGAAGAAGCACTTGACATGTTTGTTCATCTGTTTGCTCTTGAAGGACAGATAAAAGCCAAAGAACAAGAAAAAGAAAAACAAGAGGTATCTGTAGACATGAAGCAGCCAGCGTTTGTGAGTGGTAAAGCTTTTATCCGCTCATAAGCGAAGGGGGACCGGAGAAGTGTTCGCTGAGCGTTGGATATATGATTTTTTGATCTATATGTATGCGTTGAGTTTAGTTTTTGCTTTTGCCGATCTGGTACATCCCAATAAACGTTCGGAGAGAATCTCCTATATCTTTTTGATTTTGGTTTGGATCTTGCAGACAACCGTATTTGTTTTGCGGTCTTTTGAGTTTTTTCCGGTAGTCACCCGCTTTGATTCCCTTTTTTTGTATTCGTGGGTGCTTGTTTCGTTTACGCTCATCATGAACCGTCTCTATCGTATGGCTATTTTTGTTTTTATCGCCAATATGATTAGTTTTACGGTGTTGGCGATCAACCTGTTTTTTGCCCTCGATGTACCCCCGGTAGTAGAAAAGCTGTTGCTGTCTGAATTGGTATTTGTTCACGTGACAATGGCGATTATGTCTTATGCTGCTTTTTCTTTGTCCAGTATTTGTGCCGTCTTATATTTGTTTAATAATTATCTCTTGAAGCGGAAGAAATGGAACCGTTTTTTAAGGAGATTACCCAGTCTGGACCGGTTACAAGCCTTCTCTAACTGGTTGGTGACGGTGGGGATTCTGCTTCTCTTGATTGCCATGATTCTGGGAGTGATCTATGCGTACCAGACCATTGGCCCGTCTTTCTGGACCGATCCGAAAATTTGGGGTTCGCTCTGGGTTCTTATCGCGTACGGACTTGTGCTTTACCAATGGGCGGTTCGCAGCTGGCATGGCCGGCGTCTGGCCTGGTGGAACGCACTGTCCGTTTTTGCCCTTGTACTCAATAGCTTCATCTCCGATTGGAGGCTATCCTTTCACCACTGGATTTAGTCAAAAGGAGCAGTAGAAAAACATGAATCAGCATTATGCGATGATGATAGATTTAACATCCCGGCGCTGCCTGGTCGTAGGAGGCGGTCCAGTGGCTGAAAGAAAAGCCTGTTCGCTCGTGGAAGCAGGGGCGAATGTGGTGGTAGTCAGCCTGACCGCCACCCCTCGTATAAAGCAGCTGGCTTTGATGGGTCAGGTGGAGTGGTTGAAGCGCACCTATCGTCAGGCAGATGGGGAACATTGTTTTCTGGTTATTGCGGCGACCAATGATAAACAGGTAAATCTGGCTGTTTACCGAGATGCCGTTGCCCGCGGCCAATGGATCAATGTGGTGGATCAACCTGCTCTGTGCAACTTTACTGTTCCGTCGACAGTGAAGCGCGGGAAGTTGCAGATTGCTATTTCTACTAGCGGTGTCAGCCCGGCTCTTGCCAAAAAGATTCGGCGGGAACTGGAGCAAAGCTATGGTGATGAATATTCTTTGTACCTTGATCTTATGCAAGAGGTGCGCGGATGGATTCAACAGGAAGTATCAGATGCCTCACTCCGCTATCAGTTGATGAAAGAATTAGTTTCAGATCGATGGATCGAGCAATGCCGCACAAATCCGGAAGGAGTAAGAGACTTGATGCTCCGGTGGATCAAGAAACAATTGTCAATCTATACGTGGGAAGGGGTCCATCATGAGACCATTGGTTGTTGGAACGAGAAAAAGTGAATTAGCTTTAACACAAACCAACTGGGTGGTAAACCGTCTGCAGGAAGTTTGCCCGGGGTTAGATGTGAGCCTGGAAAAAATCGTGACCAAAGGGGACCGTATTTTAAATGTTACCTTATCTAAAGTGGGCGGGAAGGGCCTGTTTGTTAAAGAAATCGAGCAGGCGCTTTTAGACGGACGGATTGATTTTGCCGTCCACAGCATGAAGGATATGCCTGCGGTCATGCCCAAAGGGCTGGTGATCGGGGCGATCCCGGTCCGCGAGAATCCGCATGACTGCTTAATTTCGCGGGATGGAAGCACTCTTTCCGATCTGCCGTCCGGTGCCGTTGTAGGGACAAGCAGCTTGCGCCGCCAGGCTCAAATTCTGGCATGCCGGCCCGATCTCACGGTTGAACCTGTGCGCGGAAATCTCGGAACTCGTATCTCAAAGATGAAAAACGGACAGTTTGACGCCATTATTCTTGCCGCAGCAGGCCTCTCACGCATGGATTGGCAAGAGAAGATCAACCAGGAGCTTTCGTTTGACCAAATGCTTCCTGCCGTGGGTCAGGGGGCTCTTGCCATTCAATGCCGTGAAGACGACCGGGAGTTGCTGGAGGCACTGCAAAAAATAAACCATGAAGAAACAGCGCGGGCAGTTCGGGCCGAACGCGCGTTTTTGCAATCTTTCCAGGGCGGGTGTCATTTACCGTTAGCGGGCTATGCCGCAGTGACCGGGGAGCGTGTGCGCTTAACCGGCCTCGTTGCCCAGCCGGATGGCAAGAAAATAATAAAAGCAACAATGGAAGGACAAGATGAGTGGGCATTGGGCAAGCAATTGGCAAACAAATTGGCCGATGAGGGAGCGGCAGAGTTACTGGCTACGGTGCGAGAGGGGTTAGTTGGATGAACGGTATGGTTTATTTAGTTGGAGCCGGACCCGGAGATCCGGGTCTGATCACAGTAAAAGGTTTGGAAGCGATCAAAAAAGCGGATGTGATTGTATACGACCGTTTAGCCAGTCCGCAGCTACTCAGATATGCACGTGAGGATGCGGAACTTATTTATGTCGGAAAATTGCCGGACCGGCACACGTTGAAGCAAGAGGAAATCAATGAGCTTTTGGCTGAGAAGGCGAAGGAAGGGAAGGTTGTTACCCGGCTTAAGGGCGGCGATCCTTTTATCTTTGGCCGGGGAGGCGAAGAGGCGGAACGTTGTGTGGATGAAGGAATCCCCTTTGAAGTGGTCCCAGGCATTACCTCGGCTGTTGCTGTCCCAGCTTATGCAGGGATTCCCGTTACTCACCGTGATTTTAATTCCTCGTTTGCCATTGTAACCGGACACGAGCGGCCTGATAAGACGGAATCCTCGATTCGCTGGGATCGTCTGGCTACAGCCACGGAAACATTGATTTTCTTGATGGGTGTCAGCAATCTTCCCTTTATCGTTGAACAGTTGGTCAACCACGGGCGGTCTAAAGAAACCCCGGTGGGACTGGTTCGCTGGGGAACCCGTGTCGAACAGGAAACATTGACGGGAACTCTTGAGAACATTGTACAAAAAGTACAGGAAACCGGTTTCCGCTCCCCGGCAATCATTATCGTGGGCGAGGTTGTGAGACTGCGGGAGAAGTTGTCCTGGTTTGAAAATAAACCGCTGTTTGGAAAAAGAGTACTGGTCACACGGGCCCGGAGCCAAAGCAGTGCACTGTCCGAAAAAATTCAAGCCCTGGGTGGTGAGCCGCTGGAGTTTCCGGTGATTCGTATCACCCGTCCGGAACGACAAGACTTATTGGATGCGTCACTTCAACAGCTTGGCAAATATGATTGGGTGATTTTTACCAGTGTCAATGGAGTTAAATATTTCTTCCTGCGGCTGGCCGAGTTGAAACTGGACATTCGCCTGATGAGTAAAGCAAGGATTGCTGCCATTGGCCCAAAAACCGGAGAGGCTTTAACCGATAAAGGTTTGCTTGTGGAAGTGCTGCCGGAGGAATACAAAGCGGAGGCACTCGCAGAAAGTTTGCGGCCCCTGGTAGAAGCAGGTCAGGAGATTCTGTTGCCGCGGGCCGACATCGCCCGTAAGGTGCTGGCAAAGGAATTAACGCAGATGGGGTGTAGGGTGACAGAAGTAGATGCGTATGATACCCGAATCGGCACTGAGGACGCAACCGAGGTGGTCAAACTGCTGGAGGAAGGGGCGATTCACGTGATCACTTTCACCAGTTCCTCCACGGTTCGCAACTTTGTAGAAGCGATTCGGACAGTGAAAACAGAAGTGAATCCTCTGCTCAAAAAGTCCCGGATCGTTTGTATCGGCCCAATTACAGCCCAAACTGCAACAGAGTTGGGTTTACAGGTTGATGCCGTGGCAGAATCCTATACGATCGACGGATTGGTTGAGGCAATTCAGCAAATGATTGCCAGTTAAAATGCGGAGGAGGTTTTCGTTCGTTATGCAATCTTTTATTCGTCATCGCCGTTTGCGTGCAAATGAACCAATTCGCCGTATGGTTCGTGAAAACCATTTGCATGTGGAGGATCTCATCTATCCGTTGTTTGTGGTGGAAGGGGAAGGAGTGAAAGAAGAAGTTTCCTCTATGCCCGGGGTTTATCATGTTTCCCTGGACCGCCTGAATGAAGAAGTGGAAGAAGTGATTCAGCTCGGCATTCCTTCCGTCATTCTCTTTGGCGTCCCTGCCGAAAAAGATGAATGTGGCAGTCAGGCAGACCACGAACAGGGCATTGTACAACAAGCGCTGCGCCAGTTGAAGAAGGCGTTTCCTTCTCTTTATCTGATTGCGGATACTTGTCTTTGCCAGTACACTTCCCACGGACACTGCGGGGTGGTTGAAGATGGAGAAATCCTCAACGATGTCTCACTCGGCCGTCTCACAGCAACCGCTGTCTCGCAGGCCCGTGCCGGAGCGGATATGATTGCCCCTTCCAATATGATGGACGGGTATGTATATGCGATTCGACGGGGCTTGGATGAAGCCGGTTTTCATCATATACCCATTCTTTCCTATGCAGTGAAATATGCGTCCGCTTTTTACGGGCCGTTCCGGGATGCCGCCCATTCCACGCCGCAATTTGGCGATCGCCGCACCTATCAGATGGACCCGGCCAATGCGCGTGAAGCGATGCGTGAAGCGGCTTCAGATGTGGCTGAAGGAGCGGATATGCTGATGGTGAAACCCGGACTGGCTTATCTGGATGTGATTTACCGGGTCAAAGAGCACTTTGATTTGCCTCTTGTGGCTTATAATGTGAGTGGTGAATACTCCATGGTGAAAGCGGCGGCCCGGAACGGTTGGATTGATGAACAGAAAGTGGTTATGGAAATGATAACCGGATTTAAGCGGGCAGGTGCTGATCTGATTTTAACTTATCACGCCAAGGATATTGCTCGTTGGCTTCAGGAAGGGAGATAAATAATGGCAGCCGAAACGATGGACGCTCTTGATAAAGAACTGTTAAATCTGTTGCAAGAGGGGATTGATTTGGTTCCCCGCCCCTTTCTCGCGCTGGCAGAAAAGCTGGGGACGGATGAGGAAACAGTGATGGAACGGGTTCGTAAACTGAAAAAAGATCCGATCCGCCAGATCTCTGCCATCTTCGACACGCGTACTCTCGGTTACAAGTCCAGCCTGGTTGCGGCAAAAATCCAGGAGGAGCGGCTGGACCAGGCAGCACAGGTGATTAACCGGCATCCGGGTGTAACCCATAACTACAAACGAAACCATGCTTACAACCTCTGGTTTACGATCGCAGTTCCGCCAAACAGCCGCATCGGGTTAGAAAAAACGGTGGAAATCCTGGGGGAATTGGCCGAAGTGGATGTGATCCGCCTGATGCCCACCTTAAAATTGTTTAAAATCGGCGTTCAGCTTGATATGACCGGAAAAGAAGATGGTACCAAGGCAAAGGCAAAGCCCAACTACAATGAAGAAGATCGCAAAAATGCCGATAAAGTAGTGACAGAGTTTGATATCGCTGTGATCCGTGAGTTGCAAAAAGACCTGCCGATTGAATCCCGTCCTTTTGATGGATGGGCGAAAAATATAGGCGTCACTGTTGATGAGCTGCTTGATGCGGGCAAAAACATGATTCAACGCAAACAGATGCGCCGTTTCTCCGCAGTGCTCAATCATCGTAAAGCCGGATTCCGTTACAACGGGATGGGTGTCTGGGCAGTCCCCGCTGACCAAACAGATAAAATCGGGCAGGAAATGGGTTCCTTTAAAGCGGTGAGCCACTGTTATCTGCGACCCACATATCCTGATTGGCCGTACAATATCTTTACCATGGTGCATGGACGTTCCATGGAAGAATGTGAAAATATCCTGCAAGCGATTGAAGATGAAACCGGGATTAAAGAACGGGTTACCCTTTATTCAACCAAAGAGTATAAAAAGACTCGCGTTTCCTATTTCACTCCCGAGATGGAAGAGTGGGAAGAGCAGATTATTCAGCAACTGGGACTTGATGCATAAACAGGGTCATAGAGAAACCAATATTCGCTTTGAACGGAACTTTACACGGGCACCCTCAAGGTGCTCTTTTTTTGCTTTTGTATCCTTCCTGTAAAGAAAACGTCTAACACTTCGTGTGAGATCCGTCGTGTTTTGAGTTACAATACTTGTGAGGAATGTGACCACCATACATAATTAATTCCAAAAAGGCAGTGATATCATGCACAAAGGTTATGAACGCTCCATCGCCAGTTACTCGGAAGCCGTAAAAGTGATTCCCGGCGGGGTGAACAGCCCTGTGCGCGCGTTTAAATCAGTGAAGATGAACCCTGTCTTTCTCGAACGCGGGTCCGGTTCCCGGGTCGTGGATGTGGATGGAAACGAATATATTGATTATATCTGTTCCTGGGGGCCGTTGATTTTGGGGCACGCCCATCCGTCTGTGGTGCAAGCGGTCAAAGAAACAGCTGAGAAGGGAACCAGCTTTGGAGCACCCACTGAACTGGAAACCAAAATGGCACAGCTGGTAACGGAAAGAATGCCCTCAGTGGACATTGTGCGCATGGTTAATTCAGGGACGGAAGCGACCATGAGTGCTCTGCGCCTCGCCCGTGCTTTTACGGGGCGTAATAAGATTCTCAAGTTTGAAGGAAGCTATCACGGACATTCGGACAGCCTTTTAATTAAGGCAGGATCAGGTGTTGCTACTTTAGGTTTGCCCGACAGCCCCGGCGTACCGGACAATACTGCCCAGCATACGTTAACCGTTCCTTATAACGATATGGAAAGTCTCAGGCTGGCATTTGATAAGTTTGGGGAGGAGATTGCTGCTGTCATCGTGGAGCCGGTAGCCGGCAATATGGGGGTAGTTCCGCCGCAACCCGGATTCCTGGAAGGATTGCGTGAGATTACGGAGAAATATGAAACTCTGCTCATCTTTGATGAGGTGATGACTGGTTTCCGGGTTGATTATTATTCCGCTCAGGGCAGATACAATATTACGCCGGATTTAACCACCATGGGAAAAGTGATTGGTGGCGGCTTACCTGTCGGCGCTTACGGCGGAAAAAGAGAAATCATGGAGATGATCGCCCCAACCGGGCCGGTCTATCAAGCAGGAACCTTATCCGGAAACCCATTGGCAATGGCGGCGGGATATGCGACATTATCAGCCATGACCCAAGAAGCTTATGAAGAGTTGGAGAGAAAAGGAAAACGCATTGAAGAAGGATTTAGAAAAAATGCGGAAGCAGCGGGGATTCCACATCATATCAATCGGGTTGGATCCATGGTTTGTCTCTTCTTCACCGGGGAGAAAGTGACCAGCTATACCCAGGCCAAACAGGCTGACACGGAACGGTTCGCAAACTATTTCCGCTCAATGTTAGAAGCAGGCATTTTGATCCCCCCTTCACAATTTGAGGGAATGTTTGTATCCATGGCCCATACCAATGAGGATATTGAACGGACTATCGAAGCCAACCGAGTGGCTTTGACGGCATTAAATCATTGATGGTTCGGCTTTTTCCAATTCTCAATGAACCTTTTTATAGGAAGAAAAGTCCTCTGTTTTTATGAGACTGATGCAGAACGATTACTAAATATGATCATTCTACAGTTTCTGGAATCAAAACGACTCATATGAAAAAATAAAGAAGCACTTCCTGATCATGCA
>NZ_JAECVR010000028.1 GCF_016055185.1 Paenactinomyces guangxiensis
AGACTGAGTTTCTTAAGTTTTGCCTTTTTTAGATAACAGGGGCTTTATAATTTCCAATTTCCCTGTTTCAATGGCTTGACATATTACCGCAGGACTTTTAGGATAATTTAATCATCATTAGTCAAACCAGTTGCTTTCATCGATTTATGTTTGTTTGCTAAATATATTGCATAATGTATGGAATATTTCGCGGCATCAAGCTCCAGATAATAGACGGGTGGAAGTGAAGGACGCCAATTCACTTCATAAAGCCAGATGTTTTGATTGGAATCCATCCCCACATCAATACCAAGCTCGTTAAAGGATTTATGACTGATTTCATCCATATGTTGAGCTAATCCGAGCGCAAATTCTTTAAGAGACTGGAGGACAAATCAAATGATGCTCTCCGAATTCTTGAATCAGGAAGTGATCTAATTTGCAAGTATATCCTCCGCTGGCCAAATTGGTTACAAGTCTTCCAGAAGAAGCGATTCGGGGGTAAATGGCTGTGATGACCCATTTTCCCTCTCCGTTTTTTTGTACCAGTAAACGGAAATCATAAGCCATGCCGGACTTCGTTTTACATGCAAGGTAAGGCTGAATCAGGTATTTCTTTTCAGATAATAGGTTGGTTATGAATTCTGTCAGGGATTCCTTGCTATGAGATGTGGAATGGTTTTGTTCAAGAACTGTATAGCCAGTTTCATTTTTGTCAATAAAAACAATTCCTTTGCCTTGACATCCTGGTACTGGTTTAACAACTACTTTTTTATAAATATCCAGTGATTGAAAAACGGTTTGGGGATTTGTAATTATCGTGGTGGGAAGAAGGAACCGGGAAAATTTTTTATGATCCTTTAATCGCTGGTATACAGTGATTTTGTTGCCGACAGCATGACTTGTGAAGGGAATCTGTTCAGATAGTTTCTGGTGAATTTTGCGGGTTTTATGGCTGACAGCCTTTCCTGCATTGTAAATAACATCGGGAAATGGCATGTTTTTTTCGGTCCATTTTCCCTTTTCCAATACTTTCCCTTGAATCATTTTATTTATAAAATTTACTTTTCGAGGAGTAAAATAGAAAAATTCAACCCCTTCCGCCCTGGCTACAGCAGCAAACGCGTAGAACTTTAAAACTTTTCTGGGATCTGACCGATGATGAAGCATTCCAATTAACGTCATCGTTTTTCCTCCTTATGAAATCAAATGGAATTGAATTTCTTTTGCTGCTGTTTTAGCAATTCGTTTCGCTTCTTCTTTCGTCAAAGATGCCGCCATGACATAAGCGTATCGATGTCCCATAGACCAGGGAGGATGTACATACTTTCCTTTCTTCGGTTTAATATAAACTTCTCTGACTCCCTCGTAATTCAAGGCTTTGTTTTTTCCGGTTACTTTTTGAAGGATTCCTTCAGCAGGTAAAATGATATGTTGGGTAAATACGAACTTTTCATATTTTTTTTTCAGTGTTGGCTTTTCCCCCAGAGCTATTTTTAGAATCTGTTGGGCAAGGTTTATTCCATATGCTTCTTCAATCATTCGATTCATGGCTGTACCCGAGATTCGGGGATTGATTTCGATCAACTTCCACTGGTTATTATAAAGTCGTAATTCCAGATGACAGGCTCCGTTTTCCATGCCAAATTTTCTAATAATAGACCTAACGGCTTTAGAAATGCTTTCGTATAAATCATCCGGCACTTTTGCCAGTAGAGAGTATCCTGTAATGATAAAAGGCGGATCTTTTGTGATTTCTTGTTCTAAAATGGCAACAATGTTGACTTCATTTTGGTAAACGAGTGCTTCTACAAGATATTGGGAGGCTTCGATATATTCTTCCAGAAGAATTGACCTCCCGGGATATTTGTCTGAAAATTTTTTGATATATTTATCAAGTTCAAGTTTGTTTTCAGCTTTTAGAACATCCTTTGAACCTGTTGAACACGGTGGCTTGATGATGATGGGAAAGTGCAGATTGAATTGTTTGAGAAGAGAAAATAGTTCCATGCCCTCTTCATAGACGGCAAAAGGGATATTAAAAGGAGCCTCTTGTAGAGTTTGACGGCTTTCTATTTTATTTTCCATTTTAAAAATCGCGTCTGTCGAAAGCCTTTTCCCGCAAAACTCTTCACAAAGAAGGGCGGCCGTATAAACATTGGAATTTATAAAACTAACGATGGTATGAATCAGTTTTCCATCTGTTTGCAGATCCTTGATTTTTTCTCTCATTGCCTCTTTATCATCCAGATCAATATAGACCATTTCATGAATATCAGGAAAGTTTGCCCGATCAGACATGAGGGACTGACGCTGTGTAAAAAGAACTGTGAAGTATCCAAGCTGATCTGCCGCTCGAATCGCTTCCCGACTTGAACCGGACTTATAGGAGTCTATGAAAATAATGGTTCGCATCATTGATTCAGTTCTTCCTTTCAGTTTTAATGAGTGGTATGATAATCTTATTTTTTAAAAAATGTCTCTTCGTTACCAGTTCGTGATTTTTGATAGATTTTCCACTGGAGAGATCAAATCACTGATCATAGGACAAGTGTTCGGTTAGGGAATGATCCGTGACTCCAAACCGTTCAACTATTCCTTTTTCAGTTCCCTGGGGGTGAAAGTCAAGTCTCCCGCCAGACAGATGATGGTGTAATGGAATTTATGTCTGACAGATAAAACCTACTTTTCTTCTGGCTATATGATTAAGCCATTGCCCCTTCAACATGTGAAAATAACCTCCGATACCAGTCTATGAAATACCAGTATTCATAGAGGTTACTCACTTTCATTAGCAAGGATGCTGAATTCAATTCACATGCAGTCACCAAGTTACAATTTGGTTCCAGAATAGCGGCATTCCAACGTGAGAATAATTAGAAAAGGGAGGGCGTTTTTTTTAGAAATGGTTCTCAAAGAAACGTAATCATCTCATAAAAGGACAATAAAATTCTCGAATTTTCAATAATATATGTTTACGTTCATGTTTATTGTATGAATTGTTTTTTTTAATGTCGTAGGTAGTACACCTATTTTAAGTTTTTTGATGAGGGTTTTTCGAAGCAGGTGTTCATTTTGATCAAAATAGAGAAAGTCTTTGGAATAAATCAATATCAGCATCATTTAAAGCATTTTCTGGAAAATGGGTTTTCAGGATCATAAAGAGAGAGTCTTTTTTTACTTATCTCCAGCTGTAAAGAGGATCAAAGCTAAAGTAAAAAGCAGAGGCCTTTGGTGCCCCCGCTTTGCCGTGTCTGATCACGTTTTCTCCACATAAGTGACTTTATCTGTAAAGATGAGCAGCTCTTTAACGTTTTCCACAGGTATATAGAGGCGTTTGGACAGATGAGGTTCCAATTTTAGTTTATTATAAACAAACTCAGCTGCTTCTCCGGTCAAGTTTAAACAGTCTCCGCCGACAAAATATACTTTACAATTGATCATGAACTTCGCCTCCCTGGAAGACAAATAATTTCCCAACCTAAAATATTCTCATCTTTCACATTTTACTAATGGATGGATTCGTTTGTCGATGGAAACGCTTACATTTTAATTTTTCCTTGAGCGATAAGTCAGAAAATTATGTTATAAATAAAGAGTAGGGTTAACCATCCTATTGGAGGTGCTAGCGAAGATGATTCTTACCAAAGGTTTACAGATTTCTGCCAAAAATCATGCCAGGCAAATGGCTATTGTTGGTGGGGATATCCGTCTTACGTATCAACAGTTTGCGGATCGGGTCAGCCAGTTGAAACAAGCTTTGCTCCATCAAGGGATCGGGAAAGGGGACCCGGTAGCACTGCTTCTTTTCAATGACTTCCGTTACCTGGAGCTATTCTATGCCGTAACCGCCATTGGCGCGATTGTCATCCCTTTAAATACTCGGTTAACTTTGCCTGAAGTGATCGAACTTCTGCAAGATTCAGAGCCGAAAGCATTGTTTTTTCATCGGGAATTTAGTGGTTGGGTTCAGCAGATCGCCAGAAAAATCCTCTCCTTGCAATCGTTTGTGCTGGCAGAAAAGAATAAGGAGGAGGGACCGGACTATGTCAGATTATATGAAGATCTGATTAGTGAATGGCAGCCCCAACCGCTCACATTTGACCGGGTGGAACCGGATGATGTAGCCGGGCTATTTTATACCGGAGGGACTACTGGGCGTTCCAAAGGGGTGATGCTCACCCATGCAAATCTGGTTAGTAATGCCTATCATGCAGCCATTATGTTCAGATTTGATCAGGGAACCCGTTACCTGCATGCAGGACCGATGTTTCATCTCGCCGATGGGGCTTGTACCTTTGCCGTCACCCTGGTTGGCGGAACCCATTATCATCTGCGCACCTTCCATCCTCAAGCATTTTTGAAGCTGGTGGATCAGGAAAAACCCAATGCAGTTTTGCTCGTTCCCACGATGGTTAATATGCTGGTAAACGAACCAGCGCTCAACCAATATGATCCTAAATCGATTCAAACACTGATCTACGGAGGATCTCCGATGCCGGTTGAAGTGTTAAAAAAAGTAAAGTCTGTCTGGCCTCATGCCCAGTTTATTCAGGGTTACGGAATGACAGAGGCATCACCGCTCGTAACAATGCTGCTCGGAAAAGACCATATAATCGGGGGTACAGAAAAAGAGGAAAAACGGCTCTCTTCCGCCGGACAAGCCATTGTCGGAGTTCAGGTGAAAATTGTTGACCCTGACGGAAACGAAACAAAAATCGGTGAGGTGGGGGAGCTGATCGTCCAGGGCCCCAATGTGATGAAAGGGTATTGGAACAGGCCTGAAGAGACCGCGGCAGCATTGCGAGGCGGCTGGTACTACACCGGGGATATGGCGTACCGGGATGAGGATCATTATTTCTATGTGGTTGATCGCAAAAAAGATATGATTGTCACCGGCGGGGAGAATGTCTATTCGGTTGAGGTGGAACAGTCTCTTTACACACACCCGGATGTGCGGGAAGCCGTTGTGATCGGAGTCCCCGACCCTGTGTGGGGGGAAGTGGTGAAAGCCATTGTGGTAAAGAAGGAGAAAAGCTCTTTAACCGGGAAAAATTTGATCGATTACGCCCGGCAACGGCTGGCCGGTTTTAAAGTGCCGAAAAGCGTCGACTTTGTAACGGAATTGCCGAAGAGCGGTGCCGGAAAGATCTTAAAACGGAAGTTGCGTGAACCTTATTGGGAGAGTTATGATAAGCGGGTAAACTAGGAGTTGCAGAAAAATAACCTTTACATTTTCATTTACCCTTTTTCGATGATTCATAAATAGAAAACCAGTTTCACTTAGAAAAAGGGGGCGTTGCCCCTTTTTTGTGTTTGTAGATTTAGCAGGAGGGGATTAAATGAGCCAGAAAATAGCGATTGTAACTGGGGCAAGTCGTTTAAAAGGAATTGGGGCGGCAATTTGTCACGCATTAGCTGATGCAGGGTTGAGTATTTTTTTTACTTATTGGAGCCGTTATGATCAAGAGGGATTGGGGATTGAACAAGGGGAGCCGGAACAGTTGAAACAAGATATAAGACGGAAAGGTGTGAACTGCCAAAGTTTAGAGTTGGATTTATCGCAGGAACACCAACTTCAACCATTGATCACAAACGTTCGCAACAAAATGGGGGAACCGGATGTTCTCGTAAATAATGCTGTGTATTCTGTGAATGGTGATTATCAAACAATAACTGCGCGGGAATTAGATGCACATTATGCCGTTAACATTCGGGCTGTTGTGATGCTGAGCGTTGAATTTGCCCGGCAATTTCAAAAAGGAACGGGTGGGAGAATTATTAACCTCACTTCGGGACAGTCGCTTGGCCCTATGCCGGGAGAGCTTTGCCGGGGCAAGTTACTATTCCGGTCTGACAGGATTTTTGAAAAGACCCTGTTTAAAATTCGCATTTAAATTATTTTTTTAACAAATAAAACTCTGTCATTTCCCGGTCCGTCATAATCTTTGTGAACAGGTACTCCGTCTACTTCAATATCGCCTTTTTCCATGACAAAACCCATCCGGGTGTGATAAACGATGGAAACCTTATTCACAGGTGAAGTAATACAGCGAACCGTGTGACACCCTCTTTCTTCCACCCGGTCAAAAAATTGATTGTATAAATGTTTCCCAATCTTTCGCCGCCTGTAATCCGGGTGTACGCCAACAAAGTGTATATAAGCTTCCCCGGGGTTAGTCTGAGAAATAAAGCCGATCAGAAAAGCGGTGATTTGTCCATCTTCTTCGATTACAAATGAAGTATCTTGAAAATAAGTAAAAAACAACCTGGGCAGCAGGCCGGACATATGCCGACCGCCCCACCACTCGTCAACTACGGCAATAATGGAAGTATGATCTGACTCTTGAAGCTTTCTTATGTTCATTTTTTGAATCGGCACCTGAAAGAATGTGCCTGCTCCTCTCAAATAATGTATTTAAGCCATCGGATCTTCTGACTTTATATCTTTGCGAGCGGGAAAACCCCTAGCTTCAGCTATGGGGATGAGAGCGAGCGTCAGGCGAGGGAGGGGTGGTTTTTACCCCTCTTCGCAAGCCTGACCATCTTTTGTTCTCTTTTTTTTGTTTCTTCAATTAGATACTTTGAATCTATCTAATATTTGTTTTAAAATTAGCAATAGGTGATGAATTTGAAAACTGTTCATAGTAATCGAAATGTAGTATTAACTGCAAGTATCTTGTGGTTTTTTGTCCCAAGTACCGACGGAAAGTATTCGTTCTGCATGTAAGGGATCGACTCGAAGAACTGTTCATACAAAAAGCAAAGGAGCTTAAAACCACAATTTCAAGTTTGGAGATCATGCCCGATCATGTACATTTGCTCATACCATGTGATCCCCAATTCGGCATACACAAGGTTGTCAAGCATCTCAAGGGATATATATCACGAGTATGAAGACAAGAGTTTCCACATCTGAAACATCCCTTCCCTATGGACAAACTCCTATTTGGTTGCAACGATTGGAACGGTCACATTAAAAGGAGTCAAACAGTACATGGAGACTCAACCAAGGAGGTGAAGCCCACATGCACAAGGCATTTCAGTTTCGTTTGAATCCAACCAAAGAGCAAGCCATTCTCATCCATAAGTCAATGGGTTGCAGTCGTTTCACATTCAATCATTTTCTAGCCAAGTGGAATGAACAATATGAGCAAACAGGGAAAGGGCTTACCTCTTGTGCTTCTCTTTTGACTCAGTTGAAGAAAGAGTTCGACTGGTTAAGAGAAGCAGACTCCACCTCGCTTCAAAACGCATTGAAGAACCTGGCTGATGCATTCTCTCGTTTCTTTAAAGGTCAGAATGATAAACCTCGCTTCAAAAGTCGCAAGAATCCCGTTCAATCCTACACCAGTCAATGCAACCATCCGAAAAATGGGAAACCAACGATTGAAGTAGCAGGGAACAAGATCAAGCTTCCTAAACTCGGTTGGGTGAATTCGCTAAATCTCGTGAAGTAGAAGGACGTATTCTTTCTGCTACAATTCGTCGGAGCCCATCAGGCAAATATTTTGTATCGGTTCTTTGTGAAGTGGATATCTGTCCCTGTGTTCCAGTCGATCCAGACAAAGCAGTTGGGATTGATCTAGGCTTAAAGGATTTCGCTATTCTTTCCAATGGTGAGAAAGAAAACACTCCAAAATACTTCAGAAAATACGAAAAGCAATTAGCGAAAGCCCAGCGAATCATGTCCAGACGCACCAAAGGCGGGTCAAATTGGCACGAAGCACGAATCAAGACAGCTCGAATTCATGAGAAGATCACAAACGCCCGCCATGACTTTCTTCACAAGCTGTCTACCAGGCTGATTCACGAAAACCAAGTGATCAGCATCGAAGACTTACAAGTGAAGAACATGGTCAAGAATCACCATTTGGCTAAGTCTATCACGGATGCTTCATGGTCTGAGTTTGTATCCATGCTGGAATACAAAGCAAAATGGTATGGAAGAACCCTTGTAAAAGTGGGCAAAACCTTCCCATCCAGTCAGCGTTGTTCTTGTTGTGGATACAGAAACAAAGAAGTAAAAGAGCTGAAACTACGAGAATGGACATGCCCAGAGTGTAACGAGCATCATGATCGGGACATCAATGCTGCTAAAAACATTTTGCAAGAAGGTATGAGATTCATCACCGTGGGACTCACGGTCTGAGCTTGGTCCATTTCTCTCGGTTGCGGGAGATTACCCAAGAATCCCCTGCGTTTACGCATGGGGAGTGGTCAAAGATCGTTACTTGAACCTTTTCAAATGACTGAAATTCATTATTTCAAGGATATATAATACCATGATATTTATCAAAGGACAATTATTTACTGATCAACATAAACGTGACAAATCGTAGTCAAGATTTTTGTCAGGGACGGGTGATTTTGTGGACTTTAAAAGGTCTGGTACACTGATAATAATTACACTTCATTCAGGGAGGATTTGAATGCTCAAAGGAACCGGTCTTTTAAGACAACAAAATGAGAAGCGGGCACTCTCTTTCTTGCGTATTCACAGAACGACTTTCCGCCTGGAAATTGCGGAGGCTTTGGGACTGAGCAAGAATACGGTTTCATTGATTGTGGATAAATTTATGAGAGAGGGAATGATTAAGGAAATTGGAATTGAGGAGCAGGGAGGCGTTGGGCGGCCCAGAGTTCAGCTCTCTTTAGTGCCGGAAGCTTATAAGTCAATCGGTATTCTGGTGCAGGATACCCAGGGGCAGTATGTAGTAACCGATTATTGCGCAAATGTGTTAGAAAAAGGCACCATTTTCTTAAATTCGCAAAATGTAAACGAGTGTCTTATGCAACTGATCAAGCTGTGTAAATCTCTGCTCAACAAGCATCCTGAAGTTCTGGGAATCGGCGTTGGTATTCCGGCCCTTGTAGACCCGGATCAGGGTTTTGTCTATGATTCTTCCCATCTGGGATGGAAAAAGATTGCGGTGAAGGAAATACTGGACCAGCATCTGCCTGTTCAAGCCCGAATCTTAAATAGTGTGAATGCGGCTGCATTGGGACAGCTTCAGGTAATTCCGGAAGAAGATTCATCAAGCGTCTTTTATATCCGTATTGATGAAGGGGTTGGAGGGGCCTTGATAATTAGGAACGAGATATACACCGGATCAAGTTGGACGGCTGGTGAGATCGGACATCTCAGCGTCAAAAACGATGGCCCCATTTGCAGTTGCGGTCAGAGAGGTTGTCTGGAGTCCCTGATCAGTATTCCGGCAATCAAAGAGCGGATCGCTCAAAATGATCAGGCTATACAGTTTGCCAACTGGCCTCACATAAATGAGAATGACCATGATCCGGCTATGGAAGAGATTTTCCGGGAATCCGGAAAGTATCTGGGGATTGCTGCTGCCCAAATGATCAATCTTTTTAACCCGAAGTATATCATCATTGACAGTCCCTTCAGCCGTGCGGAGGCTTTTACATCATCCGTATCCAAAACGGCGGGGGAAAGGGCACTCAAAGTCCCGTTTGAACAAACAAGTATCATTCACATTCAAACTCATTTTTCTTCTGCCAAAGGAGCAGCTCTGGCTGTTATTTTGCATTTTGAAAGCGATCTCCGGGGATGAATAAACGGAATATTATAAAGTGATTGACTAATCTGACTTGATATGATAGTTTGAAGATGATTAGTCCTAGTCTAGGATTAATTAGATAGAGCCATCAGAGACAAAGAGAGGATGAAGTGATGTAAATAAAAACGTCTCAGGTGCGGATCTGATCCATAGATAAGGGGGCGATGGTGTGTTACTTGCGGATTGGATTGTGATGGGGCTCTATTTTCTGCTGATGGTAGGCATTGGGTTATGGTCATTCCGGCAGATTAAGGGTACACAGGATTTCTTTGCCGCGGGCGGGAAAATGCCATGGTGGCTCTCCGGAATCTCTCATCATATGTCGGGATATAGTGCAGCCGTTTTTGTGGCGTATGCCGGTGTGGCGTACCAATATGGATTTACCATTTATATTTGGTGGGCTGTCCCCATTTCCATAGCGGTATTGGTGGGTGCCATTTGGATTGCCCCACGCTGGGCCCGGCTTCGGCAAAGATTGAATATTGAATCGCCGATGGAGTATTTGTCTATGAGGTACAACCTGCCTACCCAACAATTGATGGCATGGAGCGGTGTTCTGCTCAAACTTTTTGACGTTGGTGCCAAGTGGGCGGCAATCGCAGTCATATTAAATGTTTTTGCCGGTGTGTCCATCACTGCCGGAATTATCATCTCTGGTTTCATCTCTCTTTTCTACATTACCATTGGCGGATTATGGGCCGATGCCCTGACTGATTTCGCCCAGTTTGTTGTTCAACTGATTGCCGGGGTTGCCATGTTTGTCATTGTACTGGCTAAATTGGGGGGGATCAGCGCCGTTACAGGAATTTGGGATCAACTGCCTCCACATCACAGCTCTGCCTTTGTCGGACCGTACACCATCGGCTTTATCCTTGCTTATTTATTGATTGACTTTTTAAGCTATAATGGCGGTACCTGGAATTTAGCTCAACGTTTCATCGCTGCTCCACGGGGATCGGATGCGCGCAAGGCTGCCTTTCTTTCCGCGGCCTTATATCTGATCTGGCCACTGGTTCTGTTTTTCCCGATGTGGGCCGCACCCCTTTTCTATCCTTCTCTCGCAGACCCTACCCAGTCCTATTCTGTGATGGCAAAAGATCTTTTGCCTCCTGGGCTGGTCGGATTGGTGTTAGCCTCTATGTTTGCACATACAATGGCCATGACAACTTCTGATGCAAACGCAGTCACTTCAGTGTTTACCCGGGATATATTGCCCGTCCTTTCCAGGAAGTTTCGCAGCTTAACAGGAAAAGCATCCCTCAGAACGGCCCGCTTGACTACGGTTACATTTACTGTACTCACATTAATTGTTGCTATAAACGCAGATTCCTTTGGGGGAATTTTAGATTTGTTAATCGTTTGGTTTGGAGCGTTGGTTGGCCCCATTTCCATTCCCATGCTGCTGGGGCTGCTGCCAGCGTTCAGGCATAGCGATTCCATTGCAGCTATTGTTTCATGGGTGGGGGGCATTCTCACATTTGCGATCGTGAAGTATGCTTTCATCGCGGGTACAGCGACAACGGTTGCCGCACCGGTTCTCGTTTCCGCTGTCTTGTTTATCTTCATTGGCTGGCTTAAGCGGAATCAGGATGTAAAGCCGGAAGTCATAGATTTGATCGACTCGCTCAATCAAGACACTGACGAACCGACCAACCCTCCATCCGCCGGTATAAATGCCGGATAAGGCTAGCAGGTTTACTCGCTGCAAATATGATTGCTCCGTTATAATTCATTGCCACTTTCACAGATTAGGGATTTTAGATGTTTGAGTGATTGGGAGAGAGATGGTATGGAGTCCGATTTACAGCTTGGAACAGCCAAGATCAACATTACGCCCTTGAAAAAGATACCCCTCGCCGGATTTGCCCACAGGACAGAAGCTTTTGAAGCGGTTTCCCATCCGCTTCATCTGCGGATTCTGCTGTTTCAGGGAAGGGATTCAACTGGCGGAAGAACATGTGTCTTAGTGGTATCAGCCGATTTGATCTGGTGGGGAAACGAGCGGGTCACTTCGCTTCGGCAACAAATACGAAAAAAATGGGGTATCGAACCCGCTTCAATCATTCTCCATGCCACACATAATCATTCCGGGCCGCAGACGAGTAAGCTGTTTACCCCATCACTTGGACGGTGTGACGAAGAGTATGTAGCTTTCCTGGAAACAAAACTGCTCGAAGGGATTGACCTGGCGTTTAACAGCCTGGAACCGGTGAGCGTGGAACGGGGGAGCGGCGAGTGTCAGATGGGAATCCACCGCCGAAAACAGGTAGATGGAGAAATGGTCATGGCTCCCAATGAAATGGGTCCTGTTGACCCTCAGATTCACGTGATTCGATACAAGACAAAAAGCCAAAAAACGAAGGCTCTGCTTGTCCATTATACCTGTCACCCGACAACAACCGGAGATAACTTTGTCTCTTCAGAATTTCCGGGTTTTGCGATGGATGTTCTGGAACGGGAACTGGGCAGTCAGGTGGTGGCCGCTTATTTGCAAGGCTGTTGCGGAGACATACGGCCGGCCTTACTGAAAAATGGAGATTTTTACAGGGGGACCGATAAAGAGGTTCAGGCACTGGGGAGAAAATTGGCTGCAGAAGTGTTAACGGTTTTAAAAAAACCGATGCAACCTGTCTCTTTTTCTTCTCTTGCAGGCCGGAGTCTGACTGTGGATCTTCCGTTTCTGGAACTCCCTTCTCTTTCTTACCTGGAAGCTGCGGCCCGGGATGCGGAGATTATTGGGGAGTGGGCACAGTTATTGCTTGAACAGCCGGAACGTATCAAACCGGCTATTCCTTTGGAAATGACGCTGATCTCTATCGCGGAGGAACTCTCTCTTCTGGCGATGAACGGTGAGGCGGTTGTCGACTATGGGCTCTTCATCAAAGAGCAGTTTAACGGGCATGTCCTCCCCGTTCCGTACAGCAATGGTATGATCGGATATATCCCTACCGCCAAACAGGTGATTGAAGGGGGATATGAAGCGAAAGAATCGGTTTACTATTTTGGATTGCCCGCTTCCTTTGCCCCTTCATTGGAAAAACGGATTTGTAACGGATTTATCACTCTTGTGCGGAAAGGAAAATTAATATGAGACAAACAGTCCGGCCGGTGCAAACGAAAACCTTTGATCGATTGCAAGTTCAGGTTTACGAAAACAGAAAGCAGATGGGGGAAGCAGCTGGCTATGGCGTGGCTGAAAAAATGAAAGAGCTGTTGTCACATAAAAAAAGAATCCGTATGGTCTTTGCCGCTGCTCCATCACAAAACGAATTTCTGCATACATTGACGAGGGCAGAAGGAATTGACTGGTCCCGGGTGACTGCATTTCATATGGATGAATACATCGGATTGCCCGAAGATTCCCCGCAAACATTTGGAAAATTTCTCAGGGATCGCCTGTTTGACCTCGTTCAGCCGGGCAAAGTTCATCTGATCGACAGCAACCGTTCCATTGAAGTTGAATGCAAGCGTTACGGGGATTTGATTAAAAAAGAACCGATTGACATCATCTGCCTCGGGATTGGAGAAAACGGCCATCTTGCGTTTAATGATCCTCCGGTTGCTGATTTTAGTGACCCGAAAATAATGAAACCTGTAAAGTTGGACGAAACGTGCCGGCAGCAGCAGGTGAATGACGGTTGCTTCCCCAATTTGAAGGCTGTACCTGCTTATGCGCTTACCCTGACCATTCCGGTCTTGATGTCGGCAACCTATCTCTATTGTATCGTGCCGGGCGAGACCAAGCGAAATGCTCTCCAAAAAGCGCTTGGCGGTCCCATCACCCCTGAATGCCCCGCTTCCATCCTTCGGCGGCATGCAAATTGCATTTTATACGCAGATCAGGATTCGTACAGGAGTGTCATGAGCAAATGAATACCCAGGTGAAAACCAAACCATTTGAATTGAAAGGCATTCATTTTAAGACCGGGGAACCTGTTGTGGTGGAGATCACGAACGGAAGGATTAGCAGAATCATACAAAAAGGCGGGACTAAAGAAAATCTTCCCCTGATCGCTCCGGGATTGCTCGATTTGCAGGTCAACGGGTACGGCGGGCTGGATTTTAACACCCTTCCGCTCGCTGACGGATTGGTGGAGAAGATTACAACTTCATTGTGGGGGAAGGGAGTCACCTCTTATTTTCCCACCGTAATCACCAATCGTGATGATTTGATTGAGCAGGTGCTGCATTCCATTTCAGAAGTTTGTATGACGGAGAGGAATGTGGGGAGGGGGATTGCCGGAATTCATTTGGAGGGACCGTTTATCTCACCCGATGACGGGCCGAGAGGGGCCCATCCCAAAAAGTATGTAAAGGCACCCGATTGGTCGTTGTTTCAACGGTGGCAAGAGGTGGCCGGGGGGAGAATTAAGATAGTTACATTATCGCCGGAGTGGCCGGGGGCTCCTGAATTTATCTCCAAATGTGTAGAAAGCGGGGTTGTGGTATCAATTGGGCATACCTCGGCAACAGGAGAGCAGATTCAGGCAGCCGTCGATGCAGGAGCACGGATGTCCACCCATCTTGGAAACGGAGCACATCCGATACTCCCGCGCCACCCGAATTATATTTGGGAGCAGCTGTCCCGGGACTCCCTGTGGGCAACCGTAATTGCTGATGGTTTTCACCTGCCGAAGTCTGCCCTGAAAGTGATTCTGCGTGTCAAAGGCGAGCGGGTGATGTTAGTCAGCGATGCCGTATCACTTAGCGGTATGCCTCCGGGTCAGTACGATTTGCATATCGGGGGGAAAGTTGTCCTTACACCTGAAGGCAAGCTGCATTTGGCAGATCATCCGAATCTCCTTGCCGGCTCAGCCCTGACCCTCATCCACGGGATTGAGCATCTGGTGAAAAGCGGCTTGGCTAGTCTCTCCGAAGCCTGGGAAATGGCATCCGTCAGACCCTCCCGGTTGATAGGGCTTCCTGCCAAAGACGGACTCAAGGCGGGGATACCGGCTGACCTGGTGGTTTTTTCACCGAATGGCTGGAAGATCGATATTTTAGAGACTTACAAGGACGGAGTACTGGTGTACAGCAAAAACAAGAAATGAGGCGGGGAGGATCAATGATGGATAACTTTGCTTCGGTGATGAGCCAGTATTTCAATAAAATTGTGGCCCATTTAGAGCAGCTGCAAGATGAGGAACAAGCATCCATCCGGAAAGCGGCTCATATGCTGGCGGAACAGATTAAACAGGATAAAATTGTTTATGCATACGGACCTGGCGGCCACTCCAATCTGGGATCACAGGAGATTTTTTTTCGGGCAGGAGGACTGATGCATATCAGTGCCATCCTGGATGAAGGAACTTTGCTTAGCGGCGGTGCTTTACGGTCAATGGCAGTTGAACGAACTCCCGGTTACGGGAAAATTGTCATTGAGGATTATGGTTTAAAGCAAGGAGATCTTCTGATCATTATCAACGCTTACGGGATTAACTCTGCAACTATCGATGCTGCCTTAGAGGCAAAACGAAGAGGAGTTAAAACGATTGGTGTCACATCTGTCCGCCATGCATTGGCCACCCCGGAAAATCATCCCGCCCGTCACCCTTCCAAGAAAAATCTGCATGACCTCGTAGATATCGTCCTTGATTGTAAAGTAGAAGTGGGTGACGCCGTTGTAAAGATCGAGGGATTGGAGCAGCCTGTGGCGGCGATGTCCACATTTGCAAATGCCTATTTATTAAATTCACTGGTGGCTGAAACGGTCCAGTTATTAGTCCGGGAAGGTATAACACCCCCGATCTGGATGAGCGGAAACGCCCAGGGCGGAGATGAAGCAAATGCCCGATTTATCGAGAGATTTAAGGGAAGAATTAAAAAGTTATAGCATGGATCAAATCAGACCCGGGGATTGTCCCGGGTCTGATTGATCTTTTTCTGACCGGCAAATTATATTACACAAGAAATGGGGTTAAAGTTAAGCGGGCAGAGAAAAATGCTGAAGCCAAGTTCACGTTACAGGCATAGCTTTTTTTAAAAACAACTATCCGGAAAAATACTCCGGAAACTCGTTCATAAACGCGTGAACAACAGCTTCATATTTTTGGTCACTGATTTCCGTGAGAGTCTCTCCCTGTATTTCAAAAAAATAGAGCTCCTCTGTTGGATGATCGCGATGGTAATACATCCCGATCAACTTTTCCTCAAATGTAAAAGTAGCACCCAAAATGGCCGGAAACAGCCCCTCTTCTGTTTCCAAACGCTGAAAAAAGATGGGCTCAATCTCCTGTAACACCATTTCTGCATAGGTTTCGCCCGGAAAACGGAGAAGCAAGGTACCATCATTCTCCTCCTCAATAATATACAGCTCTCTTTTCCGTTCTTTCTTCCAGAGCAGTAACAAGTGTTTCACATTTTGATGGATAAACAAATATTGATATGGAGTTTGAAAACGGATTTGCATGCGGTCCCCTCCAAAATCATACCTGTTCTCAATATAACATGCCGGGAATAAAAGAAACACAGGGGGAGTTCCCTGTGTTTTCCGGCCGGACCGAAAGCTATTTTTGGGGAATGGCTGACAAGTATGAGCGGATATCAACCCCCAGCCCTTCAGCAAGGCGGGTTCCCAGTTGGCTGTCAGCGCGGTAGAAATTGCAGATTGCGAGCAGTTGGGTCTGGGAGTGGACCTCTTTAAGATCATTCACCAGGTTTTTCACCAGATGATCCTGCATCTCTTTGGAGAAGCTGCGATAACGTTCACCGGCCTGTTTGAAATCATTGGTGCGGTCGATTTTGCGACGCGTGGCGGAGCCAGCAAGAGGTGCTTCACTTTCCACATATTGCGGTGTTTCTTTGGGGGTATCTTCGTAACGGTTGGGTTCATAGTTGATCGGTGAGGGATTTTGTCTGGTCTGCATAAAGCCGTCCCGTTGATAATTTTGTACTCGTGCATAGGGACAGTTGACCGGAATGTTTAAGTAATTGGGTCCTAAGCGGTGACGTTGGGTGTCCGGGTAGGAAAAAAGCCGACCCTGTAACAGCTTATCTTCAGACGGTTCAATTCCGGGGACCAGAGCACTTGGAGAGAAGGCTGATTGTTCCACTTCGGCGAAGAAATTTTGCGGGTTACGGTTCAGTGTCATTTTGCCCACTTTGAGGAGCGGATAAAGATCTTCCGGCCAGACTTTGGTGGGGTCGAGTGGATCGAAATCCAGTTTTTCAAAGTCGGAGGGCGGCATCATTTGTACAAACAGATCCCACTCCGGATAATCACCCTTCTCAATATGTTCATAGAGGTCCCGGGTGGCGTGTTGAAAGTCTTTGCCCTGAATTTCCTTTGCTTCTTCTGCTGTTAATGTTTTTATTCCTTGTTTTGGTTTCCAATGGTATTTGACATACACTACCTCCCCTTGATCATTGATCCATTTAAATGCGTGGACGCCGAAACCTTCCATCTGCCGATAGTTTGCAGGGGTTCCCAGGTTGGAGAACAGCCAGACCAGCATGTGGGTCGACTCCGGTGTTAAACTCATAAAGTCCCAGTATCTGTCGGGGGCCTGGATATTTGTATGGGGTGCGGGCTTTAAGGAGTGAACCATGTCAGGAAATTTGAGGGCGTCACGGATGAAGAAGACAGGCAGATGGTTTCCGACGATATCATAGTTTCCTTCTTCTGTGTAAAACTTAGTCGCAAATCCGCGCGGATCGCGAACTGTTTCCGGGGAGCCTTTGGGATGGATCACAGTGGAAAACCTGACAAAAACAGGCGTATCCCGGCCTTTTTCCTGCAAAAAGTGAGCTTTGGTGTATTTTTTCATGCTGTTTTCTACCACAAACACACCATGCGCTCCCGCGCCACGGGCGTGGACGACACGTTCGGGGATGCGTTCCCGGTCAAAGTGGGCCAGCTTCTCAATGAGATGGTAATCTTCCAGCAGTGTAGGACCGTGTTGACCTGCCGTACGCGAGTTTTGATTATCACCGACAGGAGCACCTTGATTGGTTGTAAGTTTTTTCTTATCTTTCATGGTTTCACCTCTTAAATTATGTGGATTAAATGAAATCAAATATTAATTTAAAATCATTATTATTTATATACTCATTTATATTTTCTAAAAAAACGGTCTGTTCCGTCAATATTTTTGGGAAATTTTTTAAGTCATGCATAAGAAATGTCCCCCGAACGGAAGGACATTTCCTGGATCTGTTTATAGATTTTTCAGGTGACACTCTGAACTAGGGATTGATCACGGTGATATAGCCGATCATTGGACCATGAGTCTCAGGAGTCAGATGATCATGGCAGATAAGTTCAAAGGTACCGTTGCGATTGGGTTGAAACGTAACGGTCGTTATTTCTCCCTTTTTAACCATTCCTTTTATATTTAAACCGGGGCTGGAAAAGCGGTGGACTTTCCCGTGAAGCCCGTGCAGATGGAGACGGATGGATTCTCCTTTTTGTACGACAATCGTTCCCGGATCCCAGCGGTACGCTTCAACTTCCATTCCGCTTATCTTTGCTTTGTATTCCACTGTAAACAGATGGATATCCCGGACGGCCGGGGGGGGAGTAAGGGTTTGTGCTTACTTTTTTGAAGGCCAGGGATTCCTTAAACCAGGGCACAGCAGGAAGAAGAAAAGTGATTCCAATCAGCACCAATATAAATGTAATGAACAGATAAATCCATTGGCGTGAAGTAATCATAGAGTACCTCCGTTTAGCTGTTTTTCTGTTTCATTATCTACGAAAAAAAATGTTTTATGCCATATTTGGAAAAACATTTCCAGTTCTCATTCCCGGCATGGTGAGATATAATAAGAACAAACGTTCCTGTTTGAGGTGTGAAGAATGGTTGACCTCATTTTAAAAAAGGCGTTTGAAGCCGGTAGGAATGTACAAATTATCTATATGGACCAAAACAGACAGATCACGCAAAGACGGATCAGGATCTTTAAGCTGGATGAGACAAAAATAGAGGCCTACTGCTATTTGCGCAAGGCGCCGCGCTGGTTTGACCGTTCAAATATTTTAGCCGCCGGGTGACGGTTCCCGGAATTGTCAGATTCGGCTGCTGTGATCTTGTTTTACAGGCGGGGAAAGAATGCTATACTTGTGGTGTTGCAAAGTTGTTGAGGCCATTCGCTCACTTTACCGGCATGAATGGTTGTATGGTTGTAAGGAGGAGCAGGATATGAAATCTCAAGTTCAACATGGTACCAATGAAAACCAAGAGAATGATTTTCTGGATGCAGTTGTAAGTACTGCTGTAACGACTGCCGTTTTCATGGGAATTTTTATCGTTGCTACAGTCATTTCTTTGCTGAAGTAATCGCTTTGTGTAAAGAGGGGGTTAGGAATTTAACCTTCTCTTTTTTTGTAGTGAAAAAACTTAAGCTTTGAACGGTTGGCAAACAACGGCTGTCTGAGCTATACTTGCAAAAGAGCCAAACTGGTGCTGTTTTTTCATGTTTGGGGCTGTTGGCAAGGAGTCCAAAGGCATGTTTATCAGGGGTGAATCCGGTTTTTGGGCATTGTTCCATGTAAGGGGATTCATTTTTGACGTAAACAGCAACTTACATAAATGTTGTGGGAATAAGTTTGGCTGTTTATGCGGTGATCGACAAGGATTGGGGGATAGGGAATGAACGTACATGAGTATCAAGGCAAACAAGTCCTGAAAAAATACGGTGTCGTTGTCCCGAACGGATCTGTTGCGTTTACACCTGAAGAAGCGGTAGAAGCAGCAGAGCGTTTGGATGGAAACCTGTGGGTTGTCAAAGCACAAATCCATGCAGGCGGCCGTGGAAAAGCGGGTGGAGTGAAGCTGGCCCGCAGTCTGGAAGAAGTGCGCCAGCATGCGACCGAACTTTTGGGGAAAGTACTGGTAACCCATCAAACCGGTCCCGAGGGAAAAGAAGTTAAGCGCCTGTTGATTGAAGAAGGACTACCGATTGAAAAAGAATATTACGTTGGTGTGGTGATCGACCGTTCGACCGGTCGTGTTGTCATGATGGCTTCGGAAGAAGGCGGAACGGAGATTGAAGAAGTAGCAGCCAAAACTCCGGAAAAAATCTTCAAAGAAGTGATTGACCCGGCGATTGGGATGATGCCGTTCCAGGCTCGCCGCCTGGCCTACAACATCAATATTCCAAAAGACAAAGTAAATCAGGCTGTCAAATTTATGCTGGCTCTTTATGATGCATTTACGGATAACGACTGTTCACTGGCTGAAATCAATCCGCTCATCACCACCACGGATGGACGTGTGATGGCACTGGATGCCAAACTAAACTTCGATTCCAACGCGCTCTTCCGCCATAAGGATATCCAGGAGTTGCGCGATCTCGATGAAGAAGATGCCAAGGAAATTGAAGCTTCTAAATATGACTTGAGTTATATTGCGCTAGACGGAAATATTGGCTGTATGGTAAACGGAGCCGGCCTGGCGATGGCAACGATGGACATTATCAAACATTATGGCGGGGAACCGGCTAACTTCCTCGATGTCGGGGGCGGTGCAACCACTGAAAAAGTAACAGAAGCATTTAAAATTATTCTTTCCGATGAAAATGTCAAAGGAATTTTCGTTAACATCTTCGGTGGAATTATGAAATGTGATGTGATCGCCACGGGGGTTGTAGAAGCGGCGAAAGAAGTCGGCTTAAACCACCCGTTAGTCGTCCGCCTTGAAGGGACCAATGTTGAGCTGGGCAAAAAGATCCTGCAAGAATCTGGCCTTAAAATTGTGGCGGCAGACTCGATGGCAGATGGAGCGCAAAAAATCGTTCAACTGGTAAAGGAATCTGCGTAAAGGTCGAAAGAACGTCCGAGAAAGGTGGGTTATAGGGTGAGTATTTTTGTAAATAAGGATACAAAAGTGATCACACAGAATATTACCGGGGCCACTGGTTTGTTCCATACCAAACAAGCAGTTGAGTATGGTACCCAAGTGGTTGCCGGAGCGACCCCTGGTAAAGGTGGTATCGAAGTCGAAGGGATCCCTGTGTTTGATACAGTTTTAGAGGCAAAAGAAGCAACTGGTGCGAATGCGTCTGTCATCTACGTTCCGGCTGCGTTTGCTGCGGATGCAGTCATGGAAGCAGTCGACGCGGAATTAGATCTTGTTGTTTGTATCACAGAAGGAATTCCCGTCCTCGATATGGTAAAAGTAAAGCGTTACCTCGAAGGGAGAAAAACACGGCTGATCGGTCCGAACTGTCCCGGCGTGATCACTCCCGGCGAGTGCAAGATCGGAATTATGCCCGGTTATATTCATACTCCTGGTCATGTGGGAATCGTTTCCCGCAGCGGAACGTTAACCTATGAAGCTGTTCATCAGCTGTCCACCCGGGGAATCGGCCAGTCCACAGCTGTCGGTATCGGCGGAGATCCGGTAAACGGAACCAATTTTATTGATTGTTTAAAAGCATTTGAGGAGGACCCGGATACCAAAGCTGTCGTCATGATCGGTGAAATCGGGGGCACGGCGGAAGAAGAAGCCGCTGAGTGGATTAAAGCCAATATGACCAAGCCGGTTGTCGGCTTTATCGGGGGCCAGACTGCTCCTCCGGGAAAACGGATGGGACACGCGGGAGCCATCATTTCCGGTGGTAAAGGTACGGCTGCAGAAAAGATTGCTACTCTGGAAAAATGTGGCGTAGCTGTTGCTCCAACACCTGCAGTGATCGGTGAAACATTGGTACGGGTTCTGGAAGAAAAAGGTTTGCTGAGCGAGTGCATCACAAGAAACTAACATCTGCTGCTTTTTTTGGGAACCTTCTGTCGGGTTCCCTTTTTCTTTGTAATGAGGGGGAAAAGAGATGAATGAGCAGGCAGGATTAGTGGCGATGCATCAGATTGCCGGAGTGGGATGGCATACCATTGACAAGCTTCGGCGGGCGGGGTGGTCACCTGATCAAGATTTAACTCCATCAATTATTGACGGGCTAGCCGGTCAACAGGTGTCCCAAAAAACGGTCGAGTATATTCGAACCCAATGGACACCCGCCTTCATCAAAAAAGTAACCTCAGAACTGAAGGATAGAGGAATTGCTGTATTAACTCCGATCGATGAAAAATACCCCGGTTTGTTAAAAGAGATTGCGCAGCCGCCGTGGGTGTTATACATCAAAGGGGATATTGAGCTGTTAAGCGAGCCTTGCCTCGCAGTGGTGGGAACCAGAAAGTCTACCCCTTACGGCCTGCGTGTTACTCGTATTCTGTCTGAGCAGATCACCAGAGCGGGATGGGTGCTTGTCAGCGGGATGGCAAATGGGATCGACGGGGAGGCACATCGCAGTGCATTAAAGGCAGAGGGAAAAACGATTGCTGTATTGGGAACCGGAGTGGATGTGATGTACCCCAAAAATCATCGTTCACTCTATGAAGAAATCGCGGCGAAAGGAGCAGTGATTTCTGAGATGCCGCCCGGAACCCAGCCGGCTCCCGGTTTGTTCCCACAGAGAAACCGTATTATCAGCGGGCTGAGCGTGGGGACAGTGGTGGTGGAAGCCGCAGGGCGATCAGGTTCTCTCATTACTGCCAATTTCAGCATAGAACAGGGGAGAGAAGTATTTGCCGTTCCCGGTCCAATCACTTCCCCGCAGAGTAGGGGGACCCTGTCCCTCATTCAACAAGGAGCCAAATGTGTCATCGAAGCGGAAGATATATTTGAGGAGTTTACTTACAATCTGCCCTGTGCAAAGGAAAAAGAGATCACAGAAGATCTGGCAAAGGTTGCTTTAAGTGAACAGGAACGTGAAATTCTCAGATATATTCAGACGGAGCCGGTTCAGATTACCACTCTCATGGAAAAAACAGCCGGAAAAATGACGGTCGGTGAAGTTCACCAAACGTTATTATCTTTGGAAATCAAACAGGAAATTGCCCAATTGCCGGGGTCGTATTATATTCGCAAGTAACATCTTACCCTCTTCCAGCGTATGTATATGCGAACTCAGGGTCATCCTTTGAAGTGAAATCAAAAATGGCAAGGTTGCCGAGCTGATTCTAAATCTGGTATTGTAACAAATACGAGTGAAAAAAAGCGATGTTAATACGACGAAGAAATTGTCACAATAATAGGGACGCTTACCAATTTCGAGGGGAGGGCCTTAGGATGGCCGATTCGCTGGTCATTGTCGAATCGCCCGCCAAAGCCAAAACCATCGGCAAGTACTTGGGGAAAAAATTTATCGTCAAAGCTTCGATGGGCCATGTGCGGGATTTACCAAAAAGCCAACTAGGCGTGAATATAGAACATAATTTTGAACCTAAATATATAACGGTCCGTGGAAAAGGGGACGTATTGAAACAATTGCGCGATGCCAAAAAGAAGGTGAAACGGGTTTATCTGGCGGCTGACCCTGACCGTGAAGGAGAAGCGATCGCCTGGCATTTGGCACATAGCCTGAATCTTCCTCTGGATGACAAATGCCGCGTCGTTTTTAATGAAATTACGAAACAGGCTGTTAAAGATGCATTTAAGCATCCGCGAAAGATAGATATGACTCTGGTGAATGCCCAACAAGCGCGTCGTGTGTTGGACCGTCTCGTCGGTTATGGAATTAGCCCGTTGCTCTGGAAAAAAGTGAAAAAGGGGCTTAGTGCCGGCAGGGTCCAATCTGTGGCGGTCAAGCTGATTATCGACCGGGAAAAAGAGATCAGACAATTTAAACCGGAGGAATATTGGACTGTAACTGCGATTCTCCTACGCGGAGATGAACCGTTTGAAGCTAAATTTTACGGATATGGGAGTAAAAAAACAGAATTAAAATCAAAAGAAGATGTTGATCAATTGCTCGCAGTCATCAAAGGAAAACGATTTGTTGTTGAAGAGGTCAAAAAGAGTGAGCGGAGAAGGAATCCGTCTCCTCCTTTTATCACTAGCACCCTGCAACAGGAAGCGGCCCGTAAGCTAAATTTCCGCGCACAGAAAACAATGGCTGTCGCCCAGCAATTGTATGAAGGAGTAGATATAGGCAAAGAGGGAACGGTCGGTTTGATCACTTATATGAGAACCGATTCAACCAGGGTATCCCAAACGGCTCAACAAGAAGTACGTTCCTACATTGGGGAGACGTTTGGAGACCGTTACGTTCCGGCTCAGCCGCGCACCCACAAGACAAAAGCGGGAGCTCAGGATGCACATGAAGCGATCCGCCCTACTTCAGTGACACGGACCCCGGCGCAATTAAAGGGTGTATTGACCAGAGACCAATTGCGTTTGTATAAATTGATCTGGGAACGATTTGTTGCGTCACAGATGGCCCCGGCCGTACTGGATGCCATTTCGGCCAATATTCGCGCAGGAGAGGCACTGTTCCGGGCAACCGGTTCCAAAATAAAATTTCCCGGTTTTATGAAGGTGTATATTGAGGGTAGCGATGACAATAAAAAAGAGGAAGAGTCATTTTTGCCCCCGCTGGAAGAAGGAGAACAGCTAAAGCGTAAATCGATTGACCCTAAACAGCACTTCACTCAGCCGCCACCGCGTTACACCGAAGCGCGCCTGGTGAAAGAGCTGGAAGAAAAGGGAATCGGACGGCCCAGTACTTATGCTCCTACTTTGGATACGATTCAAAAGCGGGGGTATGTCTTGCTTGAGGATAAACGGTTTGTTCCTTCTGAACTTGGCGAAATTGTGTTAGAGCTGATTGAGGAGTTTTTCCCGGAGATTATTAATGTTGAGTTTACTGCACATATGGAAGAAGATTTAGACCTGGTTGAAGAGGGGAAAGTGGACTGGGTACAGGTTCTGGATCGCTTTTACCAGTCGTTTGAGAAACGATTGTCCTTCGCTGAAAAAGAGATGGAGGAAGTGGAGATTCAAGACGAAGTATCCGACGAAGTCTGTGAAAAGTGCGGAAGCCTGATGGTATACAAATTTGGCCGTTACGGGAAGTTCTTGGCGTGCCCTTCGTTTCCGGAATGCCGGAATACCAAAGCGATCGTGAAATCGACCGGTGTCACCTGCCCCAAGTGTGAAAAAGGGGAGATTGTTGAACGGAAGAGTAAGAAGAAACGAACCTTTTACGGATGTAACCGATATCCGGATTGTGATTTTGTTTCATGGGATCGGCCGGTTCCGCGTCCGTGTCCGAGGTGTGAAAGGTTAATGGTAGAGAAAAAAGTGAAGAAACAGCCAGTGATCCGTTGTACGGAATGTGATTATCAGGAAGAGAAAGCGTAAGTGGAGGGGGAACAGGATGTCAATAAAAGCAGTTACCGTTGTGGGAGCCGGCTTGGCGGGCAGTGAGGCTGCCTGGCAAATTGCCGAGCGCAGGGTTCCTGTACGTTTGTTTGAAATGCGACCGGTTCAGATGACACCGGCTCACCGCGGAGATCAGTTTGCAGAGTTAGTATGCAGCAATTCGCTTCGGGCAAACTCTCTGACAAATGCTGTTGGGATTTTAAAGGAAGAGATGCGCTGCCTTCATTCGCTGATTATGAAATGTGCTGACAAGCATGCCGTTCCGGCGGGAGGGGCACTGGCTGTGGACAGGGAGGCTTTTTCAGCGGAAATTACGGAGACTCTCCATAAACACCCGCTTGTGGAAGTGAGAAAAGAAGAGGTTACAGACATTCCGGAAGGTCCTGCGGTGATCGCCACAGGCCCCTTGACGTCTGCCGCACTTTCGGACAGGCTGCAAAAGCTGACCGGGGAAGAATACCTCTATTTTTATGATGCCGCCGCTCCGATTGTGGAAAAGGACAGCATTAATATGGACAAAGTATTTATCGCCTCCCGTTATGATAAAGGAGAAGCTGCTTATCTGAACTGTCCGATGACAGAAGATGAATTTGAACAATTCTATGAAGCACTTGTGACGGCGGAAGTAGCTCCGCTCAAGGAATTTGAGAAGGAAATTTACTTTGAAGGCTGTATGCCGATTGAAGTGATGGCGAAACGAGGAAAAAAAACTCTTCTCTTCGGTCCGATGAAACCGGTAGGGCTCATTGATCCGCGCACAGGAAAGCGGCCTTATGCGGTTGTTCAGCTTCGACAGGATAACAGTGCCGGGACGCTGTATAATTTGGTCGGTTTCCAGACCCATCTCAAATGGGGGCCGCAAAAGGAAATCATTCGCATGATTCCCGGACTTGAACATGCTGAGATCGTCCGCTACGGGGTGATGCATCGCAATACATTTATCAATTCGCCGAAAGTACTGAAACCAACCTATCAATTTCGCAATAGGGAGACTCTTTTCTTTGCCGGACAAATGACCGGGGTTGAAGGTTATGTTGAGTCTGCAGCCGCGGGATTGATTGCGGGGATTAACGCGGCCCGTCTGGTGCATGGTCAGGAATTAATGGTTCCTCCCAGATCGACTGCGATCGGAAGCCTTGCACACTATATCACCACAGCCAATCCCGATCATTTCCAGCCGATGAACGCTAACTTTGGATTGTTTGAGGAGTTGCCCGAAAAGATCCGTTCAAAACAAGAACGTGCTAAAAAATACGCTGAACGGGCAATCAAAAACATTCAGAATTTTTCTCGTGAAGAGGGCAATTTTTCTTGCTAACCCTTCTTCTGTGTGATAGTATGACGGTGCGATGTGGAAATCATACATTCAGTTGAAACGGGGGACAGCAGAGAGAAGGATGCTGCTGTTTCTTCATGAATAGCGCCGAAATAGATCATCTGCTTATAGAAGGAAGAACACGGATTTTTGCTTGTAATGATGCTTAAGGAGGAACAGGATGGATACCTTTCATGCGACGACTATTTTCGCTGTAAGGCACAATGGATCAGGTGCAATTGCGGGAGATGGCCAGGTTACCTTTGGAAATCAGATGATTATGAAACACGGTGCCAAAAAAGTCCGCCGCCTGTATAAAGGAAAAGTTGTAGCCGGGTTTGCCGGTTCTGTCGCTGATGCTATTACCTTATTTGAGAAATTTGAAGCAAAATTGGAAGAATATCATGGCAATCTGGCTCGTGCTGCTGTTGAACTGGCGAAAGAATGGAGGGCGGACAAAGTATTGCGCCGCCTGGAAGCAATGTTAATTGTAATCAATAAAGAACAGCTGTTGCTGATCTCCGGAAACGGTGAAGTGATTGAACCGGACGATGATATACTCGCCATTGGTTCAGGCGGAAGTTTTGCGCTTTCTGCCGGGCGGGCTTTAAAACGCTATGCACCCGAGCTTTCCGCAAAGGAAATTGCCAGGGCAGCACTGACAATTGCCAGTGAAGTTTGCGTATTTACCAATGACCATATCGTTGTCGAGGAGGTATAATATGCCGCAATTGAATCAACAGGAAAAATGGACGCCAAAACAAATCGTTGAAGAATTGGATAAGTATATTGTCGGACAAAATCAAGCCAAGAGAGCAGTGGCAATTGCCCTCAGAAATCGCTATCGCCGGAGTTTGCTGCCACCGGAACTAAAAGATGAAGTGGTTCCCAAAAACATTTTAATGATTGGCCCAACCGGGGTAGGAAAAACGGAAATTGCCCGTCGCTTAGCCAAACTGGTCGGGGCGCCATTCGTTAAATTGGAAGCGACCAAGTTTACCGAAGTAGGTTATGTCGGCAGGGATGTAGAGTCAATGATTCGCGATCTGGTTGAAACAGGGATCCGCATGGTAAAGTCAGAAAAGCTTGAAAGTGTCAAAAGCCAGGCACGGGCACTTGCAGATGAGCGGCTTGTTGAAATCCTTGTCCCTGAGAAAAAGCCGGCAAGTTCCTTTAAAAATCCTCTTGAGCTGCTGTTCCAACAAAATGCCAACCACGATACGGGTTCCCAGGACCACCAGGAAAAGGTGAAAATATCCGAAGAACGGCGCCGGATTAAAGAGAAACTGCAGCGCGGGGAACTGGAAGACCGTGTGATTGAGATTGAAGTAGAGGAACAGATGCCCTCCATGTTCGACATGTTTGCAGGAACAGGGGCGGAACAGATGGGAATGAATATGCAGGAGATGTTAGGCCAGTTTTTGCCGAAGAAAACGAAAAAACGCCGCTTGCCCGTCCGTGAAGCACGGGAAGTGTTGATCCAACAAGAAGGGCAAAAGCTGATCGATATGGACCAGGTCGTTCAGGAAGCGCTCGACCGCGTGGAACAGTCGGGTATTATCTTTCTGGACGAGATTGACAAAATTGCCGGCAAAGACCGCCAGGGTCCCGATGTTTCGCGAGAAGGGGTACAACGGGATATTCTTCCCATTGTTGAGGGGTCTACTGTGATGACGAAATATGGGCCGGTCAAAACAGATCACATTCTGTTTATGGCTGCCGGTGCTTTCCATGTGGCCAAGCCTTCCGATTTAATCCCGGAGCTGCAAGGCCGCTTTCCCATTCGCGTTGAACTGAATGATTTGACCGCTGATGATTTTGTGCGCATTTTAACAGAACCGAAAAGCGCTTTGATCAAACAGTATACAGCTCTGTTGGAAACGGAAGGGATCAAAGTAACCTTTACTTCGGAAGCGATTCAGGAGATCGCGCGTTTGGCGGCCCAGGTCAACGGAGGGACTGAAAATATCGGTGCCCGACGTCTGCACACGATTCTGGAACGGCTGCTGGAAGAATTGTCTTTCGAGGCTCCTGAAATTCGCATGGGTGAAGTCTCCATTACACCGCAATATGTGAGAGAACGACTCTCTGACATTGTAGCGGACCGTGATTTAAGCCAATACATTTTGTGAGACAGAAAGGAGAATGAGGGATGAATCTCCTATCCAAAGCCAGGGAGATTAATCGCTTGTTACAGCGAACAGGCGGGCAGGCTGTCAGCTTTATGGAGATGTCCGAAGTGCTTCGGGACATTATTGTCGCTAATATCTATGTAATTAGTCGCAAAGGAAAAATCCTCGGTTACGGGATTGCCGAGGAGCATGCCGAAGATGAAATGATCCGCGTGGCACTCAAAGACCGGAGAATCCCTGAGGATTACAATGAGCGGTTAAAGAAAATGAAAGAAACTTCCGCCAACCTTGATGAAAACAGTGAATACAGCTTTACCAAACAGTTGGGCGGAATGTTTGCACACCAGTACACGACCGTAGTTCCGATCATCGGTGGCGGAGAGCGGCTGGGAACCCTGCTTTTGACACGGTATAACGAGCAGTTTGTCGATGATGATTTGATTCTGGCGGAGTACGGGGCAACCGTCGTCGGTATGGAAATTTTGCGTGAAAAAGCTGAAAAGGCGGAGGGAGAGGCACGCAGCCGGGCAGTCGTCCAGATGGCCATCAGTTCGCTCTCGTTCAGCGAATTGGAAGCGGTTGAACATATCTTTGAGGAACTGGATGGGAAAGAGGGATTACTGGTTGCAAGCCGTGTGGCTGACCGTGCGGGCATTACCCGCTCTGTCATTGTCAATGCCCTGAGGAAATTGGAGAGTGCCGGTGTGATTGAGTCACGTTCCCTGGGGATGAAAGGAACATATATTAAAATATTGAATGACCGCTTGCTGCCGGCTCTGGAGAAATTGCGCAACTCATAAAGCCTGAAAAAGGAAATGCTTGCGAAGTTGATAACGGTTGTGGTATAGTCATCAATGGTGTAAACACACACGCCAGGGGAAGTGAACAGGCGGTGCCGTGAGGTTCGCGGTTTCTGACTCCCGATGATCCCGGCGGAGGAACAAACCACAAGGAGGATTTACATTATGGCAGTCGTATCGATGAAACAATTGTTAGAAGCGGGTGTTCATTTCGGACACCAAACCCGTCGCTGGAACCCAAAGATGAGCAAATACATCTTTACCGAGCGTAACGGGATCTACATTATTGACCTGCAAAAAACGGTCAAAATGATGGAGCATGCATACAACTTTGTACGTGACCTGGCAGCAGACGGCGGAAGCGTTCTGTTTGTCGGTACTAAAAAACAGGCGCAGGATGCCGTAAAAGAAGAAGCCACCCGTTCTGATATGTTTTATGTTAACCATCGCTGGTTGGGCGGAACTCTGACCAACTTCCAAACGATCCGCAAGCGCATCGACCGTTTGCATGAGTTGGAGCGCATGGAAGAAGACGGGACTTTCGACGTGCTCCCCAAAAAAGAAGTAATTCTCTTGAAAAAAGAGCACGCAAAATTGGAGAAATTCCTCGGCGGTATCAAACACATGAAAAAACTTCCGGATGCGGTCTTTATCATTGATCCTCGCAAAGAGCGCATTGCCGTAGCGGAAGCCCGCAAGCTGAACATCCCGATTATCTCTATCGTGGATACCAACTGTGACCCGGATGAAGTGGATTACATCATTCCCGGAAACGACGATGCCATCCGTGCTGTTCGTCTGTTTACCAGCAAAATTGCTGACGCGATTTTGGAAGGCAGACAAGGTGAACAACAAAACAGCACTGCATCCTAATAGAACGAAAAAGGGTGGCATGGAAACAAACGGTTTCTTGCCCACCCCTTTTTAAACGAATAAATGGTACAAACCTATACAATTTAAGGAGGACAAACCATCATGGCAATCACTGCTGCTATGGTAAAGGAACTGCGCGAAAAAACCGGCGCAGGTATGATGGACTGTAAAAAAGCACTTACCGAAACCAATGGTGATATGGAAAAAGCGGTGGAATATCTCCGTGAAAAAGGTATTGCCAGCGCTGCAAAAAAAGCAGGCCGCATTGCTGCTGAAGGAATTGTTGAATCTTACATACATGCCGGCGGACGAATCGGAGTTCTGGTAGAAGTCAACTGTGAAACTGACTTCGTGGCCAAAACAGATGAGTTTAAATCATTTGTCAAAGATATCGCAATGCAAATTGCCGCTATGGCCCCCAAATATGTACGTCGTGAAGACGTTCCGGCTGAAGAAGTGGAAAAAGAGCGTGCTGTCTTAAAACAGCAGGCGCTTGCTGAAGGAAAACCGGAAAATATTGTCGATAAAATGGTAGAAGGACGTCTTCAAAAGCACTTTAAAGATATCTGTCTGATGGATCAGGTATTTGTAAAAGACAATGATAAAACGATTGATGGATTGGTGAAGGAACAGATCGCCAAAATCGGGGAAAACATTTCGATCCGCCGCTTTGTTCGTTATGAGATGGGTGAAGGCCTTGAAAAACGCCAAGACAACTTCGTTGAAGAAGTTATGTCCCAGGTCAAGAAAGGCTAACACCGGACATATCGGGAACACTACTTATGTGTTCCCTTTTTTTGCAAATAATAGATTCACTGTGCAGATGGAAACGGAGGAACCTTATGAGTACTCCCAAATATAATCGTGTCATTTTAAAAATAAGTGGTGAAGCACTGGCCGGGGAACAGGGGTACGGCATCAATGCCCGCGTCCTCAGCTCTTTCGCCAGACAGGTCAAAGAAGTTGTCCAACTTGGTGTTGAAGTTGCGGTAGTTGTCGGAGGAGGAAATATCTGGAGGGGAATCTCCGGTACGGAAAAAGGAATTGACCGTGCAACTGCCGACTATATGGGAATGCTTGCTACTGTTATGAACTCCCTCGCTTTGCAGGATGCTCTGGAGGCGATGGAGGTCCCAACCCGCGTGCAAACTTCCATCGAAATGAGGCAGGTGGCTGAGCCATATATCCGCCGCAGAGCGATCCGCCATCTGGAAAAAGGCCGTGTTGTGATCTTTGCGGGTGGAAACGGAAATCCGTTCTTCTCCACAGACACGACTGCTGCATTGCGTGCGGCGGAGATCGAGGCGGAAGTGATCCTGATGGCGAAAAATAACGTGGATGGTGTATACAGCGCTGATCCGAGCAAAGACCCAACAGCGATAAAATATGAAACCCTTACTTACCTTGAAATTTTGAACAAAGGTCTGGGTGTGATGGACTCAACAGCATCCTCTCTGTGTATGGATAATAATATCCCGTTAATTGTTTTTAATATTTCTGAAGAAGGTAATATTCGCCGTGCTGTGTTAGGAGAGCATATCGGAACCATTGTAAGGGGGAGCATGTAATGGTAAACCAAGTGAAAAATCAAGCAGAAGAAAAAATGGAAAAAGCAATTCAGGTATTGAAAAGAGATCTGCTTACCTTGAGAGCGGGCAGGGCCAACCCTGCGATTCTGGATAAAGTGTCAGTTGAATACTATGGCAGTGAAATGCCTATTAATCAATTGGCAAACATCTCTACCCCGGATCCAAGAAGCTTACTCATCCAACCCTGGGATAAATCGGCATTAAGCGAAATTGAACGAGCCATTCTCAAGTCTGAACTGGGACTCACCCCAAACAATGACGGAAATGTGATCCGCATCACCATCCCGCCACTCACAGAAGAGAGACGCAATGAATTAGTCAAACTGGCCCGTAAAATGGGTGAAGAGGGAAAGGTTGCCATCCGGAATATTCGCCGAGATGCCAACGATGAACTGAGGAAATTGGAAAAAAACGGAGAGATACCCGAGGATCTGGCGCGTCGGGGACAAGACGATATTCAAAAACTGACAGATCGTTTCATTAAAGAAGCGGATCAAGTTGTTGCCGGTAAAGAAAAAGAAATTATGGAAATCTAAGGTGATTCCGGGCAGAGCCCCCTTATTTAGAGGGGGTTTTCTATCTAGTTCATTTTTCGCATATGATATGATTGATTGATACTAAACATAAGAGGAAGAGGTCCTTTAGCGGAGGAATGACTCATGATTGAATCGATTAAACGCATGGTGGGTGAGAAAAAAACCGGGCGAAGTAAAGAAGAACTTCTGTCTTCCATCCGGAAATTTCCCTTGCCGGAACATGTCGCGATTATCATGGACGGAAATGGCCGCTGGGCAAAAAAACGCGGGCTTCCCCGAACAGCCGGACATGCGGCAGGAATGAAAAGAGTGCGGGAAACGATTCGCGCTGCTGATGAGTTAGGAATTAAGGTGCTCACCTGTTATTCTTTTTCCACTGAGAATTGGAAACGACCCAAAGATGAAGTAGCTTATCTCATGAAATTGCCGATAGAGTTTCTAAAAACAGATCTGCAGGAACTGATCGACCGAAATGTGAAAGTGCAAATGCTGGGAGAGAAGAGCAGAACCCCTTCACAAACTCAGTTGGCTTTAACTGAATTTGAAGAAAAAACGAAACACAATACCGGTCTTATCCTTAATTTTGCGATCAATTACGGATCGAGAGAAGAAATCGTACAGGCGATCAGGGAAATTATAGATGAAGTGCAAAAAGGAAATATTGATAAAGACCAAATTGATCAAGACCTCATTAACCAACATTTGCTTACGCGTGGTTTGCCTGATCCGGACCTGATAATCCGAACAAGCGGTGAGATTCGGATCAGCAACTTTTTATTGTGGCAACTGGCATATAGCGAATTATGGTTTACAGATGCCCTGTGGCCGGATTTTACTCCGGAGTTATTCTACCAGGCAATCGAAGATTTTCAACGCCGTTCACGTCGATACGGAGCGGTGTGAAAGTAGACAGGAGAATAAGTAATGAAACAGAGAGTCATCACGGGGGTGTTAGGAGCCTCAGGTTTTTTAATTCTCTTGTGGTTGGGAAATTGGTGGTATTCGGGCCTGCTTCTTTTTTTGGCGACATTCGCTTTTTTGGAATATGCTCAGATGAATCGACTCAGCTGGAGGCGGACTCCGGTGATCCTGGGCATTGGACTTGTTTGGTTTATTTTTGTTACCCAATTGCCCCAACTGGATGCTATATCTTCTGATCCTCTCCTGCACGACCCAAATCAGCTTCTATTGGGATTGGTTTTCTTTCTGGTCCTGATTGTGTTAAGTCGCAATCATTTTGATATTTTTCAGGTCGCATACTTATTTATTGGGTCCATCTACATAGGATACGGATTTTCATATATGATGCTGACCATTTGGAAACAAAACGGCTTGGCTTTAACTTTGCTGGTGATTTTTATCACCTGGGCTAATGATTCAGCTGCGTATTTCATAGGAAAACGGTTTGGGAAAAGAAAGCTGTGGCCGGAAATAAGCCCGAATAAGACCATTGAAGGTTCGATGGCCGGAATTGTTTTTGGTGTCATCATGAGTGTATTGATCTTCCTTATCTTCCCCGCGTTAGGTAACTTGTTAAAAGCCATTTGGCTGGGCCTGCTCATCTCGGTTGTAGGGCAGATCGGGGATTTAATTGAATCGGCATGGAAGCGGACAACAGGGGTCAAAGATTCAGGTACAATCCTCCCGGGACACGGAGGAGTATTGGACCGGTTTGACAGTTTGCTCTTTACCTTTATCGTTCTTCATCTAGTGAGACTTGTGTAAAAAGGAGAGAAAAAAGTGCCAGAACAGATTATTATCCTGGGCTCAACGGGTTCCATAGGGAAAAGTACATGTGAAGTTATTGCCCAGCATCCGGAAGAGTTTCGTGTAATTGCCCTGGCAGCGGGAACAAATGCTGATGAGATGATTCGTCAGGTGAAACAGTTCAAGCCAAAATTAGTCTCAATGGCAACTCAGGCAGCAGCGGAACAGGTGAAAAAAGAAGTTGGGGGAGATACAAAGGTTCTCTGGGGAGAAGAAGCTCTTCTGGAGGTTGCTACCCATCCCGATGGAACCTATGTGGTTTCTGCTCTTGTAGGAAGCCGCGGACTCCCGCCGACGCTGGCAGCCATTCAGGCAGGCAAAAAAATTGGACTGGCGAATAAGGAAACATTGGTTACTGCCGGGCATATTGTCACTCAGGAAGCTCAAAAAGCCAATGTTCCATTGATTCCGATTGATAGTGAACACTCCGCCATTTTTCAATGTTTAAACGGGGAAAGAAAACAGGATGTTGGGAGAATTCTTTTAACTGCTTCCGGCGGCTCTTTTCGTGACTGGTCCAGGGAGCAATTAGCGAATGCTACGGTCGAACAAGCCCTGAAGCATCCCAATTGGTCTATGGGCGCAAAAATTACGATTGACTCTGCAACTTTGATGAATAAAGGGCTGGAAGTGATTGAGGCCCACTGGTTATTTCAATTGCCTTATGACCTGATCAATGTTATCATCCATCCACAAAGCATTGTTCACTCGATGGTCGAATTTAAAGATGGAGCCGTGATGGCCCAATTGGGCACACCGGATATGAAAGTTCCGATCCAGTATGCATTATCTTATCCAAAACGTCTTCCGCTTGATACACCGGCTTTAGACCTTGTAACCCTTTCGCGTTTAGATTTCCGTGCTCCGGATTTTGAACGTTTTCCATGTTTGAAATTGGCTTACCAGGCAGGGAAAGCAGGAGGCAGCATGCCAACCGTTTTAAACGCGGCTAACGAAGTGGCGGTAGAGCATTTCTTACAGGGAAACTGCTCATTCCTGTTGATTGAGGAAATCATAGAGCGGGTGTTGAATGAACATGTATCTGTGTCCAATCCATCTTTGCAGGAAATTCAGGCAGCGGACCAGTGGGCAAGAAATTATGCACATCAATGTGTATGAAGTATTACCTGATGCATGAGTGGTAATGCTGTGACTAACCAAGGTGGTGAACTTAAGGATGGAAACAGTCTTGGCTTACATGCAGCCAGTCATATCTTTTATCTTGGTACTCAGCCTGTTGGTCTTTGTCCACGAATTGGGACACTTCTTATTTGCCAAGCGGGCAGGGATCCTGGTACGGGAATTTGCGATTGGTTTTGGCCCTAAAATCTATTCCAAAATCCACGGCGAAACGATGTATTCTGTACGGGCACTGCCTCTGGGCGGGTTTGTACGCATGGCAGGTGAAGATGCTGAAATTGTAGAAATCAAAACCGGTACATTGGCTTTTGCTACTCATAACAAGGAAGGTCAGATCAATCACTTGTATTTGTATGAGCCTGATCTGCAGGAGAATCTGACTGTCGGCAGGGTGGTTGAGGCAGATTTAGAGGACAAGTTGTATGTGGTCCTTGAGGATCAAAATGGACTGGAAACAAAACATTCATTAAATCCTCAGGCGATCATTCATTATGACAAGAAAAACCAGGTCCAGATTGCTCCCTTAGACCGGCAATTTGGTTCCAAAACGGTTGGCCAAAAAGCGTTGGCGATTTTCGCCGGACCTTTGTTTAATATTGTTCTCACAATCATTTTATTTTCCGTTTATGTTTTTGTGAGCGGAGTTGAACGGTTGCCGATTGATAAAATTGTACCCGGAAAGCCGGCTGCTCAGGCTGGAATGAAAAGCGGGGATTTGATTACAGCCATCAACGGTGAAGAGATCCATACACTGGATGCTCTTCGCTATAAACTGACAGCTGCTCAAGGAGCACCGGTTAATCTTACTGTTAAGCGGGGAGAGCAGACACTGCAATTCACTTTAAAGCCCCAAAAAACAGGAGAAGTTTACCAGATAGGAGCAGAATTTAACGCGGCGACGATGAAGCGGGAGGCGACACTGTCTGAAGCGGTAACTGAAGGATTTAGGCAAACACTTGACTGGTCAACATTTATTTTGGATGGCTTTGCTAAGCTTGTTACAGGACAACTTTCCATTAAAAGCCTGGGCGGACCGGTTCAGATGGGCGAAATTACCGGCAAGGCTGCAGAATACGGGATTGTCCCCCTGATTAAATGGACTGCGCTGCTCAGCTTAAATTTGGGTATCTTTAACCTGCTTCCCATCCCGGCCCTGGATGGAAGCCGTCTGGTCTTTATCGGCTTGGAAGCGGTGAGAGGGCGTCCCATTAACCCAAATAAAGAAAGCCTGGTTCATTTTGTTGGTTTTGCATTATTGATGATGTTGATGTTAGTTGTTACCTTCAACGATATTAAAAGGGTTTTCTTTACTTGATGAAAGCTTGCTGTAAAGTTGATGAAACCTGACGGACAAACCCAGTCAACCAGCGAAATCTAGTTGGGAACTGGGTTTGTTTCATAAAAGCATTCGGGACAGATTTCAGTATTTTTCTCTTTTGTAAGTGGCCATTACACAGAAATGAGGGATTATTATGCGCCAAAAAAATGCGTTCATACCAACTCTTCGTACGGTTGGCGAAGCGGAAATGGTCAGCCATCAACTCTTGTTGCGAGGAGGATATATCCGTCAGTTGGCTACGGGTATTTATACATACTTACCATTAGCTTATCGGGTCTTACATAAAGTGGAGAATATTGTCCGGGAAGAGATGGACCGGATCGGAGCGCAGCAATTATTGCTCCCCGCTTTACATCCGGCTGAACTCTGGAAAGAGACAGGCCGTTGGACAAACTATGGGCCAGAGTTAGTGAAATTGCAAGATCGGCATGAACGTGATTTTGTCGCTGGTCCGACTCATGAAGAGGTGATCACTGACCTTTTGCGGGATGAAATGAATACCTACAAAAAGCTGCCGATGTCCCTTTATCAGATTCAAACTAAATTCCGGGATGAACGAAGGCCTCGTTCCGGTTTGTTGCGCGGCCGCGAGTTTATCATGAAGGATGCTTATTCTTTTCACGCGGATCGGGAGTCGTTGGACGTAACTTATCATCATATGTACCAGGCGTATATGAACATTTTCACCCGATGCGGACTTGATTTCCGGGCGGTGGAAGCTGATGCAGGAGCGATTGGCGGAAAAGGAACGCATGAGTTTATGGTTCTCTCTGATGCCGGAGAAGATACGATTGCAATGTGCGAGGCTTGTGATTACGCTGCTAATATTGAAATGGCTGAAGTAGTCGGATCAGAGAAATCCACAGACAAAACGCCTGTGCCTGCCATGGAAAAAGTGGCTACTCCGGGTAAGCGATCTATCCAAGATGTCGCTGCCTATTTAAACGTGCCAACCCGTCAACTGGTAAAAAGTCTTCTCTTCATCGCTGATGGGACTCCCGTTCTCGTTCTCGTACGTGGCGACCATGAAGTAAATGATGTAAAAGTGAAAAATCTGGTTGATGCCAGTCTTTGCGAGCTGGCAGATGAAGAAACAATTCGCCGGGTTACAGGGGCCCCGAGCGGTTTTGTAGGGCCGGTAGGTTTGAAGGAAAAGGTGCAAGTCTTCGTTGATCAGGCAGTGATGCAGTTAAATGAAATGGTTGTCGGTGCTAATGAAGCAGATACCCATTTGAAGCATGTACAAGTGGGGCGGGACTTTACTGTAGATCAAGTTGCTGACCTGCGCAATATCCAGCCCGGAGATGCCTGTCCTCGATGTAGTGCAACGATTCGCTTTAAGAGAGGTATTGAAGTGGGACATGTGTTTAAGCTGGGAACCCGCTACAGCGAAGCGATGAAAGCTAAATTCCTTGATCCGAACGGAAAAGAACAACCATTTATCATGGGGTGTTATGGCATTGGGATCTCAAGGACGATCGCTTCGATTGTTGAACAGCACAATGATGAGAACGGAATCATTTGGCCAGTAGCTGTGGCCCCGTTTGCTGTTCATTTGATCGCCGTCAATATGAAAAATGAAGATCAGGCCAGATTGGCTGAAGGCTTGTATGAAAAGTTGCAACAGGCCGGTGTTGAAGTATTATTTGATGATCGTACTGAACGGGCCGGTGTGAAGTTTAAAGACGCAGACCTCCTGGGAATGCCGGTCAGAGTAACCGTTGGGGCAAAAGCAAACGAGGGTACGGTGGAGATTAAACTGCGCCGTACGGGTGAAGCTAAGGAACTTTCACCTGAAGAAGTTCTTAAAGAGCTCCCTGATTGGCTGAAACGAGCAGACGGTTAAAAATGAACCCGGTCATCAGACTGCGGGGAAGCGGTTCGGGGAGTGCAGGGAAATATTTATCCGGGAAAGCGCATCTACCGCAGCGTGCTTGTATATCGGGTAAGTTCCGACCCGCACGAAAGGCGTAACGAATCTGGGCGCTGTCTCAACGAGAGACCCGGTGAAATTGTACTGCCAGTGAAGATGCTGGCTACCCGCGACAAGACGGAAAGACCCCGTGGAGCTTTACT
>NZ_JAECVR010000029.1 GCF_016055185.1 Paenactinomyces guangxiensis
GTGGGATTCTGCTTGCGACCACCCAGTGAGGTACGATCGCTGAACGGTAAGCAGTACCAGTGGAACCCCTTTACGCAATTCCTCGGCCCGAGGATGTCCATTCAAAAGAAAATTTCACCAAAAATTTTCAGACTTGCAAGGGGATGAAACCCCCTTCGTCTGATGCTCGCTTTCATCCCAATGCTGAAGCAAAGGGTTTTCCCGCTCGCATTTTATAAAAAGAAATCCTCCCATCAGTAAAATGGTGAGGATTTCTTTTTATTCAGACTGTGCGGAGCGGGCCCGGATCAGTCAACTGCATGACCTCTCCGGCAAGCGGTTGAACCGTTTCAGGCCGTCTCTAATCGATGGCCCGTCAAAGTCCCGTATCCATCACCGGCTCACTCTTACCCCATTTTATACGTGATTCCATATCCTCCTTTGGGGTATACCCACCCAATGTTGTCCGACGGGCAGGCAATTCGGCACGTCCCGCATTCAATGCAGTTTTCAAAGGCAACAGTCGTAATTTTTTGTTTTTTATCCCACTCGTATACATCTGACGGGCAGAAGAAATTGCAGTCTTTGGTTGTGCATTTGATGCAGGTGTCGCGGTCTTTAATCGTTAAGTGGGAGACGTTATCGCACTTAAACCGGATTGTAAAAAGCTTATCGGAAATAGCTTCACTCATCCGTTCATCGACCTCCATCCCTTATAGCCTAATTTCATCAGATTAAGTGTTCCGCCGGCAGCCTCTTTAATCTTCCGCAGCGCCAGCTTTTGCTTGTCGGCTTTCGGTACCCCGTCCACCAGAAACATATTGTAAGCCGCGTCATTGACAGCCTGGGGCAGTTTTGTAAACAACAGCTCCGGATCTTCATCTTTTAGCAACTTATGCATACCCTTATATTTCTTCAAATCTTTCATGATGAAAGAATTTCTTACCTTTTCGTCGTAAAGCTGCAAAGTTTCAGCGGAATAATCGCCTCTGTTTTTTGCTTCTATAATCGCTTCCCCCGCCATGCGCCCTGAAGCCATGGCAAGGTTGGTTCCCTCACGGTGAACAAAGTTGACTAATTGTGCCGCATCTCCAACGATACACCAGCCGTCCCCTGACAGCGGGGGAACGGAATGATAGCCGCCCTCCGGGATCAGGTGTCCCGAGTATTCGATTCTTTCACCCCCTTCAATTAGCTTCCGAATCATCGGATGCTGTTTAATCGCATCAAGAATAGCGTAAGGCTTTATTTTTTTATCTCTGAGATGGTTGACCATGACGCCAACCCCGAGAGAAATCGTGTCTTTATTCGTATACAAAAAGCCCATCCCGGCCATGCCCAGAGAAGTTTGGCCCAAAAATTCAATGGTGACCCCTTCGTTGCGGTCCACATTAAAGCGGTCTTCAATCTTCTCTTTGGGCAGGGAAATCACTTCTTTCACTGCCAGTGATACTTCATCGGGACGCCATTCTCTGTGAATCCCGAGCGCTTTGCCTAGCAGTGAGTTGACACCATCTGCGATGACAACGACGTCTGCGTAAAGATCCCCGTCTTCGCGGTCCGTTTTTACGCCAACCACCCGGTTTCCTTCCCTGAGCAAATCTGTGGCAACCGTTTGATAGATCGGCAGTGCCCCGGCCTCCACCGCTTTGTCCGCAAACCATTGATCAAACTTTACCCTGAGTCCTGTAAAGCAGTTGTAAGGTTCCTTATATGCTTCATTTCGATGCCCGAAGGTAACCATAGACTCTTTTCCCATCACCCAAATCCGCTGTTCCACAATATTCCGCTCAATCGGAAATCTGCGTTCTTTCCAAAATTCCGGCACCAGCTCTTCAATCTGCTTCCGGTAAAGAACGCCCCCGAAAATATTTTTGGCCCCCGGAAATTCACCCCGTTCCAACAGTACCACGCTTAATCCGGCCCGGGCCATTGTCAGGGCGGCTGCCGTTCCTCCCGGACCCGCACCTACTACAACCGCATCAAATTTTTCATTCACTGTACATCGCTCCTTCTTAAGCCAAGATTCATCAACATCCCTGTTTATCTAAAAGGTGTCATGAATGAAATATCTCAGTCGGGTCCGCTTTTTTCGCTTTCCTTTGCCTGACCTGTGCAGTAATGGCCGGAACGATTTTAAATAAATCCCCGACAATGCCGTAATGGGCAAATTGGAAAATGGGAGCATCCGGATCCTTATTAATGGCTATAATAACCTCAGAATTGGACATCCCCACAGTATGCTGAACGGCACCGGATATGCCGATCGCAAAATAAAGCTTGGGCCTTACGGTGCATCCGGTCTGTCCCACCTGGTGTTCGTGCTTGATCCAACCGGCATCGACACAGGCCCGGCTGGCCCCTACTTCACCGCCCAGTGCGTCGGCCAGTTCCTTTAACATTTTGAAAGGCTCAGGCCCGCCCAATCCTCTTCCGCCGGCAACAATAATCTCAGCCTCTTCAAGATTGACACCACTTTTTTGTTCAATAAACTCGACAACCCGTGTTGCAATTTGTTCTTCGCCCATCGGATTGGGGATCCGCACAATTTCTCCCTTGCGGTCAGGATCACGCGGCAGGGCTTGAAACACGCCGGCCCTGGCCGTAGCCATCTGGGGGCGGTACTGTTTACATAAGATCGTAGCCATCATCTTCTCGGCAAAAGCGGGACGGCTCGCTAATAACAGGCGGGAAGGCGGAGGTTCCACATCCAATTCCGTCGTATCCGCAGTCAGGCCGGTCGGCAAATGTGTCGCAATCGCTCCTGCCAGATCCCTGCCTGTTGCCGTCGCACCAAATAAACAGATTTCCGGCTTGACATCCTCAATCAGTTTCAAGGTAATACGGCTGTAAGGGCGGGTACGATAGTCCTTTAGCTCGGGCCCTTCACATAAAAATACCCGGTCAGCTCCATAACAGATTGCCTCCCTGGCCAAATGTTCCACCTGGTCGCCAATCACCAGGGCCATAAGCGAAACATCCAATTTGGCGGCGAGCTTCTGTCCGGCTCCAAGCAATTGCCACGATACATTTTTGGCTGCTCCGTTCCGCTGTTCCACATAAACAAGAACTCCGCGATAATTAGACCAATCCGGCATCTGATCTTTCATTTGTTCTTTTGACATAGGTTCGCCTCCTTTGATCAGGTCCAGCCCAATTTCTCTGCCAGGTCACTTTCCCAGAGCTTTGCTGTCAACTGTTCGGCAATCTGTTCCGGGGTATCCCCGCTGATCATTTCCCCGTCAATCTTTCTCACCTCTGGCACCCAGGTTTTTGCCACGATTGTGGGTGATCCTTTCAGCCCGATTTTGCTGATCTCTATATCCGGGAAATCGGCGGTCGTCCAGGTGACCGGTTTGTATCTGGCTGCCCGGATCATTCCCGGGAGCGATGCTCTGCGTACCTTATTCAGCTCCTTAAGTGCCGTGATCAAAACCGGCATCGATGTTTCCACCACTTGAATCCCGTCCTCCAGATTTCTGTGAACGGTGACCTTACGCTCGTCGGGATTGACGCTGACCACTTTGCCCACATAAGTTAACTGCTCCAAGTCCAACCGGCAGGCAATACCGGGACCTACCTGGCCGGTATCTCCATCCAGCGTTTGTTTTCCGCAAAAAATCATGTCTACAGGTCCCCATTGCTCTTCAACCTTTTGTATGGTTTTCGCCAGCACGTAAGAAGTGGCAAGCGTATCTGCTCCGGCAAACTTTCGGTCTGTCACGAGAACGGCTTCATCAGCTCCCAGTGAGATACATTCCTTCAGGGATTTTTCGGCAGGGGGCGGCCCCATCGTCACCACTGTGATTCGGGCACCGTGTTCATCTTTGATGCGCAGGGCTTCCTCCAGGCCATGCAGATCATAAAAATTGACAATGCTGGGAACTCCCTGCCGAATCAATGTATTTGTATTTGGATCAATGCGAATCTCTCTGCTGTCAGGAACTTGTTTGATGCAGACAACAATATGCAACATGTGGCAACCTCCATTTAGAGAGTGAATAATTTCGGGATACCCGTCAGCTCAAATTTTCATAATTGAGGGAAACCCTGATTGGCGATACGTCTAACTTCCTGAGTTCCTGGTAAAATAAACGGGCGGTAAGCATGTCTTTTTGTGAATGCTCTTCCAAAATTCTTGACAGTTTCAAAGCAATATCAAAAGAATACAGGGAGTTGCTTTCATAGAACGGAGCAACCAGCCAAAACGGTTTGTTCCGGCAGACGGGATACACAGAAACTTTCCAGCCTTCAGCCGTGTCATCTTCATACCAGATCAAAGCAATCAGCCAGTGCGTAACAGCCTCATATACACCTCCTTCTCCATGATGTGATCTCCCCAGTATAGTCCGGTCTTTTTCGCCGACGGGGATGACGGACCTGTCATAAAAGTCCTTAAAAGGCGGGGCATCCTGCATTGATCTCCCTCCTGTTGAGTGATATGGTGATACCCATCAGATGTTCAATCAAGATGAAGGACCCGTTTAAACACTGGTCAATTGATAGCTCCATTTCAGAAAAATGGCAAATGTGATTCTGAATTTATCTTATTGTTCCATAACGCGATATAGTCAGAAAACAATGCAGTAACATATAATTGCAAATCATTTATTACATAAAACACTTTTGACATTACTTCCAGAGAATCTGCACAGATAAGGATTGTACAAGCAGTGATCCATTGGTTACGGACTGTGCTGCATCGGGGAGGAGTTTTTTAGAAGATCAACAAGTGAATCAAACCTTTATAATATATATTTTACACTAATTCATACGATCATTAATAGAATATTAGAAAATTATCGAACAAACCTCTAATTGATCATACCATAATTATACAGCGGGTGAAACTGCCGCAGAACCCATTGCAAAAACAACGCAATACAACAAGAACATACGGGTCAAAAAACAAGCTTACCACGCAAAGGCGAAGGACACTACGAAAGCCCGATGCCCCGTTAGGGATCGGGCTTTACTGAACGTTTTAGTTTACAATGATTCCGATTTTTCCGCGGACATGACCTGATTCACTTAATTCATGGGCTTTTTGAATTTCTTCCAGGGAGAAGTACCGGGTGACTACAGGCTTAATTGCACCAGCTTCAAGCAATTTCCTTATCTCCTCTAACTGTTGGCCGTTTGGCTGCACTTCAACATGCTTAATATCCACAGAGAACTCTTTTGCCAGTTGCGGGTCGGGTGTCCCTGCAATTGTGACAAGCGTTCCCCCCGTTTTTAATATTTTATAGCTCTTTTGCAGCGTCGCTCCTCCCACCGTATCAAAGACACAATCAAAGCCGGAGAACTTCGCGAAATCGTGTTCCCGATAATCAATAACTTCATCCGCACCCAACTGACGAACAAAATCTTCATTCTTCTGGCTTGTGGTGGTAACCACATGTGCTCCAAGATGTTTCGCCAGTTGAATGGCAAAGCTACCAACCCCACCGGCACCTGCATGGATCAATATTCGACTGTTCGGCTTAACATCCGCGTGATCGATAAGGCTTTGCCAGGCGGTCAGGCCAACTAAAGGGATGGAAGCCGCTTCTAAAAATGAAAGTCCCTCAGGCTTTGGCGCCAGATACTCTTCTTTAACAGCAATGAACTCTGCGTAAGTGCCGTTTTTGGTCAGATCGGGCATTCCATATACGGCGTCGCCAACTTTAAACTTTGAAACCTGACTACCCGCTTCCACCACAACCCCTGATAGATCCCACCCCGGGATCAAAGGCAAGTGAAAGTCACGGTGGCCTCTTAGCATTCCTTTTCTAGCCTTCCAATCGACGGGATTTACAGAAGAAGATTTTATTTTTACCAGCACTTCATCATTGCCTGCCTGAGGGACGGACGTTTGAGTTAAATGTAATTTCTCCCGGCCTCCGTATTCATATAGCAAAACTGCTTTCACTGGTATAACCCCTTTTTCGTTAATATTTCGATAACCGTATTATCCGGCAATGACAGCCCCCCTCTTAAAACGGGGAAAAACTCGCTCCTCCACATCACTTCCCATAATATTGAAAACATAAACACAGGAGTTATCCGCTAAAAAAGTGATTACTCTTACAAAAAGCTGTCTAAAAGCCCAGGGGTTCAGTCCTGGGATAAAAGGCAACGTTGCTGTCGAACTGGATCGGACAGAAAGACAGCCCGGAAGTTGGGAGTTATCCGAAGCAAAAATGGACTCAGGGCGTTTAACTGCCCAAGAATCCCAGTGCGAATTCTCCCGAGGGACAGTATGTTTAAAAGAAATAACAAAAGCCTGTGCTCCTAATGATCCAAGGATACAGGCTTTTGTTATTGTGTTATTCACTTGCCGTCTGCCAAAGGGATGCAGGATTATGATCCCTGGCCCCCGAAAAACTGCGGCAGGTAGTCTCGATGAGCTTCAAGCATTTCGTCTAAAATCGCTTTTGCCACTGTATCTGAAGGTACGAGCGGGTTAATGGTCATGGCCAGTAAAGCGGTATTGTAATCGCCGGTGACAGCCGCTTCTGCGGCAACCCGTTCAAAAGACTTGATCTGTTGGACCAGCCCTCTGACCGGGACAGGCAGATCTCCGATCGCAATTGGCTTTGGACCCTCTTTTGTAATGATGCAGTTTATTTCCACGGCAGAGTCATTGGGAATACTGGCAATCGCTCCGTTATTTACCGTATTTACGGTTTGGATATCTCTCTTATCGTTATAGATTGAATTTATAAGATCACAAGCAGCCTCACTATAGTAGGCGCCTCCACGCTTTTCCAGCTGAGGCGGTTTTATATCCAGATTGGGATCTTTATAAAGCTCAAACAATTCCTGTTCCAGTTTTAAGACCACTTCTGCTCTGGTGCCTGTTGTGTTTGCCGCTTCCATTTCTTCCTCCAGCATTTCACTGGTTTTATAGTAATAGCGGTGATAGGGACAAGGTATTAATTTTAACGCTTTAATAAATTCCGATTCCCATTCGATGTCGGCAATATTGTTCATCGTTTGCCCGGACCTGTTCACATACAAATCAAGAACCCTGTCCGTAATGTTGATCCCGTCCTGATAAACATTTAACCCGTAAACCATGTGATTCAGTCCGGCAAAATCAATATGAATGCGCTCGGCATCTGCTTCAAGCACTTCCGCAATCTTCATCTTGATCCCGATTGGCACATTACAAAGGCCGACAACCTTTTTAATATTGCTGTACCGTAAAACAGCCTCTGTTACCATACCCGCGGGATTGGTAAAGTTGATCAGCCATGCGTCGGGGCAAAGCTCTTCCATCTCTTTTGTTATATCAAGGATCACAGGTATGGTTCGGAGCCCTTTAAATAATCCGCCCGGACCATTTGTTTCCTGGCCGATCACATTGTATTTTAACGGAATTCTTTCATCCTTTGCTCTTGCCTGAAGAAGGCCCACACGAAATTGTGTCGTTACAAAGTCAGCATCTTTTAATGCTTGACGGCGGTCTAATGTTAAATGGATATCAATCGGAACTCCGGCCTTTTGCACCATTCTTTTGGCCAGATTGCCCACAATATTTAACTTCTCCTCCCCTTCCGGAATATCGACAAGCCATAGTTCGCGGACGGGCAGCTCATCATAACGCTTAATAAAGCCCTCAATTAACTCCGGGGTGTAGCTTGATCCACCGCCGATGGTGGCGATTTTGATACCTTTTTTCATATCTCTTTTACCCCCTGAAAAAAATTTTCCACAAAAACTGCTCTTTACCTTTTAACGAAGGAAGCGGGAACCTTTATAAGATTTCTCCGTTTGACTCAATTACCTTCTTGAACCAGTAAAAACTTTTCTTTCTATATCTCTTTAAATCTCTTAAATCGGTTTCTCCACGATTAACAAAGATCAATCCGTATCGTTTTTTCATTTCACCTTTGGAGCTTAAGATATCTGTTGAACCCCAGATCAGATACCCAATGACTTCTACTCCTTCTTCCATGGCGAGCTTCATTTGTTCAATATGCTGTCTTAAGTAATCGATGCGATAATCGTCTTCCACTGTATTGTTTTCGTTTAATTCTTCTCTCACGCCGATGCCATTCTCTGAAATAAAAATAGGCATTCGATAACGAGCATGCAGATCCTTTAAAGCGATTCTTAATCCGATCGGGTCAATCGACCAGCCCCATTCACTGGTTTCTAAGTATGGATTTGCGGTTACCCCTGCGTCTATAGCCTCTTCATTTGTCTCTTTTACAATTTTGCTTTGATAGTAGCTAAAGGTTAAATAATCTGATGTTGTTTCTTTTAATAACTCCATATCGCCTTCTTCAAAAACAGGCATAATCCCTTTTCTGTCTAATTGGCTTGTTACGTATGCCGGGTATTCACCGTGTGCAAACACATCCAAATAAAAGTCAACCAAAAGTTCTTTTGCTTTGATATTTGCCAGTACATCCGCCGGTTTGCATGTGGCAGGATACGTGGTTAAATAGGTAACCATCCCGCCCATTTTGCCATCCGGAATCAGTTCGTGAAGAGCTTTTGCCGCTCTGGCATGAGCGATAAATGTGTTGTGGCACACCTGATATTTAAACGCTGCTTCGTCCTCACCCTCAGGCAGTTTAGCCCCCCATAATTCCGGTCTCAACAATACTAAATTTTGTTCATTAAAGGTAATCCAATATTTCACTTTATCCCTGTAACGCTTAAACACTGTTCTGGCATATCTTTCAAACAAATCAACTACTTTCCTTGAGGCGAAACCATTGTATTTTTCAGCTAAAGCGAGCGGCAGGTCAAAATGGTAAAGAGTGATCACAGGTTGGATGCCGTTAGCCAGCAATTCGTCAAACAGATCATCGTAAAATTTTAATCCCTCTTCATTTGCCTCCCCTTCACCATCCGGAAAAATTCTCGACCATGAAATACTGGTACGGTAAGCATTGAAGCCCAACTCTTTAAACAGAGAGATATCCTCTTTATAACGATGATAGAAATCAACAGCAACTTTCCAATCTGAAAAACCTTCCGGAATTGGCCTGGCATCCACGATTGAGGGCCCCTTTCCCCCTTCATTCCAGGCTCCTTCCGTTTGAAAAGATGTTACAGCGCCTCCCCACAAAAACCCTTCCGGAATGACAGCCTCCTTTTTCCTGTCCATTGCTTTTATTACCTCTCTCTCATGAATTTGCACATTTGAATCATTTCAAGCGCGAGCAACTTTATCGTTTCAGTTGTCAGCATTTGATCCTCCGCGTGCATGAATAACAGAGAAAAGGGCAATGTTTCTCCATTCGCTTCCTTTTGTATTAATGAAAAGTGAACCTGGTGAATTTCATGATACGCTTTTTCACCAATTTTGATTAATTCCTCAGCTCTTTCAAAGTTTCCCTCTCTTGCTTCACGGATTGCTTCCAAATAGCTGCTTCGGGCATCCCCTGAGTAAGAGATTATCTGGAAAGCTGCTGTTTGCATTTGCTCCAACGTTTGCATGGTCTTCCGCCTCCAAGGCTTGTGTTATTTTAGCTTTGCCAGTTCCAGGGCATGATCTAAAATTTTTGCCCCGTTTGCTGTTCCGTATAGTTTTGTGTCAATCACATCTACCGGAATCCCGTACGGTGCTGCGGCCAGTTCTGCTTTCTTTTTCATAAAACGCACCTGTGGCCCGAGCAGGATCGCCAATACATCTTCCCCATTGCATTTTGCCAATTCTTCCTCAATCGTTCCTTCCGGAATGGCATAGATGTCATATTCCTCCCCGCGTGTCTGTGCTTCAGCTTTCATTTTTGACACCACGATGGAAGTTGACATACCCGCTGCACAGGCTAAAATAATTTTTTTCATTTATAATTCCTCCTGATCTGCAAAAATTTTATTTATAAAAATCATCATTCTTCACAAGCAACTCTCTATTCTTAATAATTTCTTTATACCAGTAAGCCGATTTCTTTAAGCGGCGGTTTCTGTTTTCCTCCAAATTAATCTCAACAAGCCCATATCTGTTTTTAAAAGCGTTCATCGGTGAAACATTATCCGAAAAAGCCCAAAGCATGTAACCTTTGCAATTAGCCCCTTCTTCGACAGCTCTGATCAGCCATTTTAAATGCTCACTTATAAACTCAATCCGATAATCATCTTGTATGATATTTTCTTCATTTTTAAACTGATATTCGTTTTCTACTCCCATTCCGTTTTCAGCAATAAACCACTCAATATTTCCGTACTCTTCTTTCATCCGCATCGCCATATCATACATGATCTGCGGGTAAATCTCCCATCCCCGGAACGGGTTCATTTTTCGGCCCGGAAGTTCAAACATCTCGTAATAATAGGACGGATGGAAAGGAGTCCTGTCATTCCATGCCGTTGACCGGGCTTTTACCCGATGGGGATAATAGAGATTCAACCCGACATAATCAACAGTATTTTCTTTAATTACTTGTAACTCATCTTCTGTGTATTCAAAGGCAATCTTATGCTTCTCCATGACTTCAAATAGTTCTTTCGGATATTCCCCTTTGATTGACGGATCTAAAAAAATTCGATTAAAAAACAGGTCATACATTCTGGCCGCTTCCTGATCATGTTTTGCTGTTGAACGGGCATAGGTTACTTCAGGATTTAAAATAACACCTATTTTCGAGCCGTTCTTTTCCCCGTAACCTTTTTCCTTAAACAGCTGAATTACTTTGGCAGTAGCCAACGCTTTGTTATAGTTCCATTGCATCCATTTCTTCGTATTTTGTTCAAACGGATAACGAATGGCATCCAAGTAGACCCGGGTTTGGACAACAATGGGTTCATTAAAAGTAAACCAATTTTTAACCCGGTCCCCATATCTGTCAAAAACCTTTTCCGCATATTTGACAAACAGGTCAACCACATGTTTGGAGCCCCATCCGCCATACTGTTCAAACAGAGCAGCGGGCAGTTCATAGTGTTCCAGGCAAATCATCGGCTCTACTCCGTTTTTGATCAGTTCATTGATCACATCGTCCATATAGCCTGCATATTCTTCATCTACGGTTGCCTTTTCATAATCCAACAGAAAACGTGACCAGTTAATGGATGTTCGATAATGGGTCAAACCGATTTCTTTCATCAATGTAATATCTTCTTTATATCTATTGTAAAAATCTGTTGCAATTGCAGGTCCAACCCCGTTATGCCAGACTTGCTTATTCTTCTTATACCAGAGGTCTATATAAGAATCCTGATGCGCTTTTTTTCCTGACCAGCCTTCTGTTTGCCACGCTGATGCAGCAGCTCCAATCATAAAACCGTCCGGTATTTTTATCGTTTTTTCCTCTTTATCCATCCTTCAATTCTCCCTTTAAAATCTGCGTCATTCAGCTGTTTGCTCTCTGTTCCTGTTAGAAAGGATGACAAACGGCAGGTAAATTAATGCGGATACTGCGATACAAATCATCTGGGTAATGACGGCCCCCATACTCCCGGCTGTCGATAACCATGCGTTGATGATCGGAGGTGTGGTCCAGGGAACCATAACAACTGCTTTTCCGGCAAAGCCTGTCACAGTGGCAAAATACCCAATTGTTCCCGTTACTAACGGAGTGATAATAAACGGAATCGCCATTAAAGGATTCAACATAACCGGAATGCCAAAAATAACAGGCTCATTGATATTAAACAGTCCGGGCCCAATAGACAGTTTTGCAATACTGCGCATTTCTTCCCGCCTGGAAGCAATAAATATGGCAATTAGGAGTCCAATGGTCACTCCCGACCCGCCGATACTCATATAAACATCCCAGAATGGCATCGTTATAATATTGGGTATTTCTTTACCTTCCTGAAACGCAGTCATATTGGCCGTAATCGAAGCTAACAATAACGGCTCTCTGATCGGCTTGACCATTTGGTTCCCATGTATTCCGATTATCCAGAAAGACTGGGCAACGAACATTAAAATCAAAATACCCGGCAGCCCTTGCATCACGTTTTCAAGCGGCTTTTGCACCAAATTGTAAACGGCTTCATAAAGATGCATGCCTGTCAATTGATGAAAAGCAAATCCAGCCGTTGCAATAATTGTAACGGTAATAATAGATGGAATGAGTGCCGAGAAGGATGTTGCCACATTAGAAGGAACACTCTCCGGCATTTTAATTTTCAGTTTATCAATCGATTCCAACTTTGAGTATATCTCTACAGAGACAATTGCAATAATCATTCCCAGGAATAAACTCTTCGGGTCTGTAAACTGTCTTGCCAACACATCCGTTACTAATTGCGGTGAATCGTTTACAAGTAATTCAACTGTTGTAGGAATCACAGATATAAAAGACATCATTGCCAGAATTCCGGGAAACAGCGATTTGTGGCCATTAATCCTTCCCAGTTCAATCCCGATCAGAAAAACCGCCCCAATAGTCAGAAAGTTCAGTGTTGCATATTGAATGGATTTCATGATGGGTTGATAATCTGCCAAAAATGAAAACATTTCAAAGTAAGCCAGTCCATTTTCCGGACTCATAATCATATTGGCCACTAATACGGCAAAAGCACCTGTAATAATTACCGGCATTAATACAACAAATGCCTTTTTAATGGCCATAATATATTTTTGATTTGTAATTTTATAAGCGACTGTTCCCAGTGTATCAGCAGCTTTCTCTTTAAAGCCCACTTCAAACCCCCTCCTGACAATCTGTGATCTGTTATATTTAACTTATTGTAAAAGCGCATACATTTACATCTAACCTTTTTCCATTTTATATAGGAAATTGTTATCCTAAGCGGGGGAAGAGGAACAGGCCCATCTCAGTACGGAAAAAGAGATTGAAGGAGAGGTGATTTGGCATTCAGGCTGGCTGAGGTAAGTTTGATGAATGCACATTTGCTTGCGAAATAGATGGCAATATTTCTATAGTACTTAGTTGTTTCCATGGGTTTTTAATACTTGTATAAATTCACTGTAATTATCCACCTTTAGCAACTGGTCTACAAGCGTTGCATCCTCCACAATTTTAACGAGAAATCTGTACATTTTCTGGAGATCATCTTTATATTCTTTTTGAACACTCAACAGGCAAACAAATTGGACTCGATTCTCTCCCCACAAAATCGGCTTATTTAAAGTACAGACGGACCAAAAAGTTTTATCTGTCATCCGGCTCATGGGATGGGGAATCGCAACCAGATTGCCGAAGCTCGTAGGTGAGATGTTTTCCCTTTCCAGTAAAGCTTCTTTAAAGTTTTCAGGAATCATATCAAGCTCTTCCAGTTTCTGTGTTAAAAAGTTGATAACTTCTTCTTTAGATTTCAACTCCTGTTTCAAAAACACCCATTCCGGTTCTATATATTGAAGAATGCCATCCACATCTTCAATTAGCATATTTTCAATCCTGTGAATATCCTGGCCTGTTATAATCGTGTTTACATCAATGACTGGAATGGAAAGAGGGGTTTTGATCGGAATGGTGCTGATGACAAAATCAAGCGTGTCTAACGGATAGTTTTGCAGATCATGTGCGTTCAGGGTATCGATAATGTCCAAACGGGAACCAAAAGTGGCTTTTAATTTATAGTAAAGAAGTTGTGAGCTGGCTACCCCGGTCGCACATACAATCACACACCGCTTGGATCCGGATTTTGAGCGGATGCGTTCCAATGCGGCTTCTACATGTAAAGCCAAATATCCTATTTCATCCTCGTTAATTGAAATACCCAGGATATTGTCGAGAGTTTTGCCCATGATGACCCCTGCATCGAAAGCAATCGGATATTTCTGCTTGATCTCCGCCAGGAGCGGATTCCGTATATTCATCTGATAGTAATGCCGGTTTATTGCCGGCTTTAAGTGTAAACTGAGGCCAAATATAAGTTCTTTATCGTTCTGGATGCCAAGGTTCAGATACCTTTCAACTTCAGCCAACAGCTTTTGAGTTAAAGAATAGATATCATGATCAATGAGAGCAGACAAACTGGCGTCTTCCCTACTTCTGTAAGCAATGGTTTTAGTTCCCAGTAAATGAATGGTGATATACGCAATTTCAGCATCCGGAAACGGAACGTTTAAAGAACACTTGATATCATTCACAATTCGCTCTGAAACCTGATACTCTTTTTGATTCATAATATGATGTAAATCTTCTTCATAAATAGAAACATAATTTTGGCTGAGAACTCGTTTACAAGCAATTGCAATGTGGATGACAAGATTATTGACGCCAATATCTGATAACTGGATTCCGGCAGCGTTCGTATGTTTTAAGATAATGGAACGAATTGCTTCCAGCTCATCATCAGGCAGCAAAGAAGGAGCCTTGTGAGAGGAATTAAAAACATGTTCAGCCATACAGTAGCGCAACTTAATTTCGTTGCCGGTAATTTTTAAGCCGTAATTTGGCCGTTTATCCAGTTCCAATTCATAATTGCTCATAATTGAACGGACTTCTTTTAGATCATTTTTTATTGTGGATTCACTGACAAAAAGTTCTTCAGCAAGTGTTTCCAATTTTATATAACCCTCAGATAGAAGCAATCTCTTAATAATATAATTCACCCGTTCCTTAGGCTCGGTTGGAACCGCTTCCATTTTGCTGTAACTAAGAGCAATTTCTTGCAAAAAGGAGCGGAAAGAATTGTAGTCCAATATCTCTAACTGATAACCTTTACCACGGAGAGCAACTATTTTGGCTCCGTTTTTTAATAAGGCTTCTGAGATCTCCTTTATATCATTGCGAACGGTACGCGAGGTAATTTGAAAAATATTAGCCAATTTGTGGCTTGTTACTTCCTTTTCAGATTGCATAAGAATACGCAGCAATTCCAGTTGTCGGGAAGAGAGCATGGTCGGTCAAACCTCCTCTATATCTACAGGATCCTGGATGTTTCTGTGAAAGTGTGTGCCATGGTGGGGGAAGACAGAATTCTGCCTCGCTACCAATCAACGCCCTGCAAGGAAGTAAAAGTGGCCGCTCCTAATTTTTTATATTATTTTTGAATAAAACAAATTCTATATTTAATATTTACCTTCATATGCATAATTCTATTCTATCAAATTTTCTCCCCAAGATGCCCTGGATGAAGATGGACACAAAGTAAAAAAATAACAAAAGCCTGTAAATCCCACTTGTTAGTGAATACAGGCTTCTGTTATTCTATCATTTACTCAAAGCAGCCAATCAAGCAGATTTTGCCCCATTTAAGGCAGTAGTTCATCCCATTGTTCATTCCCAATCATTTTAAAAAGTTTAGTGAGGGTGATCGGCCCTAGAAGTGCCATGCAATGACGTACAGGAGGTAATTTTTCCAGCCGCCCTGACATTTTTTGCTTTTATTATATCAATCCACTATTGTTGAAACAAGAAAAACTCTGCTTTATACAGAAAACTCTTTTTTATCTTTTTGAGGGGGAATGGTTATGAGCAGGTCAAATGAGCAGATATATAGGAAGTTATCTGCCCACGCACGATTAGATGTAGCCATCGAAATGATGGCGTTCATGTCAGCTCAAATACGAAAAGAACTGAGACTGGCCAAAGCAAAACAAGCCGGCTCTGAGGAAATGGCCGGGCTGAAGGCGAAACGGGAGATCTTAGCCCGGGAACGGCAAATGATGTATTTGGGTGATGAGGCAATGATCAGAAAAGCCATTGTCGAATATGGGGAACAGATAAAAGAAAAGTTCAAAGGCAAAGCCCGTGATTTTCCAACATACAAGTTGCCGGCAATGGAACACGATGCTGTTTTTGCAGAGATACAAGCAAGCATTCTGGACCCGGTCCGTCCGGTTGGACAACCTGCCGCCCTTATTCTGGGCGGACAGCCGGGGAGTGGCAAAGCCGGGCTTATTCGCATCCCCGTATCTGAATTGAAGGATGGAAATGTCGCCATCATCAACGGAGATGAATTTCGCGAAGACCACCCCTACAGCAAAGAGATCCTTAAAAAACATGAACAAGATTATGCAAAGCTGACCGACCCCGATGTGCGGGAGTGGACCAAAAGGCTGTTTGATCTGGCGATTGAGACCAGGCGAAACATTATTTTTGAAGGAACGATGAGGAACGCCGGCCCGATCTGCAACACGTTAGACCGTCTGATCCGGGAAGGATACAAAGTGATCATTCGTGTCATGGCTGTCAATGAAAAAGATAGTTTGCTGGCTGTTTTTGAAAGATATGAGGGCCAAAAAGCAACCAAAGGCGCCGGCAGGATCGCTCCCCGTTCCTCTCACGAAGCCGCTTACTCCGGAATGCTGCACACAGTCGAACGGATTGAAAAAGAAAAGTTATTTCACATTCTTCAAGTCTACAACCGCGATTATAAGTTACTTTATGAAAACAGGATGGTAAATGATAAACATCAGCACTCCCCCGATGCAGTCAGGGCTATCCGGGAAGAACGGGATAAGGAATGGACGCCGGAGAAAACAGAACAATACTATCAGAAGTGGGAGCAAGTAATCTCCATGATGAAAGCTCGAAAGGCAGACCCCGAAGAAACTACAGATGTGATAAAAATAATAAATGAGTTTTTATCTCGGGAATAAGTTCAAGAATTTCCTTAAAACATTGAACCCTCCCGCAAGTCCTGCGTTTGACCACTCCCCACGCATGAATGCGGGGATTATTCAAGACAGCCCCCCAAGGTGCATTAAATGGCACTATTCATTACAGTCCAAAAAATAGGAATCGTTGATTTACATGCATATATCCATTACACTTTTGATCATACATAACTTTCAAGACAGGAGGTAAACCGTGAAACCACGAACACTTGGATTTGGATTTTTATCATTATTCATCTATTTACTTGGGATTTATTCCCTTTCATTAGCTTTCATGTTTTTGAAATCAAAACCTCCATATGGATTTAACATACGACTGGCGTTTCTGCCCGCCGATTTTAATGCCCTACTAGGAGTTCAAATCCTTGCATTAATATATTTTGTAATCTCCCTTGTGCTCATTTTTAATCCGAAAAAGGATACAGTATCATCAACAACAAGCATTGGATTTTGGGCTCTCTCCTCAAGCACTTTCTTATTTGGAATCAAATATTTAATCCTTGTATTGGCTTTTCTAATATCGCCCCAGTCGAAAATGACTGGCTTTCTATACAATGTTGACTGGATGTACTACGTGTTTGAATGGATGATGGATATTCTGTTTTGGGGGGCGGTCATTTTATTTTTGATGAGATTGATTATGATGGTTAAGAAAAAACAAAGTTCAAGCTAAAAAATAAAGACTCTTACGTTATGGGAAACAACACATCGCAGAAAACAAGGGGGTGAATATATGCCTGCGATCACACTGCGTTTGGAGCTGCATAAACCAACGAAAGCAAAACAACAAATGTATCAAAGAATGACCGAGGTCAACACAGATTTTGCTAACTGGCTTCTTTTGCATCCAGAAGTGAATCAGGCAAATTGACTTAGGTCTCAGCTATCTAGCAGTTGCTGGTATTGGAACGAGCTCTCTTTTCTTCAAAGGCTCTGCAGTTGCTTATGCTCGTAGACGATATGCATCCAGAAGACAGAAGCTGGGACAAGCAAAAAAACTACAAGCGATTAAGAAATCCAAAGACAAAGAATCTCGCTGGATGAAAGACCAAAACCATAAAATCAGTCGACAAATGTCAATCATGCACTCGCCAACGGTGTTGGAGTGATTCGTATGGGAAGATTTGACTGATATTCGCAATACTGCTAAGTCAAAGAGAACCGATCAAGGCAGAAATCTACATTCATGGTCGTTCTACCAACTCAAAGAATTCATCAAGTACAAGGCTGAGATGGCCCAGAATACACCAGCCAAACTTGCAAATGCGGTCATCAAGCAAAAGCCAATCGAAATGGTTTAAAGTTTCGATGTAAAGAGTGTGGACAACCTGTCATGCCGATCTCAACGGAGCCATCAATATAGCGAAAGCAATTTCGGGTTTAGCAGCCTAGCGTACTGGTAACAGGGACGCCGCCCATGTGGGTACATTCTAACTGCATGGGACGGGGTGATGACACACCCCTAAACTTGAGCGTTGTCCAAAACGGAAACGGATTGCGGACGCTAACGACTCAAGAATCCCACGGCTTCAGCCGTGTGGAGTGTCAAGCGCCATTGCTTTTGGACTTCCATTGGATCACTGAACTTGGTTCGCGAAAGAAAAAACGTATGACTTCATCAAGTCCCCACAAGCCAATCGCATAAGGCAGCAGCTTCACAAAATCCTTTACTGTTTGCGGAAAGATTTGATTTGACGCATATTCTTGAATCAGCGCCCCGAGGAAATTGAGGGCAAAACATCCCAGTGCAATGGCCGCAATGTGACAAAACAAGGAAAGCAACGCACGGATGACCGGAGAAAATCTCTTTGTAACCAATTCAGTAAGCGCCATGAAAGGCAAGATAAACACAATGATTATGATTGACCAGATGGCCAGCATAACCATAAACACATTCCCGTCAACCACTTGATATACCAAGTTCAAACATACAAGAAAAAGAAGCACAAGCTCAATCAACCTTCTATAGATCGTCTTAGTCACTTTTTCCACCTCCTGATAGCAGTCAATGGACGGGGGAGTCAAAACTTGAATCAGTTTAATTAGAGAACTTGGGGGCTCATCATGAACAAATGCCGTTCCCGCAAGCGGTAAATTCATCAGTCAGTATACTACAACTCACGAAAATAATGGCCCACTCTGGAGAAAAACCTGCTAACTTTTGAAGGGGTGGGGACATATTGGGATACGGTAGACAAAAGTCCTTTATTTTCCCCTTCCGAGCTGCCCAATTCATATCCCTTTAAGATATCTGCGGTGTCTTGTGGATCATCCAGCAGCCCTTTTTTCCAATAATCGGGCTTCTCTTCTCCATCGATGTAAACATTTTTGAAGTCCAGTACCGCTTGGATCAGCATGGTTCCTTTTACCGTTACCCCCCGTGAGAGTCCCAGTTCGCTCCCCGCTGTACTGAAGCTTTGTAATCCTCAGTCATCGGCTTTCCATCCAACAGGATTTCACTGTTTTTGTAATAATCTTTGTTTTTGACATTCCACTTCCCTAACCCCAACTCCAGCACAATTTGCGGCGCCCACATGGTTCGCATATCTTTTCTTGCATCTGAAAAATATTTCTCTGCGTCTATAACGTTCCCATTGCCGCTTTGTTTTACTATCTCGTCATCTGCTTTATCCTTAGCATTAGGTTTGAGTAAGAATGAAATAAACGCAAAATTTATCATTGGCTGCCTGAAAATAAAAAATGCAGAGACAAGGAGTATGGGTACACCTACAAAGAGCCCGATGTTTTCAACACCGACTTTGTTAATCTCAGATAAGATCTCACCCAGCCAATCCCCAGCGTCTGCAACGGTTCCCTTGGTCCACTCCCAGGCTTTACTGAACATGTTTCCAACTGCATCCCAGAACCCGTTTTCTTTTGTTGCGTTCTGGTTGATTGACTCCTGTTTCTTAGGTGCCGGACCTTTTTCAACCCTGTCGAAATGGTCATTAACTTCTGGCACATCAAAACTGCCGCCAGTAGCATGAACTTCACCGAAACCAAAGGTACCCACGCCAACACATGTTAAAAGAATGATAATGATGAATCGATGATAATATGCTCTCATATTCATTGTTACGGAAATTTATAAAACTCTTGAAAATAGTTGTATTTCCTTTTCTGATTCAGCGTGTCCTGTTCCGCAACAAAAGTACGTATAGGCATGATCCGGGTACAGAGTTATTTGCTCTCCGTAACGCTTCACCTCACTTCGCTAAAAAATTGATTAAATATTAGGGGGGATTTTCCGGATGAAATTGATCAATCTATTAAATGAAACATCCTTTTTTTAGATTTGGGTTAAAGGTTGAGAAATATTATCTGGCAGGAGAACGAGGTTGTCCTTATTTCCATCTCATCCCGGAGTTAATTTTTATAACACTCATAACAATTCGACTACTTTGTTCGCTTAACTACTGCTTCCACTTGTTCAGGGTAACCGGAATACACGCTATGTTGTCTCCCTAAATTGCTTAAAATTATCTATATGATAAATTATACACAATATACATTGTATATTGAAGATTTGTATTTAATTCCACATGCTTTTACCATCCTGTTCCTGATTCATTTACACGCAAAACATCTCCCTTCCATAAAAAATTCATCCAATCTATCATTTTATAGTAGATAGCAGGAAGCAGGACGGGGGTATTTTTCAGTTACTGTTAATAAAAAACACAGGCATAGCCAGGCAGCCACTCCCGCAAAAGAAAGCTGCCTGAACAAACCTGCATTGAACCTCTTTTTCTCATCTGAAGTCAAAGGATGTTATCTTATAGTTAATCTGCTATGCCCTGAACTCTTTCAGCCGCTGATTTAAACCCTTTGTCTGTTCATAGATGCTTTGATAGATAGCGAAAAGCTCTTTGTATTTCCGTACATTCTCCGGTTTGGGCGTAAACTCGGCAGCTGGCTGCACAAATTGTTCCGCACATTCTTCAAGAGACCCGAACCAGCCGCAGCCCATCGCCGCCAGCATCGCCGCTCCCATCCCGGGGCCCTGTTCATTTTTCAGTCCCACGACGGTCGCATTGAAAATATCTGCCTGCATTTGGAGCCAACACGGATTTTTTGCCCCGCCTCCGATGGAAACAACTGTGGAGATCGATTTTCCTTCCTGACGCAGGATTTCAATCGATTCATTCAGCGAAAACGTAATCCCCTCCATCACGGCCCTGACAAAATCCTCTCTCTTATGGGAAGCATCCATTCCGATAAAACTTCCCCGGATCGCCGAATCCGCGTGTGGCGTTCTTTCTCCTGCCAGATAAGGGGTAAACAATAAACCGTTGGCTCCGACTGGAACGCGGTCCACGCCCTGCAAGAACTCCTCAAAGCTTTCCCCGCCGGCAAAGGTGTCTTTAAACCAACGCAAGCTGAAGCCGGCGGAAAGAGTGACCCCCATCGCATAATAGGCATTCTCTTTCGCATGGTTGAAGAAGTGGACCTTCCCGCGGAAATCCCGGTCCTTCCGTTCTTCGCAGGACAAAATAACGCCGGAGGTTCCAATGCTGCACAAAGTATTCCCTTCCGATAAAATACCGGCTCCAATCGCACCGCAGGCATTATCGGCTCCCCCGGCGAAAACTTTGGTGGAGTCCCTCAGACCTGTCCGGGAAGCGATTTCCGGCAAAAGAGTGCCCACACAATGATGGGATTCTACCAGAGGAGGGCAAAGATCGACAGGGATATCAAAGTGGCGGCATATCTCCGTACTCCATTGTTTTTCAGTCACATTCAGCATCAAAGTTCCCGCAGCATCGGAATATTCGCTGTTCAATACGCCCGTCATCCGAAACCGGAGATAATCTTTTGGCAGCAAAAAGCGAGCCGCCTGCGCGAAGATATCCGGTTCATTTTCCTTGACCCATATCAATTTGGGCAGAGTAAATCCTTCCAGAGCGATGTTTTTCGTCCAATCGACCAGCCGGTTCCCCAGCCGGTCGTTGATGGCTTTGCACTGCTCCGTCGTCCGCGTGTCATTCCACAGGATGGCTTTTCTCAGCAACTGCCCTTTCTCGTCCAACAGCACCAACCCGTGCATCTGACCCGAGAAGCTGATCCCTTCGATATCTTCCGGATTCACACCGGAGACCTCCACCAATCCGCTTAGCGCAGCAAGGGTTTTTTCAACCCACTCTTCCGGATCTTGTTCACTGTGACCAAAAGCGTTTTGAATGAGAGGATAGCTTTTTGAAACTTCCTGAACAACTTCTCCGTCTTGATTAACCAGTAATCCTTTAACAGCGCTGGTCCCCAGATCGATACCGATCACATATTTCACAGAGGTTCTCTCCCTTTAAAAAAGGTATCTGCCCTGTTCAGGCTTCCAACAGATATTGATTCAAAATTGATTTCAGCTTTTCTTGTCTCCCCGATTCATTTTGGATCTCTTTTTTGTCCAATATATAAGCTTCCAGCGTGCGGAAGTCAGCTTTTCCGGATACGATGTCAAGGCCGATTCCCTCCCGGAAGCTCCGGTACCGATGTGTCAGGACCTCTTCCAAAACGCCGTCTTCAATCAGCCGGTGAGCCACTTTCAACCCTTTGGCAAAACTGTCCATCCCGGCGATATGGGCGTAAAATAAGTCTTCCGGTTCAAAGGAAGGCCTTCTCAGCTTGGCATCAAAGTTGAGACCGCCGGAACCCAATCCGCCGTTTTTCAGAATTTCATACATTGCCAGGGTGGTTTCATACAGATCGGTGGGGAATTCATCCGTATCCCAGCCGAGCAGGTAATCCCCCTGGTTGGCATCCACAGAGCCCAGCATCCCGTTGATTCGGGCCCATCTCAATTCATGCTGGAATGTATGCCCGGCAAGGGTGGCATGGTTGGCTTCAATATTAAACTTGAACGAACGGTCCAGTCCGTACTTTTGGAGGAACGACATCGCTGAGGCTACATCATAATCGTACTGGTGTTTGGTCGGCTCTTTGGGCTTCGGCTCGATCAGGAACTGTCCCGTATAGCCGATCTCCCTGGCATAGTCGACGGCCATCTGTAAAAACCGGGCCAGGTTGTCCAATTCTAACTGCAAATCTGTGTTGAGAAGAGTTTCATATCCTTCCCGTCCGCCCCAGAACACATAGTTTTCCGCACCTAATTCTTTTGCCGTTTCCAGCCCTTTTTTCACCTGGGCAGCGCAATAGGCGAATACATCGGCATTGCAGCTTGTCGCCGCACCATGAACAAATCTCGGATGTGTAAACATGTTGGCTGTATTCCACAGGAGCTTCACTTTACTGCTCTGCATATATTCCTTGATCAGGGCTGTAATTTCGTCCAGGTTTTTATTGGTTTCCCTCAAGGTTTCCCCTTCGGGAGCGATATCCCGGTCATGAAAAGCAAAGTAAGGGACATTCAGCTTTTCAAAAAATTCAAAAGCAGCTTCGACGCGGGCTTTGGCCAGATCCATCCCTGAATAACGATCCCAGGCCCTTAACATGGTTCCCTGTCCGAACGGGTCGGTCCCATCGGCGGTAAAGGTGTGCCAATAGGCGACAGAGAACCGCAGATGCTCTTCCATCGTCTTTCCTCCGACCACTTCCTGCGGATTGTAGTATTTAAAAGCCAGCGGATTCCTCGAATCTTTTCCCTCATATGAAATAGTGCCTACATTTTTAAAGTATTCCACGTAAATATCCTCCTTGAAATGTGTAATAGTTTATGCAACGCATATGGGCTTAGCACAGGCAAACTCGGGTTTACTTCGCCACTTTTCTCTTGCGGCTTGAGATGTCCAGCCATACAGCCAGAACGAGGATACTCCCCTTTACGATGTATTGCCAGAAGGATTCCACCCCCATTAACGACATTCCGTTATCCAGGGAAGCCATCACCAGAGATCCGATCAAAGCCCCCAGGATGGTACCGGTTCCTCCCATCAAGGATGTACCACCAATCACGCAGGCCGCAATCGCGTCCAACTCGTACATCTGCCCGGCCGAAATGGTTGCAGAAGTGAGACGGGAGGTCAGAAGCAGGGCAGCGATGGAAGCGAGCAAACCATTTAAGAGAAATACCATCATCGTTCTGCTCTTGATGTTAATGCCGGATAACGCCGCCGCTTCAGGATTTCCGCCAATCGCGTAAATATGGCGGCCGAAGGAAGTTTTATGAGCGATGAAGGAGAAAACGAGAGCCGACAGGATGACGAAGCCAATCGGAAGCGGAACACCTTTATAATTGTTCATCGTCAGTACAAAAGCGAGGATTAATGCACTGTAAAAGATGATTTTCAGAGCATCCACTCCAACAGGCATCACCTCAAACCCGTACTTTCGCCGGGAACGGCGCCTGCGCATCGTGGACCATATAATCGCTCCGGTCACTAAAACAACCATAATCAAACTGAAACCTCTCGTAAAATAAGCATCTCCCAGCAAAACATAAGCAGGATCGGAGATGGAGATCGTGGTGGAGTTGGTGACACCCATCAATGCCCCCCGGAAAACCATCATCCCACCCAGGGTGACAATAAAAGCCGGTACCGCCCGATAAGCGACAAGCCACCCCTGTACGAACCCAATGCACGCCCCTGCTGCCAGCGTACCCAGAACCACAACCCAGATGGGAAATCCGAGCCAGGTACTGAGAATGGCGGATAGCCCGCCTGTAAAGCCGACAACGGAGCCAACGGACAAGTCGATATGGCCAGCCACAATCACTAAAACCATCCCGATCGCCAAAATCGAAATCACCGACATCTGAGTGAACAAGTTGGATAAATTTCGTGAGGTTAAGAAGGTGCTGTCCAACATGCCGAACAACAGCCAGATGAACAGCAGCGCACCGATCATGGTGTAAGCCCGGACATCCCATGTTCCCATAAGCCGGGTCAGCCGCCCTTTAACCGGCACATCTTTTGTCTCCATAAGATCTATTTCCCTCCTGTTGCTGACTGTATGATTTTTTCCTGGGTCGCTTCGCGGTAATCCATTTCCCCGACAATCTTACCCTCTCGCATCACCAGAATCCGGTCGCTCATCCCCAGAATCTCCGGCAGTTCGGAGGAAATCATGATCACAGCTACCCCTTCGGCAACCAGCCGGTTCATCAAGTGATAAATCTCGTACTTGGCACCGACATCAATCCCCCGGGTAGGCTCATCCAGAATCAGGATCTTGGGGTTGGACATCAGCCATTTTCCGATAACCACTTTCTGCTGGTTTCCTCCGGACAGGGTGCCTGCCGCCGTTTCCAGTGAAGCTGATTTTATCCGCAGTTCCTTTACATATTTTTGACTCCACTTGATCTCATCGTTCTCGTTGATGATCCCCCAGTTGCTAACTTTCGTCAGATTGGGGAGAGTCGTATTGGTCTTAACATCCATGCCGAGTACCAAACCCCACCGTTTTCGGTCTTCGGACACGAGGGCCAGCCCCGCTTGAATCGCATCTTTGACAGACCGGATCTTTACAGGCTGATTCTCGATCAGAACCTGTCCTTCCGCCTTGCCTTCATACGCTCCAAACAGACTCATCACAAGTTCGGATCGCCCGGCACCCATCAAGCCGGCAATACCAAGGATTTCACCTTTCCGCAACGAAAAATTGACACCATCGATCCGTTTTATATCCGGTTGATCCCGGCTCCACACATGATAATCCCTGACCTCCAGTACCGTTTCGCCCGGCCTGTGTTCGACACGGGGGTATCTCTCCGTCAATTCACGCCCGACCATCATAGCAATGACGTGATTTTCATCCGTTTGTGAACGATCGAGGGTAGCGATGGTCTGACCATCCCGCAGAACCGTTATGCTGTCAGCCAACCGGAAAACTTCGGGCATTTTGTGGGAAATGTATATGCAGGTAACTCCTTTTTTTCTCAGCTGTTGCAGAATCTCCATCAAGATTTCTACTTCGGTTTCCGTCAACGCTGCTGTGGGTTCATCCAGGATCAGAACCCTGGCATCCTTTGACAGAGCTTTCGCAATTTCCACCAGTTGTTGCTGCCCGATTCCCAGGGTGCTCACCTTGGCATGGGGGGATATGTTCAAGCCAACATTCTTCAACCATTCTGCAGCTTCAAAATAGAGGCGGTCCCACTGAATCAGTCCCCTTTGAGACGGTTCCCTTCCCAAAAAAATATTCTCGCCCACTGTCATCTCTTTGACCAGTGCCAGCTCCTGATGGATAATTGCAATTCCCGCTTTTTCCGCATCGGCGATTTTATGAAACTCTTTTTTAATTCCGTCCATCCGGATTTCCCCGGAATAGGTTCCCACGGGGTAAAGCCCGCTCAGCACCTTCATCAGTGTCGATTTGCCGGCTCCGTTTTCCCCGCAGAGAGCATGAATCTCACCCTTTTTCACTTTCAAGTTCACACGGTCTAATGCTTTGACTCCCGGAAATTCCTTCGTGATATCGACCATTTCCAAAGCATACATAATTCCCCCACTCCCCTGTATAAGATGGAGTAATGAACCGGCTGAATCTATCCCCTGCCAACCTGCTTTGTGTCGGGCCATTGGTCCCTCGGTATATTTTTGTATACGTCTTCTATCTTGTGGAATCCGTCTTTAATTACCGTATCCACCAAATTCTCACTGGTCACTTCAATGGGATCAAGCAAGAGGGAGGGCACATCTATTTTCCCGTTATTCACTTTCTTATCGGTCTTAATCTCTTTCCCTGTCCCCAGCGCAACAGCCATTTCAGCCGCTTTCTCTGCAATTGCAGTGATCGGTTTATACACCGTCATCGTCTGCTTTCCTTCCGCGATGCGCTGAACAGCCGCTAAATCCGCATCCTGGCCGGAGACCGGCACTTTGCCGGCAAGCCCCTGTGCTTTCAGGGCTTGAATGGCACCGCCTGCGGTTCCGTCATTCGCCGCGACCACCGCTTGAACATTATTTTTATTCGCAGTTAAAGCGTTTTCCATATTTTTCATCGCTTCTTCAGGCTTCCAATCTTTAGAAAATTGATCATAAACGATCTTGATATCTCCTTTTTTCTCCAACGGCTTCAGAACGTTCATCGCTCCTTCACGGAACATATGAGCATTGTTGTCGGTATCGGCACCCCCAATATACACGTAATTGCCTTTAGGGGCCTGTTCCACAATCGCCTTTGCCTGCATTTCGCCGACACGGACATTATCGAAGGAGATATAATAATCGACATCGGAATTTCGGATCAACCGGTCGTAGGAAATCACTTTGATTCCTTCCCTATGGGCTTTTTCCACAATTGAGGCGGCAGCTTCCGCGTTATGGGGAACGACCACCAATACATCCACTCCCTGAGAAATCAGTTGCTCCGCCTGGCTCAACTGCGTGGCGTCATCACCGTTGGCCGACAATGTCTTAACCTCTGCCCCCAGTTCCTTCGCTTTTTTCTCAAACAGCGCTTTATCCTTTTGCCACCGTTCCTCCTTCAAGGTCTCAAGCGAGAAGCCGATGACCACTTGATCATCTTTTTCCTTTGTCTCCTTAAGCGCCTCTTCACCGGTGGTTATGATGCCGCACCCTGTAGCGGAAACGACCAACAGGGAGGCCAATGCGCTCAATTGAAAGCGTCTGAACCACTTGTTTAACATGGAACCTACCTCCTGCAAATCCGGTATACGGCTTCACTCCATCCCAACCCATATATCGCTTTCAGATGATTGCAAAGTATGCATCGCCGGGATGGCGCCCTTTCTGTCAATCATGACAAAAAACATGTTACCGCTTTCACCACAATCATATCATCCCTTCAATAGTTTGTCTATTGATTAAACAAAGATATATCAATCTTTCCTTTATGATTGCCTGAAACTCTTATATACTGTATGATGACTCCTATTACAACTGAGGAAACTCATTTTACATTAGTTTAATCATTATATAAAGAGAGGACAGCACTATGCGCATAACTGGTGATCAACACCTCATAAAAAAAATCAATAAATCAATCGTTTTTGAGACCATCAGGCAAAAGCATCCTGTCTCCCGCGCTCAGATCTCTGAATTGACGAACCTGAACAAGGGGACTGTCTCCAGTTTGGTCAAAGAATTAATCGATGACAATCTGGTCTATGAAATCGGCCCCGGCCAATCCAGCGGCGGAAGGCGGCCTGTCATGCTTCTATTCAACCATGTTGCCGGGTACTCCATCGGTGTCGATCTGGGTGTTAACTATATTTTAACTGTATTGACGGATTTAGAAGGAAATCTGGTGCGGGAAAAAACAACCGCCCTGCACGATCTTTCCTTTGAAGCCATCATTTCCACCCTGTTTCAGTCGATCCGGACCATGATCAGCCAGGCTCCCGACAGCCCCCGGGGAATCGTCGGGATCGGCATCGGGGTTCCCGGCATTGTGGACGAAACTGGAACCATTCTGTTTGCCCCCAACCTGGGTTGGAAAAACGTCAACCTCGCTGAAATGATCAGAGATGAATTTCATCTCCCTGTCACCATTCACAATGAAGCAAATGCCGGAGCGATGGGTGAACACATTTTCGGCGCAGGAAAGGGAGTGGAAAACCTCGTATATATAAGTGTCGGAATCGGGATTGGAACCGGGATTATCATAAATAATGCGTTATATGGAGGAACAGCCGGCTTTTCCGGTGAGATGGGGCATTTTGTGATTGAAAGCCACGGCAAAAAATGCAGGTGTGGAAATAGGGGCTGTTGGGAACTGTACGCCTCCGAGCGGGCTTTTTTGGATCAGGCAAAATCCCTGTCTGCCGCTGAAGCCGAAGATGGAGATATCGATCTGTTTATTCAGGCAGCAAACGAGGGAAATGGTGATGTCATCCGATTATTCAACCAGGTAGGCGAATATTTGGGGATCGGTTTAACCAATATCGTCAACACATTTAATCCTGAACTGATCATTATAGGCAACCGGTTTGCCAAAGCAGAAAAATGGATCAGCAATCCCATTCACCGGGTGATTGAAAGCCGTTCATTGCCTTATCACCGGGCACAGCTGAGGATCGCCTTTTCAAGCCTGGGTACGTATTCAACCGCATTGGGCGCATCCTCTTTCGCGATTGCAAACTTCTTTTCAGACATGAAAATTTCCGTGGAATAAGTTTTCTTCGCTATGAGACAAAAGGCTGCTGATTCTGCATACGTTATCAGCAGCCTGTTTAAATACAAACATGGGAAGCTGATTATATCAGAACGTATATGATTAACGGGGCACAATGTTTACCGACAGCCATCATCCCCCCAGATATCTGTTTAACATGTTCACGTTTGGCATCAGGTTGCCCCCCTAATGAATGCGTCTGCATCATTTAATTTTACTAAATAAAAAGTCGAATCACTTGTTTTAGTATAAATTTGTTGCAGGAAAAAATTTTTCGATCCTGAATGTATGTCCTATATTCTATTTTAATCAATGGAAAGAGGAGGAGGGGTTTTAAGAAACATGAAAAAGCAGGAAAGCAAAGCCCTGGTGGCCAGCCTGATCGGCAGTTCCATCGAGTGGTATGACTTTTTCCTTTATGGGACGATGGCTTCTCTTGTATTTAACCAACTCTTTTTCCCCAGTTTTGATCCGGTTGTCGGATTGCTCTTATCTTATGCCTCATTTGGAATTCCTTTTTTTATCCGGCCGCTAGGCGGTATGATCTTCAGCCATATCGGTGATAAAATCGGACGAAAGAAAACACTGGTCCTCACTCTTTCTCTGATGGGGATTGCAACCGTTCTCATCGGTCTGCTGCCTGATTACCAAACGATCGGGATCTGGGCCCCCGTCCTGCTCACGCTACTTCGCCTCGTACAGGGACTTGGGATTGGCGGTGAATGGGGTGGCGCCTTGTTGCTGGCTGTTGAATATTCCTCCAAAGAACAGAAAGGCTTTTTTGGCAGCGTACCGCAGATGGGAGTCACCATCGGGATGTTGCTGGGGACTCTGTCCATCAGCCTGATGACTCTGCTTCCAGACAGCCAGTTTATGGCCTGGGGATGGAGAATTCCCTTTATTTTGAGCGCCATGCTGGTATTCATCGGACTGTGGATCCGGAACGGAATTGATGAGACACCCGAGTTTAAAGAGACGCAAAAGAGCGGCAAGATTGCAAAAGTCCCTCTCTTTGATACCCTTCGTTATCAATGGAAATCCGTCTTGTTGGCAGTGGGTGCCAAAGTGGTGGAAACAGGCCCGTTTTATATTTTCTCAACCTTTATCATTTCTTTCGGAACCAGCCACCTCGGCTTTCCCAAAACAACCGTATTAAATGCGGTTACCATTGCCACACTGATCACAACTATCGCGATCCCGATCATGGGCAAATGGTCTGACCGGGTGGGCCGGAAGCCCCTCTATGTTTGGGGAACGGTGGCGATCATTTTATATGCGTTTCCTTACTTCTATTTGTTGTCGTCAAAATCGCATTTTCTGCTCATCGCAGCTACCGTCATCGGACTCGGAATTCTGTGGGCCCCCGTCACCGCTGTTCTCGGCACACTCTTTTCCGAGATTTTTACCACCCATGTTCGTTACACCGGGGTCACGCTCGGCTATCAGCTCGGGGCTGCAATTGCGGGCGGCACGGCTCCGCTTATCGCTACAGCCCTGTTGGAAACATACAACAACTCATGGGTACCCGTGGCTCTATATATTGTTTTTACCGGAATCATCTCTCTGATTGCCATCTCTTTTGTTCCTAAGCCGGAGAGGAGCAACCATTCACAGCTGCAACAAGCCGAAAAATAATAAAGACGAAAATCAGGGGCACCGGGAACAAGCCCGGAACGCCTTCGGATTGTACATTCAGAAGTGGGGGGACTTACATGCTGATTTTATCGGCAGATGAGATTCGGCAAATTTATACGATGAATCAAGCCCACGCCAAATAAAGAGCCTGCTCATTTCATGGAAAAGGAAATGAGCAGGCTTGTCTTTATCCTGTCCGGACCATCCAAATATAGTGGTTATTCCACCTTACCGTTTGGAAAGTTCAATATGGGCAGATGTTCCATCTTTTCTGACCTTTTTCAATTTAAATTGAAGGCCGTATTTTGGCAGGATCTTGCCAACGGTATCCACACCTTTTAACGAATAATCGTTTCCGTCGTAGAAGGTGGATACACCCGGAAGGCTTGGATAGTGCATAGAGCCGAATGTTGCATAGTTGTCAATATGAATTTCAGATGTCGGATTAAAGCTGAACGCGGCATCTACCAACTGATAACGATCCGTGGCGGGCTCGCCGGTATTCCAGTAATGAATACGCTGATGAGCGTCAACAACCCCGATCATTCCTTCGCCTGGATGGAGACTGGTGTTGTTATCGAGATAGCGGCCATCATAATACCATACGACCATCCCCGGATCACTGGTAATGAAACTGCTGCCGCGGCGCAAGTTAGCCAATCCCTGGTCCATTCCGTTATGGGTACGCCATTCGATCAGATAATAGCTTGGATACATTTTTCCTTTTCCATCAAAATGGATAAATCCGGAGAGATCAAATTTCGGTGTGCCTTCTCCGTCATCTGCAAATACCTGGTTTTCGTCTGCGGTTACAGAGATATTATCTACATAAAAGCCTTCCTGCACCCAACCGGCGTCTGTTACATAGTTAAATTCAACTTTGATTTTTTTGTTTGCAAAGGATGACAGGTCCAGTTCTTCTTTTACCCAGCCGCCAGTGACGTCATCATATGATTTAATCGTTGTTTTCTCGTTCGTTGCTGCATCGATGATATTTACATACAGGTAGTCGTAACCTGTTTCAATATCCCGCCAGGAGTCAAAGCTGAGGCTTGCCTTTGTCACACCTGTCAGATCAATCTCCGGAGAGGTCATCTTGGTATTGACGTTATCGCCCAAATCAGAGAAGTAAGCAAATTTGCCTTCCGCCGGCTGGGTAGGAGGCTGCTTTTCCACGTCAGGCAAATTCACTTTTAATACTTTATTCTGCGGCTTAAAGCTGACTGCTTCATTCACTTTATAAACCTGCCCGGAGCGAATGTCCTGGTGGTTGATTTCAACAGGAGAAATCCATTTCCCGCCAAAGGTTGCCTGTAAATACATTTTGGACCACGGATCAAAGCCGGTAGGTTCAGCTCCCGCGATTTTACCGTTCCAGGAGCCGCCGGACATAATCGACCATGTTCCTACCGGAGAACCAAAACCCTCACCGGTTGTATCGTAAAGGTCAGGCAATCCCAGGTTATGGCCGTATTCATGGGCGAATACCCCTACCGCACCATCTTCAGGTTGAATCATATAGTCATAAGCTTTCAGCGTAGTACCCGGAATCGCAGTGGGGGTTCTCAATGTCCAGCGATGGGACCAGATCGCATCCGCTCCAAGGTCACCCCCGCCTGCTTCTTCACCTACACCGGCATGAACCAGCATTAAGTTGTCCAGTAATCCGTCCGGCTCCATGACTTGTCCATCTCCGTCGATATCGTATGGGTCGCGTTGGTCATAAAGCGCTTCTTTTCCTTTAATCGCTTCACCAACCTGGCTTAATGTTTCCGCAACAAGACCACGGGGATCTTGGTCATTTTCTGCTGCTGTTCTTTTAGACTGAATCCAGGGTGTAACCACACCGTCAACGGTCCAGGTTCCGCCGGATTGTTGATAGTAGTATTGGGCCATGGTGGTCAGGCTAACACCTTCCGGAGTGGTATAGCCGTTTTGATTAAACAGCATTTTGCGATAGTGCTCCGGATTAAAATCTTTGGTGTACAGATTACCTTCCTCCGGCTGAATACGGTTATGGTTGTAATCCGGGAATTCTACCAGAGCCATAACGATATTGTCTTTGTGGGCTTTTGCCAGTTTCGCATCGGCAGATTTCCCGCTCGCTTTTTTGGCTCCACGCTGCCGGACACTTTTAAGGCCTTTTTCTGCTTTTTTCCCAAAGGATGTAGAAGTGTCGATGCCACCCTCAACACTGTTCTTAACTGCATACTCTTCTACTGCATTCCGGACTTCTTTCTCAGAGGCGTTTTTGTCAATCACCCCGCGCTGAATCAAAGCCTTAGATAAACGGTTAAAGTCAACAGTTGCCCAATCCACATGTTTCTCATGTTTGTCATGAGAAGTTGGTTGTGCAGAAGCCAGTGGTGCACCGGCAAATGCTCCAAGCACAAGGGAAGCAGATAAAACACCAACCATTGTTTTCCTGATTTTCAATGCGGTCACCCTTTTCCGGACTGGGATTATTATAATGATTCCGACTATTATGATGGGTCATAACGTTGCGTCTTGTACTAGAATTAGATTTAAATTATATAAGATTGTTTCTATATGTTAAAGTCGAAATAATTACAACCCTATTATAATTAATAATAAAAATATGTCAAAATCCATATGACAAGTGTTATAAATACTCCCTTTTGTATATCACTCATCTTTTTAGAAGCATCCTCATACTTCCCGCTCCACTAGTATGACACCCAACACACCATAGGGATTAACAAGAGGGATATGGCTGCAAGTTTTACATTTAAAACAACCATAAATATCAAAATCCCTATCGATCGAAGCACATGAGAACAGGAAGGAAGCAAAAAGAATTTAAAATAAAATTCAATCGAGCTGCATGTTTGTGTTACCCGATTGGCAAGATCCCCTTGTTTAAACTGGTACAGAGTTTTGGGAGAGAGCCGAGTTAACTTTGCAATCAGTTGGTATCTTAAACCGTCCGTTATCTCCCCGCTCACCAGATCCCGATTGAAACCGTGTGCTTTCAGCCGGCAAAACTCTGTAAATACAATTGTTCTCTGAATAAAAGAAGAGACGGACTTCCAAGTGAAGTTCATCCCTCCTTTTTGAAACTATTTTTTTGCCATTAAGTACATAAAATATGGTGCGCCGATAATTGTAACGATGATTCCTGCGGGAATACCTCCAGGGTCTAATATGGCCCTCCCAAGAGTGTCTGCCGCAAGGAGCAAAATGGCTCCGAGCATAGCTGCGATAGGAAGGAACCCCTGATGACGAGGTCCCACCAGGGCCCTTGCGATATGTGGAGCCATAAGCCCAATAAATGCAATCCCTCCGCTGACTGATACAGAAGCCGAAGAAAGAGCCACCGCGATAAAAATAAGGATTAGCCTTTCCCTCTTCACATGGACCCCTAAACCTACAGATACATTTTCGTCCAGATTCAATGTGTTTAGTACATTTGACTTTGCAAAAACGATAGGGATAAGCAAAAGAATCCAGGGAAGTAAAACCAGAACAAACGTCCAATCATCTCCCCAAATTCTCCCCGCCATCCAATTGGCAAAAAAATCATTTTCCTCACGTTCCAAACGGGTAGTCAGGGTAAAAATAGCGCCGTACATGGCAGCTGCGATCCCGACACCTATTAAAACGAGCCTGGCCGGGTCAACTCCTTTTCCTTTTTTATAGGCCATGATGTAAATGATAGCGGCAGTCAATATTCCTCCTGTTAATGCAAAAAGGGGGAGTACGTATAAAAAATGGGTCGATTCTGCGGTAAATAACATAACATAAAAAACCACCATTAACCCTGCACCCGCATTAATTCCCAAAACACCAGGATCAGAAAGCGGGTTTTTCGTAATACTTTGCAGGATTGAACCGGAAACGGCCAGTCCCATACCAGCTAAAATCGTGATGATAATTCTTGGAAGCCGGAAACCAAACAAGATTAAATTTTCCCTGCCGGTGCCCTGTCCCAAAATGGTACGCCCTAATTGAGCAGGAGATAAAGAAATATATCCGGTCGCTACGCTTATCACAAAAAGTGCCAGAAGCAAAACCAAAGCGGATATCATGGTTAATCGAACTCTTTTGAGCTGAGCTGAATTTGTCATGTTCTTTTTCTTCCTCCCATTCGTGCAAGATAAAGGAAGAAAGGAACACCAACCATGGATACGATGGCACCAACTGGTGTCTCATACGGAGCATTTACCATTCTCGCCGTTGTGTCAGCAAGAACCATTAATACACTTCCAAATACAGCTGAACAAGGGATGATCCAACGAAAATCTGTCCCAACCAGAAAGCGGACAATGTGGGGTACCATCAATCCGACAAAAGCAATAGGCCCAACGAGTGAAACGGCAGCTCCGGCCAAGATGAATACAACCGTTATGAGGACTGCTTTCGTTAATAAAGTCCGCTGCCCCAACCCTTTTGCTATTTCCTCACCAAAGCTGAGGATGGTTAACCCTTTAGAAAGCATGATCGCCATAAGAATGCCCACAACAACCACAGGACAGATCAATGTCAGTTGGAGCCAGTTTGTCCCTGAAACACTTCCTGCTTTCCAAAAGGCAAGATCCTGGGACAGTTTATAATATAAGGATATTCCTTCCCCTAAAGCGGTCAGCAATGCCGAGACTGCTGCACCCGCCAGAGTAATGCGGAGGGGAGACAGTCCTCCCCGCCTTAAAGATCCCAGACCGAATACCATCCCGGCCCCTATTCCCGCACCAATAAAAGAAACGAGCATGACTGTTAGATAGGCAGCATTTGAGTCGAAAGCATATACACACGCAAGAGCCAGACTTGCGCCGGCGTTTAGACCAAGTAAACCGGGATCTGCGAGGGAATTCCTTGTTATTCCCTGCATAATGGCTCCGCTGACTGCAAAGGCAGCCCCGACGATTGCTGCTCCCAGCTCCCTTGGCAGCCTGATGCTGACAATAATTTGATCTGTTTCCCTGGCAGAATCATAGTTAAAAATCGATCTCCACACAGTCAGAAAATCAATATTGGCAGCTCCCACTGAAATAGCCAGCACAATACTGCCGATCAGGAGGATAAATCCCAAAGCCAATATGGATGTACCGATTGCCGGCCGGGAATAAACTTTATTTTCTTCAACCTGTTTGTTTCCAGTCATTATCATAAAGAATAGTCCTTTTAATAAACTTAGAAATCATTTTCCTTTCGTCAGTGCTTTTACAATGAACTCCATTTCTTTTTCAAGGGTGATCGGATCATTAAAATAGGAGGACTTTGAATCAAATTTAATGACATGATTCTTTTGCACTGCCGGTATTCCTTTCCAAACATCCGTTTCCATGAATGAGTGATTTGTTGTTTCATCCCCTTGACCAACAAAAATGTAATCGCCTGCGTATTGTGGAATCACCTCGGCTGAAATCGCTTTATACCCGCGGCCAAATACCTCTTGTTCCACCTTTTTGGGAGCTTTAAGGCCGAGAGCCTGATAGATTACCTCTGTTCCTCGTCCCCAATTATCCCCATATACGTACATGTCTTTGCCAAATGTGTCAATCACCGTAGCGGTGGCGTTCTCACCGATGGCCTCCCGGACTTTTTTCTTCTCTGCTTGCGCTTTCTTTTGCCACTCTTCCACCCACGCTCTCGCTTCCTTTTCTTTGCCTACTAATTTTCCTATTTCAATATGCTGTTCCAGATAGTTATATTTTTCGTAGGTAAAAGAAACCGTTGGAGCGATCTCGGAGTATTTCTTAATATTTTTGTTGTTTGAATATGCGATGATCAAATCAGGATTTAATGACAAGAGCTTCTCCAGGGAATCTTCGGTGATTTCTTCTACATCATCCAATTTGCCTTCATAAAATTTATTCCCCTTTGGCCATTTATCGACGGCGATGGGGGTAATCCCCAGTTTCAGCAGATTTCCTGCATAGGCGGGCGCCAGCACCGCAATTCGTTTAGGATTGGCAGGCACTTCTATATCACCATTTTCAGAATGATAGATTCTCGTTTTTGCAGAAGAATTGGTTTGGGTGCCGGGATTCATTTTTTGGCTCGTTTCACCACTGCACGCTGCCAGCAAACCAACTGCAAGAACTGCAATCAAGCTTAGAAAAAAATATCTTTTGTGTACCTTCATTTCTCTCATCTCCAATTACTTTCGATAATAAAAATCATTATTAATTGAATGTTAAAAAACAACATATTTTGCACATAAATATTTATATTGCCATGTCTTCCGTTGCATGAAACCTGTTGATTAAATCATATGTAAGGCACATCGGTTTCTTTGTTCTCGGGTCTATTCCAATCTCAGCATCAATGTTAAAGACACTCCTTAGAACAGAAGAAGTCATTACCTCTTCTGCACTCCCCTCCTTCACAATATTACCTTCTTTCATGGCCACAATATGATCAGCGAAACGGGCTGCATGATTTAAATCATGAATTACCATAACAATGGTACGTTTTTCTTTTTCATTTAAGTATTTCAGCAGCTCCAGGACCTCCAGCTGATGGGACAAATCAAGATATGTTGTCGGCTCATCAAGAAGAATGATATCTGTTTCCTGAGCTAATGCCATGGCAATCCAAACTCTCTGCCTCTGTCCTCCTGATAGGGCATCGACCGGCCTGTCCCTGAAGCCGGAAATACCGGTTACCTGAAGTGCCCAATTGATTACTTGCCGGTCTTTATCTTTTAGCCTTCCCATCCCCTTTTGATATGGAAATCTTCCATATGAAACCAGCTCTGCCACTGTCAGTCCCTCCGGGGCATCAGGTGACTGGGGCAAAATCGCCATTTTTTGCGCAATCTTTTTGGTAGATTCTTTCATAATTGCTTTTCCATCCAGAAACACAGTACCAGATTTTGCAGTAAGTATTCGAGCCACTGTCTTCAAAACGGTGGATTTACCGCAACCATTCGGCCCAATAATCGCAGTTATTTTCTCATCAGGAATATTCAAGTTCAAATTTTTCACAATATCATAGTCTCCGTAGGCTATTCTTAAATCCTCGGTAAAAAGCCTGGACATGTTTTTTCCTCCTATGTATCATGGGGATACGGCGATCATGATAATAATTATCATTATCATATATATTTTGGGGGTAAAAGTCAATTTGATTCGTTCATCAGTGTTACTGATCCTGTTTTAAAGAGGGGCTTCTATCTTCAAGATAAAAGCCCCTCACCCCGCTAATCATTAAATATAATCAATCATTCGATAGATATCATATACTCAAAATGGATTGTCCCCCATGGTTGAGTGTTCCGGTTGGCTGGACAATAAAAAAATATATAAAGCCGCCGGTCCGTGAACGCCGATGCTGAGGTCATTTTCAATGTCGGCAGAACGGCTGGGCCCTGAAATAAAGTGAATGGAAGACGG
>NZ_JAECVR010000002.1 GCF_016055185.1 Paenactinomyces guangxiensis
CCGTCTTCCATTCACTTTATTTCAGGGCCCAGCCGTTCTGCCGACATTGAAAATGACCTCAGCATCGGCGTTCACGGACCGGCGGCTTTATATATTTTTATTCTTAATAGCTAGGAAGGCTTTCGTTTTTTATGTTCTTTTAAAAGATATTAATAGAATGGCTGAATGATCAAACATTGTACACAGGAGAGGTGAATATCTGTGCAAAGAGTATCCTTTATACTGAAAATTCGCGAAGAGGACCAACAGGAATATATTAAGCGGCATAAAGCAGTATATCCGGAACTGCTTCAGGCATTTAAAGAAGTGGGTATTAAAACTTACAGCATCTTTATGGACGGCGGCCATTTGTTTGCTTACATGGAAGTGGAGGATTTTGACAGAGCGATGGCCAGTCTGGCCAAACATGATGCCAATCAGCGGTGGCAGGCATTTATGTCAGATCTGCTGATCAAGCACCACGAAGGAAATACGATGAAGGTGATCCCGGAAGTTTTTCATTTTGAGTCCTGACGGTTTGTGTTGAAACCATAACGAAATGTTGATAAAGGAGGGATTTGTTTGCTGTTATATGAACCTATTAAACCTGCAAAAAAAGCGAGGGTCGGATTATATTCCATCGGGCTTGAGGCATATTGGAGCCAGTTTGAAGGGTTAAGGGAGCGGCTGATTGAATACGGGAAGTTTATCGAAAAAAGAATGGGGAAATTCGGGGAAATATACAACTTCGGCCTGGTTGACTCAGAAAGCAAAGCGAGAGAAGCGGGCGAGTGGTTTAACCGGCAAAACGTGGACCTCATCTTTTGCCATTCAGCAACGTATTCTACGAGTGCTTCTGTTCTGCCGGTACATCAGATCTGCAAGAAACCGGTCATCGTGCTGAATCTCCAGCCCACGGAACGGCTCAATTACGCCAAAACAACAACCGGAGAATGGCTGGCTCACTGCGGGGCGTGCCCCGTACCTGAACTGTCCAATGCTTTTAATCGGGCAGGCATTCCATTTCGTGTGATTAACGGTTTGCTCGGTCTTGATTACACGCCTTCCATTTCGCTGACCAACGAAAATACACATGATCGGCCGGAAGCGATTCGCGCCTGGAAGGAGATTGAAGAATGGATTCAAAGTGCTGGTGTTGCCCGTACACTGCAGCACGCCAGATTCGGGTTTTTAGGCAATACGTATAACGGGATGTTGGATATGTACAGCGATTTTACGATGATTCAGGCACAAACCGGACTTCATGTAGAAGTACTGGAAATGTGTGACCTTGACAGATTGATCAAAGAAGTGACCCCGCAGCAGGTAAAAAGGAAAATGGAAGAAACCATGTCCATATTTGAGATCAGCGGTGATTCTCCTTCTGATCCGATTGCCAGGAAACCAACCGATGAACAGATGGAATGGTCATGCACTGTTGCGGCTGCACAGGAGCGACTCGTCCGGGAGTATGATCTGGATTCACTTACTTACTATTACCACGGGTCTCCCGGAAATGATTATGAAAAACTGCAAGCAGGATTTATTCTGGGACATTCACTGCTGACCGCCCGCGGGGTTCCATGCTCGGGGGAAGGAGATCTTAAAACTGCAGTTGCGATGAAAATATGTGACATTTTAGGCAAGGGAGGCAGCTACTCGGAAATCGTAGTTGTCGATTATGTGGATCAAACGATTCTTCTCGGTCATGACGGCCCTTTCCATATCGCCATTTCTCAGGGAAAACCGATTCTTCGCGGGATGGGATTGTATCATGGGAAGCAGGGAACCGGTATTTCAGTCGAAGCCAAAGTCAAAACCGGCCCGGTTACCACCCTGAATGTGACTCAAACCGGTCAGGGCAAACTTAAATTAATCATAAGCCAGGGAGAATCAACGGACGGGGAAATCATGCGGATCGGAAACACCCAGACACCGGTAAAGTTCCCTGTGCATCCGGACGATTATATGAGCAGATGGTTCGCTGAATCCCCAACTCACCATTGTGCCATGTCCATTGGACACAATGCCTCCCTGTTTGAAAAAGTGGCAGGGGTTCTTAATATTGAATCGGTTACACTCTGCAATTGACAGAGAGGGATGACAAAACCAGGATTAAAGAATCGGGTACGTAGCTTGTGTACCCGATTCATAAACAAAAACAAAAGAAAAAGCAACATAAACAAAACAAAAAAATATAAACAAAAACAAACAAATAAATGATATAATACATTCAAAGATAATCATGCTGCTATTATGTGCAAACGATTACGACTATTTGCGAAATTTCTATGGGATTCCCGCTACAAAAAACAGATAGGAGTTTATTTTATGTCTGAGTATGTTCTTGAATTGAGAGGGATCACAAAAGTGTTCCCGGGTGTTAAAGCTCTAGACAATGTTCACTTTCAGTTAAAGCCGGGAGAAATCCATGCTTTAATGGGTGAAAATGGCGCGGGGAAATCCACATTCATTAAAATCATTACCGGAGTTCACCCGCCGGATCAAGGTGAAATCTATTTAAACGGAAAGAGAGTGAATATTAAAAATCCAGGGGATGCCCAAAAACTGGGTATTGCGGCCATTTATCAGCATGTAACCTGCTATCCGGATTTAAGTGTTACAGAAAATATCTTTATGGGTCACGAAAAAATTGAAAAGGGCACAAGAAGAATTCTCTGGAAGCAGATGCACGCCGAGGCAAGAAAGTTGCTGAAGGAATTGGGGGCTGATTTTGACCCGAAAACGGAGATGGGTTCACTGAGTGTTGCCCAGCAACAAATTGTTGAAATTGCGAAAGCGCTTTCTACAAAGGCAAAGATTATTATTATGGACGAACCGACTGCGGCATTGACAGCCAGAGAAAGTGAAGAACTGTATAAAATCACGGAACGGTTGAGAGAAAAAGGTGCTTCTGTCATTTTTATTTCTCACAGATTTGAGGATATGTACCGGCTGGCCGGCAAAGTTACCGTGTTCAGGGACGGCAAATATATCGGAACATGGGGAGTAAATGAGATATCAAATGAGGATCTCATTGTTGCGATGGTTGGCCGCAAAGTTACCCAACTGTTCCCCAAAAAACAAGCAAGAATCGGTGAAGAGATTTTGCGGGTGGAGGGGCTTGGTAAAACAGGATTCTTCGCCGATGTTTCTTTTACTCTGCGCAAAGGTGAAATTCTCGGATTAACGGGTCTTGTTGGCGCCGGCCGAAGTGAAGTGTGCCAGGCTGTTTTTGGAATCACTCCATACGATCAAGGTAAAGTGTATGTGGAAGGAAAAGAAGCAAAAATAAAAAAACCAATGGATGCGATGAAGCTTGGAATCGGGTATCTGCCTGAAGACAGGCAAAAACAGGGGCTGGTACTTCAATGGGGAATTGAACGAAATATTACTTTGCCGGTATTAAAAAGGCTTTCCAGCAAAGGCTGGTTAAATCGCAAAAAAGAGAAAGAAATCGCCAAAGTGCTGGCTGAAAAAGTAAACGTAAAGGCGAACAGCATTTTTGACATCGTGGGTTCGTTATCCGGCGGAAACCAGCAGAAGGTTGTTGTGGCAAAACTACTGACTGCTAATTTAAAAATCATGATCCTTGATGAACCTACCAAAGGTGTTGATGTCGGTGCAAAATCTGCGATTTACGAAATGATTGGCGATCTGGCTGTCCAGGGCTATGGTGTGATTCTGATTTCTTCGGAAATGCCGGAAGTGATTGGTATGAGCGACAGAATTGTTGTCATGCGTGAGGGAAGAGTAACTAAGATTCTTGAGAAGGATGGTGTAACGCAGGAAGCCATTCTTGAGGCGGCTTTGTTACAGGAAGAGCGGGACCGCAGTCTAAAGGTTAAGGGATGAGGCACTTATGGCAGAAAAAGCGTTAAAAAAAACATCTATCAGCGTCAACATTGCTAAGTTTAGGGAATGGGGGCTGCTGGGATTTATTATTTTACTTTCTGTTTTCGTGCAACTTCGCAACACTAAGTTTCTGACATCGGAAAATATTAATGATATGCTTATGAATACGTCAATTCTAAGTATTCTCTCCATCGGTATGATGCTGGTGATCGTTACAAGAGGGATTGATCTTTCCATTGGCGCGACACTGGCTCTATCGGGGATGATAACCGCACTCACAGTCAGCGGAAATCCTCATTTGCATCCGATTCTTGCTCTCCTGCTTGGAACATTGATTGGCCTGATCTGTGGAGCGGTGAACGGCCTCCTTGTTTCCAGGGGAAGGATTCTTCCCATTATCGCTACACTGGGTATGATGAATGTATTTAGAGGGCTCACGTTTACGGTCAGCGAAGGAAAATGGGTAAGCGCAGGGCAAATGCCTGCCCATTTCAAAGCGATTGCGACAGGTTCCGTCCTGGGCATCAATACGTTGATTTTGATTGCGATCATTGTTTATATCATTTTCTACTACTTTATTAATCACACCAGAACCGGAAGGCAGATTTATGCCGTTGGAAGCAACCCGGAATCAGCAAAAATCAGCGGTATCCATAATGATAAGATCTTGTGTCTGGTATACACCATTATGGGAGGATTGGCCGGGCTTGCGGGTGTACTGTGGGTTTCAAAGTTTGCTTCGGCTCAAGGCGATACTGCGACAGGTTATGAACTGTCGGTGATCGCTGCCTGTGTCCTTGGGGGAGTCAGCATTGCAGGAGGCAGCGGAAAGATTTTGGGAATTATCCTGGGTTCCATTCTGCTGGGGATTTTAAATAATGCTCTTCCTCTTTTAAATGTGTCGCCGTTCTGGCAAATGGCCATTCAGGGAACGATTATCCTGATTGCTGTACTCGTCAACGCACTGGTGAAAAGGGGCGTTTACCGGAATCATCTCATGAGGAGGAAAATATAGCCATGCAACCCAGACTCATATTGGACAAAAAGGAATTTAAATGGAAAGATTTTTTCTTCCAATGGGAATGGATGCTTGTACTTATCTTTATACTTGTCAATGTGATCAATGCAAATCTGTCTCCATATTATTTGGACTATTATAATTTGCGTGATGCAACGATGGCTTTCCTCGATAAAGCGTTTATTGTTTTGCCAATGGTTTTCGTTATGATCCTTGCCGATATCGATATTTCAGTCGCATCAACGGTGGCTCTTTCTTCGGTTGTTATGGCTGACTTATATCAAATGGGAGTGCCGATGGGGCTGGCTATGGTCATTTGCCTTGCAACAGGAGCGATTTGCGGGTGGGTAAACGGGCTGTTAATCGTCAAATTCAAGGAGCTGTCGGCCGTTATTGTTACCCTGATTACAATGATCTTATATCGAGGCATTGCCTATATCATCCTTAAAGACCAGGCTGCCGGGGATTTTCCGGAGTGGTTCAATTTTCTGGGATGGGGATATATCGGAGGCATTCCGTTTATCCTGGTTGTATTTACCGTCTTTGCTGTCATTTTCGGCCTGCTGCTTCATAAAACAACTTTCGGCAGAGCTGTTTACGCCATAGGAAGCAACCCTGTGGCAAGCAGATTTTCGGGAGTACAGGTTGATAAAATTAAGATCATTGTGTTTACAATGACAGGGCTTATGGCCGCTGTGGCTGCTTTATTTCTCACTTCAAAAATGGGCAGTACAAGACCAAACATAGCAATGATGTATGAATTGGAAGTCATTGCTATGGCGGCGCTGGGAGGTGTGAGCACGGCCGGCGGAAAGGGAAGAATGATCGGCGCGGTCTTAGCCATTTTCCTGATCGGTTTGTTGCGCTATGGTCTCGGCCTCATTAACGTCCCTGCACAAACACAGTTGATCATTATTGGACTGCTGCTGATCGTTGCAGTCATGATTCCGAATCTGAACATTAGAGGGTTGTTCCGCAAAACCCATTCGTAAGAACGGGAGTGAAAAACAAGGCAGTTACAGACTGTCAGCAGAAAGAAATCATGGAAACACAGGGAGGAAGAGAAATTGAAAAAGTTATTGGCGATAAGCATGGCGATGGTTCTGGCCCTGTCAATGTTAGTTGCATGCAGTACAAGCCCGGGGGGGAATGCATCCGGCGGCGGAAAAAAGAAATATGCAATTGTCTTTAAGAATGCCGGTAATCCTTATGGTGAAAAGCAGATGGAAGGATTTAAGAACGCAATCGAAGAGCTTGGCGGAGAAGCGATCCTGAAAGCGCCGGATCAACCGACAGCCGAAGCCCAGATTCAGATTATTGAAGAGCTTATTGCACAAAGGGTGGATGTGATCGCCGTAGTGGCCAATGATCCGGATGCGCTTCAGCCCTCTCTAAAAAAGGCGATGAACAGAGGGATCAAAGTTCTTTCTCTCGACTCTGCCGTGAATACAAAGAGCCGTATCGTTCATATCAATCAGGCAGACCCTGAGAGGATCGGTCGTGTTCAAATCCAGGCGATGCATGAAATGATTGGCGGAAAAGGCGAAATTGCTGTTCTTAGCGCCACTTCACAGGCAACCAACCAGAATCTTTGGATTGAGTGGATGAAGAAAGAGCTTGAAGATCCGAAATATAAGGATATGAAACTTGTAAAAGTTGCTTACGGCGATGACCTCAGGGACAAGAGTGTTGCTGAGACAGAAGCTTTGCTGAAATCCTATCCAAACCTCAAAGGGATCATTGCTCCTACTACAGTCGGTATTGCAGCAGCAGGTAAAGTTCTTACAGATAAAGGGCTCAAGGGGAAAGTACAGTTAACCGGTCTCGGACTGCCCAGCGAAATGGCTGAATACATTGAAAGCGGTGTTTGCCAGTGGATGTATCTGTGGAACCCCCTTGATGTCGGGTATCTGGCAGGATATGCGGCACACGCTCTGGCAGAAGGGAAAATCACCGGAAAGCCCGGAGAAAAGTTCAAGGCCGGAAGGCTTGGTGAAAAAGAAATTGTTGCAGACAGAGACGGAAGCCAAATTATGCTCGGTGACCCTTTCAAATTTGATTCCGGCAATATCGCCGAATGGAAGAAAGTATACTAAATGTTAGTGGCTCCAGATCAACTAACTGCATTTAAGAATCAGATCAAAGCCCAAAAAGAGCGACAAGTGGATGAAGTGTCGCTAATCTGTTTTTGGTGCGATATCCTGTAGTTCACGCAACCATTATAATCATGATTCAATGCACAAGGCCGAACCTGTCCGGACAGATTCGGCCTTGTGCATTGAATGAAGTGGTTCCAATCTGCTCTGATCCAACCGGTTTCCTTCATAATGAAGGGGCAATTCAACAGGATGCCGGCATTTAACCTTCTCTCCGGGGGCAAGCTGTCTGGCTTTAAATTCTCTGACATTCCAGCCCCAGCCCGGGCCATCGTTATCAAATGTAATCGTTACCAGGTGATAGGGTGGATTGTGGGCGCCTTCAAATGTTTGAACTTGTGTCGTAATCCTGAAGAGAAAGGAGCCAGGGTCTTTTTTGGTGATTTTTAATACATCCTGACAGAAGAATTGTTTAGACTCCCCAAAATGCTTTTCAATTGCCTTTTCAATTTCAGGAAATAAAAGAGCTAATATGGTGTCCTCCAAAAGTTCCTCCTGAGGAGTGGAATCGGCCTTTATTTCCGACGGGGCTGACATGATGGATAAACTGACCAATCCTATGATGAGTATGATTTTCTTCAATTGGATCATCTGCTTTCCTGTTTTCAGTAGTTTTTCACAAATACCGGTTAGCTATGAGCAATTGAAAAAGGACCGGGGTATCGGTCCCATTTAGAAAAAAGTTATTTCCCTCTCTGGGATTATGATTTCATATTCACTAGATAACAGGATAATACTGCACGTATCGCGGATTAAAATAATAGGGTGGTCTGGGGCCTATTTTGGGAATTAGGAAGGGATAAGGATTGGAGTCATATAATATCTTTTCTTTTTCAACTGAATGATTGACTAACAATAACTTCACTTCAGGACTGAATGTATAGTATTTCATCATCAGGCTCCTTCATCTTTTCTTTTTCCTCTTTGGTATATTCGGTCTCCCGCAGTAATGAGCCTGTACCAAATCTGATCCGGCAACAAAAAGAGATGCACTTGATTTGCCCATGTGACATAAAGTAATCCGAATTGATTTTTTCCAGGGGGATGCTTATGTCAGAAGATATGCAAAAGTGTCAAAGGAAACCGGCTGATCAAGATTATCCCATGTATCCAAATTACGGGAAAATAACACGTTACGAGGACATACCGATCACTGTGCCGGAACAACGACAGCTTCGCCAGCCCGGTTTGGAAAAATGGATGGTTCCAAGGCCAATTATAGAAAATCCGAATTATAAAGGAAGCGGGAAATTAGCCGGAAAGGTCGCGCTTATCACAGGCGGTGACAGTGGCATTGGCGCAGCAGTAGCCATTGCTTTTGCTAAGGAAGGTGCAGATGTTGCCATTTCTTATTTAGATGAACACGAAGATGCAAACCGGACAAAGATGAGAATTGAAGAACTGGGACAACGTTGTATATTATTGCCCGGTGACTTGAGGGAAAAACAGCAATGTATTGATATCGTGGAAGAAACCATCCACACATTCGGGCAACTGCATGTTCTGTGTAATAATGTCGGGATTCAGTTTCAGCAATTAAGCTTGCTTGATATTACCGATGAGCAGTTTGATGATACCTTTAAAGTAAACATTTACTCTCATTTCTACACAACCCGGGCAGCGCTGCCGTACTTAACGGCGGGCAGTTCCATCATTAATACTTCTTCCATTGTAACGTATGCCGGACACAAACAATTGATTGATTACACAGCGACAAAAGGGGCTATCATAGGTTTTACCCGCGCATTGGCCAAAAATGTCGTGGATAAAGGGATCCGGGTAAACGCGGTTGCACCCGGAAAGGTATGGACCCCTCTCATACCGGCAAGCTTCTCTGCCGACGAGGTTACGCTGGTGGCTAATCCAATGGGGCGCCAAGGCCAACCATTTGAACTTGCCCCTGCCTATGTTTATCTCGCTTCTGATGATTCCCGTTTTGTGACCGGACAAACACTTCATGTTAATGGAGGGGAATGGATGTCATCTTAAAGAGTGGAAAGATAGCGGTGAATTTTACATATACAAAGCCATTCACCGCTATTGGTTTTCTGCTTTTGCCATGATTGCCTTTGCAAAAGATAATAAAAATGATGTCCACTCTCACCCCGGTACTGAAGGTTTTTGCAGTATATTTGCTGGTACAATTCCAGTATTTCTTGTATCCGGTTCACAATATATAATAGCGTTACAGAAAGACAAGTATTGAATGTTTTGCCGGAGGGGCAGATTCAATGGTATGTTTATAGAATGAATGAAAGGAGCAGAGCAGTTGCGGTTTCATCTGATATGACTGTTTCTGTGTAAGTGTGTGTATCTAAGGGGGAAGGCAGAATTCTGTCTCGCTCCCGATCGGCGCCCTGCGAGGAAGCAGAAAGGCCGCTCCAAAAACTGCACAAGGGGCGTAGGCATTTGGCAAAGAAGCAAATTCAAGGAAGAATTGCCTCGCTTTTTCCCTTGGTCCGTTTTTATCCAGGGGTTGTGCCGGTCGGTCATAGGGTTTTCTATGGAGTGATAAACTGATGAGGCTGCTGATTACCGGCTCCCGATCTTATACCGCATTAGAGATGGCGCGGCATTTCAACCGGGCAGGATGTGATGTGTATGTGGCCGATTGTGTGAAATATCCTGTCTGCAAGGGGTCCAACACAGTGACACAATCATTTATTCTGCCATCACCCCGAGAAAATTACCGCGGGTTTATCGACGGGTTGATTCAGATTATTCAACAGTACCGCATTGATCTTTTAATGCCCAGCAGTGAGGAAATTTTCTTTATAGCGGGCAGTCTGGACAAGCTCAGGAAGTATTGCCGTGTCTTCTGCGACCCGTTTGAGAAGCTGAACCGGCTTCACAATAAATGGGAGTTTTCCCGGCTCACTGGCAGTTGCCGGGTGAAAACTCCTGCCACAATCCTTTTGCAATCACCGGAGGATTTGAAGCCGTTTGAAGGTTCAGCAGAGAAATATGTGTTTAAACCGGTATACGGCCGTTTTGCCGCCCGCAATTTATTTGGGCCTGACCCTTCCCAAATCCGGCAGATTCAGCCCGGTCCGCATGATCCCTGGCTCGCCCAGGAATACATACAGGGAGGGGAATACTGCAGCTATCATCTCGCAATGGATGGCGAAATAAAAGCCCATGCCTGTTATCGGCCGGCATATCGAATGGGCAGGGCATCCGGTTACTATTTTCATCCGGTCGAACATGAGGAAATTGCCCAATTTGCGGCAGAAATCGCACAGAAACTCCAATTTACCGGTCATCTGGCATTTGACTTTATTGAAACGCCAGCCGGGTCCCTGTATGTGCTGGAGTGTAATCCCCGAACAACAAGCGGGCTTCATTTTCTGTCACAAGAGGAGCTTGTTTCCCCGTTTTTACCGGGGGAACAAGCGGTGCCCCGCCGTCATGCCATGGAGAAACCGAAAATGATCGGTTATGCGATGATGCTCAACCCTTTCTATCATGGTGTAACAGGAATCCGCCGATGGGCGAGGGATTTTGGTAACGCAGATGATGTGCTGTTTGACCGGCGTGATCAACGGGTGCTGATCTATCACTTTCTGAGCCTGCTGGAAACCTTGTATGTCAGCTTTTCAAAACGAATCAGCGTGAAGGATGCGGCGACATCGAATATTGAGTGGGATGGAGAGAAGATATAAAAATGCAGATTGAAAGAATCGGAAAAGATCATCCCGATTTGCAAACATTGCAGCATGACAGCCGGTGGGAGATGGAAACGGCATATACTCTGCCGCTCATCAAGGCAGGGGCCGGGGTGTACGTCCGCAATGTGCAGACCGATGTTCAATTGCTGCGGGCAGGCGGTCATCTCCTGCCGATCACCATTAATGTTTCTGAGTATGATAATTCATATGTTTGTTCACCATACTCAGCCTGTATCCGCTATACGCTTGAGGAATTGTATTTGCTGCGGAGCCGTCTTCTGCAAAAAGGACTGAGTATGGTCATTGGCGCAATTGCCCCATTGTTAAAAAAGGCTATGATTGATCAAAATGTTCACTTGAACAATTGGCTTCTATCCACCAATTTATATGAACCAATTGAAAGGGAGGTACTTCAGGAGATAACAAACCGTTTGACTGAAGAATTTTCGGATTACGCCCTTATTTTTCGTTCACTAAACAATGTGACAAACGCGGAGATGATCAATGATTTGCTCTGTTTGGATTATTTGATGGTCCCAAGCAGGCAGGTATATTTTTTTGATGGCAGAGCACCCGATTATTTGCGAAAAAAAAATAATGTGTGGGATCGAAAGTTGTTGGAAAAAGCCCCGTTTGCGATCGTCGAACATGATGAGATTCAAGCCAATGATTATCCGAGGATCAAAGAGCTTTACGATCTTCTCTATATTGAGAAATACTCATCTATCAATCCACAGTTTACGACGGCATATTTCGAAAACGCCCACAAACAAAAGCTGATCCAGATGAAAGGGCTTCGTGATGGGAACGGAGTTCTGCAAGGGATTGTCGGCTGTTTTATCAGGGGAGACGTCATAACTGTTCCTCTAGTCGGTTACAATACAGCGCTTCCGCAGCAGACGGGCCTGTATCGGATGCTGATTTCGATGGTTTTGCAGGAAGCGGCAGAGAGAAGCCAGCTGCTTCATTTAAGCTCAGGAGCCGCCCACTTTAAACGGCTCCGCGGCGGAAAGCCCGCGATTGAATACAGCGCGGTCTATGTCAGGCATTTGCCGGCTGCCAGAAAGATTGTCTGGACATTCTTTAGTTCACTATTACATAAGGTTGGAGTTCCAATTATGAGGAAGTATCAGCTATGAGAGATCATTATATACATATGAAGGAAAAAGTGATGAGAAACCATTGGCTTGTGGCCTGCCATGAAAGCGAACTGGGGCGCAAGCCTGTTGGAGTTATTGTGCTTGATGAGCCGATTGTTCTGTTTCAGACAGAGCGGGGAGTCCATGCGTTAACAGATCGCTGTCCGCACCGGAATGTTCCATTGTCCGAAGGCTGGATGAAAGGGGACATGCTTGTCTGTCCTTACCATGGCTGGGAATTTGACGGGAAAGGTGTATGCCGGCGCGTGCCGGGTCTTTGTGAATATTCGCCCGGAACACATACAAGCGCGACGGCTGTGCCAGTCAGAAAGCAAGACGGATTTATTTGGGTCAAGCTGCCGGATGAAACCTGCACGACGAAGGAAGCCAAAGAGGAAGATCATTTTTCCAATACCGAAGAAAACCGTCCTTTTGATTTGTCATTCCTCAGTGATCCTTCCCTCTATTCATTTATCTGGCGCACCTCTGTAAAAGGGAATCTTCTCAACACGGTGGAAAATTTCCTGGATGCGACACATACGCATTATATCCATGCCGGACTGATCCGCACAGACAAAAACCGGCAGCAAGTAAACGCCAAACTTACCGCTTACCGTGACTGCGTCGAGATTGAATACAGCGGGGAATCAAAGCAGGCCGGCCTGATTTCCCAACTGCTCGAGCGCGACCGCCAGACCAGTTACGGGAGGTTTTTTATGCCGGGCATCGCCCAGATTGAATACCGGTCAGCAAAGGGTTTATCCATGATGATCACGGCGGTTGCCCGCCTTACTTCTGAAGAGGTTCAAGATATCTATGCCATTATTACCGTCAAACGCGGAATCATTCCAAACTTTATCAAAAAGCTGGTCATTACTCCTTTTTTCAAAATCGCATTAAAACAGGATATTCGCATTGTTGAACTTCAGCAGAAGTGGATTCAACGATACGGAGAAGAATCATTTCACTCCACCCAGGCCGACCTGATCCGCCCCTACATCGAGCAACTGACAAAAGGGCGGTACTACGATAAGCCTTATGAAAAAAAAGTCCAGCTTCTGCTGTGAGAGGACCGGACGGATGAAGTGCAAAAAGGGATTGAGGGTAAAGGGACGAACGTTTGATTAAGAAGGTGAGAGAATATGAACAGGAAAGCCTTAGCAATAAAAGCGGCTCAGGTTTATGAGCGAAATCCAAAAGTTGAAGCAGTTATGCTCGCAGGTTCGGTTTCACGTAATTGGAATGATGCATTTTCTGATATTGAACTTTTTGTACTGTGGAGAGAGGAGCCGGCGGATCGCGACCGAAAATCCCCCATCGATGAGCTGAACGGGCATATCATTGACTATCACCCGTATGAAGATGAAGAGTGGTCCGAAACCTATCTTGCAGAAGGGGTAAAATTAGAGATTAGCAATTTCCTTACGCAAACGATTGCCAACATCATTCATGATGTCACCCGCCATTATGATACAAATCCGGACAAACAATGTATTGCAGCGGCCGTTCATCATGGAATCCCCCTGGTTGGTACTCGGATCATTGACCGATTGAAGGAGAAAGTTTCGGAATACCCGGAAGGGCTTAGTGAAGCAATGGTATTAGAGAACCTTGATTTAGGAAACCGCTGGAATAACCGTGAGGCATTACTCCACCGAAAAGATTGGCTCATGTTATATGATACGATGATTTCTGTTCAAAGAAAGCTGATGGGAGTACTTTTTGGACTCAATCGTCTATATGTTCATCATCCGGCATTTAAATGGCAGAAATTATCCTTGCAAGCCATGACGATTACCCCTCCAAACATAACGGAACGATTTGAATCTGTCTTACTGGGCCCCCCCGGTGAAGGGTTGCGGGAATTAGAAGCAATGATTCAAGACATCTTTGTCCTGTCACAACAAAAATTTCCGCATCTTGATTTATCCGCATATATTGAAAAATCAAGATTTGTCCGTCCTAAACAGTGAAATGATGTCTGTTGAACGGTATTAATAGTAAAGGGAGGGTTGGTGATGCTCAGGCAAAAAATCCCTCGTTAATCCCGTGCTCCACCTTCTCTCTATTCATTTATGTATTTCATTCTGCTGAATAGAGGGGAGAAGATCAGATGTGGCCGAAAACAGTTGATTGGAAAAGCCTTGCATTTGGTATTGAAATTGAGTTTATTGGCCCTTTTTGTGCTAAACTAACAGAATAATGCAACGAGACAATATTCTGTCTTGTTTACATGGAGTGAAGCCCATGAGAAATATTGTACTTCGAGACGTGATTGATAGTGATCTCCCGGTGTTCTTCGAATACCAACGGGACCGTGAAGCCAATTACATGGCAGCCTTCACGAGCAAGGACCCGAACGATTGGGGACTTTTCGCTGCACACTGGGACAAAATCCTTGCAGATAAGAACATTATCAAACAAACGATCATTGTCCAAGATAACGTCGTTGGTCACGTTTTGTGCTTCGAGCAGTTCGGCAAACCAGAGGTCAGCTACTGGATCGGGCGAAGGTACTGGGGCCAGGGGATCGCCACCAAGGCTCTACAGAAGTTCCTGAACCACGTAACGATTCGTCCACTGTATGCCCGTGCAGCGAAGGACAACATTGGGTCACTCAAGGTTCTGGAGAGATGTGGTTTCACGATTTCGGGCGAAGATAGCGGGTTTTCCAACGCACGTGGCGAGGATGTGGAGGAGTTTGTTCTCATCCTCCTTGTATAAGCTGATTTCAGTGTTGCCCCTGAAACTGCGAAAGTTGCTTAATGTGTTTAATTGATGAAAGAATGCCATCAGTTCGAAACGGGGAAGTAGATTTCGCAAATAAGAGCCTTCGGCATAAAACCGAAGGCTTGTTTTATTCATACAGTTTACTGATAAAACCATGCAAGATAGGCTGGAGCTTTTTAGATTAGCTCTCTGGAGGATCGGAAACATGAAGTTTGGCGGATTTAATTTGGGATGTTAGTCTCAACATGTTCTCATCCCTCCTTTCGTGTAATCTTATCAAAATACTGACTAATTTATCAACGATGGTATTGAGTTTTTCCGATTTTAGAATAGTATAACAGCAAATGAGTTTAATGATAAGCTTTTCCACTTGAGAAGTAAAGTTATGCTGCTCTGCCGTTTCAAGTCCTTTTTCATAATGATGTTGAGCCTTTTTGTATTTGATTTGTTTAAAGAAGCAGTCCCCTAGTGTGATAACTGCCTCACAATACCCAAGTGCATCATTGTTCTTTTTTCCCAAGCGAATCGCTTCCCGCAATATTCCTCAGACAATTCTATTTTACCGAGAATTAAATATAATTCCCCCATTTGCTTGTATGCTTTGATTAACAAATATTCACCCTTAATTTTATCTTTCAATTTGAGGGATTCTTTAAAACACTTTTCAGCTAAATTCCATCTGCTTGAATACATGTAACTTGTTCCCAAAACAGTCCGAAGGTCACATAGCCTTTCATCGTTTCCTTCGATTCGAGCCAATTGTATTCCTTCAACTGCATATTTTGAAGCCTCTTCATATCTACCCGTTTTAATCAATAATTCAGCTTGTAAATCAGCCATATTGAATTCTACACGATCATGACATTTTATTGAAGTTAGGAGGGATAAAAATTGTCAAAGCTCCCAATCAAAGGTTTGGATCGTTTTGCTAGCCGGTTGTCTGCTTTGCAACCTGAAGAATTGAGGGAAGATGAAGGAGTTGTGAAATGCGTAAGAGTTCATTCAAACCGGCAAGTGAAGGTTGTCCGGATTACAACACCAGAAGGCGGGGAAATACGTATTCCCATGTTATCCCTGGTCCAAGCAGAAACCGAGAAGGGAGTCATGATCTTTTCCGGCAGGGTAGTTGGCAAATGTGCCTTAATGAAGAGGGGGAAAAACTTTGGTGAGAAAAAATAATTTGACCCAAGGTGACGCTGACAACATTAAGAAAGGACAAGCGGTGGGATACGTCGTGTATACCATGGCGAAACTCGGCTATTCCCGGCTTCAGATCGAAGAAGTCACCCGGGAGCTGAAAAACTGTTTCAATATGAAATGCCGAAACTACGTCTTTGATTCCAATCTAACAGCAGGTAGAACCGACCGGAAAAATCTGTTGCCAACCATTGCCGAGCAGAACAACAAAAGGGACGGGTAGAGAAGTTTCTATGGAGATCGGAACCGGGGAATTTAGATATAGAAATTCTCAAAAAAAAGAATCCCAAAAAGGGACTCAGAAAAAATAACACGTTACGTTCATTATATCATTCCCTTAGAAAAAGGAGACGATTATGGGATACACTCAAGGGATTCGCAACTGGCTCGGCCATCAACCGCATCTCCTTGTTGGAGCCCATGTACTTGTCATCAATGGAAAAGATCAGTTGCTTCTGCAACAAGGTGCCGGAGGTTTATGGGAATTACCGGGTGGCCTCTTGATCCGGGGAGAAACATTGGAAGACACCGCCCGCCGTCAAGTGTTTGAACAAACGGGTTTAGTTATTGGTGAACTTGATCTTTTACGTGTTTTCTCTGGAGAAAAATACCGGATCGCAGACGAAGATCAAAAATACATTGTCGCTACCGTCTTCGTGACCCGTGAGATTCTGCGGAAAGTCCAAGGGTATGGAACGGTATTTAAAAAAGTACACTACTTTGATTTCATGGAACTTCCCAAAAACATTGATTTAAGGTTCCAAGATTTTATTCATGAGTACATGAAACAAATGATTCCAAGTTTTTGTTCGTAATAGTTTCCGGGAACTTCAACGATAGCCTCACTCCAAAAGCAATAGACAAAATGAATGATCTGTTAGTAGAATAGGGGATATTTGTTGAAATTTCCGGATAAGGGAGCCATGTGATGATGTCGGAAAACCGTTTTACTGCACCCGTAACCATTCACCTCTTTTTTATTCAAGATGATAGTATCCTTTTGCTGCGTCGCTACAATACCGGGTACGAGGACGGAAATTACTCTGTAGTTGCCGGTCATTTGGATGGCGGAGAAACTGTCAAACAAGCGGCAGTTCGGGAGGCAAAAGAGGAAGCCGGGGTTCAGTTGAAAGAAGAAGACGTGGAAATGGTTGGGGTCATGCACAGAAAAGCAGGTGATGAGCGTGTAGACTTCTTCGCAGTCGTTAGAAACTGGGAAGGAGAGATTCAAAATTTGGAACCGCATAAATGTGATGATCTACGGTTTTTCCCGTTTAACGAACTTCCGGCAAATATGATCCCCTATATACTTCGTGCTGTTAACAACTACAAAGAAGGCAGATGGTTTGACAGCTACGGCTGGTAAGGGGAACAAAAAAGAAACTCTTGGCAATAAATTTTGTTGGGAGTTCCTTTTTTTGATTCGGTTTGGTGGAATGTTTGGAATGGATAAAACAACATATACGCAGATGTTGGGTGAATATCCAAAGCCGCATTTATGAGCCGGAACCTTATTGCGCCAACCGAACTCCCGTTTTCACGAAAATCATCGAACTTATGTGAATTCTATTGATGCTTTACAGCAATCCGTCGAACATGTAGCAAGAGAAAGGAAAAAAGTCGCTTTAAAACCATGTTGGTTATAACAAAAAACCCTTGTGCTCGCATTTTATGAGAACAAGGGTTTTGGTTTATTTATGTATGTGTCAACGCTGAACTATAATAACTTCTCACCTGATTTAATATTTCTTTTGCTTGTTGATCTGCTTCCTGTAAGCCTTCATAATCCAAATAATCAACGCCGAACATGTGTAATTCATCGCTCGGATATTCAGTGGCTTTAATGTTTGCTTGAAAGGGTTGCTTATATCGTTCCCATAACCAAATCACGTTTTCATAAAGGGTTGAAATATGGCTAGAAAAAGAAACCCCGCAGTAGGATATACCTACTTTTTCTTGGCGAAACCGGACAGTCTCTTTTTCAGGATCTTTTTCCTGCCGTTCTAAATGATCTGTATAATATTCAACTGCTTTTGGTGGAAAACCAAGGATTTCACCAAGAACTCGTTCGTATCTGATCGATCCAGGAGCATTTTGTTGTATTTTCCACAAAAACTGTTTTTTTTGGTCATCTGTTTGGAAGAATACTTTAAACCCTGTCTCTGCATCTACTGAGGGATACATATGAAGTTTAGCTAGTGTTTCACTTGTCAGAAAATTTAAGTTTTCATAACAAGCAGGTTTAAACCCTTTTAAGAAACTCTGCCAAGAGTTCATTCCCAATCAGCAACACTCCCAACACAGAAGGATATTTATATTATAACGAAAAAGACCGCAAATAAGCGGTCTCTTCAAAATATTTTATTTGTTTTCTTTCACATTTGAATAATCTTCTCCGCCACAAGTGTCGCAATAGACCAAACCGTTTGAGGTCTCCTTGACGGGGCCAGGGCAACCCGGTTTGAACTGGCAAGTACGAACGAATATCCATCCATTCCTATTCATTCAATACCCTCCAAGTATGTTTAATCAATATAATTATAACACTATTCCGAATTTTATTACACTAGATTCCGGGTATTATATTTGAAAAACAGTAAGATATTTGGAACAGAAATATAAAGATCATTGACTAATGACTGAATGAATATAAAAAAACCAACCAAACAGCCGCTTATAGTTAATGAGAAAGTGATTTGTTAAAAGTCGCCTTTTTCTATTTTATTTTTTGAAAGCCTATAGGATAAAAACCGTTAAGTTAACAAGACTTCCTTCGGTCGATATATGTTTGCTTAATTTAGGTGCTTCGTATCCGGGGTCTTCTTTTTTTGATAATTGACATCATCACAATGTACAAAATGATCATTGACAAAATAGTTTAGAAACGAGACGGTAATACTATCCAGATGAGAAATGAACTTTTTTGCAGTGGACTGGTAAATTAACATGCTGGAGGGGTTTGTGTTGGAAAATGGAAGAAACTCAAACCGGTTGATCAATGAAAAATCCCCTTATCTTCTGCAACACGCCTATGACCCGACAGATTGGTTTCCGTGGGGAGAGGAAGCCTTTGAAAAAGCGAAACAGGAAGATAAGCCCGTTTTTTTGTCGATTGGTTATTCAAGTTGCCACTGGTGTCATGTGATGCACCGGGAATCATTCGCGGACAGCGAGGTAGCCGGTATTTTAAACAAAGATTTTATCTCCATCAAAGTGGACCGCGAGGAACGACCGGATGTGGACCATATTTATATGACGGTTTGCCAGGCGATGACGGGGCAGGGCGGGTGGCCGCTGACCATTATTATGACTCCGGATAAAAAGCCATTCTTTGCCGGTACATATATTCCGAAAGAGGATCGCTACGGGCGGACGGGTTTGGTGAAATTGTTGGGCAGAATCACGGAGTTGTGGAAAACGGAGCGGAGTAAGGCGGATGATGTGAGCAACCGGGTGATTAAAGCGGTTCGGGGTTATCTGAATCCGGTGGGCGAGGGGGAACTGCAGGCCGGTGTGTTAGACCACGCGTTTGAGCAGTTTGCAAGGCAGTTTGACGATGTATACGGCGGGTTTGGGGATGCGCCGAAGTTTCCGCGGCCGCATGATCTGTTTTTCCTGCTGCGCTACTGGAAGCAAACGGGGGAAGAGGAAGCGCTGCATATGGTGACGCACACGCTGGATGCGATGCGGAACGGGGGGATCTATGACCATCTGGGGTACGGGTTTGCCCGTTACTCGGTGGACCGGGAGTGGCTGGTTCCTCATTTTGAGAAGATGCTCTATGATAACGCGCTGCTGGCGATGGCTTATCTGGAGGCATATCAGGCGACGAAAAACGAGGTTTATGCAGAAGTTGCACGGGAGATCTTTACTTATGTGCTGAGGGATATGACTTCCCGCGAAGGCGGCTTCTTTTCGGCAGAGGATGCGGATTCGGAAGGGGTTGAGGGAAAGTTTTACGTCTGGACGCCGGAGCAGATTAAGGAGGTTTTGGGCGAGGAAGAGGGAGAGCTGTTTTGTGCCTGTTACAATGTGACCCCTGAAGGGAACTTTGAAGATCACACCAGCATCTTAAACCAGATTCATGTTTCACTTGAAGAGATTGTGAAAGAACGAAAGATGACAATGGATGATCTCCAGAAAAGGCTGGAGGAATCGAGAAAAAAATTGTTGTCCGCCAGGGAGAAACGGGTTCATCCCGGAAAGGACGATAAGGTGCTCACTTCATGGAACGGATTGATGATTGCGGCGTTTGCCCACGGATTCAGGGTGCTGGGTGAAACGGGATACGGGGAAGCGGCGGCAGAAGCGGTTCAGTTTATCAATGAGAAATTGCGGCGTGAGGATGGGCGTCTGCTGGCGCGTTACCGGGATGGAGAGTCGGCTTATCTCGCCTACTTGGATGATTATGCTTTTCTTGCCTGGGGGTTAATGGAACTGTATGAGGCAACGTTCCGAAAGGAGTACCTGGAACAGGCGATTGATATGTCCAAAGAGATGCTTGAATTGTTTGGTGACCCGGAAGGAAGCGGGTTTTACTTCTATGGCAAGGATGGAGAGGAGTTGTTTGCCCGCCCGAAAGAGATTTACGATGGCGCTACTCCTTCGGGAAACTCGGTAGCGGCGTATAATCTGATTCGGCTGGCAAAGCTGACCACGGATGATCTGTTTATAAAAGAAGCGGACAAACAGTTAAAAGCTTTCGCCCAATCGGTGGCTTCTTCACCCATTTCACATTCGTTTTTCCTGATGGCGGTGCAATTTGCCCTGGGGCCGACCAAAGAGATTGTGATTGCCGGAGAGCCGAACGATGTCCAGACCAAAGAGATGATTCGCCTGGTGCAGCGGGCCTATCTGCCGGATGCCGTGATTGCCATGTATCCGCAGGGGGATGATGTCAACACGATGAAATACTGGATTCCCGATGTGGATGGAAAAACGGGTGCCAGAGAGCCGAAAGCAACCGTATATCTGTGTGAAAACTACGCGTGCCGGGCTCCGATCACTGATGTGGAGGAGCTTAAAAAACAGCTGGGATCATAAATACTCACTCCGAAAACGGAATCAAAAATTTCCTGTCAGAAGCGGAAAAAAATCCGCTTCTTTTTTTGTACAAAGGTGTAGACAATAATCATTTTTAGATTATAATTATTATAAATATGTTTCCTCTAATAAACATAGTTGGCATGAAACAAAAATAAAAATCATTATCAATAATCATTGTGCGGCTCCTGCGGGGGTCGCTTGAACCGTTTTTAGAGGATTAAAAATGATCATTATTATCAATTGAAAAATGGCGGTGAGAGGAATATGAATACATCCATAAGCTTATGGAAGGAAACGGGCGCTGAAAGGAAACAGAAAACGCCGGCAGATCCGAAGGGGAAACGGTTGAATCTCATTCCATTTTTACAGCGCCACGGTGAAATGGCTGCTGCTCTGCTTTGCGGGGTGCTGGTTTTTACGGCCTGGGTGATGGAGGAGCGCTTTCCTGCGGTTGCAGTTCCTCTTTTCCTGATCGCATATGTAAGCGGTGGATATGTGAAGGCCAAAGAAGGGATCACCACTTTGCTGAAAGAGAAAGAATTGGATGTCAATCTGCTCATGTTTCTGGCAGCAATCGGAGCGGCGGGGATCGGATATTGGATGGAAGGCGGAATGTTAATCTTTATCTTTTCACTGAGCGGTGCCCTGGAATCTTATACGCTGGCGAAAAGCGAACGGGATCTGTCCTCTTTGATGGAGATGAAGCCGGAAACAGCGCGTCTTTACAGTGAAACAGGTGAGGAAAGGCTGGTGGCGATCAGTGAACTGCAAGCGGGGAATCTGGTGATTGTCAAACCTGGGGAGCGGATTCCGGCCGACGGGTTCGTGACAGAAGGGATTTCTTCTGTTGATCAGGCAACGATCACAGGTGAACCGCTTCCGGCAGATAAGTCTCCGGGTGATGAGGTATATGCAGGGACGATGAACGGGTCGGGGTCATTGATTGTCGAGGTGACGCGGGCAGGGGAAAACAGTTTATTTTCCAAAATCATTCAAATGATTGAAGCGGCCCGAACCAAGGTTCCCAAAACACAACAACGGATTGAGCGGCTGGAAAAAAGCTATGCCAAATGGATTCTCGGACTCACCCTGCTGATCATGGTTCTGCCTCATTTTTTCCTTGGCTGGAGCTGGCAGGAGTCTCTGTACCGGGCCATGGTCTTTCTGGTGGTTGCCTCCCCCTGTGCCCTGGTCGCCTCAACCATGCCTGTTATTTTATCAGCGATCTCCAACGGGGCACGGAAAGGAATTCTTTTTAAAAGCGGAGTCCAACTGGAAGCATTGGCCGGGATTCAAGTGGTTGCTTTTGATAAAACAGGTACACTCACTGAAGGACGACCGCAGGTAACCGACTGGATAACTTTTGGTGGTTTCAGTGAAAAAAAGTTGCTCCAGGCAGCCGGATCAATTGAAACGTTTTCCGAACACCCCATTGCAAGGGCGATTGTTCAACAGGCAAAGCAGTTAAATCTTTCCCTTTATCACCCCTCGCAACTGCAAGCGATCACGGGCTGGGGAGTTGAGGCAACCTACGGCGGGGAACGATGGAAAATAGGCAAACCCGGCCTGTTCAAAGGACTGGATAACCATCTAATTCAGTCTGAAATTAAAAAAAGGGAGCAAGAGGGTAAAACGGTTGTATTGGTGGAAAAAGCAGGAGCGATCGTCGGATTGATCGCCTTGCGGGATACGATTCGCCCTGAAGCAAGGCGGACCGTTCTGCAACTAAGAAAGATGGGGATTCAAGTGGCAATGCTGACCGGAGATCAGTGCATGACCGCAGAAGCGATTGCCAGAGAGGCGGGGATTGAACTGGTTTACAGTCAGCTTCTTCCGGAAGATAAAGTCAAGGTAATCGAACAATTGGGACAGACGAAAGGCAAAGTGGCCATGATTGGCGACGGAGTCAATGATGCCCCCGCTTTAGCGACAGCCGAGATCGGCATTGCCATGGGGGGAGCGGGCAGTGATGTAGCGTTGGAAACAGCTGATGTGGTTTTGATGAATGATGATCTGGACAAAATCCCTCATTCCATCCAATTGGGCAAACGGATGGGCGCAGTTGTGAAGCAGAATATCTGTTTTGCCCTTTCTGTGATCCTGCTGCTCATCATCGCCAACTTTTCGCAAATGGTTTCTTTGCCGTTCGGGGTGGTTGGACACGAAGGAAGTACCATTTTAGTTATATTAAATGGCTTGCGTTTATTGAGATAATCACAGAAAATCTTCATCCGCTTGCCGCAAATAAGATTTCTCCGCCCGGTTATTCATTGACACTTTCACAGAAAAAAACCTGAGAACATGTGAGATGATTCTCAGGTTTTTTTTATAGGGAGCCCCCGATTTATAAAGCAGCCTTCCCGGTTTTGGGATTGAATTGATGCGGCTTGAAGGAGACTAAGCGTCCGGTGGTATGGAAAATACGGTGCGGCTTCGTTTCATGGCCTTTTTCGGCCAGCCAGGCATATCCGATTTTTTTGGCTTCTTCATCCGTTTGTGCTGAAATCGGCTCATCGAACAATACGGTCCCGTTTTCATCATAAACCGTCATATGATACACAGCGGATCACCTCAATGATCAAAAAGAATTGCAATAATTTTATTATACCCGGTTTGAAAAGGCTTTGGTATTTTGATAATGGATGGACCCCCGCCTGTTTTAGAAGTGAATGTACCCCTAAAGAAAAAGTCAGGAAAGCCTGAAAAGGACTAAAATCCGTTTATTTAATTATTTTATGTGTATTTGATAATCTTTTTTATAAATCATTGATGTAAGTTTATTATTTCGTATTGCTAATATTTCTAAACGGGTCTATAATCTCTCTGGATTTATTTTTGTATGAATAGGTGGCGGCTCAGATGGTGAATACATGGTCAATTCGGCGGTTTCGCATACTGGTGCTTATTGTGAGCGTAACAGGTATGTCACAGGGACTTTTAATTCCTCTGTTAACCACTCTCCTTGAGGAACAGGGGGTCAGTTCAAGCAGTAACGGATTAAGTGCAGCAGCCCTGTATGCGGGGATTTTGGTGATGTCCCCGATCTGCGCACCAGTGGTGAAGCGTATTGGATATAAGAGGTCAATCATAATCGGTTTGTTGATTACAACAGCGGCTGTCATCTTGTTTCCGATGTTTACGGGGATATGGATCTGGAGTTTATTGAGGTTTTGGGTCGGGGTTGGGGATAGTTTGTTGCATTATGCAACCCAGTTATGGATTACCGCAACAGCACCTTTAGACGAGCGGGGGAAACGCATTTCACAGTACGGTTTTTGCTATGGGCTCGGTTTTGGGATCGGTCCTCTTGGCATGAATTTATTAGAACTTGGTTTTATCGTTCCTTTTATGGTTCTGGCCGTGGTTCTCGGCATTACTCTTTATTTTACGCGCCTGCTCGATTCCGGGAGACCGGATTTGGACGGGACGGAAGAAAAGCGCAAGGAGTCAGTAAAGCTTTGGAAAATTTACCGGATCGCACTGATCGCCCTGTGTCCTCCCATTCTGTACGGGCTTTTGGAAACGGCTCTGGCGGGAAATTTTCCCGTCTACGGTTTGCGGGAGGGAATTTCTAAGGCATGGATCTCGGTACTGATTTCGGCGTTTGTGTGGGGAAGTCTCGCTTTCCAGGTTCCTCTGGGGATTCTGGGGGATAAGATCGGGCGAAAAAATATACTTATCATTGCCTGCTTTTTGGGCTCGGTGGGAATGGCGGTTATGCCGCTGCTGGTCTCGAACGTCCTTTTGCTTTTCATCGCTTTTCTGCTGGTCGGGGGTGTGGTCGGATCGCTCTTCTCTCTCGGACTGGCGTATCTCACTGATCTCTTGCCTGCCCGCTATCTGCCTGCCGCAAATGCTGTGGCGTCTGTACACTTTAGTGTCGGAAGTATTCTGGGGCCCTATGTAGGCGGGGTGTTGATCCAGTGGATCGGTGGAAACGCGTTGTTCTATTTTCTTTCCATCGCACTTGCTTCCTTTGTTTTGCTGGCGATCTTTTATCGGGTCTCGGCAGAAACAGCAACTGAGATACAAAAAACATCCATAACCAACTGATTCCCGGGGAATTATTAGATAACAGCAACGACAAAAAGCTGCTGACCTGTCTGAAAAACAGTGATCAGCAGCTTTTCTTCATTCCATTTCCCGTTTTTATTTAAACACGAGAGGTAATTCTTTCTTTACCGGGTGAAACTTGTTCAGCATCACCAATTCTACTTCTACCGGATGATCCAAATTCTTAAGTAAAGGTTTATTCTCTGGCATCTCTTTGCCTGTTTTAATTAACGTGTTAAAATCGGTCTTGGTCCCCGCCATAAAACCATTTTGTTCTTGTCTTTCTTTAAAGCTTCCCATGCCGTGTATTGAATACACTTGGCCACGATCATGAACCGCCCACACTCCGAAGTCATACATTGTGTCCTTAGACAACTTATAGTCAATCTCCACATGTCCAACCGGTTTTTCAACCCATCGGAAAGTATACTCATTCCCTGCCACTTTCAGCACAACCGGCTTCTTCGCCAGTTGTTTCGGATCAATGGTCACTTTTTGTTTGACATACTGAGGCAAGGTATACCCAAATGTGGACAAGGTCAAATGATTTACCTCTTGAAATGGAGAAAATTCATTTTTTACATGCCCATCCTTTTGATACCCGCCGCCAATTTCCTGATAACGCGCTTTGCCCCCGATTTTCTGAGCCCCTGATACAGGCATTCTGGGTGCCATATTTACAATCAGGTTTCCCTGGCGATCCTTCAGTTGATAGTACCATCGTATGTTAAACAGTATTTGTTGCTGGTACGTAATATCCGAGGGAAAGAAACTGTCCGGATTTTCCTTCGGGCCCTGCTGCAGCTTCTGTTGCATATCCTGTGAAAGCACAGAGGTGTAATGGATTTCTGTTTTGCTGGGATAAGTGTTGATCGAGTCCAGTTTCATTTGCACGTCCCCGTTTGGACTGCGTACAATCCCCTGCTTTGGTTTATGTGTTCGCATCATGGCCTTCGCTTTGGTAAAGTCCACTTCAAAGCTGAGCTGCCAATGTCCTGCTGTTTGATCAATGGTCACGGGAATAGACCGTTCAGACGCTTTGCTTCCCAGCTTGTTAAACTCAAAATGAACAGTTACCTTATTTGGAACCGGCTCCGGCAATTTGGAAAAGGCGACAACGCCGCGGATATCTTTTCGATCCTTGGATTCCACATGAAAGACCGGCACATGTGTGCGTGCGATCACAGCCCCTTTCTCGTCGGTCACATAAATCTTGTTCTCTTTATGGATGCTGAAATCATAATCAAGTGAGGCCTGATCTTTTGCACGCTTGATGCCGTATGTGATTGTCATTCGATTTGGATCAGCCATCACCTCGTATACGGTAAGTTGAATTCCTTTGTCCGTAACCGTTTTATTGACCTGCTGTAAAAACCCGTTTTTTGAAGCTTCTTTAAACCCTCGGTCCGCCTCTTTACTGGAAAAGAAGGATAACAGATTTGTCTGCACAAAGTTGGCAAATGCCGGCGATACGGAGTAGGTAACCGTCAAACCCAGGATGAGTGCAGCCGCCAGCCCGGAGATCATCCACCAGGAGCGTTTCCGCCGATTGCTCCTGGTCGCCGCCAGTTCTTGCCGCAGCCGTGTCAATGTCGTTTGTTCAAACGCTTCACCCAGCGGTGGAATTTCCATCTGTGTAAATGCGATGCGAACCCATTCATTCTCCTCTTCAAAGTTGCTCAAAATCTGTTGACAGTTGGGGCAGGTGATGAGATGGGAGCGGAGCATACTTTTTTCTTCCTGTTCCGTTTCCTGGTCCATCAGCGCAAGCCAACGCTCTTCACTAGGACAATTTTTCATTCAGTTCATCCTCCTTCCACCATGTGCGCAATTTTATCCTTGACTGATATAACAAATTCCGTACCTTTGAATGGGTCAGCCCCAGTGCTTCGGCGATTTGCGCATAACTAAAGTTCTCGATCACCCGCAGATACAAAATAGACCGGTGCCTGGCGGGCAATTTTTTTAAAGTTTGTACATAATGATTGAACTGTTCCTTTTTCAATATGGCTTCTTCAGGCGTATCACCGTTGGAAACACATTCTTCCCATGCCGCCGTTTTCATCTTGTTTCTTTTTCGCAATTCATCAATACAGGTATTTGTCGCGATTTTAACAAGCCAGGCCGAAAAAGAGCGGCTTGGCTGGTATGTATGGAGACGATGAAAAGCCTTGATAAACGTCTCTTGTGTTATGTCTTCCGCATCCTGGCGGTTTCCGATCATATGGTAGAGGTGGTAGTAAACCCTGTATTTATAATGCTTCAAGAGCTCTGCATAAGCATCCACATCTCCGTTTTTTGCCTGCTCAATAAGTCTTTGTTCGTCCATGACAGGTTGCATTTTTCGCTTCCCCTCCTTTTTATCTTTATATAACGATGAAAAAGAGCAAAAGTCTTAACGATAAAAAAGAAAGTGAAGGACTTTGCTCTCATTTTTATATTTTTTGCTGTTTTTGTGACTTTGGGCACTTACTCTAATAAACTGTACATCTATTGACCAAATGGTCAATGAGGCTTATAATATATGGCAAAGGTATTGACCATGCAGTCAATGGGGTTTGCAGAATTCTGTATACCCTCGCACTGACACACACTTTCACAAAATTCTCCAAGCAGCAATTTGTGAATGGGGTTATCTCAAACTTCATGCTGTTTTAAAGGGGAAGTGAAATGTTATGAAATACGTTTTGCATTTTGGTGAGATTGATCGCCATACTTTTCCGGCTGTTGGCGGAAAAGGAGCAAACCTGGGGGAGATGTATAAGGCAGGCTTTCCTGTTCCTCCGGGATTTTGTATCACTACATCAGCTTACCGCCATTTTATCAAAGCAAGCAGTGAAATGGAAAAATGGTTAAATTTGCTGAATCAGTTAAAACCGGATCAACTTGATGAAATTAGTTCATTGGGACAGAAAATTCGTGAACATTTACTTACACTTGAGCCGGCTGAACAAATAAAAACATCAATCTTTGATGCTTGGACGGAATCAGGGAAAGATCATGCTTATGCTGTCCGCTCCAGTGCGACAGCTGAAGATTTGCCAACAGCTTCATTTGCAGGCCAGCAGGAAACCTGCCTGAATGTGAAAGGACCTGATCAACTGATTGAAGCTGTTAAAAAATGCTGGGCATCCTTGTTTACAGACCGGGCGATTGTTTATCGTGCCAATCACGGGTTTGATCATCGCTCCGTTTTTTTGGCAGTTGTGGTGCAACAGATGGTGTTTCCGGATGTGTCCGGAATTATGTTTACAGCGGACCCGGTCACAGGACACCGGCGCACGGTTTCCATTGATGCCGGGTTTGGACTGGGTGAGGCCCTCGTTTCCGGGATTGTGACTGCTGATCTATATAAGGTGCGGGATAATCAGATTATCCGGAAGCAAATCGCGAAGAAGGAAAAAGGGATTTTCTCTATTCCTCAGGGTGGAACGGAAATCAGGGAGATTTCGCCTGAACTTCAAACGAAACAAGCTCTGCCTGATCAGAAAATCATGGAGCTGGCAGAGCTTGGCCGCAGAATAGAGAAGCATTATAGTTCGGAACAAGATATTGAATGGTGTCTGGAAGGTGACCGCATTTATATCGTACAAAGCCGTCCCATCACTTCCCTCTACCCGGTTCCGGATGCAAACGGTCGCCGGATTCGGGTATATTATTCTTTCGGCCACAAACAAATGATGACAGACTATATGAAACCGCTTGGAATATCAGTCTGGAAAGCCCTGGTTCCCTTTGACAAACAGATGATCGTTGAGGCGGGCGGCAGAGTGTTCGTGGATTATTCCGCCTTTATGTACAGCAAATTCATCCGGCGAAAGCTTCGTGAGAGTACAATGGCGGATGATGATCTGCTGGCTTTGAAAAAGGCGGTATCAAGCGAAGAATTTCAAAAAAGAGCACCCAAACGAGGCTATAGGAGAGAGATATTCCGCGCATTGAAACCTCTTGTGGGGTTATTTGGCAAATTGATTCCCCGATTGCTCAAAATCATGTACTTTGAAGATCCACACCTGGCCATAGAGCGGGCATATTCCTCATTTGAACAGGAGTTAGACCGCTGCCGGCAAACGGTTTTTCAGAGCTCCGGAGGGAAACGGGTCAGGCTGATACAGGAAATTGCAGAGCGTCAACTGTTATTCGCAACATTGGATTCATTGGCATATACTCTTGCAGGCGGCATTACACTGCCGATCATTGAACGAAAGGTAAAAAAATGGCTGGATGAAGAATTGAGTGCATCCATTCACAAATCCCCACCCGGTAATGTGACAAGTGAAATGGGCCTGATGATCGGAGATTTGGCAGATACAGCAAGAAAATATCCTGATGTGGCGGAATATTTGCAGCATGCGGAAGACAGCACATTTTATGAAGGGTTAAAACAGGTGAACGGCGGGGATGTATTCAAGGCTGAACTGGACCGGTTCATGGAAAAGTATGGCATGCGGGCCCCGGGTGAAATTGATATAACAAGAGTTCGCTGGAAAGAAGCGCCAACCATGCTTGTCCCATCCCTTCTCAGCCACCTGAGAAGCAATGCGCCAAATGAGCACCGGGAAAAATTTAAACAAGGGGAGCAGGAAGCGAATAAGGCGATCCAGGCCTTGTTGGAGAAAGTCAAAACAATACGCGGCGGGGCCAGCAAAGCCAAAAAATGCTCCCGGCTTCTCACTCTGTACCGAAATACGGTGGGAATACGAGAGTTGCCTAAATATATCATCATCCGTTATTTTGATATTTTCCGGGAAGCAATTTTAGAAGAGGCAAACCTTCTTTTTCAACAGAGAGTGATCGAAAATAAAGAAGACGTCTTCTATCTGACGCTGGATGAGCTGGCCGCATTGCTTGACAACCGCTTCAAGGAGGATGTCAAGGAATTGGTTCGCTCCCGGAAGATGTTGGAATCACATTACCGGAAGCTCACCCCTCCTCGTGTGATGACAAGCGATGGAGAAATATTTACAGCAGAAAGAAACAACGGCGAAGCCCCTGCGGGTGCTTTGGTCGGTATCCCTGTATCTGCGGGTGTTACAGAAGGGTATGTCAAAGTTGTTCGCAGATTGGAAGAAGGATCATTGAACAAAGGTGATATATTGGTTGCGCCCTATACCGATCCTGGCTGGACTCCTTTATTCTATTCAGCGAAAGCGCTGGTAACGGAAATAGGGGGAATGATGACCCATGGCTCTGTTGTGGCAAGAGAGTATGGAATTCCTGCTGTTGTCGGTGTGGAGAATGCAACGAAACGATTAAAAGATGGCCAGTATGTCCGTGTTGACGGCACAAAAGGTTTTGTTGAGATATTGGACGGGACAAATTAATTAAACAGTAAAAACTGCGGCAAATGTTTGATTGTCATTTGCCGCAGTTTTTCATTTACCTTCTCTTTTCCCATCCTTCACCGGACCAGGACAGCGGGAGAGTCTCCCCGTTTTCCGTTTTAACTGTCGGGTCTTTAATATACCAGCCTCTGCCGTTGACGGTTGCATCCGTATGGTAACGGAAGCGGAGGTATCTCATTTCGGAGGGGAGGGTGAATGTTTGCCGGGACCATTTGTTGCTATTTCCGGTTAATCTCGGACTGATGGCTGACCAGTTTACCCCATCGGCCGATCCTTCGACCACTCCATAGTCCACCTCAGCTTCAACACGATACCATGTATCAAATGTGAGTGTCAGGTTTTCCGTTTGCATGGGCAGTAGTGCGGTTAAACTCCGGTCCAAATGATCTCCGTATCCTGAGAACCAGGCTGGCCCGTGTCCGGGAATCGCCACGGGGATTGCATCTGCGGTCAATCTCGCCACTTGTCTGCGCACCGGATTGGTGGAAACCGTATTGCGAGTCGGATGAACCCGGTTGGTCAATGTGATGGTAATGCTGGCCTGATCACGGTTGATCACGATGGATGTTCCTGTATATCCGGTATGGCCCATCGCGTTCGGGCTTGCAAGGGCGTCCATATACCAGCCTTGATTCAGCTCCCACCCCAGTCCGTGATCATCTCCGGGGAAGGCCTGGTTTTGGTTTCGTTCCATCAGTTCCACCGTTTCCGGTTTTAAAATGCGGGTGGCTCCGTATTTTCCTTTCATAAGCATCATATGAGCAAAGATCCCCAAATCATGGGCGGTCGAAAAAACTCCGGCATGTCCGGCCACTCCATCCAATGAGGCGGCGTTTTCATCATGTACTTGTCCCCACACCATTCCCCGGTTTGTCCAGGGCTGGTACTCTGTCGCGGCTATGCGCTTTTTTAAGTATGCGGGGGGATTGTACATGGTATCTTTCATTCCTAACGGGTCCGTAATATTTTCTTTTACAAAGGCGTCAAGCCGTTTTCCGGATAGCCTTTCCACAAGAACACCGAGGGTAATCATATTTAAGTCGCTATATTCGTAAGTGGTGCCCGGATGATATTTCAGGGGGTAAGTCAATACCGTTTGCAGGCGGTCTTCGCGATTGCTGCCCATCGTATACAGGGGAATCCAGGAGGTAAAGCCGGAAGTATGGGTCATCAACTGGCGAATCGTTACCTTCTCTTTGCCGTTTTGGGCAAATTCAGGTATGTATTTGGCAACAGGATCATCCAGCTGAAATTTTCCCTGTTCATATAGTTTCATCGCTGCTGTAGAGGTAAAGATTTTGCTGATCGAAGCCAGGTCAAAGATTGTATCTTTCTTCATGGGAACGGGTTTGTCCATCGGGGTAAATTCGTCATCCTGATACCGGGCGGAATAACCATATGCCTGGTGTTTCACAATGGCTCCACGGCGAGCGATAAACACGACGGCACCTGGCATCATCTTATTTTGAATCGATTCCTCTATAAAAGGGTCAATCGCTTTCAACGGGCCTCGATCCATCCCCGCAGAACGGGGGGTACCCGGATGGAGAATCGGACTTGACGGAAGCGGGCGGTCCCATGAAGATGGAGGAGTTTTTAGTTCATGACCGGAGTGCAAGCCCTTCATGGTTGCTTTTTCCTCCTTCTTCTCGATGGTGTGGCCGGGTGCAGCCTTTGTTCCATCTGCCCAGACTTGAACAGGGGTGAGAAGACTCGGAATCAATACCAGGGTGAGCGGCAGACGCCAACGATTCACTTTTCGCATTTCCAATCCTCCAATTCTTTATTTATAAGACTATTTTACCAAATAGACGGAATCATTTTTATATTTATGTAGTTTGTTTTTCACCGTATAATTGCAATATTTATGCATGTTTTAAAAAAATCAAGCCGGGGGTGATGCTGCAGGCTTGATTTTTGTTATCAGTCAAAGATCAGGAACGGGCCAATTGGTAGCTCCAAAAGTCATGGGCCAAATATGTATCAGGGAAAATTTCTCTTGTTTCTGCCAGTATTTCTTCGCATTCTTCAGGCAAAAAACGGGAGCTGATGTGATTGAGGATCAGCGTTTTTACCTGTGATTCTCTCGCCACCCGGGCTGCCTGGGCGGAGGTGGAATGAAAAAAGGCTTGTGCCATGTCTTCCTGACCTGCGCGGTAGGTAGACTCATGAACGAGCAAATCAGCCTGTTTTGCCAGTTCAAAGCAAGTGGTTGTCAGTCGGGTGTCTCCCAGAATGGCCAGTTTTCTCCCTTTTTTGGCCGGGGCCAGGAAATCACGTCCATGAATCACTCTGCCATCGGGAAGTTTCACCGTTTCTCCTTGTTTTAAGCGCCGGTAAACAGGTCCCGGAGGAATATCCATCTCTTTTAAGCGATTCACATTCAGCCTGCCTGGTTGCTCTTTTTCCTCAATCCGGTATCCAAACGAAGGGACCCCGTGATCCAGTAACCCGGCTGTGAAACGAAAGTGTTCGTCATCAAACTGATAACCGTGCTCTACTTCAATGATTTCCAGAGGATAGCGCAGATAGGTTTGGCTCGTTTTTAAAGCAGTATCCACAAAGGCGCGCAGTCCTGAGGGACCGTATAAAGTAAGCGGGCTTTCCGCTCCCTGAAAAGAACGGCTGCCCAGTACACCCGGCAGGCCGAAAATATGGTCGCCGTGTAAATGGGTGATGAAAATCCGGCTCACTTTGCTTAATTTGACGGGGGAAGATAAAATTTGGTGCTGAGTCGCTTCGCCGCAATCGAACAGCCAGGTCTGCCCTTCATATTCAGGGAGGGTCAGTGCAAATGAAGAAACATTTCTCATGCGGGAAGGTATACCGGCTCCGGTGCCCAGGAAATAAAGATTCATCTTTAATTGGCGCAGGAGACCCCGATCTTCTACAGGTCGGGGAGGAACGCGCCTTTTCTCCCTCCTTCTTTTTATTTGGAATGTTCCTTTCTCTGAACTCACTCTCTTTTATGAAAAATAAAGGAAGAGAATGATTTTTTCTCTGTAGTTTGATAGGCTATACCTATTATAACTGTATCTGCAGACAGAAGATCAGGGAAGGGGGAATTCCCGTGAAAATAAGAACACAAAAAGCCATGAATCTTCCCTTTACTTCCATTGTGCGTGAGTTGCCTGCCACTGTCCCTTTTATTCCGGTGGAGGCTCTGGAACGGCAGAGCGGAAAAAAGATTCACACTCGCATTGGTGCCAATGAAAGTTCATTTGGCGTATCTCCGCTTGCAAAAAAGGCGATGGAAGAAGCTCTGCAAACGATTCATTGGTATGGTGATTCAGAATGCTATGATTTGAGAAAAGAATTATCCCGGGTTCATGGAGTCCGGATGGATGAGATTTCGGCAGGAAGCGGCATTGACGAATGTCTGGGGCTCGTTGTACGTGCTTTTCTGGAGCCGGGAGAAGTGGTTGTCACTTCGCTGGGGGCTTATCCTACTTTTAACTATCATGTGTCCGGTTTTGGGGCGAAACTGGTGACCGTTCCCTATCGCGATTATATGAATGATCTGGATGCCCTGGCTGACAAGGCAAGGGAAGCGGATGCCAAAATGGTTTATCTGGCCAATCCCGATAACCCCACCGGCACCTTTCACTCCGCCGGGGCTTTGCATGGATTTCTGGAAAAGCTTCCTGAAGATTGCCTGCTGTTGTTGGATGAGGCTTACATCGAATTTGCGCCAGCCCATGAGGTGTTGCCGCTCAATCCCCAAAACCCAAGGGTCATCCGCACCAGAACATTTTCTAAAGTTTACGGTATGGCCGGAGCAAGAGTTGGGTACGTACTTGCAGCGAAAGAAACGGTTCAAGCGATTGACAAGATCCGCAACCACTTTGGAGTGAACCGCGTGGCACAAGCAGGGGCCGTTGCTTCGCTTAAAGACCCGGACTTTGTGCGGCAAGTGGTCCGGGACGTCGAAGAAGGGAAAAAAGAGTATCAGGAATTGGCGCAGAAACTCGGATTTTCATCTTTGCCTTCCTATACCAATTTTGTCGCCATTGATGTGGGATCTGAAGAGAAAGCAGTCGCGATTCGTGAAGCATTGTTTGAAAAAGGTGTCTTTATTCGTACCCCGCAGGTGTTCCCGCTCAGCCGCTGTTTAAGAGTGACTGTGGGGACACCGGAGGAAAGACAGATTTTTGCGCAAGCTCTGGAAGAAGTAGTTAAAGAGATGTCCATAACTGGTGACACAACCCGGAGATGACAGGGAAATGGGGAAGACCGAGCAAGATCAAAGCATCTGCCTTCACCAAAAGGAAAAGCTGATAACTGATAGATTGTAAGGTACAGATAAACCGGTTCCTTCGCATAAAAGGAGCCGGTTTATTTGCGCACATAATGTGACAAAATTACACTGACCCGGAGGTATGGTGACTTCATGTCCACCAGTCCGGAATGATCGGGATGCCTGGTAAACGGAAAAATGCTATCCTTTTTTTATACTAAATAGATTTCTGTAAATCTATCAACTCAAGAATTTTGCTGAGCTGAAATATCGCCGGTACTTTGTTAATCAAGTTGAACCTGTGTAATTCCCGATGATCGTTTAAGGAGCTGGGTGATGAATATCATGCTGACCGCACTTTGTGTTCTTGTTGTCATCCTTGTGGTGATTCCCATATCTTTTGTGTTGTTCAGGTCGAAACGGCTTCCGAAGCCGGGGGATCAAGAATCTGTCAAATTGTTAAAGCCTGCTGATTGGAAAGAGGATGAAGTGACGGTGGGCTGGGTGGGCCATTCAACTGTTTTCATCAACTTGTACGGAACCAAAATCATGACGGATCCCGTATTGGGAAAACGGGTAGGAGTCCATTTGTTCGGAGAGAATTGGCAAATCGGCCCCAAACGGCATATCCCTCCGGCGCTCTCGTTGGACGATGTGGGCAGGGTTGATCTGATTTTGCTGTCACATGCCCATTTCGACCATTTTGATATCCCTTCCTTAAAGAGATTAGCACATCCCGACACACAGGTGGTAACTCCCACAGGGACCTCTCATTTACTGAAACGGCTCCCTTTTGGAAAAGTGACGGAGTTAAGCGGGGAAAAAAGCATTCAGCTTGAAGCGGGGATCACCATCACCGCTGTACCTGTGAAGCACTGGGGCAATCGTTTTCCATGGAATACAAATTATGGATATACCGGCTATTTGATTGAAAAAAAGGATTCCCGCCTGTTTTATCCCGGTGATACCGCTTATACACCGGAGTTTAGTAAGTTGAGAGAAGCCGGGGAAATTGATCTGGCCTTTATGCCGATTGGAGCGTACCAGCCGTACCGCTGGGCGCATTGTACACCAGAAGAGGCCTGGCAGATGTTTGTCGACACAGGCGCGAAATGGCTGGTTCCCATCCACTGGAATACATTTGTTCTTTCCTATGAGCCCGTGGATGAACCGATAAAGCGATTGATCGAAGCGGCGGGAACCGAGGCAGACCGCATCGTGCTAAAAAGGCGGGGAGAAACTTTTCAGTTTGTCAAAGCCTATCATTGACTACTCCCCACGCATAAAATGCGGAGATTCTTGGGTAATCCCATCTATTGAAGAGAAGTTTACCAAGCTAACCCTGTGAGCCCCGCGGTTAAAAGAGAATTTCGTTGCCACGTCTTAGACCAGACTTACTGCTTGGTTTTCGCTTTTCATCCTGGCCAATCAGGTACGCATAGCATTTTACATGCAAGACGATTGGCTTGCACAACCCGATAGGCTATCCACTTTTCAAAGAGCAACTTAGGTAAATATTAACAAAAGAACATGTGTTTGTAAACTGTATTTTTCAAAAAAAATGTCGGACTTGCAAGAGGGATCAACCCTCCCTCGTCCGATGCTCGCTTTTCATCCACATAGCTAAAGCAAGTGGTTTTCTCGCTCGCAAAGATATAAAACGGGTCAGCCCATTTCAGCACAGGAATGAAATGGGCTATGTTTGTACGGGGAGCAAATGCTGCCTTTTGGCAATCGCCGCCTTGATTGCCATGTAACTGACCTCACGGGGAAGAGACTCTTTAAGCGGTTTTAGCTTTTGGGCACCGATCTCCTCAATTTTTTCCATGATCAAGGCTTCGTGTTCGGCGGGAATAAAAGAGTCCCAATCAAGAGAAAGGCCGTCCAACCCGCACCGTAATAGATGATCCTCAACCGTATTTTTGGTAATTTCCCGGACACGGGCAATTTCTTCAATTGTTTTTCCCTGCTGGTACATGCGATAGGAAACCAGATGGCTTGCTTCTTTTTTGCCGGTGTCCGGCCTGGAGTCTGGCAATGTTGTTGGCGGAGTGATCCCGTGTTGATCCACATATTCCCGGATGACGGTTAAAAACTCCTCTCCATACTTGTCAACCTTTCGTTCACCCACACCGGAAATGGTCAGCAGATGCTCCCGGCTCTGTGGTAACCGCCGGCACATCTCCTTGAGTGTAGAATCATGAAATATGATATAAGGAGGAATTTGTTCCTGTTGAGACAGTTTCAGGCGAATGGCCTTCAACTGTTCAAACAAATCATTTTGCGCATCGCTCTGTGCCGGCAGATCTTTATGTATCTTTCTCAGCCTGCTTACCCTTCGCTCCCCTTTTAACACCTCGACAGCTCTTGCTGTCAATTTAGCTACTGGAAGGGACTGGTCAGTCAATTTGATGGCCAGATAACCTTCGGCAAGCAGCATCTGGCAGAGTTGATAAATCTCTTTTTCCGTATGTTCATTCATGATTCCATAAGTGGGGATGCGATCCAGCCCCCATTCCAAAAGCCGTTTGCTCCTGGAGCCTTTCAATACTTTGGATACGGTGGACAGTCCAAATTTTTCTTTCATTCGTTTGATGCAGGAAAAGATTTTTTGGGCCTCAATCGTGATATCTATTTCCTCTTCCTCTGTTAATCTGCGGCAGTTGCTGCATTTACCGCAAGGGTTTGTTTCATGGTCGCCAAAATACCCGATAATTGAGTTTTGCAGGCATTGTTCGGTGTGGCAGTAATTTTGCATCGCCTGCAGCTTGCTGAGTTCGTGCCGCTTTCGTTCGGGTCCCAGTCCGGAATTTTCAATGAGGAACTTCTGTGTATATACATCCTGGGGGCTGAACAGCAGAATACATTCACTTTCTTCGCCGTCCCGCCCTGCCCGTCCCGCTTCCTGATAGTAAGATTCCAGATTTTTTGGCAGGTTGTAATGAATGACAAACCGCACATTAGATTTATCAATGCCCATCCCAAAGGCATTGGTGGCAATAATGGTTTGAATCTGATCATAGGAAAACTTTTCTTGAGCCCGGCTTCTTTCTTCATCGCTCATACCCGCATGGTAAGCAGCCGTTGCAAAGCCCCGGGCTGTGAGGAATTGGTGCAACTGATCCACTTCCTTGCGGGTGGAACAGTAGACAATCCCCGTTTGCCCCTGATGAACGGCAAGATAGTTTTGTATAAATTCCCGTTTGTTTTCTTCATGGCGAACAGCGAAACTTAAATTTTCCCGTTGCAATTTTGTGGCGTAGATATTTTTGCCGGAGATGCCCAGCAGAGTGGCAATATCTTCACGCACTTCCGGAGTGGCTGTTGCGGTGAGGGCCGCAATGATCGGTTTGCGCGGCAGTTGCCGGATCATCTGCGCCATCGAACGGTAACTGGGGCGGAAATCATGGCCCCATTGTGATATACAGTGGGCTTCGTCAATCGTTACCAGATAAACGGGAAGGGTTTCAAAAATGGCATGAAAGCGGTCTGACTCCAGCCGTTCCGGTGCGATATACAGAAGTTTGTACTTGCCTTCCAGTGTTTTGCGAATTCGCTGGTCGATTTCTCTTAAGGTGAGTGAACTGTTTATATATGTAGCCGGGACCCCCAGTTGATGCAGCCCGTCCACCTGGTCTTTCATCAGTGAGATCAAAGGAGAAACCACAACGCTAACACCGGGAAACATCAATGCCGGAATCTGGTAGCAGATGGATTTCCCTCCCCCTGTCGGCATGATCCCCAGCGTGTTATATCCGGTCAGGATACTTTCGATCACTTGTCTTTGTCCGCTGCGAAATGAAGGAAACCCGTAATATCTTTGCAGCAATTCTTCTGCTTGTTTCAAAGACAACACAGATCACCGCCTTTCGACAATTTCGCAGTTTCTTTTTCTATATCTTACACGAACATTTTTTCTCTGTGGACACTAAAATAATTTTTATCTCAAAAAGCCGAGAAGACTCCCACCTTAACAAAGTAGGTGGGGGGATGAATTGGCTTCGGACGAGGGAGGGCATAAGCCCTCTCAGGAGTCCGACACTTGTTTCAGATTGATGCACTCGTCCTCCCCATGATACTTGCACCAACAGCCTCTTTCATGGCTTCTAACCCGGTGTACCCATTTTTCCTATTTTCACAACGGTTATTGTAAAAATGACAAATCAATTTCTTTGATCTACAATAGATGGGCAAGCTTCTTTTCAGAGGAGTGAACAACAATGTTATTTATAGATAACCGGAATATCACTGATCCGCGCATCAATCTGGCGATTGAAGAATATGCGTTGAAGCATTTGGATATTGAAAATACCTATCTTCTCTTCTATATAAATGAACCTTCAATTATTATCGGGAAACACCAGAACACAGTAGAAGAGATTCATGTGGATTATGTGCGGGAGAACCATATTCATGTGGTCCGGCGGCTGTCCGGGGGAGGAGCGGTCTACCATGACCTGGGGAATTTGAATTTCAGCTTTATCACCAAAGATGACGGAAAAAGCTTTGCCAATTTCCACAAGTTTACCGAACCGGTGATTGAAGCGCTTCATCAGCTGGGAGTCCATGCAGAGCTGAGCGGGCGGAACGATATCCAGGTCGATGGCAAAAAAATCTCCGGAAATGCTCAATTCTCAACTCGGGGACGGATGTTCAGCCATGGAACGTTGATGTTTGACGTAGACCTGGAGCGGGTGGTGAAAGCCCTCAATGTGAAGCAGGAAAAAATCCAGTCCAAAGGGATCAAGTCGGTTCGCAGCCGTGTCGCCAATATCAGTGACTATTTGCAACATCCGTTGACGATTCAGGAGTTTAGAAAAATCTTGTTAGAGTCCATCTTTGCAGGGCACAGTCCCATTCCTGAATATGTTCTCACTGATACGGATTGGGAGAAGATCCGTCAGATCTCAAAAGAACGCTACCAGAACTGGGACTGGAATTACGGTGAATCTCCAGAGTTTAACGTCCAGCATACCAAACGCTTCCCCATCGGCTCCATCGATGTCCGGCTTGACGTCGGGGAAAAAGGAATCATTCAAAACTGTAAAATTTACGGAGACTTCTTTGGGATCGGTGATGTGTCCGACATTGAAAAGCGCCTGATTGGCAAACGTTATGACCGGCAGGAGATTGAACAGTCCCTGGCCGGAATGGATATCAAACATTATTTCGGAAACATAACAAAAGAAGAGTTTATTGATTTGGTATACTGAGTTGGAAAAGAGCCTCTGTCGGACTGAGGCTCTTTATTGTGCCGCAAAGCCCCTCATTGTCATTTGCCAGAGCGGGCTTTAACAGAACTTGTCTCAAAAAGGTTTGAAAAATGAACGTACCACTGTAACTGAACAAAATGTCATCGTCTATAAAGTACCTTAGAAAAAACCACTCAAACTCTGAGTGGCTTAGATTTTCATACTAATTTTTATCCCGAATCATTTTACAGACTTCAGATTTCCCTTCCTCCTGCAGGGTGAGTTGATCCCTGTCTGCTTTCATCGTCACAATCACGCTCTTTCCGGAAAACTCAAGCTTAAACTTGTCCCCTTCAATATGTTGTAGGTACCCGGTAAGGAGTCGCCAAGAAACATTGCGTTTTTGGGCATGAAGGAAATGGTATGTGTATAATTGCACACTTCATCTTCAATCCAGTCCCCTTGCAGGGCAGTGTACGGATCACTTTGCTGGCTGTCATTCCCGCCTGTGGTGTCAGAGGAGAGGTTACTGCAAGCTGTCATCAACAAAATCAATAACAAGAAAATAAAAACTTTTTTCACAGGTCTCATCCTTTACCTTGAAAAGATCAAAAAAGAGTCATATATATTCCGATTCATTTCATTAGATTTTTTAGATAAGGTCATTTGTTCGCCGGCATCAAGAGAGACGGGTCTACACCGGGTCCCTCAATGACGATCACTGTCATGCCTGTTTCTGAACCGGATTCATGATTTTCACCTGCTTCCCAGAATACGGCTTGACCTGACATAATCGGGACTTTTTCTGTCGTCTTGCTCCGAACCCAACCGCTTCCTGCAACAACCAAAAATAATTGTTTTACAACCGCAGGATGAAACCCCAAAACGCTATGCGCAGCAAAATGGATACAACCTGCTTGCAATTTTCCATCTGTTCGCATAATCGGAGAAATCTTTACCCCTGTACTGCTGAACTGAGTGATTTTACGGCTGACCGATGAGTCAAAACGAAAAATTTGCATATGTAAGCACTCCTCAGCTTGATGTCTGTTTTTTATTCGGTTTAATCACTTGCCGCCTTTTTCCCGCAATTGTTTCAGTGCATGTTTGATGATCCTTTGCACAACAGCGGCGGGTTGAATATGATGTTGATTGGCCAGTGCTTCGATCTGCTCAACCTCTGCATTGGTCAACCAGAAATTGTAGGACATAAAGGCATCATCGCTCATGTGTTTACGGTTTTGCCCGGATTTTGTAAACATCGACCAACACTCCCTGTGTCCGTGATTCTGTAAATATCTGTTCAAGATGTATCATATTAGATTCGGACAAAAAAATAAAGAATCTTCTATTTATTTTTGGGGAAAATCACATAGGAAAAAGATATCACCACATCAATGACGAATATGAGAGACCATACCATGCTGATTTTGCTTACCAGAGCAGACTGGAAAAGAGGTTGGCTCCCCCATTGGGAGGGGGCCTTTTCCAAAAGATCAGCCACAGGGACAGACAGGCCGAATGTAAGCACGAAGATGATGTGGGCAGCCGTAAAGACGAGAAGGTGTATAAGCAGGGCTTTCAGTTCTTTTTTTGTGTGGGCCCATCCGTATAATTTATTTTTTTCTTTCTCCTTGCATAAATGGGCGGGAACGGGTTCGCCGCGCCATTCAGCTATTTTACGTTGTACAAAGCGGTCTAAACGCTGTGCGTCTTTTTTGCCATAAGTAAAGGCGTAGATGATAAAGGCGACAATGATCACCTGATAGGTGGAGAATTTTCCCGTCTCCATATAGTCCAGCAGCCCCAATACAATAATCCAACATTCATTTAACAAAGTAACTCCTAACAGGACTTTGCTGAGTTTATGCAAACCTAATCCGTAGCGCAAGACCAAAAAGGAGATAGTTGTCAGCCAAAATACAATTTCCGCCCCGATCAATAGGGTCCAGCGGTTCTCAACGATAAAGTGAAGCACGATTCATTCGCCCCCTGAGACATATTGTGAATCTTGTTCCGTTCAATTTATGAAGGGTTCTTCCTTTAACGAACTTATTATAAAACCTTACGTAATGTGAGATTCAAGCCTTTTTATCTTGTTCGATACGGTCTTTGGAACTATTTTATATCAGGGGGTAAGAAAACGAACCGTTCATCTATATGGAAATGTGATGAAAAGTCAAAATTCAATGCACAAATCCCCCGGCCGCTACTGCTGAAGGGGGAATTTTCTCTCTACCCGCCGCAGTTTGGTTGCGCCGGGTTTTCGGCTGTAGGAAGTAAACCGGACAGATGGACTCAAACAACCGAGATGGTCACATAGTTTTTCCAGAGATGCGAGTATGTTTTGCCTGATTGGCCCCCGGTTGTTCACTGCGGCGGTCCGAAGCGATATCTCTACTTGCTCCGGGCTGTGTTGAATGGCCAGGTACTCTTCGATTTCTTCATCGGCTGTGATGATGGCGCGACGGATAAAATCGGGAAAGACCGGAACCAGTTGATCCGAAGAAAGCGAACGAAAATAAAAGAGGTCATCACAGCGCCCTTCAATCTGTTCAATCGCCAGAAAGACGGAGCCACAGGGACAGGGAGTTTTGCGCTCTGTTAAGATATCATTCAGCCTGTAGCGAAGGATGGGCTGTGTCCAACGCGAAAAATCGGTAATGATGGGTGAAAATTTGCCGGTGTCCGGGTCGAGCATCTCTTTTTGAATCACAACAATGTCTTCATTGATATGAAGTGTTCCATAAGGACAGGTGACGGCAAGAAAGCCTTCTGTACACTGGTAGACCTGGTGTACCGTTTGCTGAAAAGCGCGGCTGATCACTGCCTCATCCAGCGGGTCCAGCACTTCCGCTACAGAGATCACTTTTTGCGGGTGAATGTTCAGCTGTTGCAGCTGTTGCTGTTCAGCCAAAAATCGCAACATCGACGGCGGACCGACTAAAATGGTCGGTTGAAAAGAATTTAGCTGTTCGATGTGTTCTTTAACCGGGCGCAGTAAATCAAAAAAGCGGAATTGAATCCGTCCCCGTTCAACACTGGTGTACAAGTTGCTGTTGGCACGGAGGAAAAAGGCGATGTGATGACGGTCGAGCAAGGAGCCGGGCAGCAGTTTTGCCAGCATGGTTCCTGCCCACCGGTAACGTTCCTTCTCGCTGACCAGAAATAATCCCCGGTTTCCTGATGTACCCGAGGAGAGGCCAATCGTGATCCCCCTGATTGTAGGGGTAAAATCTCTGCTTTCCTCGGCCCGCATGGCTAATTGAAAAGCTTCCGCTTTTTTGATCCCTGCCGTATTCAACCGGTCGAAATGTTCCATCATCACCGTCTTATCAATGGTTGGAAAGTGTCTCCACTCATCCGGGGAGAGGCTGCCGAAATGTTCGCGATAAAAGGGGGAATGTTTCAGTACTTCCCGGATATGTTTTTGAACCCGGAGATCCTGCCATGCTTCAAGCTGTTCGCGTGAATGAAAGGAACGGCGGAATCGGGTGAGCAGATACTGGGTTAACATGGTTGGTATTTGCACTGGTTATCTCACCTCGCTCCCGGGGCGGAAAGAGTTTTCCATGTTTCCAGACAATGGGAAGGAACGATGGTAATATCAGGATGTTGCAAAGAGAGGGCATGTACTTTGGCTAAACTTTCTACCAGAGCTTTTTTGTCTGCGGTCAGGAGATCTGTGAGCGGATGGGGAAGCACATTTTTCTGGTAGGCTTCGCTTACCCAACAGCTGTCTGCGGCCAAAAAAATAGTTCCCTGCTGTTCTGTCCGCAGAAACAGGCCGATTTGTCCGGCGGCATGGCCGGGAAGGGCGACAGAGATTAAACTCCCGTCACCGAAAAGATCCCGCCCCGTTTCAAATGGGGAAAAACGATCTTTGATGGAAAGAACGGGAGTATCTTCCACAAACAGAACCCGATCAGCAAAATCACCAGGCAGAAGGCTGGGGATCAATCCCCTTTTCAGTGCGGACCAGCCTTCTTTTCCCCGGACGGCTTCCCAGGCAGAGCGGGAGCATATCATCTCAGACCGTGGAAAATCCATCAACCCGGCGACATGGTCAGTATGTAAATGTGACAGAATGATAGTACGAATTTCTTCCGGGGCATAACCGGCTTCTTTCACTTGACTTCGCGCAGATTCATGTTCGCTGAACGTAACAGGGGTGATCAGCCGGAACAATCGGTAAGGAAAACGTTTCGTTTCACTGAAAAAGCGGGAAGAGTAGCCGGTGTCGAATAAAATCGGGCCGTGAACAGGATGCTCAATCAGGGAAAAAAGGGCGGGAAAGATACGTTTTTTCAATTTCTTGTAAGGAAGCACCATTTTTTCCGGATGTGTGCAATACCCTCCGGACATTAAGGTCCATTTTACGTGTTGCATGATTGTTTCCTCCACCAGTCAATAAATCGTTCCAGTCCTTCATCAATAGAAATTTGCGGCTGATACCCCAATTCTGTTTGCGCTTTGGAAATGTCCAATGTTTGGCTTTTTCCCAGTACACCAACAGTATATCTGGTTAAAACGGGCTCTTTTCCCCGTCTGATAGTGTTGGAAAAAAGCTCCATCATCCCGGCGAGGGAGTAAGCCGTTGTAAAAGAGAAGTTTCTGCTGTGAAGCGGTTGCCCGAGCTGTTGAAACAATTTTTCCAACAAGTCGATCAGCAGCATGGGTTCCCCATTGGTGATGTTATACTTTTGGCCGAGAGCGGATGAGGGCGCATCGACACATAAGAGAAGAGCATCAACCACATTTTCCACATAGGTGACATCAATCAGAGTTTTCCCGCCATTGATCAGAGGAATCCATCCCCGCTTATTGGCCTTTAGCAACCGGGGCAGAATGGCATTGTCACCCGGACCAAATAAAGCACGCGGGCGAATCGTGATGACAGGCAAGCCTTCCCGGTGGGCTTGATCCACTTCCTGTTCTGCCAGCCACTTGGTCCGGGCGTAGGCATTCACCATTTTCCGGGGGAGAGGATCTGTCTCGGCAATGTTAATCCGATCTTTGAATTGAAAATAGATGCTTGGTGTTGAAACATGGACCAAACGTTTGACTCCAACCTTTTGGCAACCCTCAATCACATGTCTGGTTCCCAGAACATTGCTTTCATAAAAGAGGCGGTAGGGCCCCCATGGAGAGGAAAGGGCGCCACAGTGAAATACGATTTCCTGCCCTTCACAAAGGGGGATGATTTGCTCCGGCCGGGATAAATCGCCGGGTATAAAGAGAACTCCTGCCTTTTTCAGCTTTTCTCCGATGGCCAGGTTTCGCCCGGTACCCGTTACCAGCCAGCCCATCTTGCGAAGCCTGAGTGCCAGGGCCTGTCCCAGAAATCCGGTTGCTCCGGTGACAAGTGCTTTCATCAGTATTCTCCATTCCATTCAATATCGTAGGTAGATGCTTCAAGCATCGAGATCTGATGCCGGCGGCTCTGTTTCCAAAAATAGATCAACAGAAGAAATTGGCAGATAAAGGGGAGAGGGTCTCTCCAGCGAAAAACAACATCTTGAGCAGCCAGCAAAGACTTAATCCAATTTCTCCATTGAGAGAATGATCGAACTGAAAACAGACCGTAGCTCCACATTGCCAGCGACAGCATCCGCTGCACTCCAGCCTGCGGAAGGATGAGAGAAGCTGTTTCCGGCCTGGCAAAAGCTTGATCCAGTCGATCCGATTCCCCAAAACAGTGAATCCCGCTGGTGGCTCGCGGATTACATTCAATCGGATAAAGTTTGCCTTCGGCTGTCTCAATCCAGTCAAAGGAAAATTGGCCGGTATATTTTTTGCTGGCCATCCATTCTTCCACATGCTTCAACAGCTGAGGATGTTCAATGGGCGTAAACAGGATGCTGGAGCCTTTTCCGGCAGTAAATGTGGTTCGGTAGGCACAGTGGGCGATCAATTTTCCCTCAAATGCCAGACTGTATGTACATATCTGCCTGCCGTCAATCCACTCCTGAACAATCCAGGGCTTTTCAGGAGAGACGGAAAGAGCTGGACACGGCTGAGCTGGATGACGGAGCAGGTAAACTTCAGCAGCAAAGCGCGAATAGACAGGTTTCAGGATGATAGGAAATTTGCCGTTGATGTTGCGCAGAATTTCAGTCAGTTTGCTGTGGGAAGCAGCCATCCACGTCATGGGCGTTTGAAGCCCCAGTTCTCCGGCTTCCTGGATAAAGGTCCACTTGTTGTGCAAGGGGGTCAACCGTTCGATAGGTTCCACCCAGACACGGCAGTGATCCGGGAAACGACCGGAACCTCTGGCAAGCGTAAACACTTCTTCACAAGTTGGAATGAGCACATTTACTTTTTCCTGATTTACAATTTCTGCCAAAGATGACAAGAACCCGTCAGGATCCTGCCTGGGCGGAGGAACGTGCACGTTGCGGGCGACGGCACGGGAAAAGCGGCAGAGATGGTGACGCAGGCTCTCTGCTACGATAACACGGTGTCCGGCATGATAAAGCAGACGGGCCAGCTCCAATGTACATGGGGCGCGCCCGCCGGTTAAAAGGAATGTTTTGGCATCAGTAGACAAGTATGATCCCTCCGAGAGAGAGTCCGGCGGATGTGCCGATCAACATTACTTTGTCTCCCCGTTTTACCCTGCCTTGCTTGACTGCCTCATAAATGCCCATCGGAATGGAAGCGGCGATGGTGTTTCCGTGGTTTTGGGCGAAGATAAACATTTGCTCAGCGGATATTTTCAGCCTTTTTTGCATAATCCGCATTGCCATCATACTTGCCTGGTGCGGGATGACAAGGTTGATCTCCTTCATGGTAAGATCTTTTGGGAGCAATTGCTTCATGAAGCGGGGCAGATATCTGGCCGACATCCGGAATAATGCCTCTCCGTCCATTTCAAAAAGGAAATGGTCCGGGTCGATGTTTTCTGCATATGTTCGCGGGTGATATTTGGTTCCGCCCCCGCGGATTTGTGATAAATGAGCCCCCTGGCTGTACGTTTCCATATGTGAAGAGAGAATCCCGGAAGCCCCATCTTCTGCCGGGCCGATAATCACCGCAGCAGCCCCGTCTCCAAACAATGCACAACTTTCTTTATGATTCCAGTTCAATCCAATCGAAGCAATCTCCGAAGAAACCAGCAAAACATACCGGTAACGTCCCGCGTCAACGAGATAGGAAAGATGATCAAAAGCTGTTACAAAACTAAGGCAAGTGGAATTGATGTCAAAAGCCGGAATTCCCTGGTGCCCGGGATCTAATTCTTTATAAATCAATGATGCTGTGCAAGGAATGGCTTGCTCTGAGGTGCCGCTCGCACATACAATGCAGTCCATATCCGATAAATGAAGCCCGGCCATCTCCAGAGCTTCTCTGGCTGCATATGCACCCATCTGTGAATTGGTTTCCCCGTTTACAAAATGGCGCCTGATCACTCCGGATTTCTTTTCCACCCATCCGATTGGCACCCCGATTCGCTCGTCCATTTCTTCAGCAGTGATTACGGTTTGCGGCAAATATTTGCCAACACCTGCAATGCGAACTTTTCTTCTTTGCATAAGCACCCTCAAAAATGAAAAATTGTAAAATATTAAGTATTGCTGTTATGATCATCATAGTTTAATAGGGATCGGTTTATATTTTCTATTTAACTATTATTTAATAGTAACAAGAAATGGGGATGTTCTCCATTGTTTTTTATTGTGTTTTTCCGGCCGGATCTTTTGCAATCACAAGGGTCCGATCATAAATGCGACAGATTTCAAACTTGGGAGGCTCCGTTTGCTGCAATCCGGAAAAGTAATTGTTATTCGAAGTAAGTCTGCCTTGAGATCCAGTCCGCCTCGATAACCTGTCAAAGTTCCGTTTTTTCCAATGACTGGATGGCATGGGATGACCACTGGAATCGGGTTGGCCCCGTTTGCAGCTCCTACGAAACGGAGTGCCCCGTAGGTCCATTGGAAATGTAAACTCTTTTCTCCTTTCTTCAAAATAGTCTGTAAGTTTGCTGGCTATATATAGACAGAATTTCCTCTTCATGATAGATTCGTATTTCCCAACAGCCTTGACAAACGTGTGAATTTTCTTTTACTATTAAAACAAACAAGCGCTTGTTTTAGAAGAGAAGGGAATATGGAGATGCCAAAAGTAGGTAGAAGAGAAGAAATATTAAATATCGCCTGTAAGCTTTTTAGCCAGAAGGGGTACCATGGGACGACAATTCGCGACATCTCGGATGCCTGTGGAATCCTGTCCGGAAGTTTGTATGCGCATATCAATACGAAAGAAGATTTATTGTTTGAGATCACTGACAGGGGAGCACAAGCTTTTCTGGAATCGCTGCGGCCCATTGTGGAAAGTGAGGCCACGGCGGAAGAAAAGCTGAAACGCGCTTTAAAGGCACATATTCAGGTGATTGAACAAAATCTGGAGGCTGCAACAGTCTTTTTTCACGAATGGAAAGCGCTTACAAACGGGCGGCGGGACACGATTCAGGAAAAGCGGGATCAATATGAAGCGCTCTGGGGACGCATTTTGTCTGAGGGAGCAGCCGCAGGGGAATTTGCTGATTTGGATGAAAAATTTGCCCGTTTGCTCATTTTGTCTGTAGGAAACTGGCTGTATCAATGGTATCGTCCCGGAGGGGACTTGTCCGCAGAAGAGATTTCCGAGCGTTTTGCAGACATGATGCTGAAAGGTTTCAGAGTGAAAAAAGGGGAGGGCAAACCATGACGGATGATGTGCGTGAGCTCCGGTTTATGGAGCGGATTCAGCGCGGGGAGAAAATCGAAGCAACCGATTGGATGCCCGATGAATACCGCCGGCTGTTAATCAAGCTGATCCATATGCATGGTGTGAGTGAGATTATGGGGGCCTATCCGGAAAAAGAGTGGGTTCCCAAAGCGCCCAGCCTGCGGCGTAAATTGGCGATTATGGCCAAGGTGCAGGACGAAATGGGGCATGGCCAGCTTCTGTTACGGGTGGCAGAAGATTTGGCGGCTCCGCTTGGGAAAACCCGTGAACAGCTGATTGAAGATATTTACCTGAGCCGTGTCAAATTTCACAACGTATTTCACATGGAAGCAAAAACATGGGCCGATGCGGGAGTGATCGGGTGGCTGGTTGATGGTGCCGCCATCATTAACCAGGCCGCCCTCCTGGAAACCTCTTATGCTCCTTATGCGCGCGTGTTAAAACGGATCTGTGCCGAAGAGAGTTTCCATATGCAACACGGGGAAAATATCATCCTGGCTCTGGCGATGGGCACTGCTGAACAAAAGCAGATGTTGCAGGACTCGCTTAATTACTGGTGGGAATCTTTGCTGTTCTTCTTTGGCCCGCAAGAGGTCACTCCTGCCGCCGAGCGGATGATTTATTACAAGATCCGCACCAAAACGAATGAGGAATTGCGACAGAAATTTTTAGATAAATATGTTCCCCGCATTCTGTCCCTCGGTCTGACCATTCCTGATCCCAACCTGCGCTATGACGAAGAGCAAAAGCGCTGGTTGTACACATCTCCTGACTGGGAAAAATTTGGACGGATCGTGCGGAATAATGAAGGGCCCAAATCGCGTGAACGGATGGAATTGCGCCAGTCTGCACATGAGGGACAGCGTTGGGTAAGGGAAGCGATGATTCACTCACGGGTGGACACAACAGCGGTGTGAGGTGAAGGGGATGGGAGAGAAACAAGCGGACTTCAATATCTATGAGGTATTTATTCAGCGAACCCACACGGATCATCATGTTCATGCAGGCAGTCTGGTTGCCCCTTCACCCGATGTAGCCATTCAGACAGCAAGAGAGAACTTTTTGCGGCGGGAGAAAGCAGTAAATCTCTGGGTCGTTCCCCGTGAACAAATCACTGCCACCCCCTACGAAGCAGAATTTTTCGCCCGGGAGATTGACCGCAAATACCGTGAGGTTGCCGGTTATACCGAAAATGGACGTTTGTGGAGGATGTTTAAGGAGAAAGCCATTTCCCTGGACGAGATTGTCGCTTATGTCGAAGGACGCAAAGAGAAACAACGTCCCAAAAAACAAGCATAGGGGGAGAGTGGCTATATGCGAATCGAAAATGCCGCACAAGCTAAAGAAAATGAAAAGATAATGGCGATGATACGGGATTTGCTGTTTCAGGCGGCGGATGATGAGCTTACCATCGGCCACCGCGACTCAGAGTGGCTGGGCTTGTGTCCCGATATTGAAGGGGATGTGGCATTTAGTTCGATTGCCCAGGATGAAGTGGGACATGCTGTATTTTTCTTTGAACTGTTACATGATCTGGGGGAAAAAGACCCTGACTATCTTGCCTTTATGCGTCAAGGCAGAGAGAGGCACAACGCTGTTTTACTGGAAAGAGGAAATGGTGACTGGGCTTATTCCGTCGTCCGCCACTATTTTTACGATGTGTTTGATGATCTGCGCCTGCAAGCGATGCTGGATTCCCGCTACTTGCCATTGGCTCAGGGAGCAGCCAAGATCCGCCGCGAAGAGCAGTATCATTTGCTGCATATGCATATGTGGTTTACCCGTCTGGGCAAAGCGGGTGGGGAAGCCGGAAAACGCCTGGAAAAAGCGGTTGCCGATATCTGGCCGGATCTGGGGGGGTTATTTTGCTTTGGTCCGTATGAGCAGGAATTGGTGGAGCAAGGGGTTCTCGCTGCCGGTTCCGGGGAGATCCGGCAAAGATGGATGAATCGTATGCGGACTTCTTTTGCCGAAGCAGGGCTGTCCTGGCCCGGTGAGATTCCCAAACCACATCTCGACGGTCGTTACGGGCAGCATAGTGAAGACCTGGAAGAATTACTTTCCGAAATGGCAGAAGTTTACCGTCTTGATCCGGAGGCACACTGGTAAACAGGGGACTGGAGTTTATCTTTAAAAGGAAGGATGTTTTCCCTGGCAAGGGGGGAGAGAAAATTGGGCAGTCTGTCTGCAGAGCAGGTGTGGGAACTTTTACAGGAAGTGAAGGACCCTGAAATTCCTTCTGTCAGTGTGGTTGAAATGGGAATGGTCTACCGGGTGCGTATCGGTCAAAAATGGGTTGAAGTAGAGCTGATGCCCACTTTTGTAGGGTGTCCGGCACTGGATATCATCCGTGAAAAGGTTAGTGAGCAAATGTTGCAACAGGAGGGGATTGAACAGGTTGAGGTGCGCTTTATCTTTGATCCTCCCTGGACAAGCAAACGCATTACCCCGGAAGGATCACGAAAGTTAAGAGAATTTGGTATCGCTTCACCCGTCGGCCGGGACGATGATCCGCTTCAACTCCCAGCTTGCCCTTATTGCGGCTCAGCGGAAGGGGAAGTGGAAAATTTGTTTGGTCCTACTGCTTGCCGAGCCATCTATTACTGCAAGAGTTGTCGCCAGCCGTTTGAAGGGATGAAAAAGGTATAAAGGATTGAGAGTGAAGGGGAGGTGGATACGTTTGTTTCAACCGGTAATTGAAGCCATGGAGCGGGAGGAACTGAGCCGCCTGCAAGACAAGCGGTTGTGCCAAACGGTGGAGCGGGTTTACCATTGTGTCCCTTTTTATCAGAAAAAGTTTAAAGAGTCCGGAGTTGACCCATCTTCATTTAAAGGTTTAGAAGAATTGGGCAAATTGCCCTTTACCAAAAAATCGGATTTGCGTGACCACTATCCGTTTGGATTGTTTGCTGCCGAGATGGAGGAAGTGATCCGGCTGCATGCCTCTTCCGGCACCAAAGGGAAACCGACAGTAGTAGGATACACGCAAAGAGATTTGGACCATTGGTCGGAAGTGTGTGCCCGGGCGATTATTGCCGCCGGCGGGAAACTGGGAGATCTGTTTCACAATGCTTATGGATACGGCTTGTTTACAGGCGGGCTGGGTATGCATTACGGTGCTGAGCGGTTAGGATTGACCACCATTCCCGTGTCGGGCGGCAATCGGGCACGGCAGGCGATGTTGATAGAAGATTTTCGCCCGCGCGGGATTGCCGGTACTCCTTCCTTTATATTGAGCCTTGGAGAAGCCATGATGGAGGCGGGCAAAAAACCCGGCAGCACTTCCCTGGAATACGGTATTTTTGGGGCGGAACCCTGGAGCGAAGAGATGAGGCAGGCACTGGAAGAAATGTGGGGAATCCATGCCGTTGATATTTATGGACTATCTGAAGTCATTGGACCGGGAGTGGCGATTGAGTGCTGGCAAGCCAAAGAAGGTTTGCATATCGCAGAGGATCACTTTCTGGTTGAAGTGATCAACCCGGACACGGGGGAGGCCGTACCCGATGGTGAACTGGGTGAACTGGTTTTTACAACACTGACTAAAGAAGCGATGCCGGTGATTCGTTACCGGACGGGTGATTTAGCCTCAATCCATCGTGAGCCCTGCCGTTGCGGACGAACCCATACACGCATGTCCCGGATCAAAGGGCGGGTTGACGATATGTTGATCATCCGCGGCGTCAATGTCTTTCCATCGGAAATCGAACCGATCATCCTGTCACAACCGGAGTTGGCTCCCCATTACCAACTGATGGTAGAGCGGGAAGGAGGGCTGGACCGTCTTACCATTGAAGTGGAGGTTACAGAGACCTATTACCGCAGTGTTGGTAAAGAGCTTCAGAATGGACAACAGGCAAAATTGCTCCAAAATTATTTATTGCAGAAGTTGAGGGATACCCTGGGCTTATCCGCACAAGTTGTCATGCACGCCCCGGGCCGGATTCCACGCAGCGAGGGAAAAGCGGTACGTTTGATTGACCGCCGCAACACTGACACACACTTTCACAGAAAAAACAAACCGGAAAGAGGGATGTAAACATGGTGAAATTAGTTGCCCTGTATAAACAGCCGGAAGAATTGAAAGCTTTTGATGAACATTATTTTAATACGCACCTCCCGCTGACAAACAAAATGCCGGGACTGATCAGAGCAAATATAACCAAATTTTCCGGTACGCCGATGGGGGAACAGTCCCCTTACTATTTACAGGCAGATCTCTATTTTGAAAGTATGGAAGCTTTGCAAAACTCCATGCAAAGTCCGGAAGGAAAAGCTGCAGCCAAAGATTTAATGGGGTTTGCCGGAAAACTTGTCACCATGATGGTGGGTGAAGAAGTAAACGGTGAGAGCCAGTGAGTCATATGTCTGTTCATCGCCCTGCTGTCATCGGAGCGGGAACGATGGGAATGGGAATTGCCGAATTTCTGGCGGCGGCCGGTCATCAAGTCCAAGTATATGAAATATCCGCGCAGATTTTTGAACGCGCGTTGGACAGTCTGAGAAAGCGTCTCCGAAAACAAGTGGAGAAGGGACGTTTCACAACCGGGTTTGCGGACGCCTTGATCAGTCGAATCCATCCTGTATACGAATTGCAAAAGTTACACAAAGCAGATGTCATTATTGAAGCGGCGGTTGAGCGGCTGGAAGTAAAGAAAGAGATCTTTTCACAATTAGATGCCGTTACCTCTCCCAAAGCTGTCCTGGCATCGAATACATCGTCTCTTTCCATCACATCGATTGCTTCCGCTCTACAGCACCCTGAACGGGTTCTGGGATTGCATTTTTTTAACCCGGCTCAGAGAATGCCACTGGTTGAAGTTGTTTTAGGAGCAGAGACCGATCCCGGATTGGCTCAGGCGATGATGGACTGGATGATGCATCTCGGCAAAATACCGGTAAAAGTGGCGGATTCCCCCGGCTTTTTAGTCAACCGGGTGGCGCGGCCTTTTCATCTTGAAGCGTACTGGATGGTCAGTGAAGGAGTCGCTTCCAAAGAACAAGTGGATCGGATTATGCGTTCCGCCGGCTTTAAAATGGGCCCGTTTGAATTACAAGACCTGATCGGTATCGATATCAATTACGCCGCTTCCGTTTCCGTCTATGAAGGTTTTTTTCACGAACCTCGCTTTCGCCCCCATCCCCGGCAACAAACGATGGTGGAGAGAGGCGCATTGGGCAGGAAGGTGGGAAAGGGGCATTACAACTATGGAAAATAGTGTTGTGCTGATCGGGAGTGGTCCACTTTTCGGGAAGGTAAAAGATACCCTCAATGATTACGGTGTCAATGTGATTCCGTTTGCAGCGTTTACTCTCGGGGATGTTCGCGCAGTGATTGACGTGGAATCAGGCATGACTGAAACGAAAAAGGAACATCTGGTGCAGGTGGAGAGGTTGGTCGCATCAACGGTGCCCGTTTTTACATCAACTTTGCACCGTACCGCCACTGAGATCGCCTCCTGGATGAAGCATCCGGAGCGTGTTGTCGGCTTTTCGCCCCTGCTTTTGAAAGAGATGCACATTGTGGAAGTAAGCTGTCCCTTGCAAGCAGATCAAGACCCGACATGGAAGCAAAATCTTCTCTTCTGGACAGAACTTGGAAAAACAGCAGAAGTAGTCGGGGATGAACCGGGACTTGTCTTTCCCCGCACACTGGCTCTATTGGTCAATGAAGCAACCTTTGCTTTATCTGAACGAATCGCAAGCGCAGAAGATATTGATCTGGCGATGAAAAAAGGAACCAACTTTCCATTTGGTCCTCTGGAATGGGCAGATGCCATCGGGATTGATCAAGTGTTAGCCATTCTCACAGGCTTATACAGGGAGATGGGGGAAGAACGTTACCGTCCGGCACCCCTGTTGAAAAAGATGATGTATGCAGGCTATCTGGGACAAGCATCAGGCAGAGGTTTTTATCAGTATGAGTGAAGAAAGGGCTGCCCTTTGCGGAATGGGGGCGAGACAGAATTCTGCCTTCCCCCTTTGAGACACACAGTTTCACACAAAAAGGTGGTGAATGGATACTTGCAACGAGAAGTAGTGATTGTTGATGCAGTTCGTACTCCGATTGGAAGATTTCAGGGATCGCTCAGCTCTGTTCGTCCCGATGATTTGGCTGCAAGTGTCATACGCGCTTTGCTGGAACGGCAAGCTGAGTTTGATCCGGTTCATGTGGAAGATGTTATTTTCGGTTGTGCCAATCAGGCCGGTGAAGATAATCGCAATATCGCTCGCATGGCTCTCCTCCTGGCGGGTTTGCCCGACAAAGTCGGCGGATGTACCGTCAATCGCCTGTGCGGTTCCGGCCTGGAAGCGGTCAATCAGGCCACAGCCGCGATTGCCGTGGGTTGTGGCGAGGTAATGATTGCCGGAGGGGTGGAGAGCATGAGCCGGGCTCCCCTGGTGATGCTGAAACCGGAAGATATGTTTGCCCGGGGAAATCAAACTCTGGTCGATTCTACGTTAGGCTGGCGGTTCGTCAACCCTCGTCTGGCGAAAATGTATGATCCGATCAGTATGGGGGAGACCGCAGAAAATGTAGCTGAAAAGTTTGGAATCTCCCGGGAAGAGCAGGATCAATTTGCGATCACCAGCCTACAGAGATCCAAAGCTGCGTGGGAGCAAGGGAAGTTTGCCGACGAAGTGATCCCGGTTCCGGTAACAAAAAGAGATGGAGACACCTTTCTCTTTGCACAGGATGAACACCCCCGCCCTCAGACCACATTGGAAAAGCTCTCCCAATTGCTTCCTGCTTTCCGGGAAGGAGGAAGCGTGACGGCTGGCAACTCTTCGGGCATCAATGACGGAGCCTCTGCCGTGTTGCTGATGGAAAAAGAGTTTGCTTGCAAACAGGGGGCCACTCCTCTTGCCAGAATCGCCGGTTTTGCAGTGGCAGGTGTTCATCCCCACTATATGGGTATGGGCCCTGTTGAAGCAACACGCAAAGTATTGCAGCGGACCGGGCTGACAGTGAAGGACCTTGATCTGGTCGAGTTAAATGAAGCTTTTGCCGCACAAGCGTTAGCCTGTATGCGTGAACTCGGCTTCGATGCCGGCAAGGTAAATGTCAACGGCGGAGCCATCGCTCTGGGCCACCCTCTCGGTGCCAGCGGGGCGAGAATTATGACCACGTTAGTTCACGAACTAAAGCGCCGTGGCGGACGATACGGGCTGGCTACCATGTGTATCGGGGTGGGGCAGGGCATTGCCACCCTGATTGAACGAGTGGACGGGTGAGAAAACCCGGCTGCAGGCAAATGAAATATTATCTTCATTCGCAAAAAAATCCAACGGGTATGAGGAGAGGATTTGCATGCTGAAAGAAAAAAATGAATTATTAAAAGAAGAGTACCATCTTTTGATCAACGGAGAACATCTGCCGGGCGGGTCTGGACAATTCTTTGATATATTTAACCCGGCCACGGGCGAAAAACTGGCTCAAGTCGCCAAAGCGACACGTGATGATGTAGACAAAGCGGTGGCTTCAGCCCGGGAAGCGCTGGAAAATGGGAAATGGGCCCGCTGGCCGGCCTCACGACGGGGACAAATCCTGAACAAAGTGGCAGCCATCATGCGTCAGCGTTTTAACGCTCTGGTTGAATTAGAAGTGCTCAACAGCGGAAAATCCCTCTCTGCCGCGAAAGGACAAGTGATGCAGGCGATTGAAGACTTTGAACTCTACGCGGGAGCCGTTTCCACGATCTCGGGCCATACGAAACCTGTTCCCAACGGTTTTTTCCATTACTCCACCAAAGAACCGGTCGGTGTCTGCGCGCAGATTGTGCCCTGGAATTATCCGTTGATGATGGCGGCGTGGAAGGTAGCCCCGGCACTGGCAGCAGGTTGTACCCTGATCTTGAAACCTGCCAGCCTCACCCCGCTTACCGCTCTGGTGCTGGCCGATATCTGCCATGAAGCAGGTGTGCCTGCCGGTGTCATCAACGTAATTACAGGGAGCGGGTCAGATGTGGGCGCTTATCTGGTTGAACATCCCGGTGTGGATAAAGTGGCATTTACCGGGGAGACAGCAACGGGTAAAGATATCATGGCCAAAGCATCCGAAACATTAAAAAGGGTAACCCTGGAACTGGGTGGCAAGTCACCAAATATCGTCTTTGCGGATGCCGACCTTGAAGGAGCGGTCAATGGTTCTGTGTTTGGCATCTACTACAATACCGGCCAATCGTGTGAAGCCCGCTCCCGCCTCTTTGTCCATGAAGATATTTATGACAAGTTTATTGAAAAATTTGTGGAGAAAACAAAAAAGCTGAAACTGGGTGATCCGCTCAGTGAAGAAACCCATGTGGGGGCGATTATCTCCCAGGCACAGCTGGACACGATTGATTCCTACGTGCAGCTGGCCAAAGAGGAAGGAGCGCGTGTTCTCTACGGCGGAAAACGGCCGGAAGGGTCAGAGTTTGAAAAAGGCTTCTGGTATGAGCCCACGGTGATCATTGATGTCACCAACGACATGCGGGTGGCACAGGAGGAAATATTCGGCCCGGTGGTTGTAGTGATGAAGTTTAAAGACGAAAAAGAGGTGATCCGGCTGGCCAATGATACTATCTACGGACTGGCAGCCGCTCTCTGGACCAGAGATTTCAGCCGCGCCCATCGTGTCGCAGCCCAACTCAAAGCGGGCATCATCATGATCAACAATCCGTTTTCCGCATTCCCGGGCCTGCCTTTTGGCGGATACAAACAATCCGGCTTTGGACGGGAGCTGGCGCTTGAGTCCCTCGACCTCTATATGGAGACAAAAAGTGTCCTCTCCTATGTGGGACCCAAGTCACTCAATCCGTTCGGTGTCTAGGAGGCATCGATGAAACCAGGGCTTGTTCCGGGTTATGAAGAAAAGATGGTGATCACTGTCACGGACGAGATGGCCGCCTCTTTTGGGGGGGAGATGGTTCACCCTGCTTTATCTACAGTCACTATGGTTTACTACATGGAATGGGTGGGGCGTAAAGTGATCCTGCCTTTTCTTGAAGCAGGGGAAGAGGGAGTTGGTGCTTCCATCAACGTGAGGCACCGTGCCCCTGCACCGTTGGGCAAACAGGTAACCTTTGTCGCCAGGGTGACACAATCCACCCCCAACAAAGTCGTATGTACAGTACTTGCCGAGCACAACCGCGCCATTGTCGGTGAAGGTGAATTTACACAAATCATTTTGCCAAAAGAGCGGATTCGGGAAAACATTGAACGGATGAAATAGCTTTAAGGTGCTTGATCCTTCACTCAAGGGTCGGCGCCATTTTTTATTATTGAAAAATCTCCTATACTTTGACTAACGGACAAATGAAAGCTTTCATCTTGGAAGCATAGTGAAGAACCGGTCGGGTGTCCGGAAGGGTAATCTTACAGGCTTCTGCCATCGTGTTCCTGGAAATATCTGCTTCTGCATATTGCAGAGGCCAGGGGTGATGGGACAGATCTCCTTGATAGAGCCGGCGTTTGTGAACGGTGTACAGGGTATAGCGGTCTGTTAACCAGTGGTCGAGCGACCCTTCCCGTGCCTGAAATACGGATGAGTATGGGCGGTAACTTACTCTAAACTCCGCAGAAAATGCCTGTGTATGTGTGCGGCGGCTGGAATAGCGGATCTCGCTGCCTTTTCTTTGCAAATGGATCCGAGCGTTATAGAATGGCAGATGTAAAAATATCCGGGATACAGCCGCTGCTAATCTGTGTGCCGCATCAATGCTGAAAAAATAGACACCGGGATGGCCGCCAACCACGACATAGGTTCGCAAATTAATCTGGGGAAACCGGCTGGCCAGGGGGATTGGCGGGAGTCCTTTCAAGCGGATTTGCCGGATATCAAACGGAACCAGGCTGATCCATGCAGTTCTATCATAGGTATCAATCCGGAGCTGATCCGGAACAAGATCACAAATCTGTCCGACCGGGACAGGCCAGTGCACAAACAACAAGTCCGTCCATGTCTGAGTCATCACCCAGCGATGAGCAGGGACATTCGCGGAAGGTTGCCTGATTTGATGAAGCATGTTCTATCACCCCGCAACACTAAAATACTTAAAACAGGGGAGGTTTTTATAAAATGTGAGCGAGAAAACCCTTTGCTTCAGCATTAGGATGAAAGCGAGCGTCAAACGAACGGGGGTTCATCCCTTGCTAGTCTGACAATCTTTAAGTAAAATATTCTTTTTAACGGACATCCTCGGGCTGAGGAATTGTGTAAAAGGGTTCCACTGGTACTGCTTACCGTTCAGCGATCGTACCTCACTGGGTGGTCGCAAGCAGAATTCCACAGCGACCATCGGGAGTGCCTGTGCTTCAGCCGTGTGAAGAGGTCAAATTGTTTGAATCAGTATGAAGGAAAAGAACTGACGTCAAAGAGCTGGAATTATTTATCCGGTTTGCCAGTTTCAGGAGGATTGCTGCCTCGAGAAAAGGGTCCATGACAGCGCTTCCTGCTTTGGAACAAGTAAAGAAACATCTTAGTTGGAGAATGAATGTGCAAGTTTCGGCCTGTTTGTGAAAATGGGTATAAAAAGCTGAGAAACAGTTCTTCTCAGCTTTCTTACCGGTTTTTTACCTAAGGCAGTGGTTTTTGTATCCTGTTGAACGGATCAGAGCGCCCTTCTTTCATTTCCTCCGGATTATCGGTAATATGAGGGTTTAAACCGTAAGATTCCTGTATTCCGGCGGTAATATGTGAAGTTGGGTCATGTTCAGCCGGATTGTCGGCCAACCGTCCGTCATTCCATTCACTTTTTGCGTTTAAATCTTTTTTTGTCACTGGAAGCACCTCCGGAAACCTTTTTGCTTATATTTCCCCATAACACCGATGTTATTTGGTGAAAGACGATACTAAATAAGCTGTAGGCATCCGGGGAATAAAAAAAGTCTTGACACATCCTTCATTCCATGATAAATTATATCTTGTCGTTGCGATGTGCTAAATAAAAAGGCAAATAATAATATCAACATGCCGAAGTGGCGGAATTGGCAGACGCGCACGACTCAAAATCGTGTTCCTTTGTGGAGTGTGGGTTCGAGTCCCACCTTCGGCACCAAAAAACGGCAAGACAGCGAATGCTTCTCAAAAAAGAAGGATTCGCTGTCTTTTTTTTGACCAAAATCCAAACGAATATATTTTTTCCGCATAGTATGTCTACGAGAGATATCAAAACATGAAATGGATCTCTCACATAAAACTTTTCATCTCCTTTAGGAAGGGGGAGGAGGGTGGATTGGATGAGCCGTTTCCGTAACTATGGTTTTTGGCTTTCCACAGCTGCGTTTGCAATGATGTTGCTCAAAGCGTTTGGCATGGACATCGGGAATGCGGAATACAATGAGTGGGTCAACTCGATTCTTGGTCTTCTCGTCATGCTCGGTATTATTAACAATCCTACCACCAAAAACAAAGGTTATTTGGACGATTAAACAGGGAACAGGTCCAAACAGACTGGGATGAAGCACTCATCCCTGTTTGTTTGCTAAAAGGCCGCCTGCCCGTGATATAACAGTAAATTTTCTCAATAAAATAGATACGCTATGTTGACATTCCCTGTGTTGCATGTTACATTATATCTTGTCGCTTAATCAGACTTAAAATGAAAAGATCGGGATGTGGCTCAGCTTGGTAGAGCACCTGGTTTGGGACCAGGGGGTCGCAGGTTCGAATCCTGTCATCCCGACCATTTTAGTGCAAAAACAGTATAAAAATAAGAATAACGGGATGTGGCTCAGCTTGGTAGAGCACCTGGTTTGGGACCAGGGGGTCGCAGGTTCAAATCCTGTCATCCCGACCACATAGATAAGACTGCCGACTGGTAAAATGGCCGGCAGTCTTTTTCTGTTCGGGGGATACGGGTCTCTAAAGAATACTATCAATCCTGTTCAGATTCCAACCAGACTTCCCATCACGTCTCAGGTTCGTTTGCACTCACGTAAATAGGAACAATGCTTATTTACTTTCTCCACTTAAAATCTCCACAAATCCCTGATTTCCATCAACGCGGATCATTTGTCCGTTTTTGATTTTCTGGGTGGCATCATCCACTCCCACCACGGCCGGGATTCCATACTCTCGAGCTACAACAGAACCGTGTGTCATCAATCCGCCAACCTCTGTAACCAATGCCTTGGCTGATTGAAACAAAGGAGTCCAACCGGGGTCGGTATGGGGAGCAACGAGAATTTCCCCTTCATTGAGATGGGCTTCTTCCGGTTTTAAAACGATCCGGGCTTTTCCTTCTACAATGCCTGCGGAAACCGGGCTTCCGACAAGAGCCCCTTCGGGAAATTTCTCTTTCCCGGCGGAGCCTGTTACAATCTCTCCTTCGCTCGTCATCAGTCTGGGTGGTTTCAATGCTTGGTGCCATTCATATTTTTCTTTCCGGCATGCAACAAATGAAGAGACATCTTGTTTAAACTCCCCTTTTAGAAGTTGAATCAACTCGTCAAGAGTGAAGAAAAAGACATCTTCTGCTTGCAGTAGAACCCCTTTGTTTACCAATTTGTCCGCTTCGGCCATAATGGCTTTTTTACATTCATCCAGTATCAATGTAAACAGATATTTGTGGTGTTCCCTCAGCCCGCCAAAATATCGGTATACCTCAATAAGGCGTTTGACCCGTTTAGACTTAAAACCATGATGTCCAACATGATCCATCATTCTCCGCGCAGCTTTCCGGGCTTCCTGTTCTCCATGTATAAATTTTTGCCGGTGTTCTCCCGGCTTCACACTGCGCATGTGTCCCAGGATGGCAGGAACCAGCTGGGTTGGTGTTTCACGCCAGCGAGGTCTTGTCAGGTCAATTTCTCCCGGACATCTCATTCCATATTTTGAGATAAAATCTTCAAAGGCTTGTTTAAATCTCTCTCCTCCGCTTACGTTTGCCAGCCCTTTATAGAAGGTCCGGTCACTCGCATGTTTCAGATATTCTTCCACTTCTGGCAATTCCCGAACCAGATCGGCCAAATCACCAATTTGCAGGCCCATTTCACTGGTGATATTACCAGGGAGGGATTTATTTAACTGGTGCAGTTCTTTATCATCACCCAGTAATCTTTTTAACAAGATGAATGAGATTGGGAAACAGACCGGGTAAGGAAAGAGATTCCGTGAAACATCCTTTCCTAAAATGCTTAATTCGTGTTGAATCGCTTCCAGACGCCTGGCTCCGTTTACCCTCTGCAAAGCTTCTCGAATTTCTGTCCACTTTTTCTGCATATAGCTTTCAACTTTGCTTTTCGCTAATTTCGGGTCACGTTTCCAAAGATTTCTCCATACCTCTTTGATGATTGGGGTCATAAATCGACGGGCTGACTTAACTAACCCCGGTTTAGGGGGAACTTGCCGAAACTCGGGCCGCTGAATGACTTCACTGATGGCGCGGCCGGTTGCTTCATCTATTAACTGGTGAACAACTCTGGGAAATATTTTTCTTCCCAGCTTGGTACGAAGCACTTCTGTAGGATCAATAAACAGACGTCCCCCTGCTTCTAAAAAAATATGTTTCGGAAAGACTGTTTGTAAGACGGAAATTCCCAGTGGTTTTATGGGATCTGTCATCATTTGTACATGACCGAATGAGAGCATGACACGAAGCGGTTCCCGGGGGATGGCGGGCAGAGGATACAGCGATGTGATCGGACGGCTTTGTACAACGAAGATCTTACCGTTCTCAATACAAAACTCTATATCTTGCGGAGAGCCAAAATGTTTCTCGATTCTTTTTCCCAGATCAGCCAAACCAAAAATCTGGCTGTCCGTTAAAGCTTGTTTGGTCTGTTGACTCGGAGGCAAATCTTTTTTCTGCGTACCTCCTTCAGTCAGTGAGAAAACCGCGACTTTCTTTTCCGATATGTTTTTATGAATGATTTGTCCGGCTTTCACTCTATATAAATCGGCTGACACCATTCCGGATACAATAGCTTCCCCCAGCCCGAAACTGGCATCGATGGAAACCACGTTGCGATTTCCATTTACAGGATCAGCGGTAAAAAGGATGCCTGAGATTTCCGGATTCACCATCCTTTGCACCACAACCGACAGGTAAACCTGACGATGGTCAAAGCCATTTTTGGAGCGATAGGAAATGGCACGATCTGTAAACAAAGACGCCCAGCATTTTTGAATATGTTGAAGCAGTTCTTCCTGCCCCTTTATGTTCAAATAGGTATCCTGCTGTCCGGCGAACGAAGCGGTAGGCAGATCTTCAGCCGTAGCACTGGAACGGACGGCATAAGCATAAGTTTTTCCGACCGATTCCCACGCATAAATCATTTCACTTTTCAACCGGGAGGGGATCTCTAATTGTTGTAAATGGGTCCGGATACGTTCTCCAACCTTTCGCAATTGATCTAAATCATTTGGATTCATTGCATTCAGTTCATCGAACAGAGAATCCATTTTAGGGCTTGTGGCAATAAAATCCTTATACGCGTATGTTGTCACACAGAATCCGCCGGGTACCGGAAAGCCGGCCTTACTCAGTTCACCCAGGTTTGCTCCTTTACCTCCGACAAAAGGAAGACTGGAACGGTCCACTTGATTAAAAAACAAAACATGTGAATGCATTTGCACATTTCTCCTCTCTATTCAACATTGAGAAGACTTGCTGTTATTATCTGCATGAAAGAAAGAACATTTATTTATCTGATATATAGTAAGTGCTTACTTTACAATGGATCGAGTTCATTCTAGCATATTTCTTTATGAATATAAAGTAAGTGGTACCTTTATTTTTTTCTCAATAAACACCCTGACCGGATATAGTCAGGGTGTTTTGGCACGGGAGAAGGGATGGATAAGATGATTGTGGATCAGGTGGGAAACCCCATCTGCATCATTGGAGGGAACAATTACCTTTGCCTGCTGCAAAACAGAGGGGTGAGCATTGGCCACTGCGGCTGATAGCCCCGCCCGGCTGAGCATGGACAAATCATTGCAATGATCGCCAATCGCTGCTGCTTTTTCAGGGACAAGGTGAAGCTTTTGCAGCAAGCGGGCTAACGCATTTCCCTTGGACGCCCCTGCAGGCAGAATTTCAAAGTAGTTGTCCGAGGAAGCGATAAAATCAACGGGGAGGTGGATGGTCCGGGACCATTCCTGCAACAGGTTTATTTCTTCCGGACCGCCTACAGCCACGATTTTGATACAAGGGGTGTCCGGGATTTGCTCAAAAGAAGGAATAACTTCCGGTTGAAAATCGTTTTGGTCTGCCCAGGCTTGTGTCTGCGGGCTGACTTTCCTGGCATAAACACGGTCAACCCCATAAGCAAACAGATCGACTGCAGATGGCATTTTTTGCTCCAGATCTTGCAAAACAGCCATCATCAAGTCTCTGGACATCGTATGGATCGGGAGCAGAGACTGGGTCGCCGGTTCGTATAAAATAGCCCCGTTACACAGAATGACAGGGAACAGAAGCTCCAGTTGGTCAATCATCCGTTTTGATTCCAAATAGTTGCGGCCGGTGGCTAAAGTGAAACATCCCCCCAGACGCCGGAAAAGAGAGATGCTTCGCAAATTTTCTTTTGAGATTTCATTCTTGCTGTTCAACAGTGTTCCGTCAATATCTGAAACCAGAAAAGGATATTGCAGAGAACTCATGGGGTGATCAGCTCCTTTATTAATAAAGCTAACTTATTTGCTTGAAAAAGTCATTGAGAAAAGGTTAAGTTTTAGAGGAGAGTGTACCAACAAAGCTCCTGGATGAGAAGGGATTTGGCGGAAACAAATAAAGGGGCCGCAAAAAGGTTCGTTAAACAAAAAGGGGTTGGGGAAATATGGATTATAACCGGTTAGATTGTGCAGAAATTGAATCACTGGTCTGCAGGACCTGATGCAAGAGAGAACGGAAAGGATAAAGCAAGATGGAGCGCTTAAGACAAATCTTAACACGTATTGACGGAAAAGGGTACAAAGCCTATAAGGATATCCAGGGAGAGTATCGCTTTCCGCAGTTTCAGCTGTTTATTGATTATGTACAGGGAGATCCCTTTGCCTTGCCGTCCCGTTTACGTGTACGAATGCCGCAAAACAGAGCGGGCTACCAGCCGGAATGGTACAGGCTCGCCCATCACAGAACCGCTCTGGAAGACTGGTTGACCCGAAAATGGGTGCAGAAGATTGATCAGCTCAGCCGCCGTGCCCGGGGAAGTGGTAAAAGCGGGCTTATCTCTGTAGACCGGCCCGGGCAGGAGATCCTGAAACGTACTTCAGTGGTTGTAAACGGCAACTTTGCGGAAGTTCGCCTAACAGTTGGATTGCCCGCCCAGGGGAGGAGAATTCTTGGACGCCAGGCACAGCAGATGCTGCTCAAGGATCTTCCGGAGTTGGTGGAACAATCTTTGCTCCTTACCGATTCAGACTGTGTTTCCGTGGAAAAAAGAATGAAGCTGGCAGATAACCAGCTGGCCATTCGCCAAGTAATGCGCGAACGCGGGTGGATTGCTTTTGTTGCGGATGGTTCTATTCTCCCGCGCGAGAGCGGCATTAGTGACCGCCCTCTGCAAACCAATGAAGTGGTGCGGTTTCAATCGCCGCCAACCTTACGGGAAACCGTTGCTGTTCCGCATGGCCCCGCGGTCACCGGGATGGCGATTCCGGATGGAATTACCCTGATTATCGGGGGCGGGTATCATGGAAAAAGCACTCTTTTGCACGCGATTGAAAGGGGTGTCTATGATCATATCGAACGGGACGGCCGCGAATATGTTCTCACTGATCCGGAGGCGGTGAAGATCCGGGCGGAAGATGGCCGGCGTGTCGAAAAAGTAAATATCTCTCCTTTTATCAATAACTTGCCGTTTGGGCGGGATACGAAAAGCTTTTCGACCGAAGATGCCAGCGGCAGTACTTCACAGGCTGCCAATATCATGGAGAATTTGGAGCTTGGCTGCTCTTGCCTTCTGATTGATGAAGATACAAGCGCAACCAACTTTATGATCCGCGACGCGCGCATGCAGGCGCTGGTCAGCAAAGGAAAAGAACCAATTACTCCTTTTATCGATAAGGTGAGGCAGTTATATGAGGAGAAAAATGTTTCCAGCATTCTTGTACTGGGAGGTTCAGGGGATTACTTTGATGTGGCAGATCGTGTCATTATGATGGATCATTACCTTCCTTACGATGTAACAGAGAAAGCGAAGCAGGTCGCCCGGGTTCACTCCCAGCGCAGGGAACCGGAAGGCGGAGATTATTTTGGTGAGATTACCCCCCGCCGTCCGTTGGCGAAAGGATTTGATGCCCAAAAAGGGAAAAAAGAGAAAGTGGATGCAAAAGGTTTACATACTATTTTGTTTGGAAGGGTCCAACTGGACTGCTCCGCGCTGGAACAGTTGACAGACCCGAGCCAGACCCGGGCAATCGCCCAGATGCTGCGCGAGTTGGGCAAAAGAGCCAATGGAGAGCGGACGTTGACACAACTGGTGGAGGACTTGTATTTGCAGATCGGAGAACATGGATTAGATATTATCTCCCCCTTTTATGGTCAGCATCCCGGAGACCTGGCCATGCCGAGAAAGTTTGAGTTGGCCGGAGCTTTAAACCGGCTGCGCTCGCTGGTTGTTAAATAGGGAGGGGAAAAGGGTGAAAGAGGTAATCATTTATACTGACGGGGCTTGTTCACACAACCCCGGCCCCGGAGGGTGGGCGGCTGTCCTGTTGTATGGCGGCCATCGCAAGGAAATATTCGGCGGCGAGAAAAGAACAACCAATAACCAGATGGAAATGACGGCAGTAATCGAGGCACTCAAAGCCTTAAAAGAGCCGTGCCATGTAAAGATTCACTCTGACAGTGCCTATATTGTCAATTGTTTTCAACAGAAATGGTACCAAAAATGGCAGAAGAACGGCTGGATGACATCAACGAAAAAACCGGTGGAAAATAAAGAGCTGTGGCAAGATCTGCTGGCGTTGACCAAAAAACACAAAGTTGAGTTTATAAAAGTGAAAGGGCACAGCGATGTAGAGCTTAACAATCGTTGTGATGAACTGGCCAGAGCGGCTGTCCCGAAATAATGGCGGAGTTGTACGTTTTGCAGACGGATAGATGTTATTCTATAACATATGTATATACTGATATGATATAATGATTTTACTGTCTTTCACAGAAAAATGGAGGTGATAGAAATGAGAGCAGAAGAATTAAAACAAAAATTGATCGCCAAAGCGAAGGAGATCGGCATTGATAAAATCGGCTTTACCACTGCCGACCCGTTTATTGAACTGCGGGAGCGCCTGATTGAGCAACAGGAAAAAGGATATCATTCCGGTTTTGAAGAGCCGGATATTGAAAAGAGGGTCAATCCCGAACGATCTCTGCCGGAAGCAAAAACGATCATCGCCATTGCCCTCGCCTATCCCTCCAAGCTGAAAAACCCTCCCCGTTCGGAGACAGGAGCTTACCGCGGCATCTTTTGCCGGGCTTCCTGGGGAGAAGATTATCACCATGTGTTAAGAGACAAACTGGCGCAGCTGGAAGCCTATCTGCATGAACTGGTTCCGGGTGTGAGAACCCAATCGATGGTGGATACGGGGGCGCTTTCTGACCGTGCTGTGGCTGAGCGTGCCGGGATTGGTTGGAGCGGCAAGAATACAGCTATCATCACCGAAGAATTTGGCTCCTGGGTTTATCTGGGGGAGATGATCACCGATGTTTATATTCCCTCAGACGAACCTGCCACCGATGGATGCGGGGGTTGCAATCGGTGTGTCGACGCTTGCCCGACCGGGGCACTGGTACAACCCGGCCAATTAAACGCCAAATCCTGTATCGCTTATCTCACCCAGACGAAAGGCTTTCTCCCGGATGAATACCGAACGAAAATCGGGAACAGGCTATACGGCTGTGACACTTGTCAAACGGTCTGTCCCAAAAACCGTAAGATTCACTTCGACCATCATCAGGAATTTCAACCGGACCCCGAAAAAGTGAAACCCCTTCTTAAACCGCTGCTTTCGATGTCAAACCGTGAGTTTAAGGAGAAGTTTGGCCGTATGTCCGGTTCCTGGCGGGGCAAGAAACCGATCCAACGCAATGCCATCATTGCCCTGGCACATTTCAACGATAAAACAGCTGTTCCTGATCTCATTGATCTCCTGCACCATGACCCCCGCCCTGTCATTCGCGGCACCGCTGCCTGGGCACTTGGCAAAATAGGGGGAGAGGAAGCCAAAAAGGCATTGGTTCAGGCAGAACAAAAAGAAACAGATAAAGAGGTTCAAACAGAAATTAAAAAGGCAATGGGGCCAGAAAAAAAATTAGTTCATCAATAGTGCAACAAAGGCGGTGGAATAACCGTCTTTTTTATATGGAGGTTATTGCGCCCTTTTTGTTAAAAGAAGAATGAAGTGAATCCAACCATTTTGTCCGCCTGAGACAGCCTTACGAACCAACCTGAAACGCAATTATCTCTTGCTGGAGATAAACCAAAGCTGAAGGAATGAGTTTCATGTTGAAATCGATTTATTTTAAGTCAAGGCCGGTTTACCCTCGCCAAAAAAATAAAAACGTTGTAAAATTAAATGAATTGCAGGTAGGGAGGGTTTCTTTCATGGCCCCGGCAACACAAACTGTCGTTTGGAGTCAGATGGACAGCCCCATTGGTCCGTTGACCCTGGCAATGACTCATCAAGGCTTGTGTCAACTCACATTCAATAAGAAGAGCGATCCGGTGCTAGGTCTCCAGCTATGGTCAAACCAGTGGTTCCGCAATCCAAAATTGGAGAGGAATGATTACCAGTTACTTCCGTACGTGCAGCAACTGGATGAGTATTTTCACCAGTCTAGACGGGAGTTTGATCTGCCTTTGGATTTATATGGAACACGCTTTCAAAAATTGGTCTGGAAGCAATTGCTGGAAATTCCTTATGGTGAAGTCCGTTCCTACAAAGAAGTCGCACGCGCGATTGGGGCTCCCAAAGCAGTGAGAGCTGTTGGAGGGGCTAATAACAAAAACCCGGTTTCCATCATTGTTCCTTGCCATCGCGTGATCGGGTCAAATGGTTCACTGGTTGGCTACGGAGGCGGACTTCATATTAAAGAGTATTTATTGACCTTAGAAGGCTGGTACCATCCGAAAGAATAGGGAACAGTATGGTGGACATGAAATGATAGAAATCAAGCTGATGTTCTATGGGAAGTAAGTGCGGATGTACAGGGATATGAATCAAGAAGGAACCGGTTTAGCCAACACTCCCCTCACCTTTAGGCACCTGACGGGGAGTGTTCATTTTAAAACAAATGCTTCAAAAAGTATTCCTTTTTTAAAATAAATTGAATAGATTTCACAAAATGTACTTATTTATAAAAATGCTAGATATGTTAAAATCATCAAGTAAAAGTCAATTTGAACGAAAAAAGGAGATCAAGAATGAACAAGCGTTTTTTTTCGATTGTCGCATTATTGGCAGTTTTTACTCTGATCTTTGCCGGGTGCAACAGCAAACCGGCAGCAAGCCCCTCTGATCAACCGGCAAAGGAAGAAGAGCTTTCTTTAGTCGATGTAATGACTAAGTCTGAAGAAGCTCTTTCCAAAGCAAAAGGGTTCAGCTATAAAGTAGAAGGCACCCAAAAAATTGGTACACCGGAAGCTTCCTTAACCACAGACATTGATATGAAAATGGACATGACCAATAATCCTCAGGCTATGTACGCAAAAGGAAAAGTAAAAGCCATGGGCCAGGAAGTCCCGTTGGAAATGTACATGGTTGATAATACGATCTATCAACAGGTGAACGGAACGTGGATGGAAATGAAAGGTGCCGGTTTGAACCAGACAGGTGTGAATACTGAGGAACCGAGCGCCGCAGTAAAAAAAGTAAAAGAACTCGTCCAAAAACTTGGAGGTACTCCCAAAGGGTTTACCATGAAAAAAGAAAACGGCAGTTATGTGGTTGCCATGGATGGTACTGCCGTTAAAGACAGCAAAGAAATGTTGGATGCCTTAGTGGAACAAATCAAAGGAACCCTTCAAGGTATGGACCAAGCTCAACAACTGAATGCTAAATTTGACCTCAATAAAATCAAAGTCGAAAGTTATAAAGAAACGATGTATATTGATGAGAAAACATTTGAGTTGAAAAGCGTGGACCACGAATCCAAGATTACAATGCCCGTTGAAGGTCAAAGCCTCATGATTGACCAAAAAATGAAAATGTCTGTCGAAGGCGCTTACGATGGTAAAATCGAAGTGCCCGATGAAGTGAAAGACAAAGTGTTAATCAGAAATTATAATTAGAAATTACGAATCGTAAATACAGAATCCAATACGGCTTTCGGCTGACGGCACCCTGGAAAGGCTGCCATCAGCCTTTTTGTATGCCGGCATGGTGCTACTTCCTCCAACCCAAACATAACCTTTGATAAGGAAAGGGGACGGTCTGATGAAAGACAAAGGTTATCGGGAAGTGGTACAAACCTGGCTCCGCCTGCAAAATCAATGCTGGATGGGTGGGGGTGATCAGGCTTTCTTTGACTATATAACTCCTGACTGTGAATCGGAACTGGAAGAGGAACTCTCACGCTGGCGGCACATCAAAAGTTTGCAGGAAGAACGAGGAATGATACCGGTTAAACGTGAAACCCGCCTTTTGTCGGTGAAAGAAAACAGGACTGGAAATCTCGCTGACGTCGCCGCGTTAATCTCCGTGCGAAATGTTTATTCCATTCAGGACAGATGTCTGGAAGAAGAAAAGGAGGAATGGGCTTACTTTCGCTTACAGACTGTTCGTGGCGGCTGGAAAATCTTTTCTTTGTCAATGGGTGAAAAGCCGCGGACAGGTGGACAAAACCAGATGATCACAGTTTCGCCCCGCCTCGATTCCCCCATGCAGACACGCTCCATTTCACAGCAGGGGTACAGGCGCGATCTCGCCGTCCGGTACGCCGATATTCACTGGAACAGCCCCAACCCGCAGTACCGCTATTTCTCCGAAGACAATTGTACAAACTTTATTTCCCAGTGTGTCCATGCCGGCGGAATCCCGATGGAGGTTTCCAATAATCCCGGGAAAGGCTGGTGGTATCAACGGAGAGGGGGAAGAGGAGATCGTTGGAGTTATAGTTGGACTGTTGCGCACAGCTTTTATTTGTACTTGAAGAGGCAGAGATCTGACGGACTGAGAGCCATCCAAATGGAAAGCCCCGAACAACTGGATCTGGGGGATGTAATTTGCTATGACTGGGAAGGAGACGGAAGGTGGAATCATAATGTGATCGTTACCCGTTTCGATCCCAATGGTGCCCCTTTAGTCAATGCCCATACAATCAACAGCCGCCATCGCTACTGGGAGTACAAGGATTCGTCGGCCTGGACCCCCCGGACGAAATATGCCTTTTTTCATATTTTGTAGACGAAAGTTGAGCAAAAGGGCCTCTTTTAGGTACAATAAGAGAGAAGTTGCTCAGGTAGAAGGGATGAAGCCGTGTCGATTCATATAGTGCTTGTGGAACCCGAAATCCCGCAAAATACCGGCAATATCGCCCGTACTTGCGCAGTGACGGGGGCCAGCTTACATTTGGTTCGTCCGCTTGGTTTTGAAATTGATGATGCCAGGCTGAAGCGGGCCGGTTTAGACTACTGGCATGAATTAAATATTTATTATCATGATTCCTTTGCCCAGTTAAAAGAGAAATTTCCGGACGGGCGATTTTTTTGTGCCACGACCAAAGCGGACAAATCGTACACAGATTTTCGCTACCGGGGAGGCGACTTTTTTGTTTTTGGAAAAGAGACGAAAGGCCTGGCTCGGGAGATCCTGGATCAGCACCGGGAAAGCCTGATCCGCATTCCCATGCGGCCGGTGACCCGTTCACTCAACCTTTCAAACTCAGTCGCAATTGTCGCCTATGAAGCGCTGCGGCAAATGGATTTTCCAAGCCTTGTTTAAATGACAACGCAGTGAGGAGGGAATCATAAAATGGTATCCATCCCGCAAGTGGATTATGCAATTATTGGAGGTTCCAGCACGTTTTCCATCCGTTTCCCGGAAGATTTAGGCAGGGAAGATACCGAGGTGCTGGAAAAAGGGTTGGTGTTTGAAACACCTTACGGAGAAAGCCCTAGCTTTAAACGGATTCGTGTCGGGGATAAAGAAGTTCTCACCTGCCGCATGCACGGCTGGCGCCCGGGAGTGGTTACCAGGGGCCAGGCGTCCAAACAAATTTTCTGGGTATTTCAACAGGCAGGGGTAAAGAAAATTTTTGTCGAGGGCGGAGTTGGTGCGATCAACCATCTGCTGGAGTTGCGGGACATTGTGATCCCCGATGATTATATCGACCATTCCATGCGTCAAGATGTCGGATTTGACAGTCCTTATCTGTTAGTGATGCGTGATCCGATTTGTCCGAACCAGCGGGATGCCCTGTACCATGCTGCGAAGGAAAGAGTTTCCCCGGAAGGCAGATATGTGTTTAAGAGGGGCATCTATGTCAATACAGACGGGCGCCACTTTGAAAGCCGGGCCGAGGTACAAATGTTTCGCGGCTGGCATGCAGATGTAGTCGGACAGAGCATTACCCCGGAAGTCTACCTCGCACGCGAAATCGGAGCCTGCTATGCGGGGATTTATATGGTAGTCAACTATGCGGAGGGAATCATCCGCGATTGGGAGCACAAAGATCTTAAAGATATTTTCTACAATGAATCGAAAACCATTGGACATATTTTGCTGGACAGCTTGTATCAGATTGACGCCAGCCAGGAAACATGTCCTTGCCTGTCGCTGAGAAAAGAAACTCTTTTGCAAAATTATTTCACTGAGTAAAACAATAGAGTTTTTAATGATTAGCCGTATATCCCGGGGATGAAAGTTTAACCATGTGAAATCTGGGAAGCGACCTTTTGGCGACCAACCGAGCGGAAAAAAACAGAACAAGGGAAAAAGCGAGGCAATTCTTCCTTGAATTTGCTTCCCGGCCTAATGCCTGCGCCCCTTGTGCAGTTTTTGGAACGGCCATCTCTGTTTCCTTGCAGGGGCGCCAATCGGGAGCGAGACAGAATTCTGCCTTCCCCCTTAGTTACACACACTTTCACAGAAAAGAGGGGAACGAGGTTGATTAAAGCCTGTTTATTTGATTTAGATGGAACGTTGCTGCCATTGGATACAGATCAGTTTGTGGAAACCTATTTGAAAGCCTTAGCCCCTTATGTAGCTCACATTATACCGCCGGACAAGCTGGTTCCGGCAATCTGGAAAGCGACTATGGCCATGATTGAGAGCAATGACGGGAACTTGACCAATGAACAAGTATTTGAACAGGAATTTTTAAGGCTTACCGGACTAAAGAGAGAAGAGATCTGGCCGGCTTTTGACCGGTTTTACGAAATAGAGTTCCCAAAGTTGCGGGACTACGCAGGACATAATCCGGCGGCTCGTCAAGCAGTGCAGGCCGCTCTTGATCAAGGGTATAAAGTAGCGGTCGCCACCAATCCTGTCTTCCCGAAAACCGCTATTTTAGAGCGGATGCGCTGGGCCGGCGTTGATGACCTTCCTTTTGAATGGGTGACTGTTTATGAAGAAACCCATTATTGCAAACCGCGGCCGGAATATTACCTTGAAGTGGCGGAATATCTGAGTGTAAAGCCGCAAGAATGTGTTATGGTAGGGAATGATATGCAGGAAGATATGGTGGCTTCCACCGTGGGGATGAATACCTTTTATCTCACAGAGTATCGGATTGACCGGGGTAAACCTGTATATCCTGTCGATCAAGAAGGAAGCCTGTCCGACCTGATAGATTTGATCTGCAAAGGTAGAGGATTTTTTGAGAAAAAATCAATAGTCAAGTAGAAACATAAATAAAAAAACCTTGGGTTTTTACTCAAGGTTTTTCTACTTTTTTTCTTTATTTTCTGATAAAATAGAAGTAACACACTTCTATTCGCTGCATATATATGATATAAATATCGCCTTAACCTTTCTTACTTCAGTCACGTAATGCCAGTAAAAATCATGGACAAGGCAGGTATGAAATGCGGTAGCAACGATGACCAAACATTTCGTACAAATTTGGACTGGGGGAGGGGAGTCTTCCATGGACATCTTAAAACGGATCGCTGAATACCGCGATCGGGAAAAAAAGTTGGTATGGGAAGGAACCTTCGCAGACTACTTAGACATTGTGAAAGAGAATCCGCAGGTCGTTCAAACGGCTCATTCAAGAGTATATAATATGATCGCCAAAGCCGGCGTCGAAACAGATTCTCAAGGAAATAAAAAGTATCTCTTCTTCAGCAGAGAACTTTTTGGGTTAGATCGCTCTATAGAACGTTTGGTTGAAGAATACTTTCATTCGGCAGCACGCCGCCTCGATGTAAGGAAACGCGTCCTCCTTCTCATGGGACCGGTTAGCGGAGGCAAATCCACCATTGTTGCCCTGTTGAAAAAAGGGTTGGAGCACTATACCCGTACGGATGAGGGGGCTCTTTACGCCATTAAGGGTTGTCCAATGCAAGAGGAACCGCTCAATTTGATTCCGCGCGAACTGCGACCTGAACTTGAAAGGGAATTTGGACTGCGCATTGAAGGCAACCTGTGCCCGTCTTGCCGTTTCCAACTTAAAGAGGAGTATAACGGACGGATTGAAGATGTGCCGGTCGTACGGGTTCTTTTCTCTGAGGACGATCGTGTCGGAATTGGAACCTTTAGTCCATCTGATCCCAAGTCACAGGATATTGCTGACTTGACAGGCAGCATTGATTTCTCCACCATTACGGAATATGGCTCAGAGTCAGACCCACGGGCATACCGTTTTGATGGCGAATTGAATAAAGCGAATCGCGGCTTGATGGAATTTCAGGAAATGCTCAAGTGCGATGAGAAATTTTTATGGAATTTGCTCTCACTCACGCAGGAGGGGAACTTTAAAGCTGGAAGATTTGCTCTGATTTCCGCGGATGAGCTGATCGTGGCCCATACCAACGAAGCAGAATATAAATCGTTTATTGCCAACAAGAAAAATGAAGCATTGCAATCCCGCATCATTGTGATGCCGATTCCGTACAACCTCAAAGTGTCGGAAGAAGAGCGGATTTATCGCAAACTGATTCACCAGAGCGACCTGGCAGATGTTCATATCGCTCCCCACTCTTTGCGCGCAGCTGCGATCTTCACCATTTTAACCCGCCTCAAAGAATCAAAAAAGCAGGGAGTCGACTTGCTCAAGAAAATGCGTTTGTATGACGGGGAATCTGTTGAAGGAATAAAGGATATCGATATTCAGGAATTGCAAAATGAATTCCTTGACGAAGGAATGTCCGGCATCGATCCCCGCTATGTTATTAACCGGATCTCCAGTGCCCTGATTCGGACCGATGCCAATTTCATCAATGCCCTCGACATTTTACGGTCCCTCAAAGACGGTTTAGACCAGCACCCGTCCATCACTCCTGAACAGCGCGAAAAATATCTCCACTTTATCTCAGTTGCCCGCAAAGAATATGATGAGCTGGCGAAAAAAGAAGTGCAAAAGGCTTTTGTCTACTCATATGAAGAGTCGGCGAAAACATTGATGGACAACTATCTGGATAACGTCGAAGCATACTGCAACTGGCAAAAGATCCGCGATCCCATCACCGGTGAAGAACTGGAGCCGGATGAAAAACTGATGCGTTCCATCGAAGAACAGATTGGAATTTCCGAAAACGCGAAAAAAGCATTCCGTGAAGAGATTCTGATTCGCATCTCCGCATATGCCCGTAAAGGAAAACGGTTTGACTACAACAGCCATGAGCGACTGCGGGAGGCGATTCAGAAAAAGTTGTTTGCGGATCTCAAAGATGTGGTAAAAATCACTACCTCTACCAAAACACCGGATGAGAACCAGTTAAAGAAAATCAATGAGGTTATCGCCCGCCTGGTAGAGGATTACGGTTATACCCCGGCAAGCGCAAACGAATTGTTGCGCTACGTGGGAAGTTTGCTCAATCGTTAATGTCGGTTGGTCTTAATTGGAAACGGGAGGTGAAACACCGATGAAGCACCCCCTATTTATCGTTTCCCAAGAGGATTGGTCCCTGCATCGCAAAGGGTACCAGGACCAGATGCGACACCAGGAAAAAGTAAAAGAAGCCATTCGCAAGAATTTGCCCGATTTGATCAGTGAAGAAAGCATTATCATGTCGGATGGGAAACATGTCATAAAAATTCCAATTCGCTCCATGGAAGAGTACCGTTTCCGATTTAATTACAACAAGGGTAAACATGTCGGTCAAGGAAGCGGAGACAGCCAGGTCGGAGACTTACTCGCCCGTGAAGCCCCCGGACAGAAACAGGGGCCTGGGAAAGGGCAAGGTGCCGGTGATCAGGCAGGCTCTGATTATTACGAAGCTGAAGTCTCCGTTGCCGAACTGGAGGGAATCCTTTTCTCAGAAATGGAATTGCCCCGCTTAGAACGGAAAGAACAAGAAGAAATAACAGTCGAGGATATTCGTTTTAACGATGTCCGCAAAAAAGGACTCATGGGGAATATCGATAAAAAACGAACCCTACTTGAAGCGATCAAGCGAAATGCAATCAAAGGCAATCGAGGAAAAGCCCGTATTTCCATAGATGATCTCCGTTTTAAAACATGGGAAGATGTGGTTATTCCACACTCCAATGCAGTTGTGATCGCGATGATGGACACAAGTGGGAGTATGGGAATATTCGAAAAATATATTGCGCGCAGCTTCTTCTTCTGGATGGTTCGCTTCCTTCGCACCCGTTATCAACACGTTGAAATGGTCTTTATCGCCCACCACACCGAAGCGAAGGAAGTGAGTGAAGAGGCCTTTTTCACCAAAGGAGAAAGCGGTGGAACCATCTGCTCCTCCGCCTACCGCAAAGCTCTAGAAATTATCGATTCCCGCTATCCGCCACATCGTTACAACATCTATCCATTCCACTTCTCCGATGGTGACAACCTCACTTCAGATAATGAACGTTGTGTCACCCTGGTAAAAGAATTGATGAAACGCTCCAATATGTTCGGTTACGGCGAAGTGAACCAGTATAACCGGCATAGCACATTAATGACGGCCTATCGCCATATTCAGGACCCTGAGTTTCTCTATTATGTGATCCGGGAGAAAAGTCAAGTATACGATGCGTTAAAACATTTCTTTGGAAACAAACAGGTCAGTTAAACCTTCAGAATTTGAGGGTTTTAACTAACTAACAAACTGTGGATGATCAGTCGCTTTCTCAAGTATTTTCTTGGGGAAGCGACTTTCTTTTTACATATCATCTTTGTAGATCGAGATGATATTAACTTCTCTGACCAGGTCAAAAATCTCGCTTATAAGATGGGGTGAATATAGCATAGATATTATCAAAATGAAAAGCTGCCACCGCAAAGAAGTCGTCTAACTCAAATGAATGCGGTATTAAACAAGATTAAAAATTCTAAGGATACCATTTGGTCTTTGATAAATAAAATGATAAACCGACTGATATCGTAAAGGATTTATTGAAATGATATTTCTATAATGTCTTGAAATACGTTGACTAAGGTAAATAAAACAGGTATATTTAAATTAAGATCAGAATAAGATAGTAATGGGCTGGGTTGCCGCCCCGAGGGCGGACTAATGGGTCGCTTGACCGCATAGCCCCTCGTTTTTATATAAGCCATTCACTACAGTTTACATATCCGTATTTCATAGGATTTCCGTCGTGGGAGGACGGGAATTTTTTCTTTATTATGGTTGAATACGTCTTATCCTTTCCTTCTAGGGCTCTCCAGAGAGAACCTGCGACTAAATCAGCTAATTGTAAACCTATAGTAAACTTTGATTTGGCAAAATTTAAAGAAGGTGAGAAGATAGTCTTATCAAAGTTCGGGAAAAGGGACTCATTTTCAAGTGCTTTTTTATAGGATTTATACATCTTTTCATCGTGTGGATCGTCAATCGAATTAATGAAAACAGTTACGGGGTCTTTTATTCTATATCTATGCATATGTGAGTTAATAATAGAAACTAGATGCTGAAAAGATAAATAATAGGTATCATCTTTAGATTGGATTAGCCCTTTTTGTTTACACTCATATTTATTCTGCCCTACTTCAAAGAGAGTTAAGTCAGATCTGCTTATACAAGAAAAAGCCTCATTCCTATACTGGTTTATTATCAAGCTTGGGGAGCCCAAATCTTTCTTAAATACTCCATTTTTAAGGCTGTACTTAACTTCCTGAAATTGACTTTTAAAATATTTCTGTTTTATTTTCTCAACATCTTTTTCAATTTTTTCCAACGATCTAGCTTTAATTAGGACGGCTCCTAAGACAAAATATAATGTATTTCCACCATTCAGAGAGGGATCTTGATCGTTCTTCATTTTTGTGGTTCCAGCTTCATCAATATATAATAGATTACATATGGTAACCTCTTAAAACGGAATTTCATCAATATAATTCTTTTTTCTTTTAGGTTCTACAAGCTTAGACAATAAAAAGTGTGTTTCAGTGCCGCAATATGGACAGTAAGCAGCGTTAGGTGGAACTGTCTTACCACAAAAATTAGTGTTTGTACAATGGTTGACCAACGAATAGCCACAGTAGATACAATGTCTTGCTTCGTGATCATCTTCAAGGGCATTAGGCTCTTGGCAGTAAGCACACTGTTTTAATCGCCCTAAATCATCTGTTTCATATTTGTTATTAGGCATAAGTTCACACTCCAAATAAAAGGCTTTATGTTATTTTACACGAGAAAAAGAAATACGCAACATATTATCTTTGCAAAATTCTGTAGAAATCATCATACTTACTAAGGCAAGAGCAATTAGTTTCTTTACTATTCTTTATCCTGCTCAGCCACATCTAAAAAGGAAGAAAGGTGGATTATGTCATATCGGCATTGGTTATTTAAACCAAAGGAATATGAAATTGCTAAGGAGTACTCAAAACGAAAAAAAAATTAACCCCGTTTCTCCTACATATTTGGCCCAAGTGGTACTTGAGCGTTCAGAGAAAACAGGGTCTGCTCTTAATATATTATCGTTCGTTTTTATGTGTATCAACAAAATACACATTTTCGATTCATTCTTTTTTAAATACAAAAGCGGTCCATCCATCTAGGCTTTTGTTTGTGTACCAGGCATTTGCTTGCATAGTATTTCCATTTAAAACTTCTTTTGCTATGATAAAAGAAATTCATGACTTTTCAAATTTAAGGATGGTTCATTTTATGTCAGAAGGGGTTATATTAGAATTTAAGTATTTAACTGAGAGCAAAGCCCATAATTATCGGTCGATTATAACATATTTTTACCAACAGCATGAACGTTTGCTCCCTTTTATCTATCCGGAAGAAATTTATCTGTTTTTAAAAGAAATAAAGGACTACTCTCATTACACTGAGGAAGAGTTATATCGTGATTTAGATCAGTTAGTAGCCTGGGGAAATCTCGAACGGATTCAGGAAACTGGCCGGTTTCAATCGATTGAAGAATTCAAGAAAAAGAAGTTTATTTATCAATTGAAGCCAAAAGCAGTAGAGATTGAACGGATGTTGAGAACCGTTTTGCAAATAGATGATGGTATGAGCGGTTCACTGGACCCTACCCTCTTTGAACGTTTGTACAAGCGAATCGTAGAGTTAACCAACAGGGTGGGAGGAGTCTATGAGATCCGAAACAGAAAAGCGGAAGAGGTAAGGATGCTTTGGAATGACATTCATGGAGACTTCAGAAAATTAAGAGATGATGCCAGTGACTATTTTAACCGTTTAAAAAGCCAACAAATCGAAGAAAAGATGAAGGTAATTGATTATTTGCAATTTAAGGAAGCCGTTACCGAATATTTACGCAATTTTATGACCCGTTTACAGAAAACAGCCATGCAATTGGAACGAGTCATTGAGGATGTTGATCTGTTTTTTCTCGACATTGTGGCTGAAAAATTGGTGGAGTATGAAAAATATATTCCAAGGTTTGATGAATCTCCCCCCACAAAAGAACAGTTTCTCACTGAAATAACGAAACAATGGGATGCCTTTCGGGGATGGTTTTTAGGAAACGAAAAAGGAGAAAGCTATATCGAACTGCTCCAAAAACGAACCAACGAAACAATTGGGCGAATGGTTCGCTTTGTACAACGGTTGGGAGAGATTCAACATCCACATAAAAGCAGAAGACACGATTATCTTCATTTAGCGAAATGGTTTGCCGATGTGGATACCATTGAGGAAGCCCATCGGTTATCGGCTTGTGTTTTCGGGGTGCCTGATGTGCGGCATTTCTCCATTCAAGAACCAAAAGAAACGGAGTCGATTGATCGCGAGGTTTGGGATCTCTCTCCCGCCTTTTATGAAATAAAGCCAATAACAAGGGACTTCAGAGAGCGAGTGAAGACGACAGCAGTCGTGGATCAAACGGAGAAAAAACAGAGGGCCATTGCGGAATTTATCAAGAAAAAAGAAGAAGAAAAACGTTTATTGGAAAACCTTGTCTCCAATCGGGAAATCAGGTTAAGGGAACTATCTGCTATACAACCGGTTGTGCGTAAAAAGCTGTTAAGCTGGATCGGAAAAGCGATGGCACATCCTGAAAAGCGGGCCCAGACGGAGAACGGCGAAAAGTATCAAATTGTCCTGGCGAGCTCTGAACGGATTCAAATAAAATGTACAGACGGAGTGCTGACTTTGCCTGATTGGATCATTTCGTTTAAGTAAAGGATGACATGATGACAACGAATAAAAAATGGATGGATGAGATTGCTGAGCAAGCGATTCAGGTATTATTGTCCCGTTTCTGGATTATAAAAGAAGATGATCCTGAATTATATGCAATCATTCGGGACCGGGAGTCTGTCATCAAAGACTTTATGCGTGAAAAGTGTGGTTTTCGCCTGATCGTACACCGGTATTTTATAAAACTTGAAAAAATACCGGCTCAAGCGGAAGGATGGATGGGGATCCGCGAGTTTCAAGAGCCGCTCGATTACGTATTACTTTGTTCTGTACTTGCGTTTTTGGAAAATAAGTCAGTGGATGACCAGTTTCTGCTCTCTCAACTTTGTGAAGAACTCAAACTATTAACTCCTGAGAGTGTAAAGCTGAATTGGGAAAACTACGTCCACCGCAAATCTTTAATTCGTGTTTTGAAGTGGATGCAGGAGATGAAGATGATTCGCATCATTGACAGTAATGACCTGTTATTTACCCACGATGAGAAAGAAGCGGAAGCGCTTTATGAGCAAACCGTTTTGTCGCGCTATTTTATGAGGACGTATCCTAAAGACTTGTATCGATTTTCAAGCAGAGACGAGATATTGAAAGCCGATTTATCAGATGATGACTCAATCAGGCGCCGTCATCAGGTATATCGCCGGATGCTCCTGTCCCCTGTTGTTTATGAATCAGAGATGAGTGAAGAAGAATGGTTATATATAAAAAATTACCGCTATCGCATTGCAGAAGATTTACAGAAGACGGCGGGACTTTCTCTGGAGGTATATAAAAAAACGGCTTTAGCAGTAGTTATTGATCAAAGATCAAAGTTACACCAGTTTCCCGATGGAAAAATGATCACCGCACTTTTTCTGCAGTTTGCAGATGAGGTTCGACATCGACTGGCAACAGAAGAAGTAGACCGCACTGACAGAGGCTGGATTCTTCTTACAGCAGTACAGTTTGAGCAATGGTTACAGAGTTGTAAAGAACGTTTTGATTATGGATGGAGCAAGGAATATAAAAAACAATCTTTAGGCAAAACAGCGAAAGAATTACTTCACTTTCTAATCGATTGGAAAATGGCCAAGGTAGATGACGAACGAGCCATCATTTACCTGCTGCCCGCCATTGGGAGAATGGTGGGAAATTATCCGGCTGATTATAAGGAAAAACATCGGCGTAATCAGGAGAGATCAAGATGAGGAGCTGGAAATTAAACCGAGCGGGTTTGTTTAATTATTGGTTTTATGATGAAGAAGAGTTTCATTTTTCAGACGGAAAGCTGTTGCTCAGGGGAGCCAACGGTTCGGGAAAGTCTGTGACGATGCAAAGCTTTTTTCCTCTGTTGCTGGATGGGAGAAAAAGCCCGGAACGTCTGGATCCGTTTGGATCAAAATCGCGAAGGATTGAGGATTATCTCTTGTGTAATAATCAAGAGGAACGGACTGGTTATCTGTATTTGGAATATGTTCGTGACGGGTTAGATCAATATATGACAACCGGAATCGGCCTGCGGGCTAAAAAGCATGGTTCTGTAGATTTCTGGGGATTTGTCATCAAAAATAATCAGCGGATTGGTCATCACCTGCAATTATATAAACAGGAGAAGGGTCCCGACGGGGAATTACAAAAAGTTCCTCTGAACAGAAAACAGTTAGAAGAAACACTGCGGGACGGCGGGATCGTTGTTAGATCACAAAAGGAATATATGGAACTGGTGAATCGATATGTATTTGGCTTTCCTTCCCTTGAATCATATGAAGAGCTGATTAAGTTATTGATTCAAATTCGCAGCCCGAAATTATCAAAGGATTTTAAACCAACTGTTATCTATGAAATATTGGTCGAAGCACTGCCACCCTTGACGGACGAAGAATTAAGACCTCTCACCGAATCGATTGAAGCGATTGATCAAATCCAGAGCCAGCTGGACCAATTGGTGAAAGAAAGAAGCTCTTTAGATCGGCTGTTAAAACATTACACACGCTATAATCAAGTCGTTTTGAAAGAGAAAGCCGAACATACTGTGAAGGCACTGCAAAACTTTAAACAGCTCCAGAAGAAATATGCATCTCTGCAACAACAGCTTCAACAAGACCAGACGCAAAAACACCGGTTGGAGCAAGAACGCTTACAATTGCACCGAGAACGCGAAGTCCTTGGCGAAGAACTTGAAGAACTGAAAGATCATGATGTCTACAAAGCTGAGCGGGATCTGAATGCTTGTAAAACGGAACTGAAAAAGAATCAATCGGCCTATCAAAAAAAAGAGAATGATTACCAGGCGAAGAAACAACAGCAGCATCGTTATACCAGACGGATTAACGAATTGGAAGCCAAACTACATCAAGCCAAAAAAGAAATGGATATGCACTTGGATGAGATGAAGAATATTGCCGAAGAATCGTTGTTTTTGCATCATGATGGGGAAGAGTCCTATTATTTAAGACAAATGGAACAGGAATTTTCCTTTACCGATTGGAAAAAAAAAGCAAAAGCCTATCGAAAAAAATTGGTATACATCTGTCAAGATTTTGAAGAACTAAAAAGAGCGGAAGATAACTATGAAGCGATTCAGATTGAACTCGGCAAGCGAAAAAAAGAGTGGGACGACCTCATAGAAAAGGAACATCAATGGAAAAGGGAAGTGGAGGCGGAAAAGCAATCTTTTATTGATGCAATTTATCATTGGAATCATAATAATCAGGAGATCTGGCTGGATGAGGAACAATTGCAGACCATCTCACAAATCGTCTTGAATTATCCGGAAGATGCCAGAAAAGACGAGTGGGAAGAAATTGTGCGGAGAAAAGTGAACGCGGTTCGCGGGGAGATCCAACAGGAGTTTTATCGCCTCAAGCATGAACTTGATCAGCAACGGGAAATTGTCTTGGAATTGGAGAATGAATTAAGCAGTTGGGAACAAAAAGAAGATCCTGAACCCAACCGGCATACTGCGACAGACAGCGCAAGAAAGATGTTAAAATCAAAAGGTATTCCGTTTCTGCCTTTCTACCGGGCGGTTGATTTCCATCCGCAAGTGACGGAAGAGGAAAGAAAAATATTGGAGGCAGCCCTGAGCCAGACGGGAATTTTGGATTCGCTAATTCTCCCGTCAAATTATGAAAGTGCTTCGATCTGGCATGATCAAATTCTTGTGCCGGCCGAACCTGTCAAACTCAATCTGAGTCAATATCTAAAGCCAACCCCGCCAGGAGACCGGTCCATAACCGCAGAGGACATTGAAAAAGTTCTGCAAAGTATCGGCCTTCAAGAAACAGAAGCCAATGGGACTATCATCACCATCGAAGGACATTTTCGTAACGGATTGGTACAAGGGCATGCGATTGTGCAAGGCGAGGCCATTTACATTGGTCGGGAGTCGAGACAGCGGTACCGGGAGCAAATGATTCAAAAGATCACAGCCCAATTGCAAGCAGAGAAAGAAAAAGTACAGGCTTTGTCAGATGAAAAAGAGCAATTGCAGCAAAGGATCAATCAAGTCGATACTGAATATCAATCCTTCCCAGGTGAAGAGAATCTTAATGAGGCATATCATACATGGTTTCAAATATCGCAATCTGTCATCGCGAAAGAAAATGAACTGAACCTTTACAATCGCAAACAAAAAGAAACTTTACTCTGCCTGGAACAACAAAAAAGCCGGATTACGCAAAAAATACATGAAGAAGGCTGGGATTGGGGTCATCAACATCACCTTTATCAACAAGCGCTATCAAATATGGAAGGTTATCTGGAATGTCTTGAGGAATTGCAATCGTCTCATTACAAATTCCTGTCCTGTGTACGGGATCGAAATAATAATCAAGAGTGGTTAAACGAGATTGAAAAAAATTTGCTTGAGTTAAAAGGGGAATTGAATGAACTTGAGGATTTGATCAGTAAAGCGGAACTGCGCATTCAAAAAATACAAGAACGCTTACAGGAATTGGGGTTTGAAGAGATTCAGGAAAAAGTCCGTTTCTATACACGCCGGTTGGAGCAAGAAATCCCTCAGGCACTGCAAAACATCGAAGATCAAAGAAGAGAGACCGAAGTATCTCTGTCCAAAACTGAAGATGAACTGGATAAGTTGAAACAGAGTCTGGCTTGGTGCCGTTTCTATTATCAGTCATGGATGGAAGTGTTCAAAGAAGAAAAGAATTTACAGGGCCTCTGGAATACAAGAGAACAGTTGGAGGCTGAGATGGATGAGGAAGCAGTCATCTCAGAAGCTAAGCAGATCATCAAGGAATTTTCTGAAGAACGGAATAGAGAAGATTTGGAGCGACTGCTCAATAATCTGCGCTTTGAGGAGCAATCCAATCTGTTTGAGTACGATATTCGTTTGAGCCCTACACTGGTATATTCCAAATCGGCGGAAGATATTTTGCAGCAACTTCGAGATGAAACGATGTATGAAAAAGCAATGCTACAGTGGAAAGAATTGCAAAAAATCGCTAGACGCAATGTCTTTTCGATGAGCTATGAAGGAATGAGAACAGATTTAGCGACTGGACGAGGAAAAATCAGTGAAAAAGCTGAGCAGCAAGAACAACTGCTTGAAAATAAGGATAAAGAGCTTTACCAAGAAGTAATTCTAAACAGCATTGGGCGAATTATCCGGTCCAGAATTACCCGCGCAGAAAATTGGATTAAAGAGATGAACCGGATCATGGACGAGAGGAATCCCTCCAGTAGTTTGAAATTCTCTCTTCAATGGAAACCGAAAACAGCGGGAACCGAAGCAGAATTGGATACTAAAGAACTTGTTCATTTACTGAGTGGTGATTCCCGCATACTAAAAGACGAAGATCTCACAAGAATCCGGAATCATTTTCAAGTGAAAATTAATCAAGCAAGAGAACAATTAAGGGAGCAGGGCGGAGGGGATAGTTTTCACCAATTAATTAAGAAGATGCTGGATTATCGTGATTGGTACCAATTTGTCCTTTATGCAAAAAAAGAGCATGAAAATCGCAAAGAGATGACGAATCACGTATTTGAAAAATACAGCGGCGGCGAGAAAGCAATGGCGATGTACATTCCTCTATTTGCTGCGGCCTATTCCCGATACTCCAGTGCAAACAAGGATGCCCCGAAGATCATTGCTTTAGATGAGGCGTTTGCCGGAGTGGATGAAAATAACATCGCTGACCTGTTTGATGTGGTGGAAAAATTGGGCTTTAACTACGTGATGAACTCTCAGGCTTTATGGGGTGATTATGATAAAGTGAAGAGTTTATCGATCTGTGAAATTGTTCGCCCGAAAAATGCCCCGTTTGTGACAGTGATGCGCTACCATTGGAATGGGCACAATCTGGAACTGTCTCACCCTGGTGAATAGGAAAAAGCAGAAGATCATTTGCTTCCTACTCAATGAGTAACAAAAAGGAGAGTTTATGAAAGCCAAAGATAAAAAATTAGAAGAGGCTGTCCGTTTTTTTCAAGCAGAAGAAGGCTTTCATCGCCTTCTTTTGCGTATGATCGAGAAGTATCGAAGTTTGGGAAGAATCGGCGGATCTGTGAGAATAACAAACTTATCCAAACAGGAGGCAGCTGTTCTTTCTTCTTTTTTTCGAAAAGAAATGGAGCCGGGCCAGGAAGCTCGCGTTTTAATCAAAGAATTTGAACGGTTTTTGCAGGAATCACGATTTTCGCACATTCATTGTTTAGAGTTGCTGGAAGGGTTCGCTGGAGAGAAATTAATGAGCAAACGTGAGCAAAAAGAAAGGAATCACAACAAAAAACAGCTTTTCTTTCAGCAAATTCAAGAAAAGTTTTCCTCCTCATTTGTATCCACTTGGATTCGTTCAATTCTTAGCCTATCTGCAGAAACCCGGCTTATTCACCATCTATACGAACAACAGCAAGATCGTTTAGCTGCAGATATGATGGTCGTAGCAAATGCTTTAGTGGAACTGGAAAAGAAAAAAGGTTCAAATGGAATTGTGCTGGTTGAGAGAATGGAGCGTTTCCCCTTTTTTGCAGAAAGAATAACAGGCAATCCGCATGGTTTTGATCTGCACACCACCAGAGGGAAAATGTTATTTAATGCTTTACGAGTCATCGGAACAGGGAGTTATCAGGGTGAAGTATTTCGTTTAAAACTGACACAGGCAGAGGAAAATAATCAGTTGCTTCATTCTTTTGGATTGTTGCGGGATGACATTCTAAATTTTGTCACCACTACAGGCTTGCTCGCCTTGGATCACGAAAGCCGGCCGCTCGCTGTATGGAAAGCGGCGATTCAAGAGCGCTGTGTACTCAATATTCCGCTGAAAGAGATGGTTAAAGTAAGACGGGTAAAACCGGCTAATTCTAAATTAAGAAAGGTATTTGTACTGGAAAATTCGGGACTATTCTCTGCTTTATTTGAAGCGTTGATCAAAGAGGGGATCCATCCGCCGCTAATTTGTACGCATGGACAAATCAATACATGCAGTCTGATTCTTCTGGATCAATTGGCTAGTAATGGAACATGTATTTATTATTCGGGTGACTTTGATCCCGAAGGTTTACTAATCGCGGACCGGCTCGATCAACGCTATCCGGGAAGAGTGATTTTGTGGAGATTTAGCGCTGAAGATTACCAGGCATGCCGATTGGAACAGGTGCTGGAAGAATATCGGATCAAAAAGCTTAAAAATATAAAAAGTCCCAAATTAGTAGAAGTTGCAAGTGCTATGAGCCGTTTGCGACAAGCGGGATATCAAGAGAGTCTGTTTCAATTTCTTTTAGAGGATATAAGGAGAGAAATCGTTGACTGATTGTTATTGTTCTTTCCTTCTGACTTTTGAAGTGAATGGGCTATATCATGGCTAGTTATATCAGTATAACCGGCATAGCAGACGGCCTATCGCCATATTCAGGACCCTGAGTTTCTCTATTATGTGATCCGGGAGAAAAGTCAGGTATACGATGCGTTAAAACATTTCTTTGGAAACAAACAGGTCAGTTAAACCTTCGGATTCGGGGGTATAACTGAATAATAAAGTCATCTGGCTTTTTGGACTTTACGGACCTCCGATCGATCGCTTTCTCAAGTCTTGTTCTTGAGGAGGCGATTTTTTCTTTTTCCTCATTCCCGGTGAATTTCCTTCTCTAAGTGTTCGATCTGTTAATTTGAGGTTGGCAGCTACACTTTCTTTCTGCTCTATCCAGGTAGCGTGCAATATCGATTTCACGGTCCAAAATTGTCTCTCAATAGAGTGAAACATCCCCTTCAAATAGGTTCATAACTCGAGCACAATAGGAAATAGGAAAATTTGTACAATGAGTTTCCTCCATCAGCCAGTACCCTGGTTCTGATGAAAGAATTCCTATATGTTTCAAAGCTTTTACTACCTTCTCAATACGTAGTTCGAGGCTATCAAGAGTAAGCCCTCCAGTTTTTTAAAAATCATAATGAATAAATCATTTCTTTGGAGGAGATATTTGAATATGAGATGATCAAAGAAATAGCTTGCATGCTCTGATGGCATCCATTTGTTGAAAACAAAAAATATAAGACATTATTTTAAGGAGGAACTGTCAGTGCCTGATGTGCTGTTTCACGTTGACTTGAACAAACCCATGGATGAGCAAGAAATTCCCGGACACAATCGCTGGCATCCCGATATCCCGGCCGTCATTTCAGTCAATCCGGGGACGGAATTCCGGGTGGAGTGTAAAGACTGGACGGATGGGCAAATAAAAAACAATAACGATCCCTCTGACGTTCGCAATGTTAATTTAAATCGTGTACACGTGTTGAGTGGACCGATTTGGATAAACGGCACGGAACCGGGCGATTTGCTTGTTGTGGACATCCTCGATATAGGTCCCTTCCCCAATTCGGAATGGGGTTTTAATGGGATTTTTGCAAGAGAAAATGGCGGAGGTTTTCTGACAGAACACTATCCGGAAGCAGCAAAATCAATTTGGGACTTCCATGGTATTTATGCAACCTCTCGCCATATTCCTGGTGTTAAGTTCGCTGGCATTCCACATACCGGGCTAATTGGCACTGCTCCTTCCCAAACTCTGCTTGACAAGTGGAATAAACGAGAAAAGGAGCTTGTATCAAAAGATCCTGACCGTGTCCCTGGATTAGCTAATTTGCCTACTCCGGATAGTGCAGTGCTTGGCTCTTTAAAGGGAGCTGAATTTGATCGGGTTGCCCGGGAAGCGGCACGAACCATTCCGCCGCGCGAGCACGGTGGAAACTGCGACATAAAAAATCTCTCCAAGGGATCGCGGATTTACTTCCCTGTGTTTGTTGAGGGTGCCAAGCTTTCTTTAGGAGACCTTCATTTTTCGCAGGGGGATGGAGAGATTACCTTCTGCGGTGCTATTGAGATGGCCGGATGGGTTGATCTTCATGTTGATGTAATCAAGGGCGGCATGGCAAAGTACAACATCATCGATAACCCCGTGTTTAAACCAGGTCCGGTTGAACCCCAGTACTCGGACTATCTTGTTTTTGAGGGTATTTCTGTTGATGAGACAACTGGCGAACAGCATTACCTTGACGCTCACATCGCTTACCGCCGTGCCTGCCTGAATGCTATTGAATATCTTAAGATAATGGGTTTTACCGGCGAACAGGCCTACATGCTGTTAGGTACTGCCCCTGTTGAAGGACGAATCAGTAGTATTGTTGATGTTCCTAATGCTTGCTGTACAATTTGGATTCCAACTGCAATCTTTGACAGAGATATTCTCCCCAGATAACCTGTTAGAGATTCCAAAAGAAAAATAGTACAAAAAAAGCGGGATACAATCTTATCTTCTGTCTCATTGATCTACAATCAACAGACCGGAAAGGGTTGATGATGTGCCAGAGTATGAATTTCGATGTGAAGAATGCGGACCATTTGTACAGTGGATAAGTATGAAAAGCATTACGGAAACAATAATCTGTCCAACCTGTGAGAATGAAGCAAATCGAATATACTCGCCGCCCGGTGTTATTTTGACGTCTTGCACATTGCGCAGGCGGGTGAAACAAAGTGTTATACCGAAGGTTGTACAGCGGGAGAAGGCGAACGGTCAGCATTACGGCCATCGGCATAGGACAAACCGCCCTTGGATGGTGGGACATTAACCGCCATCTGGATCACCTTCTGCGGGTTCACTTCCAATCCTCAAAGTGGGGTCATTCGAAACGTTACTGGATACAGGGTATTGCGGATTATGAATCACTTTCAGGACTCCGACACTGAGTGAGGCACTGGCTAAGATCATTCATGTTCCGATCAACCCCGAGGTGAGAGGTTCCACCCAGGAAGCTGATTGACTATCGGTGCCTGAACGGATGGCGCAAGTAACCCAGATGACTCGCACATCGCCTGCTCGACTTCTTCTTCAATCCCCAATAAGATCTGATAACCGGTGTAGCCGAAGACCTGCCAACCACGATTTCCGTCTGCATACACATAAGCCATATCCTTTCATATTGATCCCGCTTCTCCACATCAGATTCCAAGGATATCGACTGGCTTCGGTTAACATCTTTTTCATAAAAGCGGAGGCTTCCTTGCCAAGGGGCTGTTCGCCCAGCTCAGGGTGCTTCGTCTCCGGCGTTTCAATTAACCAAAACCGCACCATTATTCATAAAATGGATAACAAATCTGCTTTTCATCCAACATTGCATTACTTAGACCGAATTCTTGTCCGATGGACAGTACGAAAATTTAAACGACTCAAAGGACAACGCCAACGAGCAAGACAATGGCTTCGTCATATTTCCGAAAAAGAGCCATACTTGTTTACTATTGGCGATTTCTGAAGGTAACGGCTGAACGATAGAAGCCGGATGAGCCGAAGGGCTTATGTCCGGATCTGTGAGAGCATAGGAGTGAGATTCCCCTGTACTACTCTAAGAGGACGGGGGTTAGCCGCCCCCTCCTACTCGATTATCGATTTTAATGTGACGACTGTTCCTTCCTTGTCACAAACATTCCGGTTTTCAAGATTTTATTTATTCCGAGCGTTTTTCCTTACCTAAAAGGGGATCTGAACAAAGCGGGCTTTCATCTCCTCAATCCATTTTGGAGATGAAAGCCCGTAATTTCCCAAAAATAAATCCTAACTGCTCTACAAAATGTACGAGGCTGGGAAAATGCTTTATAATGGCTTGCTGGATAACGTTTGTACTTTGCCGATCGAATGAACTTTGTAGCCCTTTTCCGTTTTTATAATGATGTAGGGGGTTTTAAAGGTTTTATACTTGTCGTCTTTATCTTTAAAATAGATGTTGAATCCTTCGAAAGTAACGATTTTATACTTGTTGTCCCCTTGACTTTCAATCTGGGTCACTTTGGTTACGATATGCTTTTCCCGCGTTCCCTTCGCATGCAGATCCAGCAGATACTCCTTTTGTCCAGAATAATGTGGGCCATCAGGATCCAGCATATCAGACACGATGCTGAAATCGCCTTGGTTGAGCGCCTTTACGGATCGCTTGTGGTACTCGGTCATAAAATCTTCGACTTCTTCTTTTATCTTATCCTGATCCTTTAGAACATCCCCATCTTTTTGATTTTTCTTGTCCTTCTCTTTATCGTTAGAAACCATACTTCCGGTATCTGGAGAATTCGGTTGCTGCTGGTTCTGCCCCCCTCCAAGGGTCGATGAAGGGATGACATCTGTAGATGGTGCCGAGTCAGCGCTGGCTCCGTTGTAAATCATGAATGTAACGATCCCGAGAAAGGCTAGAGACAGGAATAAGGCAGCCATTCTCCATTTTACTTTCCCCTTTGATGGTCGTGGGTTTTGTGCTGTGTCCAGGTTAAGATGGTATCTGTTGCTGACAGCAGGAGCAGAATGAGATGGCGGCGAAGCTGTATTACGCTCATGCGGCAGCTGGAAAGTAAGATTCATTGGAGGCGTCTGTTGCTCGACCGTGCTCGCAGCAACTGGTTGAAAGGCTTCCAGAACTGCTTCCTTCATCTCCCAAGCCGTTTGATAACGATCTTCCGACTGCTTCGCCAATGCTTTTAAGATGATGTTAGAGAATGCATCGGGGAGCGCGGGATTGACCGTTTGCGGATGCGGGGCGGGTTCCATCACATGCTTCAGCGCCAGGGCCACATTTTCATCCGCCTGAAAGGGTAGGGTTCCGGTGGCCATCTCAAATAATACGATCCCCAGCGAATAAAGGTCAGATTGAAAAGAAATTTCTTTCCCCAATGCTTGCTCCGGGGAAAAATATTGTACACTCCCCATCAGGGTGCCTGTTTGAGTTAGTTGCGAGGTGGCGGTGGTCAAACGGGACAATCCAAAATCCGTAATTTTGATGCGGCCATCTGAAGAAACCATGATATTTTGCGGCTTAATATCCCGGTGGATAATGTCGTTATCATGGGCATGAGCCAAGCCGTCTAAGATTTGTGCGGCAATGGAAGCCGTTTCTTCCACTGTAAATGGCGCCCGTTTCAAAATCATCTCTTTTAATGTTTGCCCCTGGATAAACTCCATGACCATATAATCGATGCCATTTTCGATTCCTACGTCAAATACCTGGACAACATGAGGATGGGAAAGCTTCGCTATTGATTTTGCTTCTCGCATAAAGCGCTTCACATATCCTTCGTCCGTCTGCATCGAGTCATTCATCACTTTAACGGCCACGGGACGTTGTAACAGTTGGTCAACCGCTTTATATACTCTTCCCATTCCGCCGCTTCCTAACTGCTCTTCAATCCGGTATCTTTGTCCCAATTGTCTTCCGAGCACGTAAATCACCTATCTTTTTATATGTATCCTAATACATAATTGCTTAAAAAATAAAAAGATCGCACTTCCCTATTTTAAAATAACTGGGCTGTAGATTCTACCAAAATAAGTATCCGCTTGGCGAAAGATATTTGTATATTTTATCAGACACTTAGCAAACGGGTTCGCGCAGGTTGAAAAATCAGAAGATGAATAGAGAATATGAAATGGATGTATAAGACCCTAATTGAATTTTACATGGATGCTTGTTGAAAGAAAATCGCAGGGCCTGTATGGCAAGCACACCGTCTTCGGTCCGAAGGGTCGAAATCCCGACACCCGCTAGGAATTGAAACTCGAAATAACAGAATTGATCACGTTAAATGGAGCGAGTTTTGATAGTACCTATGAGGAATTGAACTCTCCGCCGATCCAATACAGACAAGGAAGACCAGGTTTAGATAGAAATCTATAAAAGAGATGCAAAAATGAGCAACCCTGAAATGGGTCACTCATTTATGTTGCAAACGAACTGTATTTTTTCTGGTTATATGCAGAGTTGATACATATTAACAAAACCACTGATTTACTTGCTTGTTATTCATTCACGTTCCCTCTCATTTCTCCGGTGCCTTTCACTCATAATCAAGGGGTCACAGGTTCGAGTCCTGTCTCTAGCAATAGACAAACTCTTGGGAAACCGGAAGGTTTAGTGATGTGTGAAGAAAATAGGCCAATTAATTTGGTGATTGAGCTGGGCGATCGCAAATATCTTAAAGAGCAAAAAGAGCATCATTGCCGGCAAGATGCTTGTATGCGCCAGGTTGGCTGGAAAGTATGCCCTTTACTTACCAGGACGCGAAAAAACACAAAGCAAAAACTGTTGAGAAAATCTTAGATTACACATATAAGCTGGACAACAACGAAAGAAGAGGGTCGCTCCTCATTCGACACAGAAGCCACATTAAGCTCCCAGTACTAATTCAGTAATCTTACCCTCGCACTCGAGTTCGTTTCATGTATTTTGCAGGTATCATTTGCCGGAGCACCTGCTAGACAATCCAGATCTGGGGCTGGAGGAGCAAACATCATCAGCATTTATCCCACATATCAAAATCAATTCCATCAGAAGATTTTTGAAATAACTAGCCCTAGATAATGTTAAGATTGACCTTGATTGTCTATTTTAGTTTATCAGTTACACCTGTCTGGTAATAATCATAATGTTGGACTAACCTTCAGATTTCCGTCTCGAGACGGGCAGCCTTACCTTAAGCTAATGGCTACTGCTACCTTCACTATTCGGGACTTTCGCTCTATAGACTACGCCTATGCCGGGCGGACAAACAAAAACACAGGGAACAAACCCTGTGTTATCTCTTTCCTCACTTGCTTACAAAAAAGCCATCATCTTTTTGATCACTTCGACCACTTCCACATTGTCCAGAGAAAATCGATTCCCAGTTCGTGAAAGACAATGATTTGCTTCATCGTTGCCATCGTTTGTTGCTATCTCCCGGCCCTGTAAATACGGGCATGCCTGGGTCATTAGCGGCAGAAACCTTAGTCTCGACAGGTAGACATATTATGATTAGAAATCCTATTAACACTAACACTACTAAATTTTTAAAACCTCTTTTCAGATAGAACATGTTATACCTCCTCTTAAATAGCTTGTCACTTCTTTTATGTGCATGATGTCATTTCTCATTAAGCATAATAATTTACATACTCATCGCGTTTGCTTCATTCCTTGCGTTTAGTTCGAGTCGAATCTTTGGTTCGTTTCGTTCAAATTTCTTGTAAAATAGCATGGGGATGATACCAATCAAGAAGATTATGATTGGAAGCCAAATAAAACTAAATTGTATGCCAAATAATGCTGAGTCCGTTTGGATTTTGCCTGCTTCATATCCAAATGCCCCCATTACCCATGCGGGTAATAAACCGCCAATCCCGCTGCCGGCTTTTAAACAAAATGCACTGCCAACCGCGGTTAGGAAGCCGCTGGCACGGACGCCGTTTTTCCATTCACCATAGTCGACAGCGTCCGACAACATGGCAAACGGCATCGAACATGCAAAGCCGGAACCAAGTGCACCGATAATCCACCCAGTAATGATGAGTGTCAATTGTCCATTAGCTAGCAAAATTACTAATTGTCCCAATGCAGCTAAAATGAAACCGAGAATCATGACGGAATTTTTGCTAAACTTTTTCACTATGAATGGAATTAAAACCATTGAAATAAGTTGAATCGAAGTTAATCCGTTAATTAAAGGGACTAAATTTTTACTGTTAAGATTGTATTGCAAATAATATACAACTGTTGATGAACGAATGTTTAATCCAATCCAGTAACAAAGATTCGCTAAAGCGATTAAGAACCAAGGCCAATTTCGCTTCATTGCAACAAAGCTTTTACGAAGCGGAATCGATTGTCGTTTTGTCGTTGAAACTTCATGTAGGTCTAAAAACGCAATGATGAACATGATTACAGCTACAATTGCGAACAATAACACCGTTAAAGAGAAGCCTTTTTGATCATTTCCTCCTCCCAATAAACTAACCAATGGCAATGTAAAGGTCGTGGCAATAAAGAAGCCGACATTTCCACCTACCATTCGGAACGAATTTAGGACGACCCGCTCTTCTGAACGGTTTGTCATATTTGAAAGAATAGATGTAATGGGTGTGCTTATTCCTGTATATAAGATCCCTGCAAGAATATACGTAACGGCAGCATAAATGATTTTTCCCGTCGTACCGAAGTTTGGCGTTGTAAACGTCAGCACCATAAAAACACCAAAAGGAACGCACAACCAAAGGAAATAGGGTCTACTTTGGCCGTACTTCGACTTTGTATGGTCGATTAAAATCCCCCCATATCGGTGCATCAATCGCATCAATAAAACGAGTAACAAACAGTAACGTCCCGGCAACTCCGATGGACAGTCCGAAAACGTCGGTATAGAAATACAACAAATAGCTGGAAATGATACAATAAAGTAAATTACCTGCCGTATCTGTCAAAGAATAGCTTATTTTGCGGTGGAAAGGAATAGATGGATTCATTTCGTTCATTTTTATTTACCTCTCTCTCTTTAAGTTAGCCCTCATAGATCCAAACTCTCATTTCGCCTTTGATCCGATTACACCAAGCGTAATAGGGTATGGCTTTAATGGGTTGGGGCGTTTTTTGCGATTCAGTCGTTGTATATAAGTCTTTAGTCGGTTGTAATTTATAACCATTTGTACGTAAAGTAACCACGCCATTTAATACGTCCTTTTCCCAAGTTGTTTCGATGATTGAGTCTTTTGGAATACGCAATGCAGCCAGATTCGGACCGTTATCCACTTCCTCGATACAATAAACGATTGGACCACGCTGTAAAGCAATTTGACTTTGATTTTTTGCGACGAGCGGATTACTCCTTACTTTTTCTACAGGCATCGCTAATTCGAGTAAAATTCGATCACCTGCTTGCCATGTCCGGTCTACGATTATATAACCGTTGACCAATCGTTCAGATTCATACGGTTTTTGATTTATGAAAAGCTTCCAATTTTTGCACCAGCCAGGAATCCTTAAGCCTAATTTGAACGACGTAGGGTTCGGGACGTCAATGATCATATCAATCGTTCCTTGCCATGGATATTGATGTTGTTGTTTAATTTGAATGGGTTTGTCCTTTAGTTTTGTTTTCATTTCACTCGCAATATATAGATGGGTAAAAATGCTCTCCCCGGAATACGTGTAGATATGATCTTCAATAGAAGCGATCATCCTGGCTAAGTTAGGCGGGCAGCAAGCACAGAAAAACCATTTTTGCCGCTCATCTTTTATATGCTCCTGGTCTTTGCGGTCAGATTGGTGACGATTGATTTCCAACGGATTAACATAGAAGAAGCGTTTCCCAGTAAGATCCATTCCACTTATTGTCCCGTTATAAATGGTCCGTTCAAGCACATCTGCATAGCTACGATTCGCCTCAAGACGAAGCATCCGATTCGCCCAAAAAGCCAATCCGACCGATGCGCACGTTTCGCAATACATCGAGTCGTTTGGCAAATCATACGCTGAGGTGAACGCTTCACCATTAGCAGCTGATCCAATTCCTCCGGTTATATACATTTTTTTTGTTGTAACATCTTCCCATAATCGCTCACACGTTTCCTTTAACGTATGATCCTTCGTTTTGGCAGCTAAATCAGCCATGGCGATATATAAGTACATCGCTCGAACCGCATGCCCTACTGCTTCTGTTTGTTCACGGACTGGTTTATGTGCTTGCTGGTACTCATAACCTAATCCGAAGTTCATGTTTTCATCCGAATTCCAAGTCATCGCTGTGTCAATATGTTTGCGGCGAATCCGTTCTTCCTCGAAATAAATAGGCTCAACACCGCGCTGTTCAATGAAGTATTGTGCTAATTTTAAATAACGCTGATTTTGTGTTACATCGAATAACTTGATCAACGCTAACTCAATTTCTTCATGTCCTGGATACCCTTTTAACTTTTCCGGTTCTCGTCCAAATGTTTGGTCAATTAAGTTAACGAGTTTCTCCACTATATTTAGAAATAATGTCTTTCCGGTGGCTTCAAAATAGGCGACAGCCGCTTCAATAAAATGACCTGCACAATATAACTCATGATTATCTCTTAAGTTGGTCCAACGGTTTTGCGGTTCCTTCAGCATATAATAGGTATTCAAATATCCATCATCGGCCTGGGCTCTAGCTAATAACGCAATGAGTTCATCTGCTTTTTGTTCAAGCTCAGGATTAGGATTATTTCTCAAACAATACGAAACGGTTTCCAACCATTTCGCAACATCACTGTCTTGGAAAACGGTTCCGTAGTATTCACCAGTTGATTCACCCGCTGCAATCCTAAAATTCTCAATCGCATGGCTAGGTTCAGCGTCTGGTAATTCATCATTTAATGCTTTCCATTGGTATGGAATTACTTCTTCTTCAACAATCTTTTTGTACTTGATCCAAAAATGATCCATGATCTTTACGTTTTTTACTTGTTGATAAACATCCATTACAAGCTTTTCCTCCCTGAGTATGTCTCTGTTTTTTAACACTACATAAGGAAACGTTTCCATATGATCGTATAAAGATTTTGACGCTTAGAAACCTATATTTTGTTTATTATTTCACTAATCTTCTATTATTATATTCTGAAAAGGGTAGACTATTTTACCCAATACTTCTGTTTTTTCACACATGTAAAAAGGAGATGTGATTTCATTGGGGGAAATTACGTTGTCTTTTTTAGCACCACCATTTCCATATTTTATTGAGGGGAATATAACGCGTTATAATAAGGGGCAATCACATCCTAATCGATATAATCTCGGGTACTTTGATGTCATTATGATTAAAGAAGGAGTACTTTATCTTGGCGAGGAAAATGAGGAATGGGAACTGGTTCCGGGTGATGTATTTATTTTGGAACCTCATAAGCATCACTATCCGCTCGAAGATTGCAAAGATAGAACATCTTTCTATTGGCTTCATTTCCAAACGAAACATTATTGGTGTGCACAAGCAGCACCTTCCGACATTCGCTCAGACACATCTGTGCCAACGCTGCATTTTTATTCCGATTTTTATACGATTCATTTACCGAAGTGGCAACATTTGCCCAACACCGAGGAATTATTTGTTAAAATGGATTACTTGCTTCACTCGACAACGAAACAACGCTCCATTTCTTTTTGGGAAACACAGCAAAGTTTTCTACAAATTTTACAAATGCTTGAGTTTCGGCGAAATTATCATGACAGCGGTGTACAACTAGCTGAACAAGTTGAAATTTATTTGAAAAAACATTATCGTAACCCCATTACCAATCAAGAGTTATCAAGGCATTTTCATGTTCATGAAAATTATTTAGCACGCTGTATGAAAAAAGCATTTCAATGTACACCATTGAAGTATTTATCGATGTACCGACTTCATCAAGCACGGTCATTGCTCCTTAAAACAGATTCTCCAGTCAGTCAAATTGCCGATGAAACAGGCTTTTCGAACCTTAAATATTTTTCTACTTGTTTTAAAAAAGAATTCGGACTGTCACCTTCGCAATATCGCAAGAAGTATCGTCATATGGAATAATAATTGTACTGACTATATAGAAGGGAAGGCCGAAGATTTAAAAAGCTTGATGTTTGATATAAAAATCTCAAAAGCAATAAAAAAAGGTGAATAAGGGAGTATGACTCTCATAATCGGGGCTGCGTATATCAAGGAGCAGACATACATCAATCATGGCCAATTCCATCACCATATCCCGCGGGTACCAGCATGCACACTCTTCCGCTATCCGCTCCAGAACTGCGGCTGCCAGTGTCCGCTTGGTCATATACAAAAACGAACTTTTCACTCGGCCGCGGCAGCTGTTTTCTCCCCAAAAATCCGAACAAAAAAATGTGGCCAGACATTTGCCAGTGTCTCAGTTCCGAATATTCGATTTTCCGGGCCTGTGATTCCGGACGCCAGCCTTCTGCCACCGGCGGCCCTTCAGACGGTAGTGGACATGGAGCCGGTCACATACGCTTTTCAGGGTGGCCACTTGTTTTTCGCTCAAGGCCCGGACCTTGGGAGCCGTAGTCCCCAGCTCCTTCACCCCTTTCATGGGATTCCCCTGGAAAAAGAGTGGGGACCTGGCCATGAACCCATCGGCAAAAGCCGGACAACCCGGCCATGTAATTGTTCACGCTCTTTCTGGCTAGCGGTTCCACCTTGCCCGTGCGCCGGTTGGGAACCCCAACATCAAGCAAGTGTTGTTGCCAGGAGGCTACATCCCGGGGGAGCAGGGTGGAAATTTTGTCATGGCCGTAGCGATCACGGTAGAATTCTACAAAGCGTCCGAGTTGGAGCCGGACCTTGGTCACCGAGCTTTCCGACCGGACACCGACTATGACTTGGCTCTTAATGGTTTACTATTGGAATCCCTTTTCATTGAAAAATGGGATAAGGACCAGTTAGAAAAGTTTCGTCAATCGGCTGCGAAACAAATAGAAAAGCGTTTGGCCAAAGTGCGGCCGGCATATAGGTAGTTCTGTGGCCACAGACCATTAAAAGAACCGTTTATCCAGTTGCCTTTTGGGACAATATTGAAAGCGTAATATATTGTTTTTTATACTGCAAATATTCACAATAGGGTAGAAGGCACAACTACTGGAGGAACCCATATGAGAAAAATCGATACCATTAAACAGCAAATTGATAGATTGGATATCATTCCAGATCAAGCACGGGAGGAATACGCGGAGCATATTGCCTTACCTTGGACGACCAGTGTGAACAATTTGATTTATAATTTCGTAACCGCTAGACAAGCCTTTAGTATCATACAGGGTGAGGTGATACCTGATAAGGATTTAAGAGAGCACTTTCGAGTGAGGGATTTTCACCGGGCAAGCCATGAGGTTTTAGCGATTGTTCAACACCAAGAACCCATGTCTGATACGCATATCGCCAGGGTTCATCGAACCCTGATGTGGAATTTAGATATTGCTGAAGCGGGGGAAATTGATCCGAGAATCCATGACCTCATCGACCGGGTGAATCAGGAGGATTCGTATCACCCTGTAGATCAAGCAGCAATCTTGTATGGGGAACTATGGAAGAGTGTTACTATTGCCGAGTCTGCTATGATGGCCAATTTATTAGTGGTATTATCCCCTCAAGGTTGACTGTGTGAAAAAAGCCCATCTGGTAAAATGGACACACAGACAACCGGAGGGGATTTTTTATGGCTATTAAGGGTCAAAAATTTCGTAATTATACACTTGAATTCAAATTGAAGGCAGTTCGACTTTATCTGGAGGAAGAACTTAGTTACCAATCTGTCGCAACGGAATGATCTGTCATTGGTCATGAAAACATTGGAGAAAGCATGTGATAACAGAGAAGTGGTGAAAAACCCTGATTCATTCAGATCAAGGTTTCCAGTACACTTCCCGGCAGTATAGCAAGAAACTCGAGCAACTAGGAATGGTTGGGAGCCATTCGCGTAAAGGGAACTGCCTAGATAAGTGCTTGTATCGAATCGTTCTTTTCCCATCTTAAGTCGGAGATGTTGTCCCTTCAATGTCCGGAAACCCTTGATGAGTTGCATCGAGCTATTGATCAGTACATTACGTTCTATAACCATGAACGCTCCCAAAAGCGACTTGGCGATCGGTCCCCGGTCGAATACCGGGAAGCGATCGACGCATAAATACTTGGGCTTTATTTACATAGTCTACTTTACAGGGTTAATACCATAATAGCTTTTTTACTTCCTGATTCATAGTGGGCACACTCGGTTTCCCAGGAGCAGTTAATAGTTCTCGGAATTTCAAAATGTTTATTTGAGTGAAGTAACATCCTCTAATTAAAAAAGTGTTGATTTTTAGTTAATTGAAACGTAAGATATAATTAATAAACATAATAACGTTTCTATAAAAGATAACTATGTAATGATGTTTTTGCTTTCTTTTTAGTTAATATGAAAGCGTTTCCTGATTGCAGAAACTGGAGGAGGAAGGTTAATGACATCTACATTTGAACGGTTACGATCTGTGAATGGCCATTTTCCACTGCATCATGTTCAGGATGATTCTTTTTCCGCTTATGGGAAAACGTTTACAGACTGGGATGTGTCAGAGTTAGTTGCGGAAATGGAAAAAACAATGATTCCTAAACAAGGAAATCAATATGTGGCGTCGGTTCTGCATTTGGAAAATCTGCCTTTTAAAGATCGCGTTCAAGCAGAGATTTTTGGCGAGATGGAAGTGCAGGTCGGCTATTGCAATGGCCGCAACTCTTTCTTAAACGGATTAGAGTATCATAAGAGCAGTGAAGTGAATGTTGCCGTGACAGATCTGGTTTTGCTCCTGGGTCATGTGAAGAACATTCAGAATAATAATTATTCCGTGGAACGAGTTGAGGGATTTTATGTTCCAAAGGGTACCGTGTTGGAATTGTATGCGACTACATTACATTTTGCACCTTGTAAAGTAAAGGAAGAAGGTTTTAAGTGTGTGGTGGTGTTGCCCAAATGGACAAACACTCCCCTGTCAGATGTCCAAAAAAGCCAGCGATTGTCTGAAACATTGCTTTTTATGAAAAATAAATGGTTGTTAGCTCATCCGGATAATGGTAATTTAATCGGCCGTGGTGCTTTTCCGGGAATTGTCGGAGAAAATATACAAGTCTATCTTCCTTAATTTTAAGCAATTTTGTTTCTCAAACATCTTTGATTATCTGTTTGCTATTGATGCGATTTCATGAGGATAAAAAATCTGAGGTGGTAACATGGAGCATACGAATTTGTTGTTTACGCTATTGTCTTGTATCTTTTTCATGGGATTGATTGCCTGGATTTCTTATTTGAAAACAAAAGGACATGCCAGCGATACAAAAGGCTATTTTTTGGCAGGCCGGGGACTGACAGGAATTTTTATTGCCGGAGCTCTTCTTTTGACCAACCTATCTGCTGAACAGTTGATCGGGTTAAATGGACAAGCTTATCGGAGCAATTTAACCAATATGGCATGGGAAGTCACAGCTGCATTTTCGGTTATCATTATGGCTTTATATTTATTACCCAAATATTTGGGCGGCGCGTTTACGACTCTGCCGGAATTTTTAAGTTCACGTTACGGTGAAGGGGTTCGCCGCTATACAGTTGTCTTGTTTATGCTTGGCTACATTCTCGTGACGATCCCGTCCACGCTTTACTCAGGAGCGTTAAGCATCCTGAAGTTGTTTGATGTTCCGGAACTTTTTGGAATTTCTTATGAACATTCCGTTTGGCTTTTGGTCTGGATTATAGGGATCAGCGGAGGAGTTTTGGCGATTTTTGGAGGGGCGAAAGCGGTTGCCACTTCAGATACCCTGTACGGAATCGGATTGTTGATTGTTGGCTTACTTGTTCCGGTTCTCGGTTTCATCGCCCTCGGAAAAGGAGATATTGTGTCCGGGATGAAATATATTGTCGAACATAACCCGGAGAAGCTAAATGCGATTGGCTCTGCCAAAGATTCTGTCCCGTTTGGAACTATTTTTACGGGTATGATTTTTGCAAACCTCTTTTACTGGGGTACCAACCAATATGTGATCCAACGGGCGCTTGGTGCGAAAAACCTTGCAGAAGGGCAAAAAGGCGTTCTTTTTACCGGTTTCTTTAAGTTGCTCATCCCGTTATTTATGATGATTCCGGGAATTATTTCTTTCCACCTGTACGGCCCGGGAATGGATCCGGTTGATTTGGCATATCCCGCACTTGTGGCAAAACTGTTACCCAAATACTTGCTTGGATTTTTCCTGGCTGTTTTGCTTGGAGCCGTATTCAGTTCGTTTAACGCATTAATCAACAGTGCGTCAACCATGTTTACCATTGACATCTATAAGCAACAAATCAATCCCAATGCGGACGACAAACGACTGGTTAAAGTAAGCAAGATTTTTGGAACAGCCATTGCGTTTGTATCGTTTTTCGTATCACCGCTCTTAATGAATGCCCCTGAAGGTTTATGGGATCTGATTCGCCGATTCACAGGATTTTTCAACATTCCAATCATCACTATAGTTCTCGTAGGGATTTTCTCCAGGTACATTCCTGAAATTGCCGCAAAAGTGGTCATTGTTTTCCATGTGATCGCTTACTATATGCTAGTCTGGGGATTGGAACAAATCTTCGGATACAAATTGGATATTCACTTTATCCACATCTATGCGATCCTGTTCGTTGTCGAAGTGGCCATCATGATGGTAATTGGAAAAATCAGACCGCGTAAAGAACCATATGTCTATAAAGTGAATAGTGGCGTAGAGATGATTCCCTGGAAATACAGCATAGCGACTGCTGTTGTGTTATTCTCCCTTGTTGTCATGATGTACGTGTTCTTTTCACCGATAGGTCTCGCTTATGGAAAGGGATATGTATCTTCTCTCTTCTGGCCCGTGATGATCGCTATTGTTACAATTACAGCCATTGCGTTGTATTTCTCCGTAACCAGATGGAATAAAAAATATGCAGATTCTCTGCGAAAGCAGCACAGCAAAATAGTGAGAGACGAAAAGATGGTTATATAGATATCTGTTTCTATTCTTTTGCTTATGAAAACACAGCGGATTATAGGGGGAACAAGTATCAAAAGTTCTTTGCAACATACTTTTAAAGCAGAAAGGATGGAAATAATGAGCAAAGTATTTGAACTAAAAGAGGTTGCCGATGGTTTTGAAATATATTTGAATGGTATGACCATCCTTAAACATCAGGTTGACCACCCTATGATTTTTGTGGGGTATGGCCAAGAAAAGATCGAGATGTATCGGGGTAATTTCGATATCAGAGATTATGTGATCGAAAGAACGGCATTAAGATATGCGATAGTTGAAGAGAAAGAGGATTCCTATTTGATTCAGTTGAGAAAATTCGAGAAATGTGAACCTTCTCTAATATTGGTTGTAAAAGAGGAAGAGCAGAGACTCAAAGTGGAGTTTATCAAAGCCGAACCGACGATAAACCGTTTTTGGCTGAGAGTGGAAGCGGATCGGGATGAAAAAGTATACGGTTGCGGCGAACAATTATCCTACTTCAACATGCGCGGTAAAAATTTTCCTCTGTGGACTTCTGAGCCGGGTGTTGGGAGAAACAAAAAAACATATGTGACCTGGCAGGCGGATGTCAAAGATCGGGCTGGCGGGGATTATTACACTACCAATTACCCACAACCGACCTATGTATCAAGCAAGAAGTATTATTGCCATGTAGAAACGACCGCTTATGCCGATTTTGATTTTCGTAAGCAGGACTTTCATGAATTGCAGATCTGGGACGTGCCGAAATTTGTCCTATTTGAAGCTGCAGATACCTTTGTTGAATTAGTGGAAAAAATCACGGACTTGTTTGGCAGACAACCAGAACTGCCTGAATGGACCTACAACGGAATCTGGCTGGGGATTCAAGGAGGTACGCAAATGGTAGAAGAAAAGCTCCAGCGTGCCCTTGATAAAGGAGTCAGGGTAGGAGGAGTATGGTGCCAGGACTGGCAGGGAAAGCGAATTACTTCCTTTGGTAAACGACTGATGTGGAATTGGAGATGGAATCCTGAAGAGTATCCCAATCTGGATCAAAAAATAAAGGAATGGAAAAAACAAGGAATTCGCTTTCTCGGGTATATCAATCCTTACTTGGCTGTGGAAGGAGATTTATTTAAAACGGCAAATGAAAAAGGATATTTAGCCTTAAACGAACAAGGAGAAACCTATCTGGTCGATTTTGGCGAGTTTTATTGCGGTGTGGTTGATTTTACCAACCCGGAAGCATGTGACTGGTATAAACAGGTGATTAAGGAAAATCTGATAGATTTTGGCCTGGATGGATGGATGGCCGATTTTGGGGAATATTTGCCCACGGATGTCGTTCTTAAAAGCGGTGAGTCCGCAAAATTGATGCACAATGCCTGGCCGGTCATATGGGCGAAGATCAACTATGAAGCGGTTAAAGAAGCGGGAAAACTAGGTGAAGTCGTCTATTTCATGCGTGCAGGTTATACCGGAACACAAAAATATTGCACTCTCCTATGGGCAGGAGATCAGAGTGTAGATTGGAGTTTGGATGACGGACTGGCATCGGTCATCCCCGCTGCTTTATCAACAGGCATAATCGGTTGTGGATTGCACCACAGCGACATTGGCGGGTACACGAGCTTACACGGAAACAAGCGGAGTAAGGAACTGTTCCAGCGCTGGGCGGAGATGGCGGCGTTTACACCGGTCATGCGCACTCACGAGGGAAACAGACCCTATGATTGTTTTCAATTTGACGGAGATGATGAAACACTGGAGCACTTGGCCCGGATGACAGAGATCTATGTCACACTTGCTTCATACACCAGGCAATTAGTAAAGGAGAATGCAGAGCGCGGTATCCCGGTCCAACGTCCGTTGTTCTTGCATTATGAGCAAGATCAAGCTTCCTATGATATTCAATATGAGTATTTGTATGGTCCTGACTTATTGGTGGCGCCCGTATACGAACAAGGAAAAACGAGATGGGAAGTATATTTGCCTCAAGATGAATGGGTCCATCTCTGGACGGGGCAGGTTTACAACGGGGGTACCGTGGAAGTAGATGCGCCGATCGGAAAGCCGGCCATTTTCTATCGCAAATCATCTTCCTACAGGGAACTGTTTGAAAGAATAGCGAAAATTTGAGGGAAATATTCATTTCCCCCTTTTTGAAACAAATAAAAGTAATTATCTATTAATAAAGATAATTACCTTTAGTATAATATGATTTAAATGAAACAGCTTTTAAAAAAGGGCGTGGATATAGATGGTCACAACTTCTGTACTCTATTTACCTATCGGACGAAAAACATTCGATCTGCAAGTCGGGCAAAACATCTTTGAACAAAGCGCAGTCTGGCTGAAAGAAACTTGCGCCACTGTTTGTCATCCCGATGGAATCTTAACAAGTGTTGAAGAGTTGGAGACATTTTTGGAGAGTGTAGAAACCAAAGAGATTGATACGATTGTTTATCAAAGTGTAACGTTTGCTGATGGCGAATTTATCGCTAAAGTGATCGAAAGCATGGATCAACCCGTTATTGTGTGGTCGGTACGGGAGCCGAGTGTAGGAGGAAGATTGAGACTCAACTCCCTGACAGGAGGGAACAGCACGTCTCATGTGCTACGAGATCGAAAGCATCCTTTTTCATTTGTGTTTGGCAATCCGGATGAGGATAAGCTGCAAACGCTCTTGAAACAGCAAATTCAAGTGAACCGCTTGATCTGGAGTTTAAAGAGGTTGACGATCGGTGTTGTTGGTGAACACCCGGCAGGATTTTTCTTTTCTGATGTGAATGAAGAACAACTCCAGTCTGCACTGGGTGTCAAAATCCTTCCGATCGATCTCTATCAAGCGTTTGAGGCAGCGAAAAAACTGCCTGAAGAAGAATGGAAACCAGTCATCCACCAAGCAGAACAGCAAGTGGTCGGATTGAATCGCTCCGATGAAACGGTTAAACGTTTTGCTCAGTTTACCACTTACTTGCAAAAATATATTGGTGAACATCAAATAGGTGGAGTAGCCATTCGTTGCTGGCCGGATTTTTTCATTGAATTGGGTGCGGCTGCTTGTTCCACACTTTCCCATTTGACAGAGGGGGGTGTGGTTTCCTCCTGTGAGTCCGATATCCACGGTTCCATCTCCATGTACATTTTGCGCGAACTTTCCGGTGGAAAAGCACCTTATCTCGGAGATCTGGTTCATATCGATGAAGCAAAGAACAGTGTCGTCTTCTGGCATTGCGGAGCCGGTGCGTATTCTCTGGCGCATCCGGAGACCGGAGCCACAGCAGGTGTACATCCAAACCGCAAGATGGGCTTAACGATGGATTTCGGGTTAAAAGCGGGAAAAGTGACCATCTTCCGACTCAGCTACTCACAACAAGGTTATCGTCTGCTTGTGATGAAAGGCGAAGCGCTTGATTCACCGCAGGCGTTCGACGGTACCTCAGTGGAAGTAAAGCTGACCAATCATGCGGAAGAGACGTTGTACCGCTTGATGAAAGAAGGTTTTGAACCACACTACGCTCTGGTATACGATGATATTGCCGATCTCCTCGTGAAGTTTGGAAAACAGGTGGGAATTGAAACAGTGGTGTTATAGGCAGGAGTGAGAAATTGAAATGAAAAAAATATTAATCGGTCAAGCCGGGGGGCCAACCGCTGTTTTCAATTCGAGCTTAGTAGGGTTTATCGAAAAATTGCCAGCCGACATCGAATTGTATGTTGTCTGGAATGGATACAAGGGATTGGCGGAAGGGAATATCTCGCGATTTCCACTGGTGATGAAGAAGGAGATCACTTCTTATCATTTGGTTCCGGGGGCCATGCTCGGTGCGGGACGCTATCCGTTTACAGAAGAAAAAATGGAACAAGCGATTGAGCATTTACGCTCATTGCAGATTCACAGCCTGGTTTTTGCCGGTGGAAACGGTACAATGGCTGCGCTGCAAAAGTTAAGCGAAGTGGCCTCTGCGATGAGCTATGACCTTCAGGTGATCGGCATTCCAAAAACGGTGGATAACGACTTATCCGAAACCGATCATGCGCCCGGTTTCGGAAGTGCTGCAAGATATGTAGCATTGGCTGCTCAAGCGATTAGCAAAGACTTAGAAGCCATGAAAAACTTTGAACAGGTCAGGATTATCGAGACAATGGGGCGTAATGCAGGGTGGCTCGCGGCGGCCAGCGGATACTTGAAAAAGTCGCCGTCAGAAGGACCCCATGCCATTTACCTCCCGGAAGTGCCGATCTTAAAAAAAGAGTTTTTGCAGACTATTCGTGACTGTGTCAAGGAATTCGGCTTTGCAACTGTTGTCGCGAGTGAAGGAGTACGCTTGATTGGCGAACGGCAGACAGAACAAGCGCGACTGCAAGGACGGGTGGTATTAGGTGGCATATCAAATCGATTGGCGGAATTGGTCCGGGATGAACTAGGACTTGCGGTCAGAGGAGAAAATCTCGGTATGATTCAGCGCGCAGCTTTTTTTGCTGTTTCGGACCAGGATGTAAAAGAAGCAATTGCAGTAGGCCAAGAAGCTGCGAATTTAGTGATGTCAGACCAAAGTCATCTGATGGTTTCTCTTCAACGAGCTTCCCAAACCGAGTATACTTTTATCTTGGAACATCGTTCTCTGGGGCGGGTAATGAGGGCAGGTGAACGCCTTCTGCCTAAAGAAATGATTGCTAATCGTGAAAAATATTATGAATGGCTGTCTCCGTTAGTGGGAACGGGTCTTGTTGAGTTTCCGGAAGAGTTGGAAAGGAGAATCCAAGATGAAGAAAACCCATGTGGAGTTCAATAAAAGTGAAGCGTTATATCATCAGGTAAAAGATATATTGCTGGATCGCATCCGCTCTCGTGCTTGGCCGCCCAATACGCTTATTCCAACAGAACAAGAGTTGATCGAAGAGTTTAAAGTAAGCCGCACGACGATTCGGCAAGCGATTTCCCTTTTGGTACAGGATGGTCTGCTGGAAAAAAAGCAGGGTCGCGGCACGATTGTCAAATCACCTCAACTGGTAGGGAGTCTCGGCCGATTAAAAGGATTTGCCGAAGAAGTATTAGAGAAAGGGCTTGTTCCCCATTCCAAATTAATTCGTTCCGAGTTAAGCGACAAGTTTTATCATGAGAAACAGATGCTCGGTCTTCCGGAAGATGCTAAAGTGTTAGTGGTGGAAAGAATTCGTTTTGCTGATCAAACACCGGTAGCACTTGAACGAACCTGCTGGCCTGAAGCGATTGGGAATATTTTAGTTAAACATGACTTTAATAAAGCTCAATATTATGAAATTCTTGAGAAAGAAAACTATTTTTTGAAACGGGCGAAAGAGAAGATTTCCGCGATTAATGCCACGATCTATGAAGCAGATCTGCTCGGTATTCGTCCGGGTGAGGCGCTGTTAGAGATGACCCGGCTCAGTTTTGGGCTTGATGATAAACCGATGGAATATACACAGACAAAATATCGCAGCGATCAATATCATTACGATATTGAATTAAAACGGTAGGAGGATCAGGAAAAATGCGTTTTATTTCAGGGAGAGAGATGATTGCACACGCTTATGAGAACGGCTATGCGATTGGGGCATTCAGTGCGCATAATGCTGAGACGATTCAAGCGATTTTGTGGGCAGCTGATGAGGAGCAAGCGCCGATTATGATTCAAGTGGGACAACGTGTTATCCACCATATCGGTTTAGAAGCTATGAAACGGATGATTGAAGAGTTTGCCAGAGAGGTGACAGTGCCTGTTTGTATTCACCTTGATCATAGCCGGCAGATTGAGCAAACATTCAAAGCGATTCAATTGCAATTCCAGTCGGTCATGTTTGACGGGTCTGCTCTCCCGTTTGCAGAGAATGCGGCGATCACGCGTAAAGTAGTGGACGTTGCTCGCGCATTAGGAATCGGTACTGAAGGGGAAATCGGGAAAATCGGCGGAACGGAAGATGATATCACTGTTGCGGAAGAAGATGCCATGCTCACAACAGCGGAGGAAGCGGTTCGCTTTGTGGAAGCGACTGATGTGGATTATCTGGCAGTCTCTTTTGGAACCGCACACGGTATTTACAAAAAGACGCCAAAGCTTGCTTTTGAACGTTTAGAGGAGATTCGTGAGGTTGTCCGTCGTCCCATTGTGATGCACGGGGGCTCTGATGTTCCGGATGACCAGGTTCGTCGAGCGATCTCCTTGGGCGTTGCCAAAATCAATGTAGATACTGAATTGCGCCAAGCGTTTACCAGGGGAATGTTAAACGTGTTAGAGTCCAATCCGGAAGAATATCATCTCGCCGTCTCTCTTGGAGAAGGGAGAAACGTGATGAAGCAAAAAGTCCAAGAAAAAATTCGCCTGTTTGGGAGTAGCGGAAAAGCGAAGTCGTTTTTCGGATAAAAAAGGTCATAACGTTATTATAAAAATGAGGTGATCTTTCGTATGGGAAACGTAAAAACATATGGTTTATGGATCAACGGTGTCTGGAGAGAAACGGAGAATACGGCGAATATTTACGACAAATATACACAAGAAGTATATGCCCAGATCGCAGTTGCAGAGAAACAGCATGTAGATGAAGCCGTTGCCGGAGCCAAAGAGGCGCTAAAAATGCCGCTCTCGCCATATGAACGATATACCATTCTGTCTAAGGCAGCACTTGCGTTAAAAGAGCGGAAAGATGAGTTTTCTTATGTACTAGTCAAAGAAGTTGGAAAGCCGATTCGTGAGGCACGTACAGAAGTGGAACGTGCTGCGCAAACATTAGAAATATCCGCTGAGGAAGCAAAACGAATTCATGGTGAAGGTGTCCCTGTAGAAGCGGCACCCGGTTCTGAAAATAGACTGGCGTTTACCCTGCGTGTTCCGGTTGGTGTAATTGCAGCCATCACACCATTTAATGTTCCATTAAACCTCGTCTGTCATAAGGTTGGCCCAGCGCTGGCTGCAGGAAACAGCGTCGTGTTAAAGCCTGCGGAAGTCACGTCCGTTTGTGCGTTGATGTTGGCAGAAATCTTTACTGAGGCCGGCCTGCCAGCAGGTCGGCTGCAAATCATTACCGGGAATGGTTCTAAAATCGGAGACTGGCTTTTAGAAAATGAAGATGTGCGGATGTTTACTTTTACCGGAAGCGAACGTGTGGGAAAACTGATCCGCCAAAAAGCCGGTATTCGCAAAGTTGCACTGGAACTGGGAAATAACTCGGCAACCATTGTTCACAAGGATGCGGACATCAAACAAGCGGCAACTCTTGTCTGCCAGAAAGGATTTAACAATGCGGGACAAGTGTGCATTTCGGTTCAGCGCGTCTATGTTCATGAGTCAATCAGTGAAGAATTTATTGAAAAATTAAAAGAGAAAACAGAAGTTCTGCGCATGGGCAACCCGCTCCTGGAAACCACGGATATTGGGCCCATGATCAGTCTGCGCGAAGCAGAACGTGTGGAAAGCTGGGTGAACGAGGCAGTGGAACAGGGGGCAGAAATCGTTGTCGGCGGAAAACGGAATGGTGCTTGCTATGCTCCAACTGTGCTAAAAAACGTAAACAACGACATGAAAGTATGCCATCAGGAAGTGTTTGGCCCTGTTGTCGGGATTGAAACATACTCCAGCTTCGATGAAGTGATCGCAAAAGTGAACGATTCTGACTATGGGTTGCAAGCCGGTCTTTTTACGAAAGACTTGAACCTCGCGATGAAAGCGGCCAAAGAGATTGAGGTCGGGGGCTTGATTATTAACGATGCTTCCGCTTACCGCGTCGACCAGATGCCATACGGTGGGATCAAAAACAGCGGAACGGGAAAAGAAGGTCCGGCTTATGCCATTGAAGAGATGACTGAGGAGAGAATTATCGTAATGAATCTATCATAAATCAACGAGCTAGGCAGGATCAGCCTGGCTCCCCATATACTTATTTAGGAATGAGGATAGAGAATGGCTTTCCTGGGAGTGCTTTTGCCGATCTTTTTCATATTTGGAATCGGGTATATTGGACAAAAGTGGATCCGTTTTGAAACCAAGACGTTATCCAAGATGGCGTTAAACCTAATGTCACCGTTTCTTGTATTTAGGACGTTTTATCATAACGAACTGACAATCGATTACCTGTATATCTTTCTCTATACTTTTTTGCTCTGCTTTTCTTTAATTGCGGTGGTTTATCTGATCGGGTGGTTAAAAAGATACAGCGCACAAGAGACATGTGGAATCGTGCTGGCATCCGCTTTTATGAATAACGGCAACTATGGAACTCCGTTAGTGTTGTTTGTTTATGGAACGGCTGGTCTCCATTATGCTATTGTGCTCATGGTGATCCAGCAGTTGGTCATGTGCACGGTCGGCGTCTACTACGCTGCCAAAGGAAGTGTTCATGTGAGCGGTTTTCAAGAGGTTTTGCGGCAAGTGGTTCGGATGCCGATTGTATATGGGGCCATGTGTGGAATCATCTTTCAACTGTTTTCGATCCCGCTCAGTAAACCGATGTTGCAAAGCATTAACTTAGTGGCAGATGCAACGATACCAACTATTATGATCATTTTAGGAATGCAACTGGCAAAAATCACAGTAAAAAGACTTTCATGGGAGAAATTATCTCTTTCGTTAATGATTCGATTGTGTTTATCACCTATCATTGCTTTTGTGTTGACTCTTATCTTTCCGATTCCGGATTTATTGAAAAAAATCATGATTTTGATGGCGGCCATGCCGACAGCTGCCAATACGACGATGTACGCCATACAGTATGAGACAGAACCAGAATTCGTTTCTGGTGCCACTTTGTTAAGTACTAATTTCAGCCTGGTTACTTTACCTGTGATATTGCTACTTTTATCTTAAATGATAAACGTTGAACGAAGGGGTGTTCGGGCTGTAATCTGGATAAATACATTTATTTAAAATTATCATGATTACTGTGAAAAGCATGATATCGAACCTGTGGATGTTACTAAATTTTAAAAACTAATTTAGTCATACGTTTGTATATATTCCTTGCTTGGGAAAAAATTGCCCCTTTGTTACCAACAAACGGTGGCCGCGGTCGACAATGGAAAAGGCATCGTATCGTTCTCAACGGCATTTTATGGAAGTTCAATACAGGAGCACCTTGGAGGGATATTCCCGAGCGCTATGGTTCCTGGAAAACTTGTTATTATCGTTTTACACGCTGGCAACAGGATGGTACTTGGGAGCGTTTATTGACCCATGTACAAACTCACTCAGATGCAGTCTCTGAAGTTGAATGGATTGTTTCTGTTGACAGCACGATTGTGCGAGCTCATCAGCACGCCGCAGGCGCGCCTAAGTTGGCTGATGAAAAAAGGGGAATCTCCATTTCCAAAATGAGGCTCTCGGACAAAGTCGAGGAGGACTAACTACGAAAATCCATCTTGCCTGTGATGGAAAAGGACGTCTTTTGTCTGTTGTTATTACTCCAGGTCATCGTCATGATTGTACTCAGTTGGAACCTCTGTTGAATGCGATTCGTGTACCTCGACGGGGGAAAGGAAGACCCCGTAAACGCCCCGACCGATTGATTGCTGATCGTGGATACAGTTATCCCACTTGTCGTCGTCTGCTCGTTCAACGCGGCATCCCTCATACCATTCCAGAAAAAAGGGATCAATACGAACGCCTTTCTAAAAAGCCTGGTCGTCCGCTTACCTTTGATAAAGAGTTATATGCACACCGAAACGTAATTGAACGTTGCATCAACCGCCTTAAACAATGGCGTGGCATTGCCACGCGTTATGAGAAACGGGCGGTCTATTTTCGTGCAGCTCTTTTAATCGTTTCTTTAATGGATTGGTTAAAACATTGATTTACCAGACACCCTAGTTTTAAAACAAGTAGCGGATTAAAGATAAACAAATAAAATGATATATTTCATCTGGAAAATTGAAAACAACAAGCTCCGTGAACTATAAATAGATCATTAGCTATGAAGTGTTGAAGCCATTGGAGAGCATGTCTTTGAATATATACTTTGTTGACAAATGATCCGATTTTATGTTTAAATTAAATATATATTATTTTCCGAATAATCATTTATAATAGATATATTAAGTTTAATAAGATGACAATAATAAATTTTAATTTTTGAATAAGCAAAATTAAATAATTATAACCAAAAATAAGAATTGTGTTTTTTTCTGTTTACAGGGACTAAAAGAAAAGTTCGTTTTTTGGGAACGTAAATGAAATCTATTGTCATCTGATCGAGCTAATTTTTCATGAGGTGTTGTGTCACAACATCAAAAGGTACCTCTTCCTGTCTGCCACAACCACAATTTTAAAGCCTTTCCAATTTCATTTAGCCTACATGAATACCCTTTTGTGATGCACTTTTTTGATATAACCACTAGTAAAATTTTGCAAGGGAAAGGATTGAGGTAATTGATTGAATATTTTTCGATTCCAAAGGAATTAAAAGGTGAAAAATTAAATGAGTTGTTGAAACGACTTGATTATTTGACAGAGTCTATTTGTCATTTTGAATATAGCCCCAAAGATCATTCCATTATGATTGAATTTACCGAAGAGAAAGAAAGAGGACCAATAGATTTGCATCATTCCTTTAAAATATTGGTGAATGAAATACAAAAAGCCCGCTTTGTTAAAACTCGTATTTTACGAGAATGTAACCATAGACCAGCTAACATGATTAATTATAAACAAGAGCAGCGGGATTATTACAATGAAACAGAAATTCAGTTGTTTGAAATGTTGGATAAACACTTTATAAGCATTGCTAAAAAATATGGTGCCATCCTACGGGATTATCAAATTACATACTCTTATGAAAACATGATTAAGAATAACTATCATATGAATTTCCCACAAAATATCTATTCTATTTTTGAAATCGAACATAATTATAGTTTTATAGAAAAGATCAGAGCTCTTGAAGACGGAATGATTCCTGACTCCTTTTTTCGTGCCAGTTGCTTCTATTTGCAACCCTGTATTTGTTATCATTGTTATGAAGAATTAGCAGATAAAAGGATTGAGAAACAAGTTTTTACAGCTAAAGGAAAATGCTTTCGTCATGAGGTTTCACGGAGAATTAATTTCCTAAGAAAACATGAATTTTTAATGAGGGAAATCGTGTTTGTGGGAGATCAAGATTTTGTGATTGGATTAAGAGATGCACTTTTGGAAGATGTTTGGGTGCTTTATACAAAAACTTTGGGTTTGCCGGGCAAAGTAGAAACTGCTATGGATCCATTCTTTTATTACGAAGATATGCGCAAACAAAGCTTCCAATTGGCTTGGGATTCTAAATATGAGCTCGTAGGTATAGCGTCTGATGGTAAATCATCTGCTCTTGCCTCGTTTAATTATTGCAATCAAGTATTATGTAAATCATATCAGATAACAAATGATTTACATGAACCTTTGCATTCGGGGTGTGTTGCTTTAGGTTTAGACCGGTGGGTGGAAACATTTCTCTCATATTATGGAGAAAATACTGAGAAATGGCCAGTTAAGTGAACTATTTTAGGATTTAATAAAATAATCCCACTAAACTGGAGTGATATGATGAACGATCATAAAGAAATCGTTTTATTGGTGGAATCAGGTAATCATGGGTGCGAAATTGAGGCAATCAGGAGACAAGGATATGAAGTTGTTTATTTGACCACGGGCTTACTCCCTTTTGATTTTAAATATAAATGTTTATGTGAACGGTTTATATCTGACAAAAAAATCTATCAAACAGATGTATTAGATGCGTATATCAAGCAATTGGTACAAGAGTATCATGTTAAGGCGATGTATACAACAAGTGACTTTTTGTCTTATGCCGTGGCTTTTATGGCTGAAAAATACGGTTTTTGGGGTTTGAAACCAGAATGGACAAAAAGTTATATTAAAAAACATGAGTTTCGAAAAAAACAAAGGGAACTGGGTTATAATACGCCGTCTTTTTACATATGCCATTCTTTAGATGAGGGTATCGCTGTATTGAAAAATGAAGGAAAGCCTATGGTTTTTAAACCAGTGAACGGAAATGAGTCGATGGGAGTAAAATTGGTCCAAACTCAATTGGAACTGTCGGAGTGTATTAAGAATATTAAAAATATATCGCGATTTACTGGTCAAATGATAGAGGGAGATATTTATTTGCTAGAGGAATACCTTGAAGGCGATGTATATAGCTGTGAGTTTCTAAATGGTAAAGACGGTCTGTCTATTTTGGGAATAACCAATCGTCAGTTGAGTCCGCCACCATTTTTTATTGAACTTGGCTATGTTTTTCCCTTTCAAAATGAATGTGAGCAACGAATTGTCAATGAAACGCGGAGATTTGTTAAAGATTTCAAATATGGAATTGGTGCTGGTCATATAGAGTTTATTGTAAAAGAGAATAATATATATATATTGGAAATAAATCCTCGTATAATGGGGTGGCCAAACTATTGGATGATTAACCAAAGCTTGGGCTGTGACATATTTGGCTTAATTAATGAACTTGCAATTACAGGTGAAACTTCGTATTTTCCTCCGAAAACAAAACGAGTCTCCTGTTGTATAGAGGTTACACCACCTATCCAAGGGTATATCAGGGATATAAGGGTGAAAAACGATTGGGCAAGGCATCCTGATGTAAAACTAATCCATCAATATCAGCAAGGTGCTTTTGTTCGAGAGGCGTCCTCAAATGGACACATTATTTCTAGAATATTAACAGTTGGCTCAACAAAGAGAGAAGCGCAAGAGTTGGCTTACCAAATATTACAGGATTATGAGATTCATATGATTCTCAAACCTGAGGTACACAAGTAAGAGGAGGGCATTATGTACACAGAGGATTCCCAAAACGCACACCATGATTATTGGGCAAAAATACTTAGTAAACCACTTCCTATATTAACTTTGCCAGGTGAACGTCTAGGTGAGTTAAATCAAAGTGAATGGAAAGAAATTGACTTTAACCTTTTCGAAGTTCACCAGCTAAATGAATTGAGTCAAGAAGTGGAAGTGCCGGTGCCAATCATCTTGTTAACCATGTTTCATGTACTTATTTACCGATATACAAATCAGCAGGACTTATTAGTTGGATTTCCTGTTTCGAATAAAAATAGCAACACGACTCAAAAGAGCAATACATTAATTTTACGCACAATAATCAAGGACACAACTACTTTTGTTGATCTATGCAAACATATTTATAATAATGTAGTTCAAGCTGGCTTATATCAGAGTTTACCTTCAAAAACCTTAATTGAAGAGGATTTATACAAATTAACATTTGTCTATCAATCTCAGACTCAATCGATATCCAATGTATTTTTATGTTCTCCTGGTGAGCAATTTGACAAAAAGGCGATAGCAAACTTTATTTTCATAGAAAACGACGAGAGCATTAGATCGAAAATTATATATAAACATCCTATTCTGGATAATGATATTCTTATAAATATGATATATAATTATCAATCTTTGATCCGGTCTATCTTTTCTAACCCTCAACAGGAGATAAGTAAAATCCCGCTATTGTCTGAACAAGAGTATGAGTTGATAATGAGTTGGAACCCGAATCCGAGTGATTTCATTTATCCTAAAGAAAAGTGCTTACACGAGCTATTTGAGGACCAAGTAGATCAAACGCCAGATAAAACGGCTGTCATTTTTCATAAGAATGAGATTACTTATAAAGAATTAAACGAGCAATCAAATAAATTGGCGTCCTATCTAAAAAGCAAAGGTGTTGGTCCAGATGTGTTAGTGGGAATTTGTTTAGAGCGGTCTATTGAATTAATTGTTGGCATAATGGGAATTTTGAAAGCAGGTGGTGCATATGTACCAATAGATCCGCGCTATCCACAGGATCGTGTTACTCATATCGTAAAAGACACGAATACACCATTAGTATTAACATCAGAGCGTTGCGTGAATTTGTTTGAGGGAATCGATTTAGATACCATTTGTTTAGATACTGAATTGGATCACATATTGTCTCTTGATATTCCTTTACCTAAAAAAGAAGTGATGCCAACAAACCTTGCATATGTGATTTATACTTCGGGTACTACTGGCAAACCTAAAGGAGTAGCAATTGAACATCATAGTCCAGTAGCGTTATTACATTGGGCCTTGAGCATATATCCATTGGATACTTTATCAGGAGTGCTTGCTTCTACCTCTATTTGTTTCGATCTATCTGTGTTTGAGATCTTTTTGCCTCTGATTTGTGGTGGAAAAGTAGTATTAGTAGATAACCTTTTCTCGTTAATAGATCTGCCTGTTGCTAATGAGGTCTCCCTTATTAACACTGTTCCATCAGTTTTGGCGGAATATTTAAGGTTTAATACTATACCACATTCTGTGAAAGTTGTTAACTTGGCAGGTGAACCACTCAAAAGTTCTTTGGTTCGACAGATTTATCAAGCAGAATCCGTTGAGTATGTGTATAATCTGTATGGACCAACAGAAGACACAACTTATTCCACTTATGAATTGATTTTAAGAGATTCTCAAAATGAACCAACCATAGGTAAACCTATAGCAAATACTCATATTTATATCTTAGATAAGCAATTAAAGCCCGTGCCTATCGGAGTTGAAGGCGAGTTGTATATCGCAGGTGAAGGTTTGGCGCGTGGCTATTTAAACCAGCCAGATCTTACGGACCACAAGTTTATACCAAATCCCGTAAAAGATGGCCCTTATACCCGTGTTTATAAAACAGGGGATTTGGCTCGATTCAGAGTTGATGGTTCAATTGAATATATAGGCAGAATAGACGATCAGGTAAAAGTTCGTGGACATCGCATTGAATTGCAAGAGATAGAAACTGTTTTACTTAAATATCCTGGCATACAGCAGGCTTTAGTCTTGGTGAGGGAGGATCTGACTAATCATCTTAAATGTTTAGTGGCTTATATTGTTTTGAATAAAAACTTGAAGCAAAAAAAAGAAATCCTCATAAAAAACATCTGGTCATATTTAAAAAATAAATTGCCTGATTATATGGTTCCATCATATTTTGAGTTCATTGACCATATACCACTAACTTATAATGGTAAAGTGGATCGCAATGCTTTACCTGTATTATCCGCACAGCATAATAATGAATTATCCGAAAGTATCGTAGGTCCTAGGGATGACATTGAGGAGAAAATAGTACAGTTTATTTCTGAAATATTGCCCATTAACTGTGTGGGGATTTATGATTCTTTTTTTGAAATTGGTGGAGATTCTTTATCGGCTGTGAGATTGATGGCAAGGATTCGTGACTATTTTGAAGTAGAATTAACTTTGCAAATGATTTTAGAAATGCGTACTATTGCAGAGTTGGCTGATTTTATAAAAAAATCTGTTCCTACAAAAAAAAGTAAATCTATAATTGGAGAGATGAACTCGCATGAAAGCTCACAGATGACTATATCCCAAAAGTCATTGTGGCTTATGGACAAGTTATATGGAGGCAGTTCGCAATACAATATCGTAAAAGCATTTCGTATTAAAGGAGATCTGGATGTTAAAAGAATAGAATATAGTTTGAACAGGATCATAGAGCGTCATGATGCCTTAAGAACTAACTTTCGTAATCGTGGAGATGGGAATCCCATATCCGTTATTCATAATAAAAAAGAGTTGAAAATAGAGGTCAAAGACTTTAGCCACTGGAGAGATAATCAACTGGATCAACAAGTTACACTTTTTATTCAGAATGAATCAAATTATCAGTTTGATTTGGAGAAGGAGACTCTTATTCGTGTTACCATATTAAAACTAGCTGCACATGAATACGTGATGGTTTTCAATCTCCATCATATTATCGCAGATGGTTGGTCTATGATTTTATTGATTGAAGAATTATTAGGTTTTTATTATGGGAATATAGATGATACCAAACCACCATTTCAATTCTCTGATTATGTGATACTGGAGAATAAAAAGTTACAGGATGTTTCATATAAAAGACAGTTACAATATTGGAAAGCCCAACTGAATAATTGTCCTACTTATTTTTCTCTGCCAACAGATCGGCCTAGGGAGACAATGCGTACATTTCAAGGAGGTTGTTATCATTTTACTTTGCCTATTAAATATAAAGAATTGATAAAGATTTATAGCCAGAGAGAAGGGGTCACCCCTTACATGGTTCTTGTTTCGATATTTATAGCCCTTTTGTATCGGTATACTATGCAAAATGAAATTGTAGTGGGGATGCCGATTTCTAACCGAAGTTCTTCGTACATGGAAAAATCCATAGGTTTTTTTCTAAATACATTGGTATTACGTGTTGATGCATCTGGATATCCAACTTTTAATCAGTTGTTAAAGAGAGTGCGTAAAGTAATGCTGGAGGCTTTTAACAATAAAGACGTCACATTTGAAATGCTAATCGATAAACTGAAGATAAAGAGACCCACTCAATTTAACCCATTATTTCAAGTGATGTTCAATTTCTTTAAACCGCCATTCAAATTAGTAAATAATGGTGAACTTATTATAAAAGAGATGAAAATAGAGAAAACGTTAGCGAAATACGATATGGACTTTTATCTGGAGGAAACAGAAGAAGAATTGAAGGGTTATGTCGAGTTTAATAAGGATTTATTTAACAAAGAAACCATAGTTCAATTTGTAGAACATTATCAAGCGTTATTAGGGGCCATCTTGATTGATGATTTCAAGCCTATTCCTCAATATTTTCTATCTTCGGCTACGAGACAACAAAAGCAAAAAGTTGAGATTAAAGAAGTTGAGGACGGCTCTTTTACTGTTTTTAAAAGTGATGAAGTTGAGCAATCACTCGTTGACCGTTTTTGTCAACAGGTGAATAAATATCCAGAAAAAATTGCTGTTTTGACAAAGAGTGACTGTCTAACTTATAAAAGTCTGAATGAGTTAGCTAATGGGGTGGCGCACAAAATTTTAGGGGCAGGGCTCGAGAAACAAAAAATAGGTTTGTTTTTTGAGCAAGGCGTGCACATGGTAGTAGGTTTAATAGGAACGTTAAAAGCAGGTTCTGCTTATGTACCAATTGATCCGTTTTTCCCAGACAAAAAGATTCTTTTCATGGCTGATGACGCCGAATTGAATGCTATTGTAACCAATTCCCGAAATCTAAAGCGTGTTAGCCGTCTTTTTTCTAATAGCTCCAAGATGATCATCAATATTGATGAATGTCATATAGTGGACGAAAATCCCGAAATAAAGATAGATCCGGACGAGTTGGCTTATATTTTATATACTTCTGGCTCCACCGGTATACCTAAGGGTGTTATGCAAAGTCACCGTAATGTCTTGCATCATATTAAGAACTATACGAATTCAATTAAACTAAGTCCAAATGACCGATTGATCCAATTAGCTTCATACTGTTTTGATGCGGCTGTGATGGATATGTTTGGCGCATTAATGAATGGGGCTACACTATATCCTTTAAATGTAAGAGAAGAGAGTTTTACGGAAATCGGTGAGTGGATCAAAAAACAGAAGATTACTGTTTATCATTCTACTCCTACCTTATTTCGCTATCTTCTGGAATATTTTAATGATGAGAAGTTTCATGATATAAGAGTTGTGGTTCTAGGTGGGGAAGCAGCGCATCAGAAGGATGTGTCCCTGTACAAAAAACATTTCACAAAAGATTGTTTTTTTGTAAATGGTTTAGGACCTACTGAATGTACGATAGGTTTACAATATGTACTAGACCAAGAAACTTCATTAAAAAGTCAGTACGTTCCGGTTGGTTATCCGGTTGAGGATGTAGAAGTTTTATTATTGGATGAAAAAGGAAATCCTACTGATTTATTTGGTGAGATTGCATTCAAAAGTCGTTATGTGGCCTTAGGATATTGGAATAGATTAGATGAGAGTAGTAAAGCATTTTTGAATGACAGCAGTAAAAAAATTTTTCGAACGGGTGATTTGGCTCGGCTTTTACCGGACGGAACTCTCTTATACCTTGGAAGAAAGGATTTTCAGTTTAAGGTAAGAGGATATAAAGTGGATCCGAGTGAAATCGAATTGAGCCTGTTGGAATTGCCTTATATTAAAGATGCATTGGTAGTGGTTCATTCCAATAAAAATGATGAGCCTTTGGTTGTGGCTTATGTGGTGCATATGAACCATATTTCAATGCCAATGCAAGAAATTCGTAACGACCTTAAGGCAAAATTACCTGAATATATGATTCCCACTAGGTTTGAATTTGTGAAAACGATTCCGTTAACATCGAATGGAAAAATGGACCGGCATTCCTTGCCTCGTCCTACTGAACATCAAGAAAAAGCCGGCGGTAGTATTGTTGAACCGCAGAATGAGACTGAAGAAATGATATTGGATATTTGGAAAAGAGTTCTTGGTCAACTGGAATTTGGAGTAACAGATGATTTTTTTGAGTTAGGTGGACATTCGTTACAGGCCATTCAAATGATGACGGAAATCAATAGGGCTTTTCAGGTCAAAATACCGCTGCATGTTTTATTTGAATTTCCTACTATTTCCTGTTTGGCTGAATATATTAAGACGGAGACTTGATAACCATCGTACGCGTTTTCTATAGAGTGAAATATTAAAGATAAGCTTTTTCCTCCCAGTAGAGAGTAAGAAAGATCTGTTGGGAGGAGCATTTAACTAAGTTTCCCTGATAATTGACAAAGAACCAGGAGCAAAAGGTGGAGGGGTATATATTGCAAGTTCAATATATTCAGGTTTCTGTATCAAATCTTTGGGTTCATAAGGATCAGCTCTTTGACGAAGACGAAATGGCTTTAGCCAATTATGTTGAAATTTCAAAGTGGTTTTCTCAACTCCCTCTTCGTTTAAAAGCGACCCGAAAGCGTCTGGAAAGTCAACTTCTTTATGGGGAGCCGGTTTTGATCGAACAAGACTTGGGAGACTGGTTAAAAGTATATGCGAAGGAACAGTTTACAACTAAAAGCTCGTCTGGCTATCCCGGCTGGATTCCTTCAAATCATATTGTGTTTAATGAAAAATATCATTCTCTCTATTCTCAAGGTGTGTTTGCTTATGTGATGTCTAAAACAGCAAATTTAGAGTTGGAAGATGGAACTATACAACTACTCAGTTTTATGACCAAGCTCCCTCTTGTTAAGCAGATAGGAGAATATGTTGTGGTTTTAACTCCTCAGGGAGATGAAGCTAAACTGTTAAAATCTCATGTGGCCATTAGGCATAAGCAAGAGGTAATAACAGACATAGATTTGGCCTCATTAGCGTCTCAATTTTTGAAGGTTCCGTTTATTGGTGGAGGTGCATCCTCATTTGGTTTTGACTGTTCAGGCCTTTTGTTCAGGTTATATCAAGCGAAAGGAATTCAAGTGCCAAGAGACGTCAATGACCAAATCACACATGGACAAAATGTTCCGTTAAGTGAAATTAAAACGGGAGATCTTCTATATTTTAAAACTGATCCAGAAGACTGTGAACGTGTAAGCCATGCAGGAATCTATATAGGAAACAGCGATTTTATCAGTGCTCGGAGAACTGGAATGCCAATCAGAGTAAGCAGTTTGTCTGAGAATTACTATAAGGAAAGGTTTTGGGGAGCGAGAAGATATGTTGCTCCAGAAATTTGATAAGTGTTCATGACTTTTATTTAGTCATATTTTGATAAAGGGAGTAAAGACGGGATGGATTCTAGTAAAGTATATTGTAATTTCTCGTTTTTTGAAAAGAGAGGGATGAAAAGAGTTAAGCAATGGAAAGATTATCTAATATTAGATATGGAGAATCTGCATATAACAGAGGACAAGTTAAGGAGATACAATGTTGATTATTATTATTGCGGCAGTTACACTACTGCACCAATCTTTCTGGCACACAAAGATGGAGTCATTTCTTGGCAAGCAAAAACTCCTTTAGGAACCTGGTTAGAGTTTGATATTCGTTCTTTGATAAATGACAATTGGACCAAATGGTATTGTATGGGATCTTGGTCTTTAAACTCTTCCCCTTTCAAGAGACGGTCAATTAGGAATCAATTTGATCATTTTGGAGATGTCAAAATAGATACACTAGTATTAAATGATGTAGCAAGTGCCTTTCAAGTTCGAGTCACCCTTTTTACGATAGATCTAAAGATTTCGCCGAGGTTGTATTCTTTTGGCATAAGCCTTTCAAACGGTACTGATGTAGGCGGTAGCAGGAGTGGCCCAGATGGAGCTAATAGTTTGGTTGTTCCTAAACGATCCCAGATGCCCTTTTTGGGAGGACAAGTCATGTGCTCACCAGCTTGTGTTTCTATGGTATTGGGTTATTGGGCTGCTGTAACCGATAATGAGACGTTAGACAAGTCGGTTACACAAGTTGCACGTTTTGTTTGGGACAGTGAATATAAAAGTTTTGGTAACTGGTCTTTTAACATAGCATATATCGCATCACTGGGGTTACAGGCAAAAGTGGTTCGTTTGTGCAATCTAAATGATATTGAGCAATGGATTAAGTCCAAGGTACCAGTAATCGTCAGCGTCGCATATAAAAGTGGCCAGCTCAAGGGAGCACCACTAAATGAAACAAAAGGGCATTTGTTAGTTGTTCGGGGATTCGATGAGTTGGGTAATGTATTGGTAAATGACCCTGCGGCGTTAACTGATGAAGACGTTTCACTCACCTATGATCGAATTCAATTTGAACAAGTATGGCTGAATGGATCTAACGGTACCGCTTATCTTATTTATGATCCTAACTGGCCTATACCTAAAAGCAATGGACGCTGGTAAGAGCAAATATGTTCTAAATTCAAGTATAGATAGGGAGCGAATATTTCTTTAATGAAAAAAAATAAGTTAGGGCTCTTTCATGTATATATTTGGTGCATGTCAATATTGAGACCTTATTTAGTTTCGGTTGTTATGTTAATTCTATGCGGATTAACTATTTCCGTTTGTGAGCTATATATACCAAAGTATATTCAGTATCTTATAGATAAAATTATTCCGAATCGAGATGTTTATTTATTGACAAAAAGTGCATTCATCGTGTTATTTTTTCTTGTTTTCAGATTTTTAGCGAGTTCTGGAAAAGAAATTTTGCAACGAAATATCCAGGAAAAGGCCACACGAGATTTGCAATTGAAAATGTTGAAGAAGTTGCACCGTTTAGGTTTACCTTTTATTGAGAAAAATACGACAGGCAAAATCCTGTCCCTACTGAATACGGAAGTTGCAGCGATGCAAAAACTATATGGACTTCACTTTCCGGAGATGGTTCAATATGCGTTATTCTCTGTAGTGGCAATCTTTTTAATGTTGAATCTTAGTGTAAAGCTTTCATTAATTATAATTCCATGTTTTTTTCTGTATTATATAATCGGTCCATACTTGGAGAAGCAAGCATCTTTGGCTGCAAATGATTTGGCTACAAGCCAAATCAACCTTGGTCAAAAACTTTATGAAAGCATTTCATCCTTGACGGAACTGAGGGCTAATAACGCATGTGATTGGGATTTGCAAAGAGCCATGCGTGAGACTGAAACGAACATAAATTGTTATACAAAACGTTATTGGTACGCATATTGGAGAGGCACCTGTCGTCGTTTATCTTACTATACTGGGGCCGTTGCTCTGTTTATTTATGGTTTTTTTTTAATAGGCCAACACAAACTGTCTGTTGGAGGATTTGTCGCATTTCTGTTAATTTATTTTAATACAATGTCCAAATTAACATCCGTTATAACGGCGATAACTGAACAAAAAATTCTCATGTTTCAAGCGGAAAAGATCTACTCCTTTATGAATGAGAAAGAGGAAGTCAAGGAGCCTAAAAATCCTAATCCATTCTCAAAAATTAAGGGACAGATTACCTTTGAAAATGTACAATTTTCTTACGGAAATGAACAACGGGTGCTTAAAGGTCTCAATTTTACGATTTCTCCGGGAGAAAAGGTGGGCTTTGTTGGTCATAGTGGTTCCGGCAAGTCAACCATTCTGAAACTTTTTGGTCGTTTTTACGATCCACAACAAGGTAAGATTTATTTGGATGGAATCCCTATAGAAAAACTGTCATTTGCCCATTTGCGTAGCTACATCGGTTTTGTATTTCAGGATATTTACTTGTTTGGCACAACCATTCGCGAAAATATTCGATTTTCCAAGCCAGAAGCAACTGATAGTGAAATCATCGAAGCAGCTAAAGCCGCTTATCTTCACGATTTTATCATGGAGCTGCCTGATAAATATGATACTTACATAGGAGAGAGGGGGGTAAAGCTTTCTGGAGGACAAAGACAGCGCTTGGCACTTGCTCGTATTTTTTTGAGTGCCCCTACTGTAGTAATATTGGATGAGCCTACTTCATCCTTAGACAATCTAAGCGAGGGAAATATACAACAATCTTTGAAATCTTTTTTCAGAAATCATACCGTGATAACTGTTGCTCATAGGCTAAGCACCATTCGTCACTATGATAAAATAATTGTAATTAACAAAGGAAATATAACCGAGATTGGTACGTATGATGAGTTAGTTCAGAAAAAAGGGGCGTTTTATAGATTACAAAAAAAAGAAGGGGTAAAGCGGATCATTTATGAATAATGTGAAGTGGATTCTAATGTATATAAAGGGCATTCGATTGATATATATATCTTCCATCTTACTTTTGCTGCTTGAATCGATTGCTTATATTTATACAATTCAATTACAGCAAAAAATGATAGACGATGTGATTGTTAACGGGATGTATAGTAACTTCTGGGATGTATTGCTGTTAATCATTCTGTGCTATATCACTTATTCACTATTATTTGTGATTAACCCATTTGTTCAAAGCAAAATCCATGGATCTGTCAAAAAGGTTTTGACGAAAGAAGCTCTTTCCCATTTGTACAGAATTCCACATGAACGGTTTCAAGAGAAACGAACGGGACAATACGTACATTTTCTCTCCAATGAAATCCCCATTGTTGCGAGGTTTATCGGAGAAGATATTTCCGATACCATAAAATATATTGTTAATACATTTGTTATCTGCCTCTTGATCGCTTTAACAAACATATGGATGTTTGTGTGTGTATTGGCATTATGCATGGTATATTTAAAAAGTGTACGATATTTCTCGCAAAAACAAAAAGAAATTTCAACGCATATGCAAAAAGATAAAGGAAATTTAATCGCCATATTAGAAGAAGGTGTTGCATCTACACGCGAGATTATTGCTTTTAATCAAATGAAGTGGTGGGAGGCGAAATATTTAGACATATTTCAAAGGTATTATAGTAGAGTTATTGAGGAAGGAAAGTGGAGAGTTAAGCAGATTTTCACACAGGAATCTGTGACAACGTGTACTTATCTCATTGTACTGGGATTTGGTGTTTTTCTTATTTTTAAGGGAAACATAACGGTAGGCATGCTTGTAGTTATTTATCAATTGATTGCTGAATTGATTCAATCGTTCGAAAAGACCAATAGACTCATTGTTGATTTTAGTGGAAAAATGGTAGTGGTAGAACGGGTTAGGAACTTCATAGAAGATAAAAAAGAAAAAGTAAGGGTGAAGAAATTAAATGAAAAAATATATTCATTAAGATTTGATAAAGTATCATTTTGTTACGATCAACAAATGCATGTTTTGCAGGACTTGAGCCTCAATATCCCTATAGGAAAAAAGGTCGCTCTTGTGGGGGCCAGTGGTAGTGGAAAATCTACGATGGCACAATTGCTCATTCGACATTTCGCTCCTCAACATGGAAATATAAATGCAAATGATATACCGATTGACTTGATCATGACAGAAGAATGGACACGAAAAGTCGGGATTGTTTTTCAAGAACCCTATTTGTTTGCGAATACGATACGCGAAAACCTACTTCTTGGGAATCATCAAGTCTCAGAAAAAGACTTGGTTGATATGTGTAAAGCCATGTGTATTCATGATTTCATTATGAGTTTGCCCAATGGATATGATACCAATATTGGAGAAAGGGGAGTAACTCTATCAGGCGGTCAGAAGCAACGATTAGCTTTGGTCAGGGCTTTGTTAAGGAATCCTGAAATCCTGATTTTGGATGAGGCGACATCTGCGCTCGATTTTAATACAGAGCGTATTGTACAAAACAATATAGATCGGATAAGGAAAGGAAAAACAACGATTATTATTGCCCATAGACTATCAACTATTAAAAATGCAGATATCATATATGTTATACGTCTAGGTCGAGTTGTAGAATCTGGTAAGCACGATTGGCTCATAAATCATAATAACTATTATAAAAGCTTAGTAGATGCGGAAAAAGTTAAAACTTGAACTGTTAGATGTTTGCATGTAGTTTTCCTATTTTGTCTCTTTAAAATATGACGTCTCTTCTAAATGGATAAGGAGGTAATCCTAATGGAAAATAACATGAAAGAAATTATCAAATTAAAACTAAACGGTATTTTGAACAGATGTGTTGCTTTGAATGACGATAGCGATTTGTTTAATGAAGGTATTGATTCTTTGAGTTTAATTGAATTGATTGTTGCATTAGAGGAACAACTTAATATTCAGATATCAGATGATGATCTTAGTAGAGAAAATTTCAGAAGCATTAATTCTATTTGCAATCTATTGACTAGTAAATATATAAATTAACAGGTAGTAATCAAATGGTTTAATTGTTACTCGAATACTGTTTTTTTAACGAGGTATAGCGGGTAAAAATTAGATAAAACATGAAAGGATGAAAGTAAATGACTCCTGTATCTGGATTTGAGAAAATACAAAAACTATTAGATAACGGTGTTCATTGCTTTACGGTTCTGGATGATAAAGATGGTGGGAGTTTGGATCCTTTTGATTATTTCCGGTTGATAGAATCATTGGTAGAAGACTCGCCGGCTGTTGCATTGAGTATGTCAATGCATTTATACACAGTGTGGGGATTGCAATTTTTGTTTAATGAAAAGCAGAAACTAACCTATTTCGAAAAAGTTAAAAACGATCGAGCGCTTTTTGGTTCCCCAAACGAACCAGCTCTTTACTTTGTGACGGGGAGAAATTTCAATGAGGACGAATATCCAATTATTGCAAGAAAAAGTGGAAATATATATTTTGTTAGCGGCAAAAAAAGGTTTGTCTCTTTAGAACCATTTGTAAAGTACTTACCAGTTTATTGCTATGTAAAAGGATACAATAGTTCAAAAATTGGTTTAGCTCTTTTTATAATTGATAAAAATTCTGAGGGTGTTTCAGTAACTAAAGATTGGAATACTATATCTATGAAAGAATCATACAGTAATACAGTATGTTTTGATGATGTTATAGTGAAAGAGGATCAAATAGTCTTTTGTGAAGGACAAACTATTGATAAAGCTGATATCCTCGCTTATCTATTTCGGCTAAGTGTTTGTTCTGTGTACTATGGAATCATGCTTAAAGCTATAAATATGGTTACTGAAAGTTGCAAAAAAAAGAAAGTACCTCATACAAATAGTAAACTAAGTTCTTTCCCAGGCGTTCAGTTTACTCTTGCTGAAATGATAATTCTGCAAGAAACATGCTATTCCCAAATAAAGCGTTTTTGTGAATTATTGAAAAATTATATAGTTACGTACCCAGACAATATAGGAAAAGATTCGGCTTTAAATACAATAAGTATAATAACGAAGGAATATGTTACAAAGTCGGCCGAGGAAGTGGTAAACAAAGCGATGAAAATCGAAGGAATTGGCAGTATTTTTGAAGATAATATTCTCTCAAAACTATATCTGGATATTAAGGCGGGCCTATTTCATCCTCCACAGTCTGATGTTGTGTACGAGATATTAGCAAAACAAAAATTGGGTATTTTCTCTTTCAGAAGACGCTGGTTGTAGTTCTAAATAAAATCTAACCTTATATAAAGCTCCCTGTCAGGTGATATAGAGAGTTTTACTACATCCAATTTAAGCTGAAGAATGTCAAACAAAAAGTGGTTCTCCCGCACTTTTGATGAAATTCAGCCTTAGTTATCATAAAATAGCTACTAGTCATAAAATGAGGGATATTAACGGGGAGACGTTCATCTAAGTGCGACACGAGATTTACAGAATTGGCGTATTGGTGGAGAAAAGATAACAATCAATTTAAAGTCCCTTTTTCGCAAACCAATTGACCTACTTCCAGATCGTTCTACAAAATTATTGGTAAAGCTGATCGATTGCATCTCCTAAAGAATTAGGAGATGCTCTGGAAAATATTTACACGAAGTGTATTTGTCAAAAAATTGACCATTTGTGATAAATTTATTCAACCGGAACTGGGTAACTTTTTTAATGATTACGCTCTTGCTTAAAACAGTACCATTCTTGGCATGGATAAATGTATTTTTCCTGCACTAAAGGTACTGGAGAGGATGATACTTTCCTATTGACAATGTTCTTTAATAGTAAAATGTATATAATAAATTAAATAAGAATTTTAATAATAGTATTGACAAATATATGATTGAATTTTATAATATATACATAAATATATTTATATTCATAATTTAAAAATATTTTCTAAGTATTTTTATATTAATAGGAAAGTATAATTATCTAACTATAAATAAGTGTGACTCTTCTTGAAAAAGTTAATTCGTAAAGGAGATCTTTAATGTTATCAGAATCAACTAAAGTTATCTATATTTATAGTGGTAAGGGCGGTGTAGGAAAGTCGACGGTTGCTGTAAATCTAGCATATGCTTTTCAAACTTATTATAACAATTTACGAGTAGGATTGTTTGACGCTGATTTTCAAGGGCCTAGTATACCAACAATGTTAAATGGAATAGAGGTTCAAAAGAAAATACATATGAAAAAAAACACTATCCAGCCAGCAATTATTGGTGAAATAACTGTCTCATCACCTGGTTATATTGATGGCTATCAAAACGGGAATTACTTTTTTGGAAAGTATATTGAAGGAGCTTTGCACCAATTATTATACAAGCCAGATTGGGACTGCGATGTGTTGATAGTAGATCTTCCACCTGGTTCGGGAGAATTGCATAAGCAATTACTTTCCCAAGTAAAGGGGAAAGTGGTACTTGTAACAACACCTGAACGTATTAGTTACGCAGATACTCAAAAAGGGATTGATATGTTACGACGGCTGGAAATCCCAATTTTAGGTGTTATAGAAAATATGTCTTATATAGGATGCTTCAACTGTGGTACGAATATTCATTTGTATCAAGGAGATGTGGAGAACGAGTTTGCTCAACCGAACCAATTACCTCTCTTAAACTCTATTCCAATTTTACCTGAGATAAGTACAGGTAATAATAAAGGCATTCCATTCATATTAGAAGCCCCTGAGCATCCAATTAGCATGAAATTTAAAGTTTTGGCCTCTGAACTTTTGACGAGTTTCACGTCAAAAAGATTCCAAGATCACTAAGGAAAGAGGAATATACATGCTAAAACCAATTGATTCTGAAATGGGGTTGTTACCTAATATTATATTATATGATGTAGCGGAAGCCTATGGATTTAACGAATTTTTAGTATTTCCTTATATGAACATTAATGAAATACCAGTAAGTATTAACCAACGTTCGGAAACGTCTCGAAAAGCAGTTTTAGAGTCAGATCATAATATGTACTTGTTAAAAGAATTTCCTTGGTATACAGAAGATGAAGAACGGGTACAAGAGCTATTGAAGTTTCAGAGCGAGCTCTATGAAAATGGTGTTCCGGTTCCCAAGATTATACAAACAAAATATGGAGATCTTTATATAGAAATCTATAAAAAAAAGTTGTTTTTACAGGAGTATCTGGAAGGTGTGTCTTGGAAAAGTACAGTTTCACAAGCTAATCAAATTGGTCGTATGCTCGCAACCTTTCATGTAACCAGTAGGAATTTATCAACAATGAAGCCATGGAAATTTCGACTTCAAAGTTTGTTTGATTTAGCTCAAGGAATCCTTACTTTACTTACCAAAAAGTTTGTATACCATCGAAAACAACTTCCTTTGAAAGAGGAAAAAATAATTTCTTCCTATTTACACATAGCTAACAACCGGATTAAAAAACTTAAAGCTCATTGTATGTCATTAGGTTATGGAAAAGAAAAGTTAATTGTACACGGTGACTTTAATCCGAATAATTTGATTTATACTAAAAAAGATCAAGTTCTGGGTTTAATTGATTTTGATAATGCTACTTTTGATGATCCTCTTCATGATCTTGCCGAGGGTCTGATCAATGTATCAGGCATACGTTTCCGGCCTTTTTCTTCTCGTTATCAAGAATTTTTACCTACACTTAATTCCGAGAGGTTTATTGCCTTTTTACAAGGATATAAAAGCAAAGTGACTATGAAGATAGATTGGGAACTACTTCCATACTGTATAGCTACAACTTATATTGAACTTATGACTTTAGGTCTATTAAGAGGAGATTTATTGTATAGAGATGCTCTGTCCCGTTTAAATCAGCTTGATTTGATTATTAGCCAAGTACACGATTATTTGTAAAAAGAATGTATTTCAGAACCATGCTCTTTCGAGAAAAATGACATTCATTTACAATCTTAATTTTTAAATTATTATAATACGACAGCAATTTCAGATAATTAGATATCAACTTTTACAGATATAATATTGTTAAATCATAGGAGAGTTTTATTATGAGAGATCCACTGTATCTTAATCAAGAGAGGAAATTAAGGCTCTTATTAAAAAAAGCACAAAACAGGTCTCCCTTTTATCAAAAACGCCTTGCTGAATTAAATACAGAGACATTTTTGCTGCAGGATTTAGATTCAATTCCTTTATTAGAAAAGAAAGATCTGATTGGGAAAGAAAAAGAACTTCTTCCATTAAATTATCCTCATCAACAACTTCATATGGAACTAACGAGTGGTTCAACAGGGCGCCCTCTCATTTGTTATAAGTCAAACCAAGAGTTATTATTAAAACAAAAGGATTTATGGAAATTACGGATGGAGTATGGAGATATTAGCTCAAAAGATCGGTATGGAATGTTTTATGCATTTACAGAAGATACATTCAATACAAAGCCAATTAATCGTGTAGGTAATATATTGTACCTTTCAATGCTTAACATGTCAGCAAAAACACTTTATAAATACTATCATGCTTTAATGAAGTTCCAACCATCTTGGTTTTTATCTCCACCTTCTGCTATGGCGTTATTTGCTACTTATTTACTTGAGACCGGACTGGAACCTAAAGCTATTGGCTTGCGCTACATCGAGTTAACAGGTGAACTCTTGTTTGATCATCAGCTAAGAGTAATAGAAGAAGCATTTGGTAAGATAGTGCACAATCATTACGGTTGTCGAGAATTCTGGTGTCTAGGTATGACATGTAAGGTTGGGAATTTACACATTAATGTTGATCGTTTCATATTTGAAGTCATTAACATTGACAAGGCTGGTATTGGTGAATTGGTTGTAACAGATCTTAACAACACTACATGGCCATTAATACGTTATCATCTGGGTGATTTAGTACATCAAGAATTAACAACATGTAGCTGTGGTAAACCATTACCAGTATTAAAGGTTACTGGTGGACGTACTCAGGAATATGTACGTATTGGCGAATGGGTTTCTAATCCAATTCTTTTTCACTATTGTGTAATGAAATTGAATCATATGGAAGGAGATTGTATCCGTCAATTTCGGATTATTCAGGTTAAGGAAGCTGTTTTTGATATTTTCCTAGTTCCAGGTACTTGTTTCAACAAAAGTAAAGAAGATTTATTTGTTCAGGAGATTTTACAAAAACTTCCCAAGAATGCACAAATAAATATACGACTGGTACATACGATTGAATTTACTACACACAAATTCACATACTTTGTTCCTTATAAACAAGGTAATGAGAGTAAATAATAAGTTTCTCTAGTATGTGATAAAGTAATGTTTTTTTATGGTTATTGATTTTCAGTAAAAAAAATCGTTGAAATAATCAAAAGGATTCTCATGAAAGATTTTATCTTTTTACGAGATACGTTAAGGAGCTGGTATGATGGGGATTTTTCAAGAGGTACTGAAAATTGTAATTGAGGAATTAGATGAACGTACAGTCCTTGAAACTCAATTAACTGGTGAGGAAAGTCTTATTGAAGATCTTGGCTTTGATTCCATTATGTTACTACAGCTGATCATTCGACTTGAAGATCATTTTCAGATTGATTTTGAAGTTGAAGATATGTCCCTTGAATTGTTTAAAAGCATAAATAGTCTCACGGGGTTTATTGAACATCTTATAGAAAAGGAGAAATAGAAAATTTGAACGTCTCGCTCAATGGGAAAAAGATACTAATTGTGGGTGCTTCTGGTATCTTAGGGGATTGTTTGTTGCGTCGTCTTTTAGAAGAAGGTGCAATAGTTGGAGGCACTTATTATTCTCAATCCGTAAAAACGTTAACTGAAGATTTGGTTCCATATGATCATCAACTTATATTACAGCATGTGGATGCGTCAGATCCTATTTCTATTCAGAAGGGGCTAACCAGGTTGGTTAAACAACTTGGAACAATTGATTCCTACATCTATAATTCAGGAATTTGTGAAGATGCTTTACTCCCCTTTATGTCTTTTAAAAAGTGGAAACATGTTATGAGTGTTAACTTGGATGGAGCTTTTTTAGCTGGAAGAATAGTTAGCAAGGAGATGATCCGTCTCAAAAAAGGAAAAATTTTGCATATCGCTTCCTATAAGGGGGTATTTGGTTCTTATGGTCAAGCAAATTATTCTGCTTCAAAGGCCGGTATGATTGCCTTAACCAAGACAATGGCTAAAGAGTTAGGGCAGTTTGGTATTTCTGTTAATGCACTATGTCCTGGTTTCATGATTACAAATCTGAACCGTAATCCAGAAAAAAAGCGAGAACGCGCAATACAAGATAGTGTACTCTCTAGTATTTCTGAACCTTTAGAAGTGGTTGATTTTATTATCTATTTGCTATCCGATAAAATATTTAACTTGTCTGGTCAAGTCCTTCACCTAGATAGCCGAATGTGAGGTGCATTGAATGTGTAGTTCTCTAGGTTCAATTGGAGAGCTTTTATTACAAAGCGTCGAGCGTTATCCAAATAAAGTAGCTGTAAAATCGAAGCGAAAACAGTTGACTTATACCGAATTGTTACAAGAAATTGCTAACATACAAGCAGTATTGAAAGGCTTAGTAAGACCAGGAGATGTTGTTGCTTTACAATTGCCAAATTCAATTGAATATATTGCTGCATACTTTGCGACATCTTTGTTGGGAGCCACCATATTCCCTGTATACTGGAAAGTTGCAAGAGATGAAGTGTTGACTATTTGTAACTATGTAGGAGCGGTGGTGCTTTTAACAAATAAAGTTATTATACAGAAGTATAAAGGAACAGATTTATTTTGCCTGGATGTGACTTCTATCAGTCGTAAATCTTTTACTTCCTTACATGTTGAGCCTGGTTCCTTATCCCAACCGGCGATCCTCTTACAAACTTCTGGTACAACATCCAAACCAAAAGTGGTCGCTTTATCGCATGAAAATCTAATAAGCAATGTAATTGCTCATTGTCATTCACTTGGGCTAACACCAGACGATCGGGTTCTTATTGCTCTCCCGTTTCCTTTTGGGTATTGTAATACCTCTCAATTACTCAGTCATATTTATTTGGGAGGAACGATTAGTATATTACCAGAACCATTTTTGCCTAATCAATTAATAAAGCAGATAAAGGAAGACCATATTACAGTATTTACAGCCGTACCCACTATGTTATTGATGCTAGAAAAGGCTATTCGTAAGTCGTACATGCTAGAAAACCTTCGAATGATTTGCTTTGGTGGTGGTATGCTACCACAGTTCACATTAAAAAAATTAATAGAGCGTTTTTCCCGAGTGCAATTTGTTCAAACTTACGGTCAGACAGAAGCAGGACCACGGATTAGCAGTGCATTCTTAACATCAAACTTTTCGGTTAGTGATGTTGGTTTACCGATTCCAGGAGTTGAAATACAAATTTGTTCTGAAGACGGTAAACCCGTTCCTATCGAGGAGATAGGGCAAATAACAGTTAAAAGCCCTAGTGTCATGATTGGTTATTATAAGAATGCTGAAGAAACGGCGAGAGTACTCAAAAATGGTTGGCTGCAAACAGGTGATATTGGATATTTGGATAAAGATGGACATCTGCATGTAACCGGGCGACTGAAAAATGTAATAAAAACCAGAGGAATACAAATTCACCCGGAAGAAATCGAGCAGTTCATTGCTGAACGATTTCCAGTTTCTCGTGTTCTGGTTAAAGGATCCTCTTCATCATTACATGGAGAGGTACCAGTAGCATATTTAGAACCACAACCTGAAGCTGTGATTGATGCTAATGCCGTAATTGCTGTTTGTCGTCAGTATTTATCTCCCTATAAAGTACCACATGAAATAAAACTGGTTAAAAACCTGGAAACAACATTCACCGGAAAAATACGCCGATATATTTGAGCGTTCCTGCAGGGGGAAGTTAAAAAGATGTTTGTCTATCGTTTTGGTCCTTTTTTTGTTAAGGTGATTTTTCCGTCTGGTACAGTTGATCTTGAAAAAAAGGCAAAAAGATGGTATAAGCATGTTTTGGTTGATCATGTTACTACAATTGACCATGTAAGTTATTTATCTCGCTGGGATTTATGTCCAGATCTTATCCCGCCCACAGAAGATAGAATACTGTGGCAAGAGACAAAATTGGAATTACAGTCAATTTTTAATATTAATTTGTGGGGTAGTTGGAATCCAGATAGTTTTGATGCTAATTTACAATTGCAAGGGGGATGCAGGTTAGATAGTCACACTCATTTTAAAATGTGGGAATTTGTGCAACGTATAAGTTTATATCCGAAAATAGTTAATTCTCGTGCCTTTATGTTGCATTGTGTTGCTTTACTGATAAATGGTAAAGTTTCCTTGTTTATGGGGCCGAGCGGAGCCGGGAAATCAACTATTGCAGAGAAAGCTATCGAAAGTGGATACCAAGTATTGACTGATGATACAGCTCTACTCATGTTTGATAGCCAGGATCAGCTAACCGCTTGGGCGACTCCCTATCCTTCTAAATCAGGTCTTATAGGTTTAGCAGGCAGTTTCCCTGTTAGCAGGTTCTATGTGCTGAAACATTCTCCACAAGTGGAAATTAAACCGCTTCCAAGAAATATATTTGCTCGTTCTTTATTAGAACGCATATTTGAAACTCAATACTCTTCACATGTTTTTGGATTTAAATCGAAAGGATTAGGAAAGGATGTATTTCAGAAGATTTATCACTTTGCGAACCTGGTAACTAAGAAGTATACCGCTGAACAATTCGGATTTAGCTTAGATACAACTTTGAAGGATATTTTTGAATAGACAAAGGAGAAGGTGACATGATATATGTTAATGTGCGTGCGTTGATCGAACGTACAAGTGATGGAAAACGAGAAATCCTATTACAGATTCGTGACCGGGAAGGTGAATTTGAAGCATTAGAGTTGCCCGGAGGACAGATAGAAGAGTTCGAATCATTACTACAAGGGCTACGCCGTGAAGTGTTTGAAGAGACAGGTTTACAGATTAAAACTATTGTTGGAAGTGAAACCTATATAACAACATCGCAGTCAGACTCAAATGTGGAATGTATCAGCCCATTTGCTGTTTACCAAACCATTTACGGACCTGTTGATTCAATGGGAGTATATTTCCGCTGTACTGCTGAGGGGGATCTTTTTAAGCGTGGAGATGGTTCAAAGGATGCGCGTTGGGTAGACATCAAAGAAGTTCAACGCTTAATAGGAGAGACACCAGAAGTATTTTCATGGGTTGACCTCGCAGGTTTAAAGCGTTATATAGCATTCTTGGAAACAGAGGGAAAATATATAGGAGTTGATGAATAATGAGTAATATAGTTAAACAAACAATAGAATATTTTTCGAAAAAAGCTAGTCAATATGATCTTGTTGAAAGTCAAAACTATTGGAGACTGTCTGATAAATTGTTATGGGAAATATTTAATCGTATGATTCTCTCTAAACTACCTTCCAATTTTGTTTTCTTTGACGCTGGTGGTGGAACTGGGCGCTGGTCGTTAAAAATTTTGGAAGAATATCCAGAGGCAAAAGGATTTACCTATGACATATCAGAAGACATGCTCAATCAGGCTCGTCTTAAACAAAAGAAGCATCAATTATATGATCGATGGGAAATTCGTCAAGGTGACCTTCACCATATAGAAGGAATAAAAAAGGAGTCAGTAGATGTTTGTTTTAATTTTCACAATGTAATTGGCTTTGTTGAAAATCCGTCTCTCGTAATTTCCAAGCTTAATGATTTGGTAAAACCAGGAGGCTTTATGGTAACCTTAGCTCCAAATCTCTATCATGCAATATACTTCAATTTATCACTAGGTAAGATAGAGGAAGCGATAAAGGCTGTTAAAGGCAAAGGACGATTTACAGAAGATATGCCATATATCCATTTGTTTTCACCAGAACAATTACGAAACATATATACGAAGAACAATTTAAAAATCGAAAAATTAGTGGGGTTCCCATCATTCATTTATCCCGGGTTTCAGGAAACACAATTAACAGGTGAAACACAAAAGATAGCAGATATTTTATCGGTTTCTGACCTGTTTGAGCGTGTTTTTGAACTTGAATTACAGTTTATGTCAGACGAAGCAACTGTTGCTCGAGGAAACAATCTGTTTATTATTGGTAGGAAGAATGAGGGATAGATTGTGTCTCCTGTCTCTTTGTAAAATTTTCATTGTCCGCTGTTTGTTGGTAACAAAGAAGCATTTTTTCCCAAGCTTGGTGTTATCTCATTTCGTCTCACCATGATGCAGTCCACCTTGTAAGTATTAATAACTCTTATTGTAACAACTACTAAGAATATTTACCAGACACGCCCTAGTGCTACAGTTGTATCATAAAAATTGATATCCAAGAGTTTGATAAAACCAGCTATATTTCAATGAATCTATTGCGAAGATCACTGAAATCAGCGGGAAAAATATCTATCTTCTACTCAAGCACAACTGTAGTACTAGTCAAATCACGGGAACAGTGAAATTTTTACGATTCCTGGGGGCAAGATCTACAACAGTTTATAGGCTTTTATTGAGGATTGAGACCTCTAATTTATGAAACATTCTTTAAACCGGGATTAAATCTCAAATATAAAGAAAACGAGATTAAGTGAGAGAAACTTAATTTATAGAAGGAGGAAAATAAATGGCTAATAATTTTGAATTAATAAGACCGAAGAAATATTGGAAAAATACCTCTACTCACTATTTGAATGTAATTAATGATTCGTGGTACAAGTCTTTAGTAGAAGTGCAAGATTTGATAAATTACTATACTGTCGAATTTTATAAGGAGAAAGATATTAAAACTTTATTCTTGCCTATCACAACTGGTTCCATTTCTAGTCCTATGGGACTTGGAAGTGATTCACTGCCTGTTAGTGTGGAAATGTTTGGCATTAAATCCTATCTTGCTGATTCGATGCAATTCATGTTGGAGTATGGATGTCGCTTGTTTGAAAATGGATGCTATTACATTATGCCCTCCTTTCGAGGAGAATTACCGGATCATAGGCATTTGTGTCAGTTTTACCATAGTGAGGCGGAAATACCGGGAGGTTTGGATGATGTAATTCAATTAGTTGAAGAATATATATCGTTTCTAAGTAGGAAAATTCTTAATGATTTTGGAGATAAGCTTTTAAATATTAATGGGAGTAATAGACATATTGAGAAGATGGCCTATTTACAAGAGCCGCTTCCAAGAATTACTCTTGATGAAGCGGTAAATATTCTGGAAGATTCTGATGAATATGTTGATAAACACTCAGCAGGATTTAAAAGTATTAATAGTAAGGGTGAACTGAAGCTCATTTCAATGTTTGGTGGAGCAGTTTGGTTGACACACTTTGATCATCTTTCTGTTCCTTTCTATCAAAAGTTTGATTCTGTTGACCAATCAAAAGCGCTGAATGCAGATTTATTAATGGGAATTGGTGAGCTGGTGGGTTCTGGAGAAAGGCACGAAACGAGTCAGGATTTAATCAAAGCCCTTAATTTTCATAAGGTTCCTCTTAAAAACTACAAATGGTATAAAGATATGAAAGAAAATTATCCCTTAAAAACCTCAGGCTTTGGTATGGGAATAGAAAGGTTTATATTGTGGCTTTTCAATCATAATGATATTAGGGATTGCGAAGTGCTACCAAGGATAAATGGGAAAAATATTTTACCTTAATACCAGGCCCTCTTCTACAGGGGGCTTAACAGGGTTTTCGGCAGCTATATGGGATCAAAGTGAAAGCAGATGCAAGACCTGATAATAAAGTTGATTTTTAATTTATGGAATGGGCTGTAAGTGAATAGTCATTGATTGCATTGATAAGAATTAGACCCGAATTAGGCTTAATAATATGCTATATTCAACGTTTACAAATTGATTACAGAGATTTATGGAGGGATCAGTTAATGAATGAGTTAAAAGCTGAAGAAAAATTAATTTTGAGTTTAATAAAGTTGGAATTAACAGATAGTGAAGTAGAGTCAGTAGAAAAAAACTTTATTAGCAAGCGGTTGAACTGGGGTTATATAGCTAGATGGATGTTTGAACATAGAGTAGCAATGGTGGTTTATAAAAATCTGTTGAAATACAATTGGGCAAACCGTATTCCGGGAAAGTGGAGACATTTATTCGAATACTACTATTTAGCAAATAGAGAAAGAAACAAGTATATATATGAGGCGATTACACCGGTCTTAAATGATCTATATGAAAATAAAGTCCATTGTATTGCATTAAAAGGATTGTTTTTAAACCATATGGTTTACAACGATTTAGGATTAAGACAAAGTAAAGACATTGACCTATTTTTTCCGGAAGATGAATTAGCTTTGGCGACGGATATCATTTTGAAACACGGTTTTATTCAGGGAGAAATAGACAGGAATAATGGACAAATTATAAAAGCGACAAGGAAAGAGAAAATTTTTAGGAAAATGATATCTCATGAGTTGATTTCATTTATCAAGAAAACAAACAATCAATTTTGTGAGTATATAGAAATCGATGTACAGTATGATATTTTTTCACATGCAAAGCGTCTGAGAGTTCCATTTAACACAGAAGTTTTACATAGTTCGGCTAAGTTGTTAGAAATAAATAAGGGTAAAGGGAGATGTTATCAATTTAAGGAGGAGTATAATTTATTGCAATTATGTTCCCATTTATATCAAGATTCCGTAATGTTTTATGGGATTTTGCAAAATAAAGATCACGAGTTAAGTAAGTATATGGATATATATGAGTTTGTAAAACATTTTGGCCGAGAGATATCTTGGAATGACTTTTCAGAAGAGCTTATTGAGAATAAAGTGAATCACATTGTATATTTTGCGCTTGCTCATGCGGAACAGATTTACGGGGTTTTTGTTCCAGAGTTCTTTAGTGAGCGAATTAAACCTAAAGATCTCCAATATTTAAACCAGTTCGGAGTAGAAGAGAAAAACCCATTAACTTGGACAAAGCCTTTTATAGAGAGAATATTTGATGATAATAAGTGGAAAAAGATTGGTTCTGATACTTCTGCTTTTATCACAGAATCTGTTAAAAATTATATGTATCCTTTTAAAAATAAAGATTAAAATAAATTCTGTGATAGGATGGTTGTTTAAATTTTTGTGAAAAGTAATTTCCCACAGGCTGTAAGATTATTGAGAAACCTAGTACTATAATATTTTTTTCCTTTAGGTAGACAAAAGGAAAATGATTGGGGCCATCACTGATGACAGCCTATCGCCATATCCGGGAACCAAAGTTTCTCTATTATGTGATCCGGGAGAAAAGTCAGGTGTACGATGCGTTAAAACATTTCTTTGGGAACAAACAGGTCAGTTAAACCCTCCGGATTTGCGGGTTTAACTGAAATAACAAAGTCATCCTGCTTATGGATCTCCGATATGTCGCTTTTTCAAGTATTGACTTGAGAAAGCGATTTTTCTTCTCTACATCATCATAGGTTGTATATTTCACCAACATATTTCTTTACTGGCAGAGCCGTTGAACAGAGTTGAAAGAAGAATGGTAAATCGTACACCGGCCATTCCCGATCTTCTTCGGCATTCGGATTCACCGGCGTATGGTTCGTAATCTGTGTGATTGCTTTCACTGTAAAAAAATATCCTTATATGGCGGTAGATTTATTTTATCATAAACTTTGTTTATTGGATATACAAACTTGGCGATGGGATGATATAATGAATTCAACGGCGCACAGAAATCTCGAAATTATTCGGCATTTCTCCTGCTTTCTGCCCGCCGCGGGTGGAATCTCATGTGTGAGTTTACCCTGTTAAGAATAGTGTTGCAATCTATAATATTTAGTGAACCAGGAGGATAGGATGATTAAAATAGTAGTAACCGAAAATTCTCCAGTACAATTCAAAAAGAACTGGAAATTTTGTGTTGGAACGGGCAGACTAGGACTTGCCCTTCAAAAGGAATACTTGGAACATCTAAAAATAGTAAAAGACGCGATCGGATTTGAATACATCCGGGGACATGGCTTGTTACACGATGATATCGGCATCTACCGTGAAATAGAAATAGATGGAGAAATTCGTCCCTTCTACAACTTTACTTATATTGATCGAATTTTCGACGCGTATTTGGAGTTAGGGATCCGTCCATTTGTAGAAATAGGATTTATGCCAAAGCTATTGGCTTCAGGTGACCAAACGATTTTTGAATGGAAAGGGAATGTGACCCCGCCAAAAAACTATGAAAAATGGTCTGATTTAGTAAAGGCAGTAGTATCCCATTTTGTGGAACGTTATGGACTTGAGGAAGTTTTGAAATGGCCATTCGAAATTTGGAACGAGCCGAATCTAGTAAACTTCTGGAAAGATGCAGATAAACAAGAGTACTTTAAATTATACAAGGTAACTGCGAATGCTGTGAAGGCGGTACATCCTGACCTCCAGGTTGGCGGACCGGCCATTTGTGGTGGAGCAGACGAGTGGATTGTCGAGTTTCTTGAATTCTGTGATATAGAGAAAGTGCCGGTTGATTTTGTTTCTCGGCATGCTTATACATCTAAAAAGCCAAAAAAGATAACGTTTGATTATTACTATCAGGACTTAGTTGAAAATACGGCTATGTTAGCTGAGTTTGAAAAGGTCCGGGGATTAATTGATCAATCTGCTTTTCCACACTTGCCTCTTCATATAACGGAATACAACACATCTTATAGTCCAATCAATCCAGTGCATGACACGGTGTTAAACGCTGCATACTTAGCTCGGATTCTCAGCGAAGGAGCAGATTACGTTGATTCGTTCTCCTACTGGACATTTAGCGATGTGTTTGAGGAATTAGGTGTACCAAAGGCCCAGTTCCATGGGGGATTTGGATTGATCGCTTTAAACGGAATACCAAAGCCGACATTTCATTTGTTCTCCTTCTTCAATTCCTTGGGTGAAGAGCAGCTCTACCGTGATGAAAATACATTGATTACAAGAAGACGGGATGGCAGTATCGCCTTAGTTGCCTGGAATCTGGTTATGGATAAAGGAACAGGCTTTGAAAAGGAAGTTGAATTTGAGCTTCCTGTTTCCTTTAATGAGGTTTTTGTAAAACGGCAAACGGTTGATGAAAATCACGCAAATCCGTGGAGAACATGGCAGGAGATGGGGCGTCCAAGATTTCCTGATAAAACCAGCGTAGAAACCTTACGCCAAGTAGCAAAGCCTCTAGTTAGAACATCCAGAATGAAGTCTGTAGGGGGCAAAGTAACATACCGTGCAACCTTAACAAAAAATGAAGTAACATTAATGGAATTCATTCCTGTTAAGGATGAAACGGATACGTATATTGGTTTAGATGATAGCTTAATAACTTCTTATTGAACCTCCTCCACCTGTAGAGGTGGAGGTTTCTTACCATTAGGATAGAAAATGCTTCTGTGTAAGTAAGGGTTTGCCTTACTCACTCAATCGAAAAGATTTGGAAGTTATCGTCTCCGTAAGTAAGCAACAGGTACATGGAGTAACAGGGGCGAAACAGACCATCTACTATTAAGAGAGATTAAATATGCTGTTAAAATTTTAAATTCCTGTGAAAGGAATGAAATAATGGCGATAACTGTTCAGAATATCTTGGATAAATTAATGGAACCAGTGGGGAAAATTCCAAATACGGTGGATACACTTAAATCTGGTGATCCAAACATGGAAGTAAAGGGAATTACAACTAGTTTCATGCCCACACATTATGTGATTCACCAGTCCATTAAGATGGGGGCAAATCTGCTCATCACCCATGAAGGCTTATTTTACAGTCACATGGACAATACAGAGACATTGAAAAGTGATCCAGTATATAATGAAAAACGGCGTCTGATCGATGAGTCTGGTATTGCCATCTATCGTTTTCATGATTATTGGCACCGATATCAACCTGATGGTATTATGGTTGGTTTAATTCAGGCTTTGGGGTGGCAACCATATGTTGACGAGAATCAACCAGCTGCAACGATTCTTACTGTTCCTGTAATGACTGTAAGGGAAATTGCCGAGTACGTTAAAAATAGGCTGGGTATTAAGTTTGTACGTGTTACTGGAGATTTATCTACACCATGCACCCGTATTGGTTTATTAGCAGGGTATAGGGGGGGAGGTGATTTGTCTATTCCGCTTTTTGAGAAGGAGAATCTTGATTTAATTATTTCTGGAGAAGGTCCCGAGTGGGAGACTCCGGAATATGTTCGGGATGCTGTCTATCAAGGGAAACAAAAGGCTTTCATTGTTCTAGGTCATGCGGAAAGTGAAGAACCTGGTATGAAGTATTTATCGGAATGGATGAAAACGATTTTTCCTAGTATTCCCATTCACTTTGTTCCTGAAAAGCAAACGTTCCAAGTGATTTAAGATGAAAAAAAGAACATTTAGATATTATTTGAAAACGCTTGCAACAATGGGCACACGGATGATAAACTACAGATATAAAAGATAGTTTGTTGCCTATACAAACTATCTTTTTGAGCCATTCGAAATAACTGCCGATAACTGGGCTATAAATCGCGAATAAATTTTTAAAAGGAGGCGAAACAATTGTTGGAATCATCAAACATGATAAACTACAGATATAAAAGATAGTTTGTTGCCTATACAAACTATCTTTTTGAGCCATTCGAAATAACTGCCAATAACTGGGCTATAAATCGCGAATAAATTTTATAAAAGGGGGGCGAAACAATTGTTGGAAGCATCAAAGCAGAAGCAAGATATTGGGATACCAAAAGTAATGAAGACAAAGAAAACATTAGTATTTAAAACAATCAAAAAAGATTGGCAATTGTACTCCCTGCTTGTTTTACCAATTATTTATCTGGTGGTTTTCAAATACATTCCGATGATTGGTAATATGATTGCCTTTAGAAGATTCATTCCTGGAGGTAATATTTTTGGTGAAGAGTGGGTCGGTCTTCATTACTTTAAAATGTTTATTGAGGACCCAACCTTCTGGCAGGTATTTAAAAACACTCTTATTTTGAGTAGTTTAACATTACTATTTGTTTTTCCCGCACCGATTATTATTGCTCTATTATTAAATGAAGTGAAATCGAAAAAGTTCAAAAAATTTGTTCAAACCACTTCTTATTTGCCACATTTCCTATCCATCGTTATTATAAGTGGGATGATTTTACAATTAACATCTACCACTGGTGCGATCAATGAGTTAATTCAATTCTTTGGCGGGGAGCCTATCATTTTTATGCAGGATCCAAGCTGGTTTAGACCGGTTTATATCGCGTCGGAGGTTTGGCAAACCATGGGTTGGGGAGCAATTCTTTATTTAGCTGCACTGACAAATATCGACGAATCCTTATATGAAGCAGCTAAGATAGATGGTGCAAACAGATGGAAACAAACCATTCATATTACGATTCCAGGGATTCTTCCGACAATTATTACATTACTCATCCTGAATATTGGAAATTTGTTGGCGGTGGGATTTGAAAAAATCTTATTAATATATAACCCACTCAACTATGAAACTTCGGATGTTATATCTACATACCTTTACCGGGTAGGTTTACAATCAAGCAACTTTAGTTATGCGACAGCCATTGGTTTGTTTGAAGCAGTCATCGGATTGATTTTAGTCTTCTCTGCCAACTATCTATCCAAAAAATTTACAGACAATGGACTGTGGTAAGGGAGGAGAGAACAGTGAAGGAATCCATACAGTACAAAATATTTAAAGTTTTTAACGTGATTATTTTATTGCTCGTTGTATTTGTGACATTGTTCCCCTTTCTGAATGTCGTTGCCCAGTCATTTAGTGATCAGGCGGCAATTAACGCAGGTAAAGTAAATCTGATACCAAAAGGGTTTAACCTTGAAACCTATAAAACGATTCTTCATGACAAGGCCTTCTGGACCAGCTATAGGAATACAATTATATACACGGTTGTTGCTACATTGATCTCCATGGTTATGACGACAATGTTGGCTTATGCATTATCGAAAAAGCGTCTGATGGGACGCAAGTTCTTTACCTCTTTTGCCGTTTTCACAATGTTTTTTAACGGAGGATTGATTCCGAACTATATCCTTATTAAAACGCTTGGGTGGACAAATACGATATGGGCCATGGTTATTCCTGGTGCAATCAGTGTTTTTAATATGTTAATCATGAAAACATTTTTCGAGTCATTGCCGGAGGAACTTGAAGAAGCGGCAGCGATTGATGGATCTTCTACTTACGGGACACTTATAAAAATCGTATTGCCGTTATCCAAACCGATTTTAGCTACTATGGTATTGTTCTATGCGGTAGGGAACTGGAATTCATGGTTTTCGGCATTTCTATACTTGGATAAGCCAGACATGTTCCCAGTGACTCTTTACTTGAGGAATCTTTTGGCGGGAGCAACATCGGGTGAATCGGCTGGTGCAACAAATGCAGATAATCTAACGCAAATTGCTGCTAATATCAAGGCAGTAACGATGGTATTAACAGCATTGCCAATTTTAATGGTTTACCCGTTTATTCAGAAATATTTTGTTTCTGGTATCATGCTTGGAGCAGTTAAACAATAACGGTTGCAACTTCCTAAATAAGTTTATTATAAAAAATTTATTATAAAACAACAAAAAATAGGAGGTATTACGATGGCGAAAATTTCAAAAAAGTTAGCTCTTTTCGTTGCGATGGTTACTTTGATCGGCAGTTTATTGACTGCATGCAGCAGTGACCAAAGCACGAGCTCGTCTTCTTCTATTCCAAAGGGTGCAGCGATGGATGACTATGGAGTAGGAAAGCAATTTAAAGCAACAAAACCGATTTCATTCACAACGATGTACAACGATGCTGCGTGGTATGCTTATAAAAAGGATTGGCTTCTGTGGAAAGAAATAACTAAGAGAACCAATGTTACCTTAAAACCGACGGTTGTTCCGATGAGTGATTACAACCAAAAAAGAAGTTTATTGATTAGTTCCGGGGATGCCCCGTTAATTATCCCTAAAACTTATCCGGGTCAGGAAACACCATTTGTTGCTTCTGGTGCTATTTTGCCAATTAGTGATTACGTTAAATACATGCCTAACTTTATGGATAAGGTAAAAAAATGGAATTTGGAGCCTGAACTGGATACTTTAAGACAAGCGGATGGAAAATATTATATACTCCCCGGATTGCATGAAAATGTTTGGCCAGATTACACATTGGCTGTAAGAACAGATATTTTCCAAAAGCATCATATCCCAATTCCCAAAACATGGGATGAATTTGAAGCAGCATTGAGAAAATTAAAGGAAATTTATCCTGATATTACACCATTCTCTGAGCGCTGGAGTACAGGAAATTCAACAACTCCGTTGGGTGCTTTATTGGGATATGCAGCTCCTACTTTCGGAACTGTGGGCGGCTGGGGCACAACAAACTATATTACATTTGACCAAAAACAAAATAAGTTTGTTTTTGCGGGTGCAACACAAGAATACAAAGACATGCTCACGTACTTTAACAGACTTGTAAAAGACGGCTTGATGGACAAAGAAAGCTTATCACAAAGTGATGATACGGCAGTTCAAAAATTTGTTAACGGGAAATCATTTGTTATCAGCACAAATTCCCAAGAAATTGAAGTAATGCGCAATAGTATGAAAAAAACACTGGGGGAAGGCAACTTCTCCATCTCAAAAATTGACGTACCTGGAGGTCCTAAAGGCCATGTCATTGCTGGTTCAAGATTGGAAAACGGGATCATGATTAATGCCAAAGCGAAGGATGACCCGAATTTTCTTGCTTTGCTGCAATTTATTGATTGGTTATGGTACAGTGACGAAGGTCAAGAATTTACTAAATGGGGTGTAGAAGGAACAACCTATAAAAAGGAAAATGGCAAACGTGTTCTTATGCCAGATATTAACTTCCTTGGACTAAATCCGGCTGGAAAGAAAGATTTACGTAAGGACTTTGGATTCGGAACGGGTACATTCTCTTATGGTGGAACAACAGAGTTACTTCGCTCTACAATGAACCCTGAAGAAATTAAATTCCAGGAGAGTATGCTCAAAAACAAGAAAGTATTACCAGTGAATCCGCCATATCCAATGAGTGCTGTGGATCAAGAACAGGCAAATCTTCTTTCTACACCATTAACGGATATGGTAAAACAAAATACAGCGAAATTTATTTTGGGTTCGCGTCCATTATCTGACTGGGATAAATATGTTAGCGAGTTGAAGGCTAAAGGAATGGACAGGTACGTAGGTCTAGTAAATAAAGCATACGAGGATTTCAAGAAGAAGAAATAATCAAATTAAAAGATTAAATGAAACTGCTGGCAATGTTTTTAATATGAACTTATTTGCTGGCAGTTTCCCTATATCAGTGTAAGAACAAACCTTTTATAAAATGGTTGTGGAAAGATAAGCAACTACTTGTATTCACAACCATTTTTCCACTATTTGTTTGTAATACCTTCACCATCAAAAATAAGCTTGAGGAAGATTAGTATGCAGAAAAGAAAAGAGTTTGGCGATGGACTTCTATTTCGTTTAACCAATTATATTTATTGCCTTTTAATGACCAATATTTATTTTGTATTAAGCAATATGATCTTTCTGTTTTTTTTCATGACATTAAAACCCAGTTTTTCTAATATCACTATCTATTTCTTGGCACTGACTCTAACAGGCCCATCGATTTCAGCACTTTTATATTCAATTGGAAAACTCATCCGTGAAAAAGAACTTTCCCCGCTTAAAGACTTTTTCCACGGATATAAAATAAATTTTAAAGACACGATGAAATTTTGGTTGCCGCTGCTTTTGGTCTTATATATTCTGTTTGTTGATTTGCAATATTTTAATGCAAACCCATCTACAATCAACAATGTTTTATCGGCAGTGTTTTTAATTGGCATTATATTAATGATCATCTTATCCATGTACGCATTTTTGATTAATGCAGGTTTTAAATTTCGTTTGAAAGATATTTGGAAACTTTCAATTTATTACAGTTTTAAAAAAGTGAAAATTACCTTTGGTAATCTCGGTATCGTCATCATCTCTATGTTTCTTACCTCTATTATATCTGATGTTTTAATTGTATGTATTCCCAGTCTTGTTTGTTATCTTTTTATGCTTAACAGCAAAGAGATTATGGAAGATATAAAGGTGAATTTCTGTCAGCCGCAAAAAATCCAAGTTAATCAAAAAATATAAGATCAATATGATGGAAATGATCATGGCATGTTTCGAATGAAAATGGTGGAACATGCTTTTACTTTGGAGTATTACTAATTGCAGTTGTTTCTTATATCGAATACACCTAAACAAATAAAGAAAGTGGGTGCACCAAACATGAATAAGAAAACACTTTTTAATGATGGATGGGAATTTGCCAAAAGCAGCTTGGAAGTTGCAGATCTTTCTACTTTGAAATTTGAACCGGTTGATATACCCCATGATTGGCTTATTTATGATACATTAAATCTTTATGAAAACAGTATAGGTTGGTATCGTAAGAGATTTACATGCACGAAAGAAGATAAGCAGCTTCTTTTGTGTTTTGATGGGGTTTATATGGATTCTTCCCTATATGTGAACGGGCAGTTTGTAGGTGAATGGAAATATGGTTATTCCTCTTTTGAACACGAGATAACAGACAAGATCGCGGAAGGGGAAAATGAAATTCTTGTGAAAGTAGTATATCAAAGCCCGAATAGCAGATGGTACTCGGGTGCCGGCATCTATCGCAATGTATGGCTAAGGACAAGAGAAAAGAATCATATTGTAACAAATGGAATTTACATAACAACGAAACAGAAGGATGATGGATGGGAGGTAGAGATCGACACAGAAATGAACATCTATGAAGACGTACAACTCTCACATACGATCATGTATAAGGATCAAATGATTGCTACAACTTCAAAGAGAGTTGTTGCAGGAAATGACTCTAGTTCACATAATCGACAAAGGCTATTTGTAAAAAATCCTTTGTTATGGAGCACGGATGACCCTAATCTTTATAAGCTTATCACCCGATTATATCTAATTGAGACAGATAAGAATGCAAATCAGAGTTTGAAAGAGATTGAATCGATATCTCATAACATTGGGTTTCGAAACATTATACTTGATCCCCATCAAGGTCTTTTGCTAAACGGAAAAAAGATGAAATTAAATGGGGTTTGTGAACACCATGATTTAGGAGCCTTAGGAGCTGCGTTTAATAAAGCCGCTCTAAAAAGAAGGTTTGTAATATTGAAAGAAATGGGCGTTAACGCTATACGAACCGCTCACAATATGCCTGCAAAAGAACTTATGGAATTAGCCGATGAGATGGGACTACTTGTCGTCTCGGAAGCCTTTGATATGTGGGAAAGATCAAAAACTCCTTTTGATTACGCAAGATTTTTTAAAGATTGGGCTCATATCGATGTAAAAAGCTGGGTAATGCGGGATCGGAACCATCCGAGTTTGCTGATGTGGAGCATTGGAAATGAAATTTATGATACTCATGCAGATGAAAGAGGGCAAGAAGTAACAAAAATGCTCATGGATTACGTACGAAAATATGATCCGAAAGAAAATGCAAAGGTTACCATTGGTTCCAATTATATGCCCTGGGAGAATGCTCAAAAATGTGCTGATATTGTTAAGGTGGCGGGATATAATTACGCAGAAAAATATTATCAAAAACATCATGAGGAACATCCGGACTGGATTATCTATGGCAGTGAGACAGGCTCTGTCGTACAAAGTAGAGGCATCTATCATTTCCCATTTGAAAAATCTATTCTTGCAGATGATGACGAGCAATGTTCTGCCCTTGGAAATAGTGCAACGAGCTGGGGGGCAAAGTCAGCAGAAGCATGTATTCTAGCAGAAAGAGATACCCCTTTCTCCCTCGGTCAATTTATATGGACCGGATTTGACTATATAGGTGAACCCACACCTTATCATACCAAGAACTCCTATTTTGGACAGATTGATACGGCAACATTTAAGAAAGATTCGTATTACATCTATCAAGCAGCATGGACCGACTACAAGACAAAGCCAATGGTGCATATTTTCCCTTATTGGGATTTTAATAAAGGTCAAATGATTGATGTTCGAGTATGTTCGAATGCTCCTAAAATTGAACTGCAATGCAATGGTAAGACGATCGGAACCCATGAGATTGACCGTGAACATGGAACGCAACTTGTTGGGTGGTGGAAAATACCTTATAAAGAAGGTGAAATAAAAGCAATCGCCTATGATGAAACAGGCAAAGTGATTGCGACAGATGTAAGAAAATCCTTTGGAGATGCGAAGAAGATTTGTTTGCATGCGGACAAAGAAAGACTTATTGCAAATGGAACAGATTTAATTTTTGTAGAAATAACCATGGAAGATGAATATGGCAATCCAGTAGAGAATGCAAATAATCGAGTGCATGTTCATGTTACTGGAGCAGGTCGATTAATAGGTCTTGATAATGGTGATAGTACCGATTATGACCAGTATAAAGGGGTATCCAGAAGATTATTCAGTGGTAAGTTAATGGCAATCATAGGAGCAACATTAGAGCCCGGAAAAATTCAGATTGAAGTATCATCCATAGGTTTAGAAAGTCAGATGGCAGAATATGAGTCTCTGCCAATAGAGGATGGAGCATTAGAGGGGATTTCTGCACGCATGGAAAATCAAGATTTGCCATGTGTGATGGGAAACAAAGAAGAAATTCCTCTTCGTAAGATTGAATTGATCAGCGATTCAGGACAAGTGTTTGATGAATCAAGAAAAGAGATGGTTGTCCGAGCAAAATTATACCCGGAAGATACTTCTTATCAAGAAGTAGAGTGGAGTGTAGTGAATGACTCCGGGATCGTCTCAAACATTGCCAAAGTAGAAGCGTTCGGCCATGAAGCGAAGATCATCGCTTTAGGGGATGGAGAATTTCGAGTTCGTTGTACCAGTAAGAATGGTACTGACAAGACGAAACTCATATCCGAACTAGAATTTAAAGCAGTTGGTCTTGGTACAGCCTACAAAGATCCTTATGGATTTATATCTGCAGGACTCTATGATTATAGTAAAGGTGAAGTTGGAAACGGAAATGAAAGAGGAGTAGCTACAAGCAGAGATGGTGAAACCCAAGTAGGTTTCCGTGATATTGACTTTGGTTCTTATGGCTCTGATACCATAACGATTCCAATTTTTGCGTTAACAAACGAAGAGTATTCTTTGCAAATTTGGGAAGGAATGCCTGATGAAGATGGAAGTTCATTACTAGCTGATGTAATCTATCAAAAAGAACCCAAGTGGAATGTGTATCAAGAAGAAACCTATCACTTGTCAAAAAGACTTCGCGGTATTACTTCAATTTGTTTTGTCCTTCATCAGAAGGTACATATCAAAGGGTTTTCTTTTGAAAAAAAGAATCGAGCGTTTGAACAAAATATCACAACAGAATGTGACCGCATCTATGGGGATACATTTACAATAACAGAAAATAGCGTTGAAGGTATAGGAAATAATGTTTCTCTAGAGTTTGAACAAATGGATTTTACAAGTGAAGGTGCTACGAAACTGGTCGTTTTTGGCAGGTCGCCTATAGATAAAAATACCATTCATATCCGATTTACTAATCATGAAGGCGAAAGCAATCAAATCATCGAATTCACTCAGTCTGATGAATACGAAGAACGAATATTTGAATTGGAAAAAATTACAGGAGTACAAAAAGTAACCTTCATATTCCTGCCAGGATGCAATTTTGATTTTGGTTGGTTCCGTTTTGAACGGTAAGAAGCTAGTACTACAGTTGTAATTAAATCTAAAGCATCAAAATTTAGTTATGTAAATCCTCCTTTCTTATATCCTTCTTAACAGAACAAATAAATGGCGTATCTTTTATAATAAATCCAAAAATGCTTTCGGGAAAATAACAATAACAAGGCCGGCCATCCATGTGGACCGGCTTTTGTTTGTGCATCGGGCATTTGCTTACATAGCATTTCCAATTAAAATTTCTTTTGCTATGGTAAAAAAATTCATAATTTTTAAAATTTAAGGATAGGTTCATTTTATGTCAGAAGGGGTTATATTAGACTTTAAGTATTTAACCGAGAGCAAAGCCCATATTTATCGGTCGATTATAACATATATATATTGAATTATTCGTGAATAGGAAATATAATAAATTTAACAATTACCATACTAGTATGATTAGAGTATTAATTATACAAGTATATCTGATTACCGATTGTGAGGTGAAAGACATATTGACATTTAAAACACGCATCAACGGTTCAACAAGGGATTTTATCTACCAAACACTTAGAGAACAGATTATTAATTTAGAGCTAAAGCCGGGAACAAAGATTTCAGAGAAGGAAATCGCGGAGAAGTTTAAAGTAAGCCGTACGCCGGTACGCGAATCGTTTCTTAAGTTGGCACAAGAAGAGTTGCTGGAAATCTATCCGCAAAGCGGAACAATCATATCTCGGATCGATTTGGATCATGTAGAAGAGGCAAGATTTACCAGAGAGATGATTGAACGCGGGATTGTAAGAATAGCTTGTGGCGAATTTCCGGAAGAATTGCTGTTTCAGCTGGAATCGAATATCACCATGCAAGAGTTATGTGTTGAGAAAGGGAATCATCAGCGATTGTTTGAGCTGGATGAGGAGTTTCACAAAACTTTGTTTTATGGATGTAAAAAAAACCGAACCTGGGAAATGATTCGGCAGATGAATTGCCATTTCGACCGGATCCGCATGCTTCGATTAGCTTCCAACACAGATTGGAGGGTAGTGATTTCACAGCATAAAGAAATCTTTGATTTAATCATAAAGAAAGATCCGGATAAGGCAGAAAAAGCAATGATGAACCATTTGAAACTAGTCATTCTGGAGAAGGAAGAATTGCAGATTCGCTATCCGGATTATTTCAAATGAACGGAGTAGATAAAAGGACGAAGCAGCAGTAATTATCTTTGAGTTAACGAAACGCGATTGAATCAAAAAAACCTGAAAGCGGGAATTCCGGTTTATGTATGGAATAGAAGATCTGTTTAAACCGGTCTTTCGACTCTTGATATGTAAGCGCTGTTACACGGACTGTGGCTATGGTCGGATGGCCCATTGATGGTTTTAATGAACCTGACAAGAGTATATGAATCGAAAAACTGTTACTTTTACTCATTGATAATCTGTTCAACCGTAAAGATAGAAATGGAGGACCAATCCATGATCAATATTGCCATTGTTGGTACCGGTGCCATTGCAAGATCGCATATTGAAGGGTATCTTGCATTCCCCGAAAGGTGCAAAATCGTTGCGTTAGTGGATATCTATCCACAGAAGGCTGCTGAAACGGGTAAAAAGTTTAAATTAAATGCCGAGATCTTCAGTGATTACAGGGATCTGTTGGATCGTCCCGATATTCATGCGGTTTCTATCTGTACACCTCCTTATGTGCATGCTCCCATTTCGATTGATTTTCTCAAAGCGGGCAAACATGTTTTAGTTGAAAAACCAATGGCCTCTTCATTAAAAGAATGCGATGAAATGTTGGAAGCAGCTGCAACAAGCAATAAGCTTCTTTCGGTGGTTGCCCAAAATCGGTTTAGAACCCCGGTCATGAAGTTAAAACATGTCCTGGATACCGGATTGATCGGTAAAATTGCACACGCTCAAGTAGATTCATTCTGGTGGCGCGGTTATAGCTACTATGATCTATGGTGGCGCGGAACATGGGAAAAAGAAGGGGGCGGCTGTACGCTCAATCACGCCGTTCACCACATTGACATGCTTCAATGGATGATGGGCATGCCATCCGAAGTGTCGGCCATGATGAGCAATACGTTACACGATAATGCTGAGGTTGAGGATTTATCCATTGCTATCTTCCGTTATGAAAATGGAAGCTTATCCCAAATTACAAGTTCTGTTGTTCATCATGGGGAGAATCAACAATTAATTTTCCAGGGAGAAAAAGCCAGAGTGTCTGTTCCGTGGAAAGTTAAGTCCTCCAAGTCGAAGGAAAATGGTTTTCCACTGGAAAATCCAGAACTAGAGCGGGAAATTCAAACGATTTATGATCAGTTCCCTGAAGTAGTCTATGAAGGTCATCAAGGACAAATCGATGATTTCCTTACAGCGGTTAAACGCGGGACCAGCTTACTGATTGACGGGGTTCAGGGAAGGCGGACACTTGAGCTCATTACGGCAATATATAAATCGGCAAGTCTTGGACAAACCGTGAAGCTGCCTTTGGCAAAGGATGATCCATTCTATACAAGAGAAGGAATATTGGCCAACGTACAGCATTTCTATGAAAAGAAAAACAGCATTGAGAATTTTAAAGACAATGTAATTACCACTGGCGGAAAATATGAATAAGCCACTTATGCCCTAACTATGAATAATATTCCCATCATTCAATTAAACAATATCCTTTTTACGGGGAGGATTCGTAATGAAAAAAGGGCTAGGAATACTTTTAAGTCTCGCATTGACGGTTGGAATACTGTTAACTGGATGCAGCAGTGATGGAGCAGGAAGCGGCTCTCCTCAGAAAATCACGGTTTACACCGTTGCTGGAGGGGATGAATACTACAAAGATGTGCTGGTTCCCATGTTTGAAAAAGCAATGAAAGGAAAGTACAAGGTCGAATACGGGCGATCGACACCTCAGGAGCTGATTAACAAAATAAAGGCCCAGGGAAAGAACGGCAACATCGATGTCGTTATATCGGGGGTAGACGCATTGCCTATAGGCATGAAGCAGGGGCTCTGGGAGCAGATTCTGCCGAAGTACGGCAAAGAACTTCATGCTGATGAATTGAATGAATTGTCTCAGGCATATGTCAAAAAATTCGATGGGTATGGCATCCCAAACAAAACCGGTCCAGCGGGTCCCGTCCTTGCCTACAACAAGGATAAAGTGAAGCAGCCTCCAAAAACTTATGAAGAATTGAAACAGTGGGTGAAAAAACATCCTAAGAAATTTATGTATGCAGCCGTTCCGTCCAGTGGACCGTCCCGCGCATTCTTCTTTGGACTCGCGCAAAGCATGGGAGAAGATTATAACAAAGTAGAAAGTTTGAATAAGACATGGAGCTATTTAGAGGAGATTGGCCAAAACATTGATCTCTATCCTTCAAAAACATCTGATTCTTTCAACTATCTGTATGACGGAACAGTGGATATAATCCCGCACTCACCTTTATGGGCTGCCATGCTGAAAGCGACCGGAACTTTACCTCCGAATATTGGTCTTATTAAGTTAACCGACGCGAAAACAGTTGTAGATTCACATTTCTATGTGATGCCTAAGGACCTTCCGGAAGATCGAAAAAAGGCCGCATTGGAATTCATTGGTTTCGCTTTATCAAAAGAGGCTCAGGCACAGCAATTGGCGACCGGAGCGATCCCATCCAACAAAAATGCGACGCCGGACCTCATTCTGCCTCAATACAAAGATGATTATAAAAAAATCATAGACAGTGTGATTCCGGAATTTAAAGATGGTGACATGATGATCATCCCGAAAGGAGATGGCGTGCTGTTCCCAGATCCGGATCCAATGAACCAAATCTATAAGACATGGGAAGAAAAAATCCAGTCGAAAAAGTAAGCGGTTTCCTTAATCTCGGCCTTGTGCGCAAGGTCGAGATTCATATACAAGAGGAGGGATAAAATGGAACAAGCTGTAACGTATAAGGAAAAAGCGACAAGCACAAGTGTACAAATGAAGGACCTTGTTAAAAAATTCGGTAATATAACAGCGGTTTCATCGGTCAACATAGATGTTGACAGCGGCGAATTCATGACCCTGCTCGGACCCAGCGGATGCGGCAAAACAACCATTCTCTCGATGATATTGGGAATTCTGGAACCGACCTCCGGATCCATCTCTTTTGATGGGCAAGTCATCAGCCAGACCCCTATGAATAAGAGAGATGTAGGAATGGTTTTTCAGAATTATGCCTTATTTCCACATATGACGGTCGCACAAAATGTTGCTTTTGGACTGGATATGAGAAAGGTGCCAAAAGAAGAAAAGGAACGAAGAGTAAAGCAAGTTCTGGAAATGGTACAGCTCAGTGATTTGGCCGCCCGCTTTCCCAAGGAACTTAGCGGAGGGCAGCAGCAACGGGTTGCCCTTGCAAGGGCTCTGGTCATTCGGCCGAAGGTGCTGCTGTTGGATGAGCCGTTAAGTAACCTGGACGCAAAATTGCGCAAAGAGATGCGGATTCAATTGAAAAGGCTGCATGAGGAAGTAGGAATTACCACCATCTACGTTACCCATGACCTGGAGGAAGCCCTTTCCTTATCCACTAAAGTGGCGGTGATGTCTAAGGGGATTGTCCGGCAGATCGGATCACCGCAAGAAATTTTCTTGCAGCCAAAAAATCATTTTGTGGCCAATTTCGTCGGATATGGAAACTTTATCCACGGAAAATTAAAAAAAGAAATAGACAAATATTTTGTATTTGAAGCAGATAAGGGATTCACATTGCGGGTGAGAAAAAATGGACATCATCGTGTGGGTGACTCTGTCATTCTCACGATTAAACCGGAAAATGTAAAAATTGTGGGCGAAAAAGAAGAAGGGGCCAACTGCATTAAAGGCAAAGTTCTGATCAGCGATTATGTCGGCAGTACGACTAGTTATGAGATCCTTTCAGAAAAAGGGGATATCTTGAAAGTCAATGTTCTGGGATTAGAGCCTCTTCCGCAAAATCATACCATTAATCTTTACCTTGCCCCCGAAAGCTTACTCATTTTGGATAAGGAGTGAAAAGATGAACCAGCAGCCGACAACCAAAAAAACAGATTTTCTTCTTTTACTGCCAGCGTTGCTTCCCATACTGATTCTATTCTTATACCCGCTTCTGAAAGGAGTGTTACTAACGTTTCAGCCTCAAGGGGGAACTGGTTTTACCCTGGAAAACTATATCCAGTTTTTTGCGAAGCCCCAATATTATCAAACGATATATAAAACGTTATACCTTGTTGTCCCCGCCGCATTTTTGGAGTTGTTTGTTGCTTTTGCGATTGCTTATTTTATTCGGGGAAAGAGGAAAGGCAAGAGCCTTATAGCAGGATTAGCCATATTTCCTCTCACATTGGGATCACTGATCGTAGATATGGGGATCATCTCCTTTTTTAAGCCTGCGGGATGGTTTAATCAATTGTTTCTGGGTTTAGGAATCATAGATGAGCCGTTGAAGCTTGTGTACAACTATTGGGGTGCGTTTATTGCCCTGTTTATACTTGGTGTCGCTTTCATTACTTCGAACTTTGTCGGAATGATGGATTCCATTGATCCCAATTTGGAGCAAGCTGCCCGCTCCCTTGGAGCCAGCGAATGGACAACGTTTCGGCGCGTGTTCTTTCCGTTGATCCGTTCCAATGTGTTAACCGTATTTGCCTTGAATCTCATTATGCAGATCGGGGTATACACATCCGCCGTCATCGTCGGGAATCCTGCGTCAGAAACACGCACATTTGCGGTGGTCGCCTTTGAGGAAGCCATGCGCAATTTTAACTATAACATGTCCAATACGGTTGCGATGATCATGGCGATCACTCAAATCGTCTGTCTTGCAATCGTTTTCTGGATTCGCAAGCGCGGATATGTCGGGTCCGCATCGACATTTAAATAAGAACAGAGGAGGGATTTCATTTGCATACGGAAACAACCATGCCCAAACAGGTTGAAGCGGATAATTCAAATCAATCACATGGAATATGGAATTTTCTAAAATACCTCAGAGCCATTCCATTTTGGATCATTATTGTATGTTTCATCACGCTGGTCATAGGCATGACAGTGGCTGTCTTTTTTAACGCCTTTGCTAAAGCGTGGAATGGTACGATTCTTCCCGACGGATATACGCTGCAATGGTTTAAGCAAGCCTGGGTTTCCTATGAAATAGGTAATTACTATCAAATTACTTTAGAGATCGTTTTTTCTGCGACAGTGATATCCCTTGTTTTAAGTTTACCTACTGCTTATATTTTAGCTCGCAGGGACTTTCCCTATAAGAACTTGCTCATCGGCTTTTTCCAAATGCCCTTTACTTTGCCCGAACTGGTGTATGCCATACCGATTACTTCTATATTTTACTCCATCGGATTGGCGGAGACGATGCCAGGTCTCATTCTCGTCAATTTGATCATAGGGATTCCCTTCTCGGTTTTTATCTTGATTCCATTCATCGAATCATTGGATCAGCGTTTGGAATGGGCGGCCCAATCTCTGGGAGCCAGCAAATTTAAGATGTTAACGAGAATTATTATCCCTCAGCTGATCCCTGGGATAACCGCTTCGGCGATTAACATTTTTATCCGTATGTTTAGTAACTTTACGATTATCTTATTGATTTCCGGTCCAGAAAAACAAACCCTTCCCGTCATGGTGTTTAGTGTGCTTAGTAGTTCGGGTTCACAGCCTCCTCAGATGTTAAATTCATTAGCGCTTAGTTTGATGTTCCCATTACTTTTCTTTGCTTTTTTCAGCCTTTGGTTCTCTTCTTACACTCAACGCCGGTTAGGAAAATAATGTTCCAGGAAAAAGATATTTTGCTGGTAACAGCTCTACAACCAGTAAGATTTCGGATATAAGTTTGTCGTTGTTCATATTCAGCAGCAGGAAGATAACGTAAAAAAGATAGTTCTCTTATGTTTGGATTTATGATTAGAATACTGAACTATTCGCAAAGTGGGGTGGCGACATTGTCAAACAAAGATGGGATGAATTATGCTCCAAAAGGGAAACCAAATCCTGTTGTAAAAGAAGGGGATTTTCTTTTTGCGGCTATCGGATTGGATCACGGGCATATCTACGGTATGTGCAATGGTCTGATTGAAGCGGGTGCAACACCTAAGTGGGTTTATGATCCCGATCCTAAAAAGGTTGACGAGTTTTGTAAAAGATATCCAAATGTCCTGGCTGCAACTTCAGAAGATGACATTTTGCAGGATCCATCTGTTCAATTAGTAGCCAGTGCAAAAATCCCTTCTCAGAGATGCGATTTAGGGTTGAAAGTATTGGATCACGGAAAGCATTATTTCTCCGACAAACCTCCGTTTACCACCCTGGAACAACTGGAGGCGGCCCGTAAAAAAACAGCGGAAACAGGATTAAAATGGGCGGTTTATTATAGTGAGCGCTTACATGTGGAAAGCGCTGTGTTTGCGGGTCAATTGATTAAGGAAGGGGCAATCGGGCGAGTCGTACATGTGATTGGAACAGGTCCGCACCGCAGCAATGTGAAAAGCAGACCTGAATGGTTCTTCCAAAAAGAGCATTATGGCGGAATCCTGTGCGATATCGGGAGTCATCAGATTGAACAATTCCTGTACTATGCGAACGCGAAAGATGCCAAGGTCCTTCATAGTAAAGTGGGCAACTATAAACACAAAGACTATCCCGGACTGGAGGATTTCGGTGATGCCACTTTACTTGCGGATAATGGAGCAACCCATTATTTTCGGGTAGACTGGCTGACCCCTGACGGGCTGGGGACATGGGGGGATGGAAGAGTTCTGATCCTGGGAACGGATGGTTACATCGAAGTGAGAAAATACATTGATATTGCCCGTGATCAGAATGGCGATCACCTGTATTTGGTTAATCATCAAGGAGAGAAACATTATGTATTGAGCGGCCAGGTTGGATTCCCGTATTTTGGGGAGCTCATCCTGGATATCTTGAACGGCACGGAGAATGCAATGACACAGGAACATGTGTTTAAAGCGGCCGAACTGTGTCTCATTGCTCAGAAACAAGCTATCCGTGTTGAAGAATAAGAGAAGGGGTGGACATTTTGATCAGATCCGTGGGGCTCCACCATGTAAGTTTATCTGTATCAGACCTGGAAAAAGCCAAAGACTTTTACGGAAGAATTTTGGGTCTAAAAGAAATTGAGCGTCCTCCTTTTGATTTCCCCGGAGCATGGTACAGTATAGGAACGCAACAGATCCATCTCATCGTTCACCCAGCTTCGGAAACCATTCGCCGCAATGAAAAGATTGATACGAAAGAAGGGCATGTTGCCTTAAGGATAAAGGATTATGATGAAGCACTCTCGTGGCTTCGTAAGCAAGGGGTGAAGGTCTTGGAAAAACCGGATAGCAAAAGTGGCTTTGCCCAGATTTTCTGTTGTGATCCCGATGGTAATATAGTTGAGTTAAATGTGGATAGGCAGGACTATATTTCCAAAAAGAACTGATTGTGTCTATTCATTGAGAGATTCTTTGTGGTGGCTTGAGTACTGAAAAATAAAAGAGAGGGTGCTCTTTCATTGATAACTTTTATTCATGAGGATTTTTTATTAAATAATGAAACAGCAAAAGTGCTTTACCACGAATATGCCAAGCAGCTGCCGATTATTGACTACCATTGTCATTTAAACCCGCAAGAAATCGCCGAAAATAAACAATTCCGCAATCTGACGGAGATTTGGCTGAACGGCGATCATTACAAGTGGAGAGCCATGCGAAGCTTTGGGATCGACGAAAAATTTATCACAGGAGACAGCGATGACTGGGAGCGGTTTCGTAATTGGGCTAAAACAGTCCCCTATTGCTTGGGAAACCCTTTATACCACTGGACACATTTGGAATTAAAGCGATATTTTGATGTCGATATTTTGCTTAATGAGGATACCAGCAAGGAAATCTGGGAGCACTGCAATAAGTTGCTGCAACAAGAAAACTATCGTTCGCAAAAAATTATTGAAAGATCAAATGTAGAAGTGGTTAGCACAACGGATGAACCTGTTGACGATCTAGCCTATCATCAGCTGATCCGAAAAAATGAAAAGGTTAAAACAAAAGTTTTACCTGCTTTTCGGCCAGATATGGCACTTGAAATTAACCAGCCGACATTTCAGGAGTTCATCAAAAAATTGTCTGAAGCAGCGGGTTGTGAAATAACTACCTTCGAGAAATTCTTGGAAGCACTTGAGAAACGGATTCATTATTTTCATGATGCAGGATGCCGGATCTCAGATCATGGAATTGAATATCTGCCATATGAAGAATGCTCGTATAAGGAAGCGTCAGCCATTTTTATAAAAGGAAAAAATGGTGAACCTGTTTCGAAACTGGAAGAAGACAAGTATAAAACGTTTACTTTGCTGTTCCTGGGGAAATTATATCATTCTTTAGATTGGGTCATGCAATTGCATATCGGGGCGATCAGAAACAATAGCAAGAGGTGGTTTAAGCAGTTAGGACCGAATACCGGTTACGATTCCATAAGAGATTTTGAGTTAGCCAAGCCGCTTAATCAATTTTTAAACGCTTTAGATGAACAAGATCAATTGCCAAAAACCATCCTTTATAACTTGAATCCAATCCATAATTATGTCGTTGCTTCTGCTTGCGGCAATTTTCAAACCAATGGAGGAAGAGGGAAAGTGCAATTTGGGGCCGGCTGGTGGTTTAACGATCAGAAAGATGGAATGCTCAAACAGATGACAGACCTGGCAAATGTAGGCCTGCTCAGCACTTTTGTCGGCATGGTGACCGATTCAAGAAGTTTCCTTTCCTATACCAGACATGAATATTTTAGGAGGATTTTATGTGATCTCATAGGGAGATGGGTTGAACTTGGGGAAGTGCCAAGGGATTATAAGTTGCTTGGAGAATTGGTTCAGAACATTTGTTACTACAATGCCAAAAATTATTTTGAAATTAATTAAGTTATAACTGATATTATTGCAGAGATGTTGAGGATGAGAGGGGAAATTTCATTGGAGAATTATAAAGAAAATCGAAATGTTAGTAATGAGTACGTACCTAATCATGGGAATGAATATGCCTGCTGGCTGCAATATAACAAAATCAAGGAATCTGCTTGGATGGAGGAATACAAAACATGGTGTTCCAATCTGGTAGTTGTAGAAAATTCTGAGGTGATCAATTCCGCGAAAGCGGAACTATTACGAGGCATTTCTTCCATGCTTGGATTTAATCCTTCTGTTTTAATGGAACCCCAACAAAAAACATTGATCATGTTGGGTACAATCGGAAAAACGGATCTGCTTGACAACCGAATCAACAAGCAGGAATTCGAACATTTAAATCCGGATGGATATGTGATTAAAACGGTGACGGTTGGTGAACACAATCGCCTCCTACTCATCGGGAAAACGGAAAAAGGGGCACTTTATGCGGCATTTCATCTGCTCCGATTGATGCAAACCAGAAAGCATCTTCACAATCTGGATATCATCCAGAATCCGAAGAACCCTTTAAGAATGATCAACCAGTGGGATAACATGGACGGCAGCATCGAGCGTGGATATGCCGGGAAGTCCATCTTTTATGAAAACAATAAAATTACCACCCGGTTAGATCGAATCAAGGATTATGCACGATTACTCTCGTCGGTGGGTATTAATGCAATTGCAATCAACAACGTGAATGTTCATCAGGTGGAAACGAAGCTGACCACCTCCGAATTTTTACCTGATGTGGCAAAGATCGCGGATATATTCAGAGCCTATGGCATTCGAACATTCCTCAGTATCAATTATGCAAGTCCGATTCAAATTGGCAACCTGCCGACAGCAGATCCTCTGGAGCCGAAAGTAAGAGAGTGGTGGCGCGAGAGAGTCGAGGAAATCTATCGTTACATCCCTGATTTCGGGGGATTCTTGGTAAAAGCAGATTCAGAACACCGCCCGGGACCATTCACTTACAACAGAAACCATGCTGATGGAGCAAACGTAATCGCTGAAGCCTTAAATCCATTTGGAGGATTGGTCATCTGGAGATGTTTTGTTTACAATTGCCTGCAGGATTGGCGTGACAGATCCACTGATCGAGCGAAAGCGGCTTATGACCATTTCAAACCGCTCGATGGGAAATTTCTGGATAATGTCATCCTTCAGATCAAGAATGGCCCTATGGACTTCCAAGTGCGCGAGCCGGTCTCCCCATTGTTTGGAGCAATGGAAAACACGAACCAGATGCTTGAATTCCAAATAACTCAGGAATATACAGGACAGCAAAGGCACCTTTGTTACTTGGTGCCACAGTGGAAAGAAGTATTGGATTTTGACACCTTCGCAAAAGGTGAAGAATCGACTGTCAAACGGATTGTAGACGGTTCCTTGTTTCAATATTCAAACTGTGGAATAACCGCTGTTTCCAATATCGGGAATGATACCAACTGGACAGGACATACGCTTGCACAAGCCAACTTATATGGATACGGTCGTTTGACTTGGGATCCTGATCTTTCCTCAGAAGAGATTACCGATGAGTGGGTAAGGCAAACATTTGGACATGACCCCCTTGTCGTTGAACAAATAGGAAAGATGTTGATGGATTCATGGCGGATTTATGAGAATTATACTTCTCCTCTGGGCATTGGCTGGATGGTCAATCCCGGTCATCACTATGGACCCAATGTAGACGGGTATGAATACTCGGTTTGGGGAACTTACCATTATGCCGATTGTCACGGGATTGGAGTCAATCGAACGGTCAAAGACGGAACCGGATATACAGGACAATACTTTCCGCCAAATGCCCAAATATACGAATCGTTGGAGTCCTGTCCGGATGAATTGCTCTTGTTCTTTCACCACGTCCCCTATACACATCGTTTAAAATCGGGTAAGACTGTTATTCAACACATCTACGACACCCATTTTGATGGTGTAGAACAGGCTGAGGGCTTAAAACAGCGATGGACTTCATTAAAGGGAAAAATTGATGATGCGAGATATGACTCTGTATTGAAAAGGCTCAATGAACAGATTGAGCACGCCAGGGAGTGGAGAGATGTAATCAACACATACTTTTACAGAAAGTCCGGTATTCCTGACGAACAAAATAGAACCATTTATTGAGCAAGCCAATTAGTAAATCGAACGAAAGGGCGTGACAATGAGAATGATGAGAAAAAGTTTTGGAGTTATTGCTAGTATTTTACTTTGCTTTTGTTTGATCTCGGGAACCATTGGATTGCCATCGGCACAGGCGAGATCGTCAGTCAGCGCCATTGATTGGAACGCGGAACTTCAGCATGTGGATGGTTTCGGCGGTTCGGGCGCGTTTCACAAAGCCGGTTCCATCATGCGTCTTCCGGAACCGGTCCGCACCAAAATTTTGGACATGATTTTTTCCCAGGAGAAAGGAATCGGCATCACTATCGTACGCAACATGGTCGGTGACGGGGGAACATGGGGCAGCAAGGAATACGACGGGCCGACTGATACGATCGAGCCTGAACCTGGCGTCTTCGTGTGGGACGACCCGGAGTGGGAAACGAAAAAGAATAATTTCGACAAGTACCAAATCTGGTTTATGAATGAGGCCAAAAAGCGGGGCGTCACCACGTTCATGAGCACCGTATGGAGCCCACCGGCCTGGATGAAAACGAACAACAGCGTACTGGGCAAAGGAAACGGGAAGCTGAAGCCCGAACATTATCAGGATTTTGCCGACTACCTGGCCGAATACGTTCTCGGGTATAAGAAACATTTCGATCTGGATATTTCTTATATATCGATCGCCAACGAGCCCGGTTTGGCTCCCAACTATTCGGGATGCGTATGGACGCCGGAAGAAATGAATTTATTTATTCGCGATTATTTGGGTCCTACCTTCAAAGCGAGAAACGTACCGGCGAAGATCGTCATGCCGGAGGACATGAGCTTCTCCGAGGAGTACGCGCTGCCGGCGTTGAACGATCCGGTGACGGTCAATTATATCGACGTCGTGGCTGCACACGCGTACGGAATCGGGACGGACGTGCCGGCTTTCCCGGTATCGGCGGAGAAAGGAAAGACGATTTGGCAAACCGAATACATGAACCAGGGCGCCGAGAGACAAACATATGAAAACAATACGATCACGGATGCGCTTCGGTATGCCAATCTGATCGGCAACATGTTCGACATTACCGGCATCAGCGCCTATTTCTGGTGGTGGCCCGCAGCGAACAACGGCGCCGACGGCTCCGATCTGATCCGTCTCGCCAACGACGGCTCGAATCAGGCGATAAAACCGACGGAAAACGGCTTGTTCCGGGTATTTAAAAGGTACTATGCGTTCGGAAATTACAGCCGTTTCGTGCGGCCGGGATATGTCATGATTGGGGCGGAAAAGCACCCTGTCGACGATGTGATGATCACCGCTTATAAGGATCCGAATACCGGAAATTTCGCGATTGTAGCTATAAACAACAGCACCGCCAAACGGAAAATTACATTCGAGCTAAACCATTTCCCGGATCGGGTGAAAGAGGTCGTTCCGTACCGGACATCCCCGAATGAAAACTTGAAAAAGCTGGACTACGTGAAGGTGAGCGGAAACTCCTTCACCGTTGACCTGAGGGGCTCCAGCGTAACGACGTTCATTCCGAAAGCGTTCGAATTGCCTGCGCTGGAGGACATGAAGGATGTGTTCTCAACGTATGAAGCGGAAGAAAACGACGGCCAGTCGAAAGGACTCGTCACGCACAAGGACGACGCGGGCAAGTCGCACTTGGCCAACGTGAGGAACGGAGACTATATCAAATATGGGAACGTGAATTTTGCCGACGGGTCCGCAAACGGTACGGTGGAAAAACGCCAAATTCTTAGTATGAATGCGCACGTGGCCTCCCTCCATGGCGGTACCATCGAGGTGCGACTTGACGATCCGGAAGACGGCAAGGTCGTCGGAACGATGACAGTGCCGACGCTGAACGATCCCGGACGTTGGGTGACCGTTTCGACGATGATCGATACGAATCCGGAAGACGGCGCGTACGGGTTTCACGATATGTACCTTGTATTTAAGGGCAAGAGCAAAGAACAACTATTCTACGTCGACGCGTTTACGTTTGGCGACGGAATCGAGAGCCCGTAGAATTGATCCAGATTGTTCAAGTAACTGGCCTAAATAGCCGTGACACCATTGGGTACCGCCAGATTTAAAAAAAACGTACGCTAAGGACCGGAATCTCATGAAAAAAGCCGATTTTCCGTACGCTAAAGAAAGGAAATCGACATTAACTTTTTTATTGTATACCTCAAGAATTGTATCAGGGATCGGAGGAATAAACGTGAGAATGGTATTTCGTTGGTTCGGCCAAGGCAACGACCATGTTTCTCTCAGACATATTAAACATATTCCGGGTGTAGAGGGAATTGTGTGGGCTCTTCACGATGTTCCGGCAGGGGAAGAGTGGCCGATGGACAAAATTTTGGAGGTAAAAAAACAAGCGGATGAGCACGGTTTAAATATTGATGTTGTTGAAAGTGTCAATGTTCATGAGGATATTAAACTCGGGCTTCCAACGAGAGCTCAATATATTGAGAATTACAAAAGAACGATAGAAAAATTGGCTAAGGTTGGCGTCAAAGTTATTTGCTATAACTTCATGCCTGTATTTGATTGGACCAGGACGGAGCTGTACAAAGAACTGGAGGATGGTTCAACGGCTCTCTTTTATGAAAAAGCGAAGGTAGAGAATATGGATCCGATCGAATTGGTGGGTAAGATTGCGGACAATCCGAAATATACCATGCCAGGATGGGAGCCTGAGAGATTAAAGCACCTTTCCAATCTTTTTGAAGCGTATAAGAATGTAACAGAAGAAGATTTATGGAATCATTTACGGTATTTCCTGGAAGAAATTATTCCTGTCGCTGAGAATAATGATATTAAGATGGCTATTCATCCTGATGATCCGCCTTGGTCTATTTTCGGACTGCCAAGAATTATTACCAACAAAGAGAATATTAGAAGGTTATTAAAGCTTGTTGACAGCCCGTACAATGGTGTAACTCTCTGCAGCGGTTCGTTAGGTGCAAATCCAAAGAACAATATAGCGGAAATGGTAAGAGAATTTGCCGATCGGATTCCTTTTGCCCACATTAGAAATGTAAGAGTCTATGAAAACGGTGACTTTATTGAAACATCTCATAGAACGTCTGATGGCACTGTGGATATTTATAATATCGTAAAGGCATATCACGAGAATCATTTTACAGGATATGCAAGACCGGACCATGGAAGACATATCTGGGATGAGAAATGCAGGCCGGGCTACGGTCTTTATGACAGAGCTCTCGGAATTATGTACTTATGGGGTATTTGGGATTCTTTAGAAAGAGCGAAGCAGGAGGGATTTTCATGCTCCCGATAAATGAAAATTTAAAAGGAAAAGTTGCGGTTATTACTGGTGGAAGCGGAGTTCTTTGCGGTGCCATGGCCAGGGAGCTGGGCAGACAGGGCCTAAAAGTGGCTGTTTTAAACCGGAATGCAGAAAACGGTGAAAAAGTGGCAGATGAAATTCGCCAAGCAGGCGGTGAAGCCATCGCTGTTTCCTGTAACGTGTTAGATGCCGAAAGTGTAAAGAGAGCGGAAAAAATCGTCTATGACACGTTCGGTGCTTGTGACATCTTGATTAACGGTGCGGGCGGGAACCATCCAAAAGGGATTACCACGAATGAAACATTAAAGATTGAGGATCTTGACAATAAAGAAATTACAACATTCTTTGACTTAAGTGAAGATGGGTTTGGCTTTGTATTCAACTTGAATATACTTGGAACACTTATTCCCACCCAAATTTTTACCAAGAAGATGATTAATAAAAAAGGTGCAATCGTCATTAATATGTCCTCCATGAGTGCTCCATCTCCAATGACAAAAGTGCCGGCTTACAGTGCAGCGAAAGCGGGGGTTGAAAACTTTACGAAATGGTTAGCTGTTCACATGGCGGAAGCAGGAATTCGAGTAAATGCAATTGCTCCTGGTTTTTTCCTGGGAGAGCAAAACAGAAAACTTTTACTTAATGAAGATGGCTCTTTAACCGAAAGATCACATAAAATCATTTCGCATACCCCGATGCGGCGATTCGGTTCTCCCGAAGATCTGCTGGGAACATTGATATGGCTTGCGGACGAGAATATGTCAGGGTTTGTGACCGGAATTACGATCCCCGTGGATGGTGGATTTATGGCTTATTCGGGTGTATAGGAGAGGAGAATAGACCCCATGCCACAATATCCATTGATGAATACCGTTAATCCATATGCATCCAATGTACAAGGAAAAGCGAATGAACCGATATGTGTCGCCGGATTTCTTGACCGGGCCAAAATAGTCCTTGGATCAGCCTATGAAGGTCCAGCTCCCGATTGGAGTTTGGATGCTGTCTATGACCGCCTGGAAGCAAATGCTCCCCGGATCGCCATTATCGGGGGATCTCCTGATCACCCTGCCCATATTATGGATTATTTGACCTCAGCCCGAGCGGCCATCCGAATCTGGCAGAATGGCGGCGTTCCATTTTACTTTTCCACCCCGGTTATGTGCGACGGTACAGCCCAGAGTACGATGGGAATGAGTTATTCGCTGCAAAGTCGGAATGCCGTGGCGCAGATGGTCATCAACCAGATTGAATCCCACGCGTATCATGGAGCCTTTGTGATCCAGGGATGTGACAAGCAGCCGTTAGGCGTTGTAAGTGCCGTGGTTCACGTTGACCGGGTTCGGCGAGAAAGAGGAGAAGCGCCATTCTTTGCGACTTTTGCACCAGCTCATGTGCTGCAGGGCGGTACCATCCCTTCCGCTTTGTATGCTGAACTGGAACAGTTGGCCCAACTCTGGGACCGGAACGGGAATGAAGATCTTGCTTATGACTTGAGAGATGCCATGGCCTATATCCTTCAGTGCACATCTAACACCGCTTTCCAAGGAGTTTTGGAGAGAGCAAGAAATCGCAACCTCATCAGTAAAGAGAAACACAAAGATTATGAAAAACGTTTGGCTGTGGCAACCTGTGACGGAAAAGGCGGTGTGTGTGCGTTTAATGGTACAGGAAACAGTTCGCGTCATTTGGTTGCAGGGTTGGGGTTGGTTCATCCGGCCATTGAACTGCTTACCGCTCCTCCTGAACAGAAGCAGGTCAATCAAGCCTTGGATAGCCTGGCCGTCATGATGAATAATCCGGTTTACGGTGCTGCCAATGTGATGGCTTCCAACATTCGCAATGCAATCCGAATCCATAGCGCCACGGGAGGTTCAACCAACCTGATGATGCACGTGGTGGCAGCCATGCTTTATGGTGGCTATGCATTTAGTCTATCGGATTATGACAAGATTCATCATGAAGTTCCGATTCCCGACTTATTTGACTACAGCCTGACCCAGGGCAGGGACATCTTTGTACTGGCTATGCAGTGCTGCAGCGGGAAGAGCAGAGGGATGGAAAGCCTTTTCTATGAGCTGATTCAAAACGGGGTGCCGATGGATGTGGATGCACCGACTGTGACCGGTACAAGCTGGCGTGAACGACTTACCAGCCTGGATAACCTTTCCGCAGATCATGTAAAAGAAAATCCGATCATCCTATCCAAGCCTCGCCGGCCATTCAGCGGTGTCGATGTGCTGGCTGGGAATTTCTTTGAAACTGCCGTGGTCAAAATCAGCGGCATGACGACAGACCAGCTGGATCAATTTGATAAGAAGGCTGCCTTTGTTCTCTACTACGAAAATGAGGATGATGCCAACCGGGAATTGCTTGATCCGGATCTTTTGAAAAAAATCAAGGGAAATCGGACCTTCAGCCACGATAATCTATTAGCTGTTTTCCAAAACAATGAACCTGACAGCTTTGAAGATTTGAAAGAGCTGGATTACGAAGCATTGTTTGACAAAATGACGGAAAACGGGGCGCTGAAGATCGCGGTTGTTATTTCCGGTCAAGGGCCTTTGGCTTTTGGAATGCCGGAGATGTTTACCCCGATGCAGCACATTAATGCCAACCATAAATTGAAACGCCTGGCTACCTTGATTAGTGACGGCCGCTATTCCGGGGTTACCTATGGAGCAGCCATCGGTCATATGACCCCGGAGGCGCTAGTGGGCGGCGGTATTCTCTATCTGCAAACGGGGGATCTTCTCTACTTAAACCTGCGCAAACGCCAGGTACAGTACTTGAATGAAATATCATTCCGCTTTGGAGCCATTGAATTCAAATTTGACCATGTTATCGAGGAGAGACGAGATCTGGCGGCAGAGAGATTAGAACGCATCCGCAAGCGCCAGCGCCTGGTGGCGGCAGGCAATCGAATGGTTGCTCATACCGACGCAGCCAACGGGGTGGTGCCGATTGCAGTCTATGAACAGGCGGAACTGGATTACAAGACAGACATTACACTTCCTGCTCAGCAAATCAAAGATAAATAGGAACGGGTACAGCGATTAGCATCTCCAACCTGGGATCGCGAGTAAATGATCAAGACCTGCAGAAGGCAGCTAGCGAAATGTCGGCGCAAATGGGCTATGCATGACACCAGTACCCCTTTTTAGTGCTTAGGGTAAAGGTATTCATCAAGTGAGATCGTTGTCTATGCACTTCCATTCTATATTAATAATGGAACGAGGTTTTATATTATAAAACTGGAGGCCATTACCTATGCGAATCATTCGATTTCTAAATGAAAATTTAGTCCCTACTCTTGCGGCCCTAACCGATGACGAGAAAGTTTATGTTTTGCCCCATCGAGATTTTATAGAATTGGTGCAAGTGGCAGAAGAGCAGGGGTCTACTCCCCTTTCTCTCATTGAGGGCATTATGGCCACTTCCAATCCGCTTGACGGGGCGGCATCGGATTTGAATCTGATCGTACCGATTGAAGCTCCTGAGGTATGGGCGTGCGGCGTAACCTACGAACGCAGCCGTGATGCGCGCAACTATGAGGCTACTGGAGGAAAGTTGGATCAAAGCACATTCTACGACAAGGTTTATGATGCGGAACGACCTGAAGTCTTCTTTAAATCCACAGCAGCACGTACGGTCGGACCTAATCAGAACGTTTACTTGCGAAGCGATTCCACTTGGCAAATTCCAGAACCTGAATTAGGATTGGTCATCAGCAAAAGCGGAAAGATTGTTGGATACACCATCGGGAATGACATGAGTTGCCGTGATATTGAAGGAGAAAACCCGCTTTATTTGCCACAGGCAAAAATTTGGAGATATTCCTGCTCTATCGGTCCAGCTATCCGCTTAGCGGAAACTGTAGAGGATCCTTACAATTTTGATATTACTTGCCGAATCTATCGAGACGAAAAGCTGGTAGTAGAAGGTTCAGCCAATACTGGGCAGCTGAAGAGAAAGTTTGATGAGCTGATAACATACTTAGTGCGAGACAATGAGGTGTTTGATGGAACTGTACTGCTAACCGGTACGTGCATTGTTCCTCCAAACGAATTCACCTTGGAAGATGGGGATCGAATTGAAATTGAGATCTCCCGTATTGGAGTTCTGAATAACCCAGTGAAAAGTCAAGTTGGCAAATCTGTTGGCGCTCAATAGCGGGAATTTTGGAACAGCATGATCTTGGCATTTGGATAATAGGACCTGCTTTTTAATTGATTAACGCGCAAAACTACATTTTATGATATAGAACAATTAATTGCAAGGAAAGGATGGATGGAGAAAATGGCTGTGCAAACCGATGTAAAAAAATATCAAAACTATATCAATGGTGAATGGGTTTCTTCTTCTACTAACCAGGTGGATGCAAGCATTAACCCTGCCAACAAAAATGAAATCGTTGGCTACGTTCAAAAATCCGCCAAGGAAGATTTGGACCTAGCCGTTGCTGCGGCTAAAAGTGCCCAAGCACAATGGAAAAAACTATCTGGTGCGGCAAGAGGACAGTTTCTGTATAAAGTTGCAGATGAATTGGAAAAGCGTTTGGATGACATCGCAGAAACGATGACCAGGGAAATGGGAAAAACGCTGCTTGAAGCAAAAGGAGAAACCGCTCGCGGGGTTGCGATTCTTCGCTATTATGCGGGTGAAGGGATGCGCAAAATCGGAGATGTGATTCCTTCTACTGACAGTGAAGCGTTGATGTTTACCAGTCGCGTTCCGCTTGGCGTGGTTGGTGTGATTACACCTTGGAACTTTCCGGTGGCCATCCCTGTTTGGAAAATGGCACCAGCTATTGTATACGGGAACACCGTGGTATTAAAGCCGGCTCAAGAAACAGCTGTTACGGCCGCAAAGGTGATTGAAGCGTTTGGTGCAGCGGGTCTTCCCGCCGGAGTCGTGAACATGGTTACCGGTCCCGGATCCGTGATCGGTCAAGGAATCATTGATCATCCGGATATTGCGGCTGTTACTTTTACGGGTTCCGATATCGTTGGAAAGCTCGTGGGACAAGGTGCGCTTGCTCGCGGTGCGAAATACCAGCTTGAAATGGGCGGTAAGAATCCTGTCATCGTGGCAGCGGATGCTGATCTTGATGTGGCGGTGGAGCAAACCATTAACGGGGCGTTCAAGTCCACCGGTCAAAAATGTACGGCTACCAGCCGCGCGATCATAATGAGTGAAGTTTATGAGGTATTCAAAGAAAAGCTTCTTGCAAAAGTGAAAGAAATCAAAGTCGGAAACGGGTTGAATCCGGACACCTGGATGGGGCCTTGCTCCAGCGAAAGCCAACTGAACACTGTCCTTTCCTACATTGAAAAAGGTGTGGCAGAAGGAGCCGCTCTATTAACCGGCGGCAAACGAATGGACGATGGTGAATTATCCAATGGATTTTATGTTGAACCGACTGTATTTGAAAACGTGAGACCGGATTCGATCATTGCACAGGAAGAAATTTTCGGGCCGGTACTGGCGTTGATCAAAGTGGATACGTTGGAAGAAGCACTGAACATTGCCAACGATGTGAAGTTCGGATTAAGTGCGTCGATCTTTACCCAGAATATTGGAAACATGCTTTCCTTTATTGACGAGATGGATGCAGGTCTTGTCCGCATTAATGCGGAGAGTGCAGGGGTTGAGCTCCAGGCTCCGTTCGGCGGCATGAAGCAGTCCAGCTCCCATTCACGTGAGCAAGGACAGGCAGCGATGGAATTCTTTACTGCGGTAAAAACCGTTTTTGTAAAATCTTAATTCTCAAGGGCTCGTTGTTCGCCTGGGCTTACCTACAGAGGAGGGAAAAGATGATTATGGTTACGTTAGGAGAGAATTGGTTATGTCGAAGATTGTAAATCCAATTTTACGGGGATTTAATCCTGACCCTTCTATTATTCGGGTGGGAGACGATTACTATATCGCTACTTCAACGTTCGAGTGGTTTCCCGGGGTTCAAATCCATCATTCCAAAGACTTAAAAAATTGGAGGCTGCTCACCCATCCATTAGCGCGCAAGAGCCAGCTTGATATGATTGGGAATCCGGATTCCGGGGGCGTTTGGGCTCCATGTTTAAGTTATTCCGATGGAACGTTTTATTTGGTTTTCACCGATGTGAAGAGTCACTTGGGTCCATTCAAAGATACCCATAACTATTTGGTTACTGCCAAAGATATTAAGGGGCCATGGTCTGACCCAATTTATTTGAACAGCAGTGGGTTCGATCCGTCCTTATTCCACGATGAAGACGGCAAAAAGTGGCTGTTGAATATGGTATGGGACCACCGGAAAGGAAAAAATTCTTTTGGCGGCATTCTGTTGCAGGAGTACTCTGTAGAAGAACAACGGTTAGTCGGTCCGATTTACAACATTTTCAGAGGGACGGAACTCGGGCTGACGGAAGGCCCGCATATTTATAAACATAACCGATACTATTATTTGATGACCGCAGAGGGAGGTACCCGATTTGGGCATGCCGTAACCGTTGCGCGCTCAAAATCATTGTTCGGTCCGTATCAGGTTGATCCGTTCGGTCCGATTTTGACTTCTTCCGGTAAGCCGGAACTTGAATTGCAAAGGGCGGGACATGCAAGTTTAGTGGAAACTCAAAACAACGAATGGTATATTGCGCATTTGTGCGGGCGTCCGTTAAGACCCTCGATGAATTGTAACTTAGGACGGGAAACAGCTTTGCAACGGGTTGAATGGACTGGGGATGGCTGGCTTCGACTCGTCGGTGGAGGCAACAGTCCGCATGTAGAGGTGCAAGGTCCCGTACTGCCGGAACATCCTTTTGCGCCGGAACCGCAAACGGAACATTTTGATGGAAAGCATATCAGTATTCATCTGCAGTCGCTTCGCGAACCGCTCAGTGAAGAGTGGGTTTCGATTAAGAAGAGACCGGGCTTTTTAAGACTGACTGGCAGAGAGTCGTTGTCCTCTACTCATCGACAAAGTATGATCGCGCGCAGGCAGCAATCGTTCACCGTTGAAGCGGAAACGGTTGTGCAATTTTCCCCGGAAACGTACCAGCATTTGGCCGGACTCATTTATTATTACAACACGAAAAACTATTACTATTTATGGATTAGTCATGATGAACAGTTAGGTAAATGTTTGGGGATCATGACCAGTGATCGTGGAATGTACGATGAGCCGTTGGAAACTCCGGTTTCAATTGAGGGCTGGGAGCGCGTCTATTTAAAAGTGAAAATTCACTTTGAGCAATTACAGTTTTATTATTCGCAAGATGGTGTAAATTGGATTGCGATCGGGCCGGTGTTGGATGCAAGCAAAATTTCGGATGAGAACGTTGAATTGGTGACCGGCGGCTACAGGATCGACCAAGGCTTTACAGGTGCCTTTATCGGATTGTGCGTGCAAGATTTAAGCGGTCAGAAAAAATATGCGGATTTTGACTATTTTACTTATCGCGAGCTTGACCGTCAATAAACATAAGTACCAGAATGACAAAGCTCCAACAAAGGTAAAGCCCTCTCGCACAACTGGCGAGAGGGCTTTACCTTTGTTCATTTGCAACCTCAAGGGGAAGCAGCGTTTTTTGTATTATCTTCGGTGTTTTCCTCTATCTTGGAAAATGCCTCGACACCAGATAGAGATTTTCGATTTTCGGGCTGCATCCTACGGTGATCCCTAGATTAAGGATTTCGCCCTGTTCTTTCCTGTATCATTTTTTCTATTCTTTCAAACCTTTCGTCAATACTGACCATCCTTCGTTTAATTTCTTCCGCTATGCTCATATGTTTTGTAATTACTTGATCTACATCTTCAGTCTTTCTCCTTTTTGCACTGTGAATGGGAATCCCTTCACCATGAGTGGGAATCGCGTATGGACTGTATGGATAATAAGGATAACCAGAATACATTTTCTCACTCCTCTTTTATTAGGTGTAACATTCCTACCCATTATATGAGTAATGCAGGATTTTGCACCGCCTATATTTAGTGGTTCAGGCTTTTTTCAAAAGGTCATTTTATAAGCTTATCGAAATTTTGGTAAAAGTTTGGGGTAGACAGAAGGCGCATAGTACGTTGGGTGAGAGGTCTGACTCGGATCTGCGGGAAACACATATTTTTGGGGTAGAGATTAAGATCTTTTTATATCCCCAAAACAAAAAATTTATATTTCTAAAACACTGATCATTTTTATGGAGCGTCCACTTATTTTTTTATTTTTCAATCTCCTTAGCATAAGCAGACGACTAATTATTTATAATATTTTCAAGTTTTTTAAAATAGGAATATATTATATTAATCTGATAGATTTTAGAAATTGTAATCTCAACCTCCTCATCAGGAAATGACTTTATTGATGATAGGAGGTGAATCATAATGAATAGTACCCAAAAGCAGCAACGATTTAGAAGAGGACGTTTCTGTCCAAGACGTTGTTTCTGTTTATGCCCAAGACGTCGCAGGCGTCGGCCGTTTAGATGATTAGATTTTTATACTGTCGTATCTTTCAGAAAAAAATTAAGCACCCAAGCGGTGCTTTTTTATTGAATGGTTGAAAATCATGATGAGAAAAAGTTTGTATCATGGATAACAGTATAACCTATACGAAATACGAATCTTTTTCAAGATCCTAAGTTCCTATGCTATGTGATTCGCGAAAAATCTCCAATTTACGATGCTTTCAAACTTTTTTTGGTAAGAAAGAAGTCAGTTAAAACCTCTGAATTCGAGGGTATAACTGAATGGCAAAGTCATCTGGCTTTTTGGACTTAACGGATCGCCGATCAGTCGCTTTCTTAAGTATTGACTGGAGGAGGCGATTTTTTTTTCTACATCATCAGTGGTTCTATATTTCGACCAATACTTTTTTGATCATGGGTACATATTCATTTTGGCGTTTCTCTTTTTTTCCTGTTCCTGGTTGGCCGCATCGACTTCCCGGAGAAACCTCAACCCCGCCGAGCACCAATTGTCTATTTTTGAAGTCAACTTTGATGGAGAGAGATAACTTCCACATGGTTATAAAACAGAATGAACCAAAAATAAAAGGAATTCGCGGCGAATTCCTTAAGAAATGGAGTAAGTTTATTGGATGATCCAAAATGGTTAAGGTACCGTCTCCAATCATTCTCATTACCTGAGATACCAAGACACAGTTTACAGATTAAACTTCTGTAATCTTCGATAAAATGTACTTCGCGGGATGTTCATCAATCGGGCAGCCTGCGTGGCATTTCCTCCGGTTTTTTGCAACGCCTGAATGATCTTCTCCTTCTGAATCTGTTCTCGCAATGTAAGAGTGTTTGATCTTACAATACGATCAGTTTTCGATTGTTCCCCGGGTGATGGCAGTTCTGTTGAATGCGCAAATAACGGAGGTAAATGAGAGAGATCGGGTGACTCATCTCCACAGATGATGTGCATGCGTTCCAAGGCATTGAAAAGCTCACGGATGTTCCCAGGCCAGTCATATTGGATGAATTTATTCATAATTTCGTCCGGGATCTCAACCGGCCAATTTTTCTGACGACAATAGTATTTGACCAGATAAGGAATATCCTCCTTGCGCTCACGAAGCGAGGGAACATTGATCGGAAAAACAAAAAGACGATAAAATAAATCTTCGCGAAAATTTCCTTGTTGCACCCGTTCACGAAGGTCATGGTGTGTAGCCGTAATCACCCGAATATCAAGTGGAATCGCTTTCATTCCACCGACTGGTATCACCTCACGCTCCTGTAGCACACGCAAAAGCGCAACCTGCATAGCTGGCGGGATCTCCCCGATTTCATCAAGAAATAATGTTCCGTGATTTGCCTGCTCCAGCTTTCCTTTATATCCGTGGCGTCGAGCACCAGTGAAAGCTCCCCCCACGTAACCAAATAATTCGCTTTCCATCAGGCTCGGCGGAATCGCTCCACAGTTTACAGTGATAAAAGGACCATTCTTGCGGGAACTATTCTGATGAATCGCACGAGCAATGACCTCTTTTCCCGTTCCGGTTTCGCCATGAATATAAATGTCTGCATCGGAGTGTGCAACCAGTTCAATTTCGCGCAATGTCCGCTGAAAAACCTTACTAATTCCGGTTTCACCGGGAAAATGAAGAGAACTTGTGTAGAACTTCTGGCTTGATGTTGATTTTGATGGTGCTTCGAATTGAATATAGTACCCAATCAATTGACTATGCCGGGCAGAATATAAAGGAGTACAGAGACGTTCTCTGTATCCGTATTCCCTTAAATCCGCCAGATTCAGATCAGACCGCTCAGGAACAGCCGACCGGAAAGCTTGGTTCACACAAACCATTTGTTTGCGCCGGTTAAAGACTGCCATGAGTTGATTTGTCTGCAACAAGTCGATGGACCGTTGCATGAGTTCCAGTTGATCTTGCTGTTCTCGCAAGCTCCATTGATGTTCAATCGCGTATACGGTGGATACAACCGTCGCCAACGTATGAGGATGATAGTGCTGAACAGGACTGGAGACATTGAGCACTCCGACCAGATTCCCTTGATCATCGCGAACGGGTGCAGCTGAACATGTCCACACATGAGACGCAATCGAGTAGTGCTCTGACCCTTTTACATTAATTGGTTCACCTGTCCTCAATGCCGTACCGATCGCATTGGTTCCAACCTCATCTTCAGTCCATTTGACTCCTTCTACAAAATTGATTTTTCTCGCTCTCCCCAAAATCTCAGCATCACCTTTCATAGCCAATACATACCCTTGAAGATCAATCAACAATACAATCGATCTCGAACCTTCCATATGTTGGTTGAGCTTGTTCAAATAAGGGTATGCAATATCAAGTAACACAGAGTTTTCTTCCTTTTTTTGACGAAATGACTTTCCTGTAAGAATATCCCGACCTTCCCCAGAATGCGGATTTACACCTGCATGTTGACAACGATACCAAGATTCAATGATTCGTTTGTTTAATCGGGATGAATCTAATACCCCTTCCTGAATGAATCGTTTCCATAATCTCTTGGACATTGCACCATCCACCATTTATTTACCTCCTTTTCAAATTGAAAAAGAATTTTTGGTCGGAAATGGCTTCGTTTTATTTTCCCTGTATCATTTTATGAATTTTCTATTTTATTGTGGGTAGAAGAAATTTGTCCGTTGATTGTCGGAGTTAATCCTGTAGGCACAAAAGGTTCTCGAATGGGTTGATCATGACTGCCGCTGTATATGGCAACTTCATGGAGTTTATTCATGCAATCCATGAAGACGAATGGCAATTTGCTTCTACCTATGAACAGGCAGAAGATTGTCTATCAATATTGTCATGTAAGATTTTATCTGATGAAATACGGTGTGGGATTGCCGGCTCCGTCCCAATCCAGTTGCGAGTCGCCATCTGCAACCCTGCCCTTCTGCTTCTTTTCAGTTCAATTTATATAGAAATTGTCGATATCTTTTTGTTTTGAGTGATATTTATTAAAACGCTTTCGTTCATTATAACAAATATTCAATCTATTACACTCTAAAAAAATGTAAGTGCCGATGGATGAACCATAGCTGCCTGGCCGGATGGGGCAGTACAGAAAGAGGAGCTTCTCTGAACAGAGGGTAGACTTTCATGCCGATCAAAACAGTACATCCGTCATTGCTATGTTTCAGGAGGTGCAGACTTCTTTTGCTGAGGGGAAGAATCTATCTTCCATATACACGTGATACGATTTTTTGTTTTATACAAAGTGAGACAAAACGGGACAGTTGTCTCATTTTGTCTAAAAAAACTACTCTTTTATGCAAGATGATTGTACCTGACCTCAGGTGAAAAAGAAAAAATCGATGTTGGCACGGGATTTGCAATGGATAGAGTAGCAGAAGGAGGTGAAAAGGGATTGCGGGCTTATGTATGCCAGGAACTAGATTATGAGATCGCGCTTCGTTGGCAAAAGGATCTGGTTGCCAAGAGAAAGTCAGGAGAGATTGAGGATACGCTGATCTTGCTTGAGCATCCCCCCACCTATACGATGGGTTCGGACCAAAAATGGGAGCACTTGCTATATCCCCAAGATTTTCTTAGGAGCCAGGGATTTAGTATTTGCAAGTGTGACCGGGGAGGGGATATTACCTATCATGGCCCGGGGCAGCTTGTTGTATATCCCATTACACGTTTGCGTGACTCCGGATTAACACCGATCGGATACGTACGATTATTGGAACAGATCATATGTGATGTTCTGGCCATGTACAACCTCGAGGGACAACGAAAAAAAGGGTATCCCGGTGTCTGGTTGGAAGACCGCAAAATTTGTGCCATTGGTATAGGGATCAGTCGGGGTGTGACATTCCATGGTCTGGCGTTAAATGTAAACCCGGATCTTACTCACTTTCAAAATATTGTTCCCTGCGGACTCGCAAAGTTTGGAGTGACGTCACTTGCACGGGAACTGGAGTTTTCCCCCGAAATGTCTATAGTCAAACAGCAGATCATCGCTTCGTTTGAACGAAATCTGAATGTGAAATGCAGTGTATCAATTGATCAACGAATGTCAGGAGGAGTCCATCATGAAAACGGCTCAGAAGAAAAATCAGTTGCTCTCTCGTGAGAAAGCAACTTGGATGTATCGAAAAATGGTGGAAATCAGAAAGTTTGAAGACAAAGTGCATGAACTGTTTGCGAAAGGCAACTTACCCGGATTTGTTCATTTGTACGCGGGTGAAGAAGCGGTAGCCGTTGGTATTTGCGCGCATTTGAATAAAAAAGACAGCATTACCAGCACGCATCGCGGGCATGGCCATTGTATTGCAAAAGAGTGCGATTTGAATGGAATGATGGCAGAGATCTACGGGAAAGCAACAGGTTTATGTAAAGGAAAAGGCGGCTCGATGCATATTGCCGACCTGGAAAAAGGTATGCTTGGGGCAAACGGGATTGTCGGAGGAGGCTTTCCGCTGGCGTGTGGTTCAGCACTGACAGCAAAATTGAAAAAAACCGATGCTGTATCAGTTAGCTTCTTTGGGGATGGCGCAAACAATCAGGGAACATTCCATGAAGGGATTAATTTGGCTGCCATTTGGAAATTGCCGGTTATTTTCGTGGCGGAAAATAATGGATATGCAGAAGCGACACCTTTCTCTTACGCTTCCAGTTGTAAGGATATTGCTCAAAGGGCGGCTGCCTATAACATTCCCGGTGTGGTAGTAGACGGAAAGGATGTAGTTGCTGTTTACAAGGCGGCCCAAGAGGCTGTAGAAAGAGCGAGAAGGGGCGAAGGACCAACCCTTATCGAGTGCAAAACTTATCGTAATTATGGTCACTTTGAAGGGGATCAGCAGAAGTACAAAACGAGTGAGGAGTCACAATACCATCGTAACGAAAAAGATCCAATCAATCTATTCCGTGCTTACTTGGTAGAGTCTAAACTTTTAACTGAAGAAGAACTTTCCAACATTGACAGCGATGTGGAGAAAGCGATTTCAGACGCTGTCAAATTTGCGGAAGAAAGTCCGCTGCCATCTGCAGAAGAACTGTTCACAGAAGTTTATGTGTCTTATTAATAAATTTCAAAATTATAGAGGTGTTTTAAATGACTAGAAAAATAAGTTTCGCAGATGCGATTAATGAAGCGATGAAACTGGCGATGCGTGAAGATGAAAATGTGATTCTTTTAGGAGAAGACGTAGCCGGAGGGGCAGAAATGGATCATTTGGCAGATGATGAAGCATGGGGTGGTGTCTTGGGGGTAACTAAAGGGTTGGTGAAGGAATTTGGGCGTGACCGCGTGTTAGATACGCCCATTAGTGAAGCCGGTTTTGTGGGAGCAGCGGTGGCAGCCGCTGCCACGGGGTTGAGACCGATTGCAGAATTGATGTTTAACGATTTTATCGGTTCATGTTTGGATCAGGTTATGAATCAGTGTGCAAAATTGCGGTATATGTTTGGCGGCAAGGCGCAAGTGCCCGTAACGATCCGAACCATGCACGGAGCCGGGTTCCGCGCAGCTGCTCAGCATTCACAGAGTTTGTATGCGATGTTTACCCATTTACCCGGCATCAAAGTGGCTGTGCCGTCCACTCCGGCTGATGCGAAAGGTTTGCTTCTGGCTTCGATCGCTGACAACGATCCGGTCATTTTCTTTGAAGATAAGACATTGTACAACATGAAAGGGGAAGTACCTGAAGATTATTATACGATCCCGTTTGGGAAAGCGGATGTGAAGCGGCAGGGGACCCACCTTACCATCGTAGCGATCGGCAAACAAGTACACACCGCTCTGACTGCGGCGGAACAGCTTGCGAAAAAAGGGATTCAAGTCGAAGTCATCGACCCGCGCACGCTGTCACCGCTGGATGAAGATACTATTCTTTCTTCCGTGGAGAAAACCAACCGTCTCATTGTGATTGACGAAGCGAATCCGCGTTGCAGCATGGCAACCGATATTGCAGCTCTTGTGGCAGATAAAGGATTTGACTCGCTGGATGCACCGATTAAGAGGGTAACGGCTCCACATACACCGGTTCCGTTTGCACCGAATCTTGAGGATCTCTATCTGCCTTCACCGGAAAAAGTGATTCAAGCTGTTTCTGAACTTCTTGGTGACGAGTCAATCGTGGCTGTTTCGTAAGCGCATTCATAGAAGCATTGGAAAGAGGTGGGTTGAGACCCCACCTCCTATCTGGAAAAAGGAGTGTAAAAGACATGGCAACTGAAATAATTATGCCGAAACTGGGAATGGGGATGAAAGAAGGAACCGTCGTCGAATGGAAAAAAAACATTGGCGATTCCGTCCAAAAAGGGGATATCATTGTTGTTATCAGTTCCGAGAAAATTGAAATGGAAGTAGAGTCGCCGGCAGACGGAGTGATCCTGGATATGTCGGCTCAAAACGGAGAAGTGGTTCCTGTTGGAGGAGTGATTGGCTATATTGGTTCGGAAGGTGAGAAGGCAGGGAGTATGGAAACGTCAGAGACGCCCTCCGTGAAAGTGGGAGAGCAGGCGGCTGCTTCTTCTGAAACCGCTGTCCAAGTGGTTGCCTCGCCTAGGAAAAGCCAAGTGAAAATCTCACCGGCTGCCCGAAAAATGGCGGCTGCTGCCGGATTGGATATAGCGACTCTTGTCGGAACTGGCCCACAGGGACGGATTACGAAAGAAGATGTTGAAAAGGCGATTGAAAGCGCTGCGCAAACGTCGTCAACCAAAGATGGGAAACAAGCGGTTTTAACTGGAGAGCAAGAAAAGCCGGAATCTGCTGCAATTGATCGTACTTCTGTCAGTGGTATGCGGAAAGCAATCGCTACACGTATGTTTGAAAGTTTACAGCAAAGTGCCCAACTGACGATCAGCATGAGCGCCGATGTGAGTGACCTGCTTACACTAAGAAAACAAGTTTTGTCTGATGTTCAGGAACGTCTTAAAGTCAAACTGACTGTAACCGATTTTATCGCCCGTGCAGTCGTATTGGCCCTGCTTAAGCATAAACAGATGAACAGTGCTTATATTGAAGACAGTATCAACACTTACGGAAATGTTCACCTGGGAATTGCAGTCGCTTTGGAAAAAGGGTTAGTCGTACCTGTGATCCGAAATGCGGAGCGTTGTTCGGTTATTGAATTGTCACGAGCTATCAAATCGTTGAGTCACAAGGCGCGAAATGGTCAATTGAGCGCCGAAGAAATGAAAGGTTCAACGTTTACGATCACAAACCTGGGAGCGTACGGGGTAGAACTGTTTACACCTGTGCTCAATCCGCCGGAAGCGGGCATCCTGGGTGTCGGTTCGATTCAGGATACACCTGTTTATATCGAGGACTCACTGGAACGCCGCAGTTTATTGCCGTTAAGCTTGACGTTTGATCATCGTGTGCTTGATGGAGCGCCTGCGGCGGAATTTCTCGCAACCGTCAAGCGATACCTCGAACAGCCGTACACCATGTTGTTATAGGCGAGGAGGGCGTGAAAAAGTGAGTACAGTAACCATTATCGGAGGTGGACCGGCTGGATATGTTGCGGCAATCACAGCCGCCCGCCTCGGCAAACAAGTCGTATTGATCGAAGAGGCCGAACTGGGTGGAACCTGTTTAAATGAAGGATGTATACCGACCAAGTCATTGCTGGAAAGTGCCGAAACGTATGACCGGATCAAACACGCGAGTCGTTTTGGAATCGATTTACCGCTGGATCAGGTGCACCTGAATTGGCAAAGCGTTCAACAGTATAAAAATAACGTGGTCAAAAAGCTGGTACTCGGAATCGGGTACTTGATGAAGAAGAATAAGGTGCATGTGGTAAAAGGAAAAGCTTCTTTTTTGACAGATCAGCTCATCCGGGTTCAGACAGAAGATGGTATTGCGGAAATTACAGCAAATCAATTTATTATAGCGACAGGAGCCGAGCCGATCGCATTGCCTTTTGCTCCGTTTGACGGGGAGTGGGTGATCCATAACAGGCATGCGATTGCACTGCCGGAAGTTCCTTCTTCATTGTTGATTGTTGGCGGCGGTGTGATCGGTTGTGAATTTGCGAGCGTTTACAGCCGGATGGGCAGTAAGGTAACCATTGTGGAAATGGCGGACCAGATTCTCCCCGGAGAAGATTCGGATCTTGCGGCGATTTTGTATCATCAATTAGTAAAAGACGGAGTTCTCATTCATACATCGACAAGTGTGCAGGAGATCGACCGCAATGACCGATCGGTCACACTGGCGATGAATGGAGAAATTACGAAAATGACGGCCGATTATGTACTGGTGGCGATTGGCCGTAAACCGCGTGTGGAAGGATTGGGACTGGATCAGATCGGAGTGCTCTATACAAAACAGGGAATTCAAGTCAATGAGCACATGCAGACAAGCATTCCCCACATGTACGCATGCGGCGATGTTGTCGGCGGTATCCAGTTGGCTCATTTTGCTTTTCATGAAGGGGAAGTGGCTGCCGAGAATGCATGCGGCAAGCAAAAGAAGATAAACCGCCGCGTCGTCCCACGATGCATTTACACCTGGCCGGAAATCGGCAGTGTGGGATTGACAGAGAAAAAGGCCAGAGAGATATACGGGGATATTCGTATCGGAGAATTTCCTTTCGCCGCAAATGGGAAAGCGTTAATTCTAGGTGAACAAACCGGAAAGGTAAAAGTGATCGTTCATCCGGAATTTAATGAGATCATTGGTTTTTCGATTGTTGGGCCGCGTGCGACAGAGCTGATCGGACAGGGGTCCATGATGTTGCACTCCGAAATGACTGTAGATACAATGGAAAGTTTTATTGCAGCGCATCCGACACTGTCTGAAGCGTTACAAGAAGCGGTCTTGAGTGCAACGGGTCTCGCCGTGCATCTATAACAGCGGGTTTATATTTACTTTTATATGAAAAATCGTCCAAGATTTAGCAACAATTTGGAGTGAGACACATGTCAGATCGCAAACCGGAATGGTTGAAAGTTAGCTTGAAAGCAAGCGAGAATTATCATGACCTGAAGAAGATGATGCGCAGTAAAGTCTTGCACACCGTATGTGAAGAAGCCCAGTGTCCAAATATCTACGAATGCTGGAGCCAGCGTACAGCTACCTTTATGATTCTTGGCGATATTTGTACACGGGCGTGCCGATTCTGTGCCGTAAAAACGGGCCAACCGACAGAATTGGATTGGCAGGAGCCTGAACGGGTAGCAGAAGCGGTTGAATATATGGGTCTGCAGCATGTGGTTGTCACTTCTGTAGCCCGCGATGATCTTCATGACGGCGGGGAAGCGATCTTTGCTGCCACCATACGGGCTATCAGAGACAGGAATCCGTTTTGCAGTGTGGAGGTATTAATTCCCGACTTTATGGGCAATTGGGATGCTCTCCGTACGGTCATGAACGCTGAGCCTGACGTGTTGAATCGTAATATTAAGACGGTCCGCCGTTTATCGGACCGCATCCGATCCAAAGCCAAATTTGACCGTTCACTCGACCTGCTTCAATGTGCTAAGGAAATGAAATCCCATATTCCGACCAAGTCAAGCATGATGGTTGGGGTCGGTGAAACGTGGGATGAAATTTTGGAAGCAATGGATGAGTTAAGAGCGGTTTGCTGTGATATCATCACGGTCGGCCAGTACTTGCAGCCGACCAAACGGCATGTAAAGATTCAAAAATATTATCATCCAGATGAGTTCAGGGCGTTAAAGGAAGAGGGAATAAAACGTGGTTTTAAACATGTGGAATCATCTTATCACGCTCGAGAGCATATTCAGGGTGTGACAGCAACATCTCTTCAAAATTAGCATCTCATTCTCTAAGATATGATTTCTTGACGGAATATATAGAAACGGCACGCAGAACTCAATCATAAGATCGTGCTGTCTCTCCGGATACAACATAAGAAATATTTAGGTAAATGAATATTTACAAAAATATAATGAGGTGACAACATGAAAGCAGCACGATGGTACGGAGTTAAAGATGTTCGTGTAGAGGAAATTCCCGAGCAACAAGTAAAGCCGGGTATGGTAAAAATAAGGGTGGAATGGTGCGGGATCTGCGGTACCGACTTGCATGAATATTTAGCAGGTCCCATTTTCCTTCCTTCAAAAGAACCTCATCCTTTAACGAATGAAAAAGTACCTCTTGTGCTTGGACATGAATTTGCAGGTGAAATTGTAGAGATTGGCGAAAGCGTTACCAAATTTAAAGTAGGTGACCGGGTTACAGTAGAGCCGATTCTTAATTGCGGCAAATGCGGTGCCTGTAGATCGGGAATTTACAATCTTTGTGAAAAGCTCGGATTTCATGGTCTGGCCGGCGGCGGCGGTGGCTTCTCTGAATACACGTTGGTCAAAGAAAACATGGTTCATAAATTACCGGATCAAATGAGTTATGAACAAGGAGTTATGGTAGAACCTGCCGCGGTTGCAGTACATGCGATAAGACAAAGCAAACTTCAAGTTGGTGACAAAGTTGCGGTGTTTGGTGCAGGACCCATCGGTCTGTTAACGATTCAAGCCGCGAAAGCTGCAGGTGCAAGTCAAATTATTGCTATCGAACTTTCAGTAGAACGCAGAGAATTCGCTCAAAAAGTTGGTGCGGACATTGTCTTGGATCCGAAAAGTGTAGATGTGGTGAAAGAAATTCAAACCCTTACAAATGGAGGGGTTGATGTAAGCTTTGAGGTTGCCGGTGTGGAAAGGGTCTTAAATTAAGCGATTGAGAGCACAAAATTTGATGGACAAATGATTATTGTCAGTGTTTGGGAAAAAGCAGCAACCATCCTTCCAAACAGCTTTGTCTTAAAAGAGCGTGAAATGAAAGGGATACTTGGCTATCGAAATATCTTTCCGGAAGTGATCCAACTGATCGCGAACGGCAGCATCAAAGCGGAAGAACTGGTTACGAAAAAAATTAACATTGATCACATTATCGAAGAAGGGTTTGAAACGTTGGTGAAAGAGAAAAGCCATGTAAAAATCTTGGTAAGTCCAAGAGCTTTCTATTTACCATGATAATGGGGGTGAAAAATATGAGTAACATTACATTTATGGTTAATCCGTTGACATTGCAAGGCAATCAAGTAAAAGTTGACCAAACGCTCTCTCTGGGGAGTGAAGGGCAAGAAAAAAGATAGCTAGTTCGCTATCTCTTCACCCAACCGGGATAGTTGTCCAGCACCCCGTTCTAATCAACCGAGATATGATACTTACCTCTATTCCTCAACTACAGTATAGCATCCTATCTTTTCGTTCTTTCACGGTTCTCCCGGGCTTATGCTCTCCTGAATACTTCCAGTATCAATGGGTTATAACTATCACAAAAAAGGAGGCAGACGGTTTGGATAGGAATATGGAAGACACGATGGAAGGTAAATTTATTCCAGCAACATCGGTAAGAAGCAAAGTCGGCCAAGAGGTTGTTCCGGATTTGTACTGTTTGACTATCCAAATAGTAAACGTTTGTTTCGTTGGAGACCCTGATCAATCAAATGAATGGGTACTTGTCGATGCGGGTATGCCAGAGTCAGCCGATGACATTATTTCTGCAGCAACAAAACGGTTTGGTTCTAAAAGCAGGCCAAAAGCGATTGTTCTTACACACGGGCATTTCGATCATGTTGGCGCAGTTGTTGATTTAGTAAGAGAATGGAATGTTCCTGTCTATGCACACGAATTAGAAATGCCTTATCTAACCGGTAAATCCAGTTACCCTAAACCCGATCCAACTGTCGAGGGGGGATTTGTAGCTAAAATGTCTTCCCTATTTCCGGTTGAACCCATTGACTTGGGAAACCATGTAGAGAAACTCCCTTCTGATGGCAGTGTACCAAGTATGTCCGGTTGGAGGTGGATCCACACACCCGGACATACTCCTGGACATATTTCCTTGTTTCGAGAGACTGACCGTTCGCTTATCGCTGGGGACGCCTTCGTTACAGTCAAACAAGAATCTCTTTATAAAGTGTTCATTCAGAATCAGGAAATCAATGGTCCACCAAGATACTTGACAACGGATTGGCAAGCAGCCTGGGAATCTGTTAAGCGACTCGAAGCATTAAAGCCCTCTCAAGTTGTTACTGGACATGGGATACCTATGGCTGGGGAACAGTTGCGAAGTGGACTGGAAAGGCTCGCAAAAGAGTTTGATCGCATCGCGATTCCAGACTATGGGCGTTATATTGATGGCATCCATTAAGATTTTCTCGGATAAAGCGGTGTCCCCGGAAGTTGAGGAGGTGATTTTTCTTTAAGGTTCTCCGACACCATGCTAACTGCCATGTGCTCATTTTTGTAATAAGTGGGGAAGTATGGTTAGGCGTGTCTGAGCGGAAATTTCACTTGAAAGCAGGTTCATTTCTTCATATGAACTCTTTTAAGGAAACATGACATTGAGGCATTACAGGGATTCAAATTTACTCGTTCTTAAAGTTGGTTCCCAGAGCAGTTGCCATTTGAAATCGTGTAATCCAATACAACGGATTTGTGCCCTTAATGGTTGATCCAGCGTTTCAGCGCATTCTTATCCAAAATGATCATTTCCGAGCGGTTCTTTTCAATAATTTGTTCCTTTTTGAGTTGATTTAATAACCGATTGACTGTTTCTCTGGATGTTCCGACCGTATTGGCGAGTTCTTGGTTGGTCATGGGCAGTTCGATATGAATCCGGGGGCCTTTTACTTTCCCGTGTTTGTCTGCCAGATATAGCAAAAAGGAAAGAATCCTGCTGTTCGCGTCATAACCGGTAAACTGCTGAAGTTTTTGTTGGAGCTCCCGAATTTTGGCACCCATGCCATCGATGACTTTGATGGCAAGCGATGGCATTGCCAAGATAAGTTGCTCAAAAGCGGGAACAGGGATCGCCAAAAGATGGGTATCCACAAGGGCTTCCGTTGTTGCCGGATAAGGTGTCTGATTAAAGAAACCAGTATGCGGAAACATATCGCCGGTTTGCAGCAGAGACACAATTTGTTCGTGGCCCGCCTTGTCAGTCTTATAGGCTTTGACAAGTCCGTTCTGTATAAAAAATATCGCTTCTTTTTCGCTTCCTTCTGTGAAGATGGTCGTCTTTTTCCGGAAAAAACGATAAATGGTGATTTTTTGGACACGGGTCAATTCCTGCGAGTTCAAGTCCCGGAATAAAGGGATCTGCTGCAATACATTCCGTTTTTCCATAAAAATAGGTCCTTTCGCTTGAAATCAACTCAATCACAAACGACTTATGAACATTACGAAAAGAGCAGAAAGAAAACAATTACTCTCACTTAATTATATCCTCTTTTTCGTCACTGGCCTCTTCATCATGTATTTCGTTGTAGGACTAAAAAGTTCGACTTACGATGACTTGAGACACCTGTGGAACTCAAGTCATTTACTTTGTGACGATACTTTTACAGATTTAAGTCCGGAAGATGAAACCAGATTTATTTGTGATCCATTTCACATTCCAACGCCTCCCTTCTTGTTATAAAAAGAGCGTAAGGGGTGAAACCATAGAAGCAATATTCTCCTTTAAATATGCCTTCTCCCAACAAGAACCACATCCGCCATTTTTCGAATACCCGCAGGGGAGTAATGTGCAATATAACAAGCAAGATAGGAGGAAATATAATGGATAACAAAACGATCCGGATCGTAAAATCAACGGCACCACTACTTCAAGAGCACAGTAAAGCGATTGGTAAACGTTTTTATCAATTGCTTTTCGGAAGCCACCCCGAGCTATACAATTTATTTAACCAAACGAATCAACGTCGGGGTATTCAACAGAAAGCACTCGCTCATTCCGTTTACACATCCGGAGAACATCTGGACAATCTGGAAGCGATCCGGCCCATCATTACCTGTATTGCCCATAAACATCGGGCTATTGGAGTCGTACCTGAGCAATATCCCATTGTAGGTGAAAAATTGATCCAAGCTGTTCAGGACGTGTTAGGGAGTCAAACAAATAAGGAAATCCTGGATGCGTGGGAAAAAGCGTATCATTTTATTGCCGATATTTTTATCAGAATTGAACGGGATTTATATGAACAGGCGGAATCCCAACCGGGTGGTTGGAGAGGATTCAGGGATTTTGTAGTGGATCAAAAAGTGAAAGAAAGTGAAGTCATAACGTCCTTTTATTTAAAGCCCGCCGATGGGAAAGCGATCGCACCGTACCTGGCCGGACAATATTTGACTTTAAGAGCAAAAATACCGGGTGAAAAGTACGACCATATCCGGCATTACAGTTTATCGGATGTACCAGGCAAGGATTATTACCGAATTACTGTCAAAAGGGAAGATGCTCACAATGGAAATCCACCGGGTATTGTTTCCAATTACCTTCATCATCAAGTAAATGAAGGGGATATTTTGTCCTTTAGTGCACCGGCAGGTGACTTTGTTTTGACGGAGAATAGTGATCCGCTTATTCTCATTAGTGGCGGTGTTGGATTGACACCACTCTTAAGCATGTTAAAAACGACAGCTGAAAGACAACCAGGGCGACATGTAACTTTCATTCACGCAGCCATCAACGGAGACGTCCATGCCATGAAAGATGAGGTATCCCGATTGACAGACCAAAATCCCAACATTCAGTCTTATGTCTGTTATGAAAGGCCCACGGAAAAAGACCGTCAAGCACAAAATTTCGACAAAGAAGGATTTATTGACCGCAGTTGGTTGGAATCCATTATCTCCAAACCTGACGGAACGTTTTATTTTTGCGGACCGATTCCCTTCATGAAGGTGATCTATCGAGCTTTAATAGAAATGGGAATCCCTAAAAACCAAATTCACTTTGAGGCTTTTAGCCCAATCAGTGTATTGATCCATGAGAGAAAAAGCGGCGACTCTATGGAATTTTGAATTTCCTCCTGTATTTGAACCTGAGGCGGTAGAAATGGAAACCGTTGAATCCACAGACCCGGAAATGACTGATATACCACTGGTTCCTGAAGTCACACAAATAAATAAGAGTGGAGCCCATAGATGGAAACTTGGAATGGTTTATGAAACAAGTGATCAAACCCATTCGAAAGGGGGTGGAAAACTGTCCAATCATCCATCTGCAGTTTCAATGCATATTTCTTTACCAAAAACTGAACCGATCTTGGCGTCATCAGGTCAGAGCGAGTAGAGGTAAAGAGCCAATGACTTTCCTTTGCGATCTGTGATTTCAATATCATCCAACCGCAGTTGCACTGTCACATTCTCAGGACTAAACGATTCTTCTGTAGTATCTTCCAGCGAGCCAATGGTTTTAATACGCTTATAAATATCTATGTTTTCTTAGGTATAATCTAAATTTTTTGGAATATTATCTAATTATTTTGGAATGACTTTCCTTCTCGAAAGCTTTACAATATGAAAATGAAAACGTTTTATTCTGAATATTTGGAGGAGGGTGTATTATGGGAAAAATGGCTATCTTGTGTACTGTGTTGGTATTACTGGGGTCTTTGTTCCTGCCTATGGGGGCAGATAATGCTTATGCAGGTCTAGCAACTGGCGGTAAGTTTCTAGGAAACATCGTTGCTAATAGTGTTCCTTCCAGCTTCTCTACTTATTGGAATCAAGTGACGCCTGAAAATTCAACCAAATGGGGTTCTGTTGAATCTAGCAGAGACAATATGAACTGGAGTGCAGCAGATACAGCTTACAACTTTGCTAAAAGTAACGGCTATCCATTCAAATTCCATACATTAGTATGGGGAAGTCAGGAACCCAGCTGGATTAGCGGACTTTCTGCAGCTGATCAAAAGGCAGAAGTAACCGAGTGGATCCAAGCTGCTGGTCAAAAATATCGTAATGCAGAGTTTGTCGATGTAGTAAATGAACCCTTACACGCAAAGCCTTCCTATCGAAATGCAATCGGTGGAGATGGCTCGACTGGCTGGGATTGGGTAATCTGGTCATTCGAGCAAGCAAGACAAGCTTTTCCTAACTCCAAGTTGCTTATTAATGATTATGGAATTATCAGTGATCCCAATGCAGCAGCACAATATGTCCAAATCATTAATCTGCTAAAAAGCAGAGGATTGATTGACGGAATCGGAATTCAGTGTCACTACTTTAATATGAATAATGTATCTGTCAGCACCATGAATAGCGTTCTAAATACCTTAGCTGAAACTGGATTGCCCATTTATGTCTCTGAGCTTGATATGGGAGGCGATGATAGTACACAGCTTTCTAGATATCAACAAAAATTCCCTGTTTTATGGGAACACCCTGCTGTCAAAGGAATTACATTGTGGGGATACATTCAAGGTCAAACCTGGCAATCTGATACGTATCTACTGACCAGTTCAGGTGCTGAGCGCCCTGCACTTCAATGGTTAAAACAATATCTAGGTGGAGGTAGTGGAGGTGGCGGCGGAGGAAGCACAAAGCTTCTAGCCGACTTTGAGTCCGGAACGGAAAGCTGGAGTGGCAGCAATATCGCTGGAGGTCCATAGTCTACCACTGCCTGGAGTTCAAAAGGTTCCAGATCATTGCAAGTAGATATCCAGATGTCAGAGCCAGCATTATATGTCTAAGAGTGGCAATACCAATTTTTCCGGATACTCCAAACTAAAAGCTACAGTAAAAGGAGCAACCTGGGGAAATTATGGAACAGGCTTAGGAGTTAAGGTATTTGTGAAGTACGGGAATAACTATACTTGGAAAGATAGCGGCTGGACAACTATCAGCTCTGGAGGAACCACTGAATTAACATTAGATTTATCTGGCGTAGATCTAGCCAATATAAAAGAGTATGGTGTTCAGTTTATTGGGGCAAGCAATTCATCTGGACAAACATCGGTTTATGTAGATAATGTATATTTGTCAAATTAAGGATTATCAAACAAGGGCAGATCATTCTGCCCCTTGTTTGGCTTTATTAGGAAAGAATATGAAATCTGGCAGAGACGGTGAATGAACATAAAATCAGCAATGTCCAACGTATGGGAAACCATTAAGAAAAGATAATCGGGGGGGGATAAAAATGATAAAAAGAACATTGCTCAAAAACGGAACTGTAATTACCCTTGACAAAACGATTGGCGATTTTAAGCAAGCGGACGTATTAATTGAAGGAAATAAAATTGTAGAGATACAACCCGATCTAAATGTATCCGAGTGTGAGACCATCGATGCTGAAAATATGATTGTGATGCCGGGTTTTGTCGATACCCATCGCCATACCTGGGAATCCTTGATCCGAAACATCGGAGCTGATTGGTCGTTGGATACTTACTTAAAAAATATTTACTTCGGAAATATCGGCAGTCGATTACGTCCGTTTGACGGATATGTAGGAAATCTGATCGGTGCATTGGAAGCACTGGAAGCAGGTGTAACCACCATTTTGGATTGGTCGATGATCGAGTCACCAGAACATGCGGACGAATGGATTCGGGGATTGAAGGAAGCGGGGATCCGGGCCGTTTTTGCATATGGGCTTTCCGGAGATCATGACTATTGGAACAGAGAAAGTAAACTGAGACACCCTGAAGACAGCAAACGGGTCAAGAAACAGTATTTTTCCTCAACAGATCAATTGCTTACTATGGGACTGGCGATTCGTGGACCCGAATTTAGTCACTGGGAAGCAACCGTATCCGATATTCAGTTGGCACGGGAGCTAGATGTCATCTGTTCGATGCATTTGGGCTTTGGAACATGGGGTTCAGTGGATCGATCGATCGAAAAACTGCACAAAGCTGATCTGCTGGGACCTGATCTTAACTTTGTCCACGCCAATACAATCAATGACAACGAGTTTGGATTGATTGCAAGTTCGGGTGCATCTATATCCGTCACACCAGAAGTGGAAATGATGATGGGACATGGATATCCGGCCACTGGTTTATTTCTGGAACAAGGAGGAAGGCCTGCGATCGGTGTCGATGTGGTGACATCTACTGGCGGCGATCTGTTTGCTCAGATGAAGTTTGCCCTTCAGGCCGAACGCTCTCGCATCAACGAACAGCTTCTAAAGGAAGAAAAAATGCCGGAACAACTGGCTCTGTCTGCACGGGATGTCCTGGAATTTGCGACTATCGACGGAGCGCGTGCATTGGGATTGGATCACAAGACTGGTACACTAACGCCAGGAAAAGAAGCGGATATCATTATGATCGATCTCACGCATTTAAACATGTTCCCCCTCAATGACCCCGTTGGTGCTGTGGTACAATGTGCGAACACCCACAATGTCGATTCAGTATTTGTTGCTGGAAAAGCGATCAAAAGGAGAGGAGAGATGTTAAATATTAATTTGGATCGGCTACGTCAATGGGCTATGGAATCTCGTGACCATCTCTTAACAGGATATCAGACAGCTGAAGGAAATGAGACAAATTAACTTGTGCTGTAATGTTTTTGGGGTTACCGTACCATTTCAGGTAAAAGTGTACCGTATCATCCGGCGATAGATACCTACTTGCTTGATATGTAATGGGGCATATTTATTTAACTTCAGAGGGCGTATGGACAGCTAGGGGAAAATATTTTGATGAAACTAATAACATTATTCCTGCTCAAGGAAAAACATCTATCAAACATTCTTATGATTATTGGATTCTTGATGGTTATGAAATTACACCGATAAAAAGCGATTTTACGAATTGGAATTCATTTAACCCAGCACACCAAACCTTGTTTGGGGCTGGGTTTGTCAATAACCTCAGCAGCAGTACACCTGCTGCTCTTTTCATTTCCCCTTTTTTAAACTGAAATCGCTTTCTTTTTTCCGGTTTCAGAATGAGCCGTTTTGATATTGCCGGGCAACGTAATGAACTTGGTTAAGAATGCACTTAAAAAGTAAAGCCCGGCCAGAATCCAAATGACACCTTCGTTCCCGATCAACCCGATAAATACGCCAACGATGGAAGGGCCGACAAATACCGGCAATCCCGCACCAAGATTAAGAATTGCCATTGCGGCACCCTTGTCTTTCTGAACCAGAGATGGGACTAATGCGGAAAGTGGAACATAGCCTGCCAGCAATCCGCCCCAAAGGATGCCGGCTATCAGAATTATCCAGAAGTTACCGTTTATAAACTGTGGTACGTAGAACAGGAGAAGGGTTGTAATACCGCAACCCACGCCGCCAAACCACATGATTGTGTTTCTCCAACCGAATTTATCCCCTACAAATCCGAATAGGAGATTAAAGAGAATATTGCTTGTGAAGATTGTTCCCCAGATTTGCAGCCAAGTTGTAGTAGGAATGCCGTGCTCTGCCATATAACTCGGCAAGAAAACCGGGAAAGCGAATTGAGCCGTCGTGTTTATGACACGCACATACCGCCCAACAATACTTTTGGTTCCTCTTTAACAATGGTTAATCCTTTGACCAGTTCTCTTGCTTTGCCCTTTGCGTCAGCGTTTTGCTTTTGTTCCAATTTGTCGCGATTGATGACTAATGCGAAAAAACCTCCGATTGATACCCATAACAGTGAACTCCACAACGTATTCAAGTGTCCGAGATGGGCGATCGCCCAGCTGGAATAATAAGCTCCGAGTACGTTTAGCCCCCCGGTGAACACAAACCAGAACCAGCCGACGGCAGCGCCAAGTTTTTCTTTCGGACTGCGGTACGCAATCCATACAAGGAACGAATACGCAAATAACGGATAACCGAACCCTCTTAGTGCATAAGTAAGGAGCATCGTTCCATAGGAGAGTTCAGGGATACCAAAGCCAACAAATCCAATCGTTCCGATAATATAAAGGAGTAATCCCATAAACATTGTACGTTTTGTTCCTAATGCTTCAACCAGTACACCTGAAAACCACGAGGATATGGCAATGGTCACACCATAAGCGGTGAAAAGGGAGGCAGACTGCTGAATGCTCATACCCTTTTCGATCAGATATGGGCTTAACCAGGCAATCTCAAGGCCGTCTCCCATCATGAAGATAAAAATCCCAAGGTAACCCCAGGCAATTTTACTCGGAATTCCAATCCGATCTAAAAAATGCATTTGATTCGATGAAGGAACCGCTTTCATTTTATCCAACTCCTTACTTTCAAGAATAGTTTCAAGCCCTTAACCTGCGAGCCTGATCGATTTGTAAGGGTTTACAAGTAAACAAACTTCTTTCTCTCTTGCTAATGAACAAATGTCCAAATATAATAAAATTGTCCTGGGGTTTGTTTTTATATTATCAGTCGTTACTCGGATGTCAAGCAGCTTTTTTTGGTAAAACGGTTTTCGATCTGAGGTTAATCAAGGGAAACGTTTATATTAAAAAACGATTTCTATTTGTTTTTGAGACGGATATAAGCCCTCTGTTGGTTATCACTTGGATATGAAAGTATACTAAATACCTCTGAAAGTGTTTACAAATCATGAATCAATTTATATAATGGAGGCGTCATCATGAACAAAACAACTAAAAATGAACAATTGTCCAAAAGGGGTTTATTAGAAAGAGTTGCAAGAATGTATTATGTTCTTGGCATGAACCAACAGGCGATTGCTGATCAGTTGGAAGTGGGGAGATCTTCGGTTGCACGTTTCTTAAACGAAGCAAGAGAGGAAGGGATTGTACAGTTTCATATTCAATCGCGGGTTGACAAGTCCCGAAATAGTCAGATCGAGCAGCAACTTCATGAAATCTATCGGATGCGGGATGTTGTCGTACTGAAGAATAATCAAAGTTCAATCAACTCATTCGAAACATTGGTTGTTCAATATCTAAACAGCATTCTTCCCTTCCAGGGATCAATTGGACTGGGGTGGGGGAAAACACTCTATTCCGTCGGACAGTATATGCACTTGGCCGAGTCGCGACCAAACCTAAAAGTCGTGCAATTATCAGGAAGCTCCGGAGGAAAAGAGAATGTTGTACCGGCTTCAAGAAATATTCAAACATGGGCACAGGCAATTGATGCGCAGGCTTTTTTCTTGCCGGCACCTGCAATTGTCGAAAAGCCGGAGAGTAAAGACATGTTCTTACAAAATGAAAGCATCCGAAATGTTTATGAAGAGATCAAGAAAGTGGATATGGCTATTGTGGGAATCGGACATACGAAAGAGAGCTCAACGATTCTTCAGGCGGGTTTGGTACACGGCCTGACCAGTGAAGATCTGGAATCGCACAATGTGGGAGATGTTATTTTCCATTTTTACAATGAAAAAGGCGAATTCTCTTTTCAGGAATTATCCGATCGTGTGATTGGAGCATCACCTACGGACTTTATGCGTATTCCCATACGAATCGGCATCGCTTATGGAGATTCCAAACAACTAGCGATCCGGGGAGCGCTTGAAGGAGGCATAGTTAACCTTCTTATTACCGATGAAAACACCGCAAACCTTCTAGTTTGATCAAACACATGAGAGGAAAGGATCAAAATGAACATCTTGTTAACGGCACCGTATAACGAAGAAGCACGAGAAGTTTTAAGTAAATTTGGTAACGTGGTCTATAAGCCATGGAAGCCTCATGGCAGAGCATACCATGCCAACGAGTTAATTCAATTATTAAAAGAAGCCAATGCAGATGCGTTAATAACGGAACACGACCACGTAACAAAGGAAGTGCTAAGCAATGTTCCGCTTCAATTCGTTGGTGTATGCCGCGGCACACCGTCAAATGTAGACGTGAAATATGCTACGAAAAAAGGAATTCCGGTTTTCAATACACCGGCTAGAAACGCACAGGCCGTTGCCGAAATGTTTATCGGAAACCTGATTACATTTATGAGAAACACGTTCTATGGCCACAAGTGGTTAAAGGAGAAAAAGTGGGATGCCGATGCTCATACGGCTTACCTTCAATTTAAAGGAAATGAAATCGCCGGAAAAACCGTTGGCATGGTCGGCTTTGGTGCAGTCGGACAGTGCATTGCGGGGATTTTAAGACATTTTCCGTGCGACATTCAATTCTATGACCCATTCATCGAATCGCCTGATCCGGATTATAAAAAAGTGACCCTGGAAGAGGTTTTTTCAACGAGCGAGATCGTATCGATTCACTTGCCTGTGAATGAGCATACGAAGGGTATGATCAATAAAGAGCTCATGAACAGGATGAAAAAAGATGCGATCTTTATCAACACGGCACGTGCTGTGGTGGTGGACAGAGAAGCACTCATCGAAGTGTTAAAGGAAAACAAAATCAGAGGTGCGATTCTTGATGTGTTTTATCATGAGCCTCCGGATGAAGTCGATTATGAAATCATCAACCATCCGAATGTATTGGCAACACCTCATATTGCGGGGGCCACTTATGAAGTGGAAGATCATCATGCGGTGATCATGAATGAAAATTTAAGAAAGTGGTTTATAGATAAGAATCGTGATTTTAAAGAGTTTGTCAATAAAGAGGTGCTTCAGGTCCTGGAAGTATAAACACAACGGAAGAAGGGATATTGGCATGCAAGCAGGTTATTTGATTTTTGATATTGGAACCGGTAACGCGCGTGTCGTTGTTGCCGGTTCTGATGGCACCATTCATGCCGTGGAAAGGGAAGACCTTCCTTATAAAAGGGATCATCATTATCCAGACAGCCTTTATTTCGAGCCGGAGGCACTGTGGCAGCAACTGAAACGCATGGCTAAAAAAGCGGTTGAATTGTCATCGAATGTGAAGATAAAAGCAATCACATCAACCAGCCAACGCCAGGGTATTGTGTTATTCGATGAAAACGGAAATCATTATCTGGGTCTTCCAAACATTGATAACCGCGGCAAAGCATATGAAGCTCGGATTGCTGATCTGGATACGATCTATCAACAGGTTGGACGGAGACCAACAACGTTATTTTCAGCATTGAAGCTAACGGCTGTAAAACATGAACAGCCTGACCTTTGGCATCGTTTTAAAGCGTTTACAAGCATCAGTGACTGGGTCACCTATTTGCTTTCTGGCGAGCTTGTGTACGAGCATTCCCAGGCGACAGAAACATTGCTTTACGATGTTCGAAAAAACGAATGGAGTCTCTCCCTGTGTGATACGTTTGGTATTCCGGTTGATAAACTTCCTCCTCTCGTGGATTCAGGATCGATTTTAGGAAAACTGAAACCGGAATATGTATCTGAATGGAATCTTGGCAAGGATGTAGCGGTGATTGTCGGTGGTGCGGATACACAGCTGGCTATTAAAGGAACAAATCCTCTCATAAATGATTACGTCATCGTATCGGGGACGACGACTCCTGTCACCAAAGTGATGGACGAGTACCGTTTTGATTGTGAACAAAGAACGTGGACAAACGGCCATGTAGAAAAAGGACAATGGATTTTCGAAACAAATTGCGGTGTAACGGGATTGAATTATCAGCGTTTGAAAGCAATTTTTTACCCAAACGAAGATTATAGTGTTATAGAAAAAGAGATAAACGAACTTGAGGACTTCAGCTGCATTGCTACATTAGGGTCGATTCTTTCGGATGAGCAAGAGCCGCTTAAGACAGGGGGATTCGTTTTTGAAACGCCTGTTTCCCATGAATTAAAACGGGCGCATTTTGCACTTGCATCACTGGGAGATATTGCTTGTTCGATTGCAGAAAACTACAGGGTTTTGCATGATGTGACCGGAGATGAACCTGAATACATCTGGGGTTGTGGCGGCGGATTTCAAAGTAAGACGTTAAGGCAGTTGTTGGCAAACCTCCTGCAAAAAGAGATTCGTATTCGAAAAGGATACCGCCAGTCCTCAGTGAGCGGCGCGATCTTAATCTGTAATGAAATATTAGGAATTGAAGCGGCAATTGCAAATGATTTTGAAGTAACGAATCTAAACGAAGACGACCGGATAGCCAAATGGTTCGAAAAGTGGAAATGGGCTCGAAAAACACTCCGGAATTGTAAGCAGGATATCACGCAAAAAAGGATCAAAGGCAGGTGAAAATTCGGTGAACGGCACAAAATCGCCCCTTTTTTTGGGAGCAGATATAGGGACACAGGGTGTTCGGGTTGTAGCAGTTGATCAATCTGGAAATCTTGCGGGCGCAACTGAAGAAACATTTAAACTGGATGAACAAGCGAGACAGGAACAGTCTCCTGAAAAATGGTGGGAGATTCTCTTGAAGACGATGGGAGAACTGGCGAATCAGCTCCGAACGGCTGGGAAACTGGATACTATTGTTGCTATGTCTGTAACATCAACGTCGGGTACGATGATCCCGCTTGACAGTAACAACCAGCCGCTTCATAACGCGATTATGTACAGTGACAAGCGCTCCGGTGCAGAAGCGGAGATTTGTCGAAATGCTGTTTCCCGCGATGATGGAGAGGGCTACAAAGATTTTAACACTTCGAGCGGTTTGCCGAAAATTTTATGGTTTATGAATCGTTATCCTGAAAAAGAAGAAAAAATCAGGCGATGGGCTCATGCGGCCGACTTTATTTTGGCAAAGCTAAGTGGTAATTGGGGTGTAACGGACTATACCAATGCACTTAAAACTGGCTATGATCTCGTGAACTTATCCTGGCCTGATTATTTGTTTGAGAAACTCCAACTCCCGAAGAGTTGGTTCCCGGACGTTCTCCCGTCCGGTACTCCGATAGGCCGGATTTTACCGGAAGTAGCAGAGCAAACAGGCTTGCCAAAAACCATTACCATCGTTTCTGGTATAACTGATGGCTGCGCTTCTCAAATTGCTTCAGGAGCGATTAATCTCGGTGACTGGAACACGACGATCGGTACAACCCTCGTGTTAAAAGGTGTAACCAAGAATAAAGTAGTTGATCCGCTCAGACGGATTTATAATCATCGCCATCCGGAAGGACTCTGGATGCCGGGTGGAGCAAGCAATACCGGAGCCGATTGGGTGACAAAGGAATTTGGAAACGAGAATTTAAGAGAGTTAAACCAACAGGCGGAAGGCATCATCCCGACTTCTTTTATTTCCTATCCGCTAAATCAAGAAGGAGAACGTTTCCCTTTCATCGCACAGCAAGCAAGAGGTTTTGAACCGAAGGGGCTTTCAAAAGCAGAGGTTTTTGCCGCTAAGATGGAAGGAGTTGCGTATCTTGAACGCTATGCCTATGAAGTGATTGAAGAGCTGTCGGGTGAATTTGTTAACATTGTTTTCACAGCAGGCGGCGCGAGCAACAGTGATGTCTGGTCAACGATCCGAAGCAGTGTTTTGAATAAACCGATCTATAAAATGAAACATACGATGGGTGCGGTTGGCGCGGCAATTCTCGCAGCTTCGCAAACCAACTTTACAAGCATCATCGAAGCCGGAAAAGCGCTAACAATTAGTGAAAAACAATATGAACCTTCAAAGCACCTCATTTCTCAATATGACGAAGGTTACCATCGTTTTATAGAAAAGCTTCAAGAAAAAGGTTATTTAACGAAAAGAGGTCATGTTGTTGACTAAGATTTATTTATTGCGTCATGGAGAAACCGAATGGAATGCGTCAGGCAATCGATATTGCGGTCTTACGGATATTGAACTTTCAGATAACGGAAAAAAACAGGCAAAATTGGCGGCTGGATACTTAAAAGAAGTACCGTTTCATGCTGCTTATTCTTCCCCTTTATGTAGAGCATACGAAACAGCCAGAATCATTGCGAATGAACATCGGCTTTCCGTTGAAAAAGATGAGCGGATTATTGAAGCAGACTTTGGCCTCTGGGAAGGAAAACCAAAAGAGCAGTTTATTGAAGAAGACCCCCAGGCATGGCGGGATTGGTTGGTCGATCCCGGAACTGCTCGAGCAGGAAAGACCGGAGAAACAGCTGAAGAAATCTATCGCAGAGCGAAAGCCTTCTTTACTGAAATCGCGGATAAGCATAAGAGACAAACCATTCTTGTCGTTGCCCATAACACTGTAAACCGATTCTTTATTGCTGGATCGCTCGGGATACCGTTTAGAAATTACAGAAGAATTCTTCAGGATAATACCGGAATTACGGTGTTTGAGAAGGATGGAGAAGTCATCAAATTTTTAAACATCAATCTTAATGCACATTTGGAATAATCACGGATTTGAGTTTTTTTCTCGTATGCAATGTTTTCTAAAACAATATCAGGCGGGTTGTTATGATTACTTGAATAAAACGAGAAAAAAGCTTTTCTTATGAGGAGTTTAGTAAAGTCGAGGAAAGCACAGGACAAAAACAAGAAAATCCCATCACCATCTGGTGGAGCTTCCTGTTTAAATACAGTAATTCCGTATAAACAGCTTTTACACCAGATAGCTAAATAGCCAAATCGAGTATCAGGATCACCAACATATTGAAAGTCAATATTGTCTAATCCACAGTGTGGAACGTACCTTTAAGGATATTCAATAAACAAAAATAAAATATCGAATTTTTTTGATGTATGTATTGATAAATCAAAAAAAATTGATGTATATCAAATCAAGTAAAGTTGATATAAAATAACAGGAGAGTGAAAACGATGGTATTAAAACCCCATGTAGCGATTAATGTGAAAGACTTAAACAAATCTGTTGTTTTCTATACGCAATTGTTTGGCGCCGAGCCGGTGAAAGTTCGCCCTGGATATGCTAAGTTTGATCTGGAACAACCAGCCTTGAATTTTACTTTAAATGAAGGCGGAGAAGTAAGTGGCGGGCTGAATCATTTGGGGATTCAAGTGAAATCCACGGAAGATGTATTGGTCGCCAAAGAACGTCTTCAAAAAAAAGGGCTGGCTACTTTCGACGAAATGAATACTACTTGCTGCTATGCCAGACAAGATAAAATTTGGGTCACCACCCCGGATGGCATCGTTGGGAAGTGTTTACAGTGTTAGCAGACGCCGAAGAGAAATCCAATGAATCGGCCGGTGAACCGAAGCAAACAGAAACCGATTGCTGCTCATAATCAGTAAGAAGTAAGGAGGTGGGCGCGATGTCCTTATCTACAGAAAAATTCGCTCAAATCGCCAAGGCCCTGAGTGATCCGATTCGCATTAAAATTCTCGATCTTATTCAAGCCGGGTATGATCAACTAGGTGCTTCACCTCCTGTTACCTGTTGTTCTGGTGGTGTCTGTGTTTGTGATATTCAGGAGCAAATGAATATGGCACAATCCAAAGTGTCTTATCATCTGAGAGAATTGAAAAATGCTGGTCTTCTCTATGAAACCAAAGTAGGGAAATGGAATTTCTATGCCATTAACTATACAACGATGAAGTTGTTTCGAGACGAACTCCAACATCGATATCACAGGGAGGCAGAAACCGTTGGAACAAAACTGGATCATTCGGAAAGCAACAGAGCAGGATCTGCCCGGGATTACAGAGATTTATAATCAGGGCATTCATTAGAAGGAACGGCGGGTTACGTCTGTTAAAAACGGGAGACGACATTGGATAACTGCTGGAATAAAGTAGTCTATAAGTTTTGGGCTCCTCTGTGACCGTGGAATAAAGGGAAAAATGCCAGCAACTTCTAGAAGAGATGTCAAATTGTCGACAGGAGATAGATGAACTCCCCAACGGATACGCGATTTGTTATAAACAAAATCTTCTATGATCATCAAGCTTGCTGAATTGATCTCAGTGGAACGCTTATGGCGTCCATTTAAATTTTGAATTACGCGTAGAATACATCGTCCAGTTTGGTTACACTTGTCAGGTTTTGAAGAAGTAAAGGAATTATTAAAGGAAGCCCTAGATACAGCATTTCATGCCCAGACTTAAAGGAGTTTTCATCATGGTACTTATTTGGTTTTTACTCGCTGGAATCGCTGAAATTGGTGGAGGATATCTCGTCTGGCTTTGGTTACGAGAAGGAAAGTCTTGGTATTTGGGGGTTGCAGGAGGGTTATCATTATTTCTTTATGGAATCATCGCAACCTTTCAATCATTTCCTTCCTTCGGTCGTGTGTATGCAGCGTATGGAGGGGTATTCATTCTACTTTCGGTTCTCTGGGGATGGGGGATCGATAAAAAAACTCCAGATTTATATGATTGGGTAGGCGCCAGTGTTTGTCTAGTTGGAGTGGTAGTGATGCTGTTACCTAGAAGTTAAATGCAAGAAAAAGGGCCCATTCATTTTTAGAATGGGTCCATTTTGTATTATATGGGTCAATTGCTATGAAATCAAAGCGAAGACATTCAAGGAGTCTCAAGCTATTTGTTTGGGTTTTAAAATTGTATCGTTCTCATCTTTAAACCAATCGGCGGGGTAAAAATGGAACGTTTGCCTTCCATACTTGCCGCCATCGAATCTTCTTTTTTATTTACATCAAGTGTCTTAGAGGCTTCCAAAAAGTTTTTATACAGGGCAAAAGGATAAACCCCCACATAATCACGGTCTTTGGCATCGAAAGCAGCGAAAGATCCAAAGGGACCAACCAGAGGAATCAGCCGGTTGGTCCCTTTGGATTTAAACATATAAATTAGCGGAGGTATCCTCTTTCAACGACGGCTTGCTACTGGATTGGCAGAATAGGGTTTTGGTTCGGCCCCATTCACTTCCACAGTATCAAAAATTTTCAGAAGCAGGGGTTTGTTTCCAGAGGTTTATGACCGCTTCCTTTAGAATTCGCAACTTTGCCTGGCTTTTTTGCCAGGAGGATTCTTGAACCCCGAAGTAAAACTTTATTTTTGGTTCGGTTCCCGAAGGCCTGAGACAAAACCAGGCTCCGTTTTCAAGGTGATATTTGATTACATTGGAAGGGGGGAGGGCGATCGGTTCCTTTTTTGCTGTTTGTAAGTACAATCGTTGGCGATGTAAGTAGTCTTCAACCGCCAGCACTTTCATCCCGGCTAGTTTGTCCATCACATGGGTTCTGAAAAAATGCATGATGCTCTGGGTAAGCACCGCACCCTCCTTTCCTTTTAGGGTGATGGTGATCAGGTCTTCCAAAAAGGTTCCGTACTGATCAAACAGTTCAGTCAATGCTTGATACAACGATTTGCCCCGGGATTTGTGATAAGCAGCTACCTCGCAGATGAACAACGCGGCTTGCACGGCATCTTTGTCACGTACAAAATCGCCAATCAGGTAACCGTAGCTTTCCTCGTAACCAAATAGAAAACGATATTCTTTTGTTTGTTCATATTGTTTTATTTTTTCCCCGATGAATTTGAATCCCGTCAATGTATCTACCGTATGGACCCCATAATCTTGTGCGATTGCCCGTCCCAATTCTGAAGTGACGATCGTTTTCACGATGACTCCGTTTTCGGGCAGGACATTCTTATTCTTTTTTTGCGAAAGGAGATAGTGAAGCATTAAGGCCCCCGTTTGGTTTCCGGTCAGGACCACGTATTTTCCTTCGTTGTTTTTCACCGCTACGCCAAGGCGATCCGCATCAGGGTCTGTAGCAAGCAGCAAATCCGCCTTCATTTCCTCCCCATACCGGATCGCATATTCAAAAGCGGCATGTTCCTCAGGATTGGGGGAAGAAACAGTGGAAAAGTTGGGATCGGGCAATTCCTGCTCGTTTACAACGGTCACATTTGTAAAGCCGATTTCTTTTAAACCCTGTCTGATCAGTTTATTCGATGTCCCGTGCAGGGGTGTAAAGACAATCCTCAGATTTTGCCTGTTTTGTTCTATAATTTCGGGATGAATGATAATGGTCTTCTGTTTTTCAAGATAGACCCGGTCGATTTCACTGCCGACGATTTTTAAAAGGCCGTTTTCCTTTAATGTCTGGGTATCGGCAACAGGAATGGCCAACTCATTCTCCACGCTGTTTACAAATTGGATTAAAGCGTCTGCTTCGCGAGGAATCAATTGTCCGCCATCTTCTCCATATACTTTGTAACCGTTGTATTCCGGCGGATTGTGACTCGCTGTCAAAACTACGCCGCCAAATGCTTTTAAATACCGAACTGCGAAAGAAAGTTCAGGGGTCGGTCGCAGATCATCGAAAAGATAAGATGGAATCCCATGACATCCTAACGTACGTGCCACTTCCAGCGCAAATTCCTGAGATTTGTGACGCGAGTCATAAGCAATCACAATCCCGCGCTTGATCGCTTCCTGTCCATGATTCTCGATATAACGGGCCAATCCTTCCGTGGCTTTGCGAACGGTATAAAGGTTTATGCGATTGGTACCGGGTCCGATCTCTCCCCGCATCCCGCCTGTACCAAATTCCAAATTTTTATAAAAACAATCTTCCAGTGTTTTTTCATCTGTCTTCAACCGGACTAAAGCTTGTTTCATTTCTTCATCCAGAAACGGGTAGTTAATCCAATCCGTATATTTCTTTTTCCAATCCATTTTTATTCTCCTCATATGTTCTTTTTTGCAAGACAGAAGTGGATTCTCTTTTAATCAACTCGGAAGGCAACAAAATTTCGATGAAAGGCTCATTTCTATTTTCCATTCTCCAGCATAATTGTTCGACTGCTTTTTTTCCATAATATTGCAAATCGATGTCCATGCTGGTGATTTGGGCCATCCTGGAGAGTTGGCCATTGTCAAAACTGCAGATGGAAACATCCTGCGGAATCTTTTTTCCCATCTTCTGAAGACAGGTTTTCATCAGGAATCCCAGTCCGTCGTTTACACAGAACCAGGCAGTGGGCTGCCCGGGAATCTGTTCGAGCCAGTTGTAAAGGAAATCTTCCTCTTCTCTCGCATTTTTTAGAATAAAATCTTCATTCGCGTTGATTCCATGATCACTCAGTGCCATATTATACCCCTCAAGACGTTCTTGATAACTGGGGGAGAAGGAGATGTTGCCCACAAAACCGATTTCTTTGTGGTTGAGACCGATCAAATGCTGGACCGATGTATAGGCGCCGAACCGATTGTTCGTCAGGATGCAATCGGCCCGGATGGCAGGGTGATGATGATCGATCAATACCGTAGGAATCTCAGTTGATATCACCTTTTGAATATATTCTGTATTGATATGCGAAAGAATGAGTAATCCGTCCATCTGGTTATTTTCAATAAACGATGGCAGAAGGAGCTGTTCTTTTGCTGCCTCGTCGATTGATTGGATGACCAGATTCATCCCTCTTTTTAAAATCTCTTTTTCAATGCTGAGATAGATTTCCCCGAAAAAGCTCTTTTGCGAAAAGGCATAATCAGAAGCGATTAAGCCAATATTTTTGTATCCGTTTAGCCGGGTTCTTTTTTTGGACGGGTAATGATATCCCAATTCTTCTGCAACCTGGAAAATCAATTTACGGGTAGCTTCACTCACTCCCGGCTTTCCGGTCAGGGCTTGTGAAACGGCATTTTTCGATATATTCAGCTTGTTCGCGATGTCTTGCATGGTGATTCTTTTTTTATTCACCATCGGAACTCATACCTTTCTCGGGCGTATTCAAAAAGGGTTAAAGGGAACTTTATTTTTATATTTGTAACTTTACAATAATACATTTGTCATGATGTTGTAAAGTCTTGTCGTGTTTTGATTTATAGGTGGAAACAGGTTTTTCAAGCGGTTCTAATGAGTCCGGTGTGATTTGCCGATTTCAGTGGCCAGCGGGTTATCACCAATCAGTGCAAGCGTTTTTTGTGTGGAAAGTTCTTATCAAAAAAATGATTGACGATTTATTGGTTTAGATGGTAACGTTATTGAAAGCACTTTCAATTATTTTTGTAAAGTTATTTTTGGTTATTTTTTTCGATAAAAGGTAGTGTGAGAAAACTAAGAAAGAAGTGGTTGTCTGTCAGTTAAAAATGAGAGACGGAACCGTAAATCTCATACCGTTTCAATTTATTTATATGTTGGAAACTGTTTCCATGCGAAGGACGTTCATCGCCAACAACACCTTTTTGATCGTTCTTTAGTTCCACATATATAAAAACATCATTATCATACCATTTGTAGGAGGGGAAGAAATGAGAATGAGAAAAATGGGTATTGTCTTTCTGGTGCTGGTTATTTCTCTGTCTCTCTTAACGGGATGCGGAGCAAACGAAGAAACCGCCAAATCGCAAAAAGGGGTAACAACCATCGAATTTTGGACGGCCCCCAACCCTCCACAACAAAAATACTGGGAGCAAATGGCCCGCCAATTCGAAAAAGAGAATCCTGATATTCGCGTCATTGTCACCCCGATGAGAGAAACACCTTCTTCTGAGGCATACGTGATCTCTTCATTGATTGGCAAAAAAGGACCTACCATTGCCGAGAACATCACACGGGGCTTTGCGGCGCAACTGGCAGAAAGTAAAGTGCTGGAGCCGATCAACAGGTTAAAGGACCTCAGGGTGATGCAAACACGAAACATGGATAAAACCATGGATGCCTGGAGATTTCCGGACGGTAACCAGTATGTCATTCCGGTTTATTCCAATGCCATGTTATTTGGATGGAGAATTGACATTCTGCGGGAGATTGGATACGATCAACCGCCCAGAACATACAGTGAAATGATCGATGCAGCTAAAAAGCTGAAAGCCAGATATCCGAACAAATTTATATGGGCCAAAGCCGATCTGGCGGACCCGACGTCATGGAAGAGATGGTTTGATTTTTTTATGCTTTACGATGCTGCCTCAAATGGGAACGACTTTGTTCAGGGAAACCGGTTTGTGGGGGACAAAGAGGCCGGCAAGAAAGTGTTTCAGCTCATGCTGGACCTGCACAGGGAAAACGGATTGCTGGCGAAACAGGTGAAGGATCCCTTTGAATCCGGGGTCGGGATTTTCGCGGATCTGGGTCCATGGACGTTCAGTTACTGGATGGAAAAGTTTCCGGAAATGAAGTTAAACAAAACCTTTGTACTGGCTCCCCCGCCAGTTCCGGACAATATGAAAGTGGATCATCCCAGAACATTTGCCGATTCCAAAGGCATTGTCCTCTTTTCCCAAAAACCAGAAGCCGAAAAAAGAGCAGCGATCCGATTTCTCAACTGGGTCTATCAAGATCCAAAACATGATCTGGCTTTGATGGAAATGACCAGTTTGCCCGCGGCGCGGGATGATTTGCTGTCCAATAAGACCTTCCAACCATATTTTGAAAAAAATCCTGCACTGAAAGCTTATGCGGGAGCGGTCCCTTACGGAGTCCCCGCCATGGCAAACGCCAAATACAACAACATCCAAACCATCATTGGACAGGAAGCGTTCAACAAGGTAGTAAAAGGGCAAAAAAGTGCTGAGCAGGCCTGGGCTGATATGAAAGAAGAGATTGAGAAGGAGCTTGTAGAATGAGCGATAAAAGAACAAACGGTTTAGGATGGTTTTTTTCCAGCCCCTACTTGATCTACGCGGTCATCTTTTTTCTGGTTCCTCTGGTTTCATCCGTCTATCTCGCTTGTACGAACTGGAATCTCATCTCTCCCGAATATGACTTCATGGGATTGAAAAATTTTATGAAAGCGATGAAGAGACCTGATGTGTTTGCCGCATTTATCAACACCTTTAAATTTATGGCCCTCTTTATTCCAATCTCTCTTGGGTTGTCGATGCTTGTAGCGGTGATCGTCAACAGTCTACCGAAATTCAGGGGTTTGTATTTAGTAGGTTTTTTTCTCCCATACCTGGCTTCAGGGGTCATTTCGTCTCTGATTGCAAAGGGAATCCTGTCTTACAACAGCGCCTTTAATGTTTTTTTACGGGAGAAATGGGGATTGGATATCGACTGGCTGGGCTCTCCTTGCTTGGTGTGATTGGCGACCATGGGAATTTAGTCATCCCCACCCTTTCATTTAGCAGTATAGATGAAAAAGCTCCTTTTTTTGATGTGAATGAAACGCCTTCCGATTGCGGAGTTATTTCGGAAACGTTTAGAAAAATGCCCGGTGTAGCCCGATCCATCCATCCCTTTTCCTCCATCGCAGCATTTGGCCCTGAGAGTTTGTTCATCACGGTCGGCCACCATCCGACCCCGTGCGGGATTGGTTCCCCGTATTACAAAGTATTGGAACTTCAAGGGTATTCGTTGTTTATAGGAGCCGGGTTACAGGCGAATACCTTGTTTCATGTGGCTGAGGAGATCGTCAATCCTCCTTATCTAAGGTATAAATGTTTTAAAAAGGTAAGGGTGAAAACAGAATCTGGAGCCGTTGTTTCCGGTACATTCAGCAGGTACGACTGTTACCAGACGGGGATTATCAGAGAGTTGGAGAAAATGGAGGAGGTATTGAGAAAAAGGGGGGCGATCAGGGACTTTGACGTTGGGAATTCACATTTTATGCTGGTAAGCGCTGTGGAAAATGTGCGGATAAGTTGTGAGGTTTTAAAGCATAACTATGAGTTTATCCTGAAGGGAGCTAAATAAACCGTTATTATTTTGTTGTCCGTGGCAAGAGACTCATGGTGCCAGGGTAGTCAGAGTTTGGACTTGCCCGTGACGGTAACCGGATTTGATACTGAAAGAAAAAAGTCACAGCCGAAGTAATTTGCAGATAGTAAGCTAAAAAAGAGTCTGCCAAATAAGTCCCCTGCTAAATGCAGTGAGGGACTATTCATGTTTATGGAGACGGTAAACAACATTTTGGTTTTTGATTTCAACAGCAATCTGGAACCTCGTTGGGGCAGGTGTTTGTAAGCTATTTTGAACATGGCTAATTTCTCACACCGGCCCATGGACATGCAGCGATGATGGGAGTATACGGGATGTAGTCTATTAGCCCGATTCGTAGGGATCAAAGTCAGGATTAGATTTAAACAATTTCCAATGCAACAGGCTCTTTACAGAAAGACCGTCAGGGAAAAGCGCCCCGACGGTCCTTTTGGTTCCTTTACGGTAAGGAGATCGAAGTTTTGAAACGGACTCTGGAAAAATGGATCACGGGATCAAGGTGCTATTATGCATTTTTGCATAACAATTCTTGTAAATGCAATATAATACAAGTATAATTGGAAATAAAAAAAGTAAAGTTGAACTTTTAAATAAATCGAGGTGGGTTATGACCATTTCTACCGTTCTAAAGCATAATTATGCAATTATTTCGGAGGCCGAATGGAACCAAAACCCAGACTTCTCGAGATACTCAGAATACGGACTGATTTTGCTTCGCGATGCAAAGGACGCGATAATCGGGGCGGTTTGGGAAGGCCGGCCAGGTGAAATGATTCCCGTTGGGATCGCATCCTTGCAGATGCTTGAGGAAGATGCTGAGTGGGACAGGTATTCTGTATGGATTTTTACAGATCCGTATAGAAATATATTGGGGTGGATCGAACGTGAATCTTTGTATCGATTTCTCTGCCATTTTTACAAAACGAAGAAAGAGTTTTACGAAACAGTACTTTTTTCTCTTCCCCATCGCGTTACCGTGATTGATGGCAATTCCCTGATCTGCTTTGTCAACGAACAGGAAATACAGGCACGGGGGATGGCGAAAAATCAGATCATAGGTAAGAGAATTCATGAGATTGATAAAGAATCTTCACTGGAACGATTACTTTCCGATCGAGAAAAAAAGACGGTTATCCGGTTGACCGATAACAAAAGGGGGATTTATACCCAAACGAATATCTTGAAAGATGGAACATCCATTGGCGCAATCCAAGTCTGCTGGGAAGCGGAAGAAATTGAAAAAATTGTCATGAATCTTGAAGCTTATACCAGTCTGGCACAGGATTTAAAAGCGGTGTTTGATTTGAGTTATGATGTAATTTATGTCTCTGATGGCGAGGGCATGACTTTGCGAGTCAGTTCGGCATCGGAGAGACTCTGGGGATATAAGCCGGAAGAACTGGTAGGAAAAACTGTCTATGAATTGGAAAAACAAGGAGTCTTTAAACCATCCATTACCCGCCTGGTACTGGAAAAAAAAGATAAAGTTCAGACCATCCAGACTACCAAAACCGGTAAAAGGCTGATGGTGGTGGGAATCCCCATTAAGGACGAAAAGGGTAATATTATCCGCGTCATCAATACTTCCCGTGATATTACCCAGGAAAGCCGGCTTCAAGCGGAATTGGAAGCGGCCAAATCCATCATGCAGGGATACAAGCAGGAACTGGAACAGTTGAAACAGAGTGCATGGAAGAATGATCGGCTTATTTTTAAAAGTGAACAGATGAGGAATCTGGTCACGCTGGCCGGTAAAGTGGCGGAGGTAGATTCCACCGTTTTGATACTCGGAGAGTCCGGCGTGGGGAAAGAGGTGATCGCTTCCTTCATTCACCAAAAAAGCCAGAGAAAGGAAAATCCTTTTATTAAAGTAAATTGTGGTGCGATACCGGAGAATTTGCTTGAATCGGAACTGTTCGGTTATGAAAAAGGGGCTTTTACCGGTGCTTCAAAGGACGGAAAACGGGGTCTGTTCGAAGTGGCGAACGAGGGCACTCTGTTTTTGGATGAGATCGGCGAAATTCCTTTGCGGTTACAGGTTAAATTATTGCGGGTCCTGCAGGAGAAAGAATTAGTTCGTCTGGGTGGAACGAAACCGGTTCGGGTGAACGTGCGAATTATAGCTGCAACCAATCGCGATTTGAAGGAAGAAGTGCAAAAACGCGCTTTTCGTGAAGATCTCTATTATCGGCTGAATGTGGTTCCAATTCAGATTCCGCCTCTGCGGGAACGAAGAGAGGATATTCTGCCGTTGGCCCTCCATTTTATTGACAAATTTAACAGGGAATACAATAGAAACAAAATGTTTTCCCCGGAAGCCCTGGAAAAATTGCAAGCCTATAAATGGCCGGGCAATGTCCGGGAATTGCAAAACATCATTGAAAGAGTGGTTGTGATTGCCGAACAACAAATCATAGAACCCCGCCATTTGCCAGAGACCCTGTTCCATGCACAAAATAATTCAAATGGTATTAGCGTATCAACGATTATGCCTCTGGATCAGGCGAAAGAGTTGGTGGAACGTCAACTTTTGGCCATGGCAAAGGAAAGGTACGGAACAACAACCAGAATAGCGGAAGTGTTGGGAGTCAATCAGTCCACTGTCAGCAGAAAAATAACCAGACTGGGAATCCGCTGACGAATTTTGCATTTATGCATAGTGGTTATGCAAAAAAACATAACACGTGTCATCATCGAATGATTCTATTAGCTTATGAGCTTGATAATGCACCGGCTTAATAGAATGAATATGCATCGATGCATAAAAACGCTTTCTTTTAGATTCATATTTATCTTGAAAATTCGTATTTTGGGGCGGGAATTTACCCGCCTTTACTTTGTTGGCACAATACTTGCTTGTTTAAATAAATGAGAACGTTTCAGAAAGAAGGTGAGATATGTCCAGTAAGTTAAAAGTTGCGGCTGTTCAAATGAATTGCGTTCCCGGAAACAAAACGGAGAATCTAAAAAAAGCGAAGGGATTGATTGAAGAAGCCGTGGGACAAGGCGCAAAATTGATTGTCCTGCCGGAACTATTCAATACCGGATATCGTGTGGAAGAATATGATATGGATCTGGCGGAAACGATTCCGGGTCCCACCACAGACTGGATGGGTGAACTGTGCAGAGAGAACGGGATTTACGCAGTCGGCTGTGTGCTGGAGAATGGCAACACCGCCGGACTTGTATATGACACAGCTGTAGTTGTGGGGCCGGGCGGGCTTGTCGGTACCTACAGGAAAATTCACCTGTGGGATGCGGAGAATACACGATTTACAAAAGGAGAAGATTTTCCCGTTTTTAATCTGGGGTTTGCCCGGGTCGGCGTGCAGATCTGTTATGAAGTCGGATTCCCTGAAGGAACTCGAATTCTGGCGTTAAACGGCGCGGATATAGTGGTTTTTCCATCTGCTTTTGGAAAAGCCCGCCTTTATGCATGGGACGTGGCTACACGTTCCAGGGCACTGGAAAACGGCCTTTATGTCATTGCTTCCAATCGGACGGGTACCGAAAAAGGGGAAACGACGTTTGGCGGGATGAGCCGCATAGTCAATCCGCAGGGTCTGGTACTGGCTGAAGCGACTCGGGAAGATGAGATGATTGTCTCTGAGGTTGATTTGAATCTGGTTGCCAGGCAACGCCGAACCATCCCGTATTTAAGGGATTTTAACAAGAGTGTTATTTTAAAGGGATTGTCCTCTTGTTGAAACAAGAAACTAGTGACCCATCCGGGAAATTGGTTGGGAATGGCGTAACAGATTCGCCTTTGCACTCACAGAGTACAGGTCTCTCCAGGGTCGCTCCGGTCTCTGGTCTCGCAAAGCGCTTTTTAAGAACTTGCAGAAGGCCCACCATCCCGACCGCCCCCGTATTTTTTGGGGAAACAATCGAACAAAGTAGTACTATCTGGTATTAGGAGGTCAGAATAATGAGTGAACAAATGCATGAAAGTCCCGTCAAAGTAGCCGTTGTCCAGATGGACCCGCAAGTAGGTCTGGAGAACAAAGCGAAAAACGTACAAATGACGCTTGACTACATCAACCAAGCGGCTTCAAATGGAGCCAAACTCATTGTACTCCCTGAACTATGCAACACGGGCTATAGCTTCCAGACACGAGAAGAAGCATTTGCTCACGCAGAACCAGTTCCCAACGGCAAGACGGTAGAAACCTGGGTTGCTATAGCAAACGAAAGAAATGTCTATCTCGTCGCAGGCATTACTGAACTAGACGGTAATTACTTGTATGACTCCGCCGTTCTGATTGGTCCAGAAGGGTATATCGGTAAGTATCGAAAGGCGCATTTGTGGTATAAGGAAAAGTTGTTCTTTACACCGGGGGACACTGGGTTTCCGGTCTTCGAAACGAAGATGGGTCGCATCGGCTTGCTGATTTGTTGGGATATTTGGTTCCCGGAGGTTGCAAGGATACTGAGCATGCAGGGGGCCGATATCATCTGTTCATGCAACAACTGGGTATGGACGCCACCCCCGTTGTTTGATGAGACAGGTAAGTGCATGGCGAGCTATCTGACCATGACGGCCGCACATTCCAACAACTTGTTTATCGCTGCAGCCAACCGTGTCGGCGAAGAACGGGGAGGAAAGTTTTTGGGGTGCAGCTTAATTGCCGGAAATAATGGTTGGCCGATTACGGGTCCGGCAAGTCCGGAAGAGGAGACGATCCTGTACGCGGACATTAACCTTGTTTCCTCACGGCAGGCACCCATTTGGAACGAACTCAATGATTTGATCCGGGACAGGCGCACCGACTTGTATAACGAGATGCTGGGATATCAGCTCGGAAAAAAACTGCCTCGTTAACTTAATAGGGGGGGTCGTATGAAATCGCGTATACGCATCTTACCCGGATTTCTTATTGTTGTTATCACAGGGTTTGCCCTGTATATGATGATGGTCAGCTTACAGACGAAGCTACTGGCCCATCCCATACTCTTTGACTACGACACCTTACAGAAGCAAGCGGTGTCGAACGTGCAATGGCGTTTGCTATGGCTGATTGGAGACACCACGGAAGCACAATTTTATAAGAGTGTGTTCGCAGGTATAGGTCTGTTGACATTTGCATTGATCGCCCATGTCCTGGATCGATGGCGTTTGAGATGGGCAGGATTCCCCATTGCTTACGGAACAGGGCTATGGCTGTGGATCTTTTTTGCATCCATGGTAGGCTTGTTTGTTTCCGTCTTTCTGTACGGTGGACAACTTTCACATGGATGGGTTCCGACATTCGTTCCCTTTGTAAGTGTTCCAGCCGGGGTGGTACTTATCTACGGACGGGGATGGAAGACCGCAGTAACCGGAGGAATCCTCGGGGGTCTATTCACCTTCCCAATTTCCTGGTTTCTTATTGAGAAGATCTTGAACCCTTTAGGGTACCCATCCGTGATCGGGAACGTTACAGGGATGTGGCTGGGAGCTATACTGGTTTTTGAAATCTGTCGTTATTTGCCGTGGATGAGTCCTGGACAAGTTACTCCGATAGAATCATCAGCAGACAACGGCGGGAATTCAGAAATAACACAACAAGAAATTGCCACGACAATTGAGACACCTGAAACAGGGCAACTGAAAAAGGATCTTGGTTCAATGTGGTTTGTCCGTCGTGTACTGGCTGACTTCACGGAAGCACCTTTCTACGCGAATGAACTTGCGTCTATTGGATTGATTCTCGGTGCAATTTTGAGTTGGGTGTTGAATCCACTGAACCCTGCCTATGGGTCCGGTGTTTTTCCAGCCATTCTCCTCAGCCAAATACTGACTGCAGCCATCGGGATTTTCCTGTACTATGACTTGTGGAAGAAACTGGGGTGGTATCCTACCTTTGTGCCCTTGGTCAGCGTGGCACCAGCAGTTGTGCTGACTTTTAATGGCTCGATGACCAGTATTATTGCAGGTGCTTTGCTCGGTGCATTAGCAGGACCGCCGTTTGCGCAATGCATAATACGTATCTTGCCAAAACACTACCATGGATTTATTGGCAATACCCTATCCATGGCTGTATGTACATGGGTCATTATCTCCATGTTAAAGTACGTACAGGGACTCTAATGCCTTTGAGCAGGAAAAGTAAAAGATGAAAACATACTTCACAGCGGGTCGCTGAAAATGCGAGCCGTTTTTCTTTTAGGAGCGAGGAGAAGTATAAATGACAGGTGCTTCTTGGAGTCTGTGATCCTCAAGTTCTATATGCCAAAATCAAGTGCTCCTTCTATTTGTTGCTTATATAGGAACATCGATCTTCTCTGATAGACATTTCCATCCTGCCGTAAATTCAAAATAAAAAGAACAGTATCAATTATTGCAATTATATTATAAAAACATCATCACAGTTGCGCATAGAAGAACTATGGTGTTGTATGGTGAACGTTCTTGTTTTACTATAAATATCAGGAAGCATGGGAAATGTGTAAATTTTGATATTTTGCATCTTTTAATTCGGGGAGCCACAATTGCATTCCAGGTAAAACCACCAGGAGAATGAATCGTCCCGCGCGTTCCTGCTCACATCAATGGCCGGGATTACCATCAAGATTGTATGATTCATGAAATGATAAAGGAGGTTTTTAGAGCCGTGAAATTTTCAGAATAGAACAAATTTTTTATTAACGGGGTTTGGAGGAAAGGATCGAGCAGTTCCAGCTGTATCAATCAGAATCCATATAATGGCGAACTCCTGGTGGAAATGCAATTGGCAAATAAGAATGATGTGGATGAAGCATACAGGGCTGCTAAGAACGCGCAGAAGGTATGGGAAAATGTGCCTGCTTTCGATAAATCGGCAACCATCGAAAAGGCGGCACAAATCCTGGAAAATCGTAAAGAGGAAGTCATCAGCCTATCATAGAGGAGACGGAGAGTTCTTTTGTTAAAGCGAACTTTGAAGTAAATAGCGCTATCCAGTTTATGAAGGAAACGGCAACTTATCCCTTGCGCATGCGTGGAGACCTTCTGCCTTCAATTATACCGGGTAAAGAAAATCGGGTTTATCGTATTCCATTAGGTGTTGTGGGTGTGATTGCCCCCCTGGAATGTTCCGCTCCATCTGGCTATGCGTTCCGTGACAGCGGCACTTGCGGCAGGAAACGGCGTTGTACTAAAACCTGACTCACAAACATTTATCGCTGGCGGGATCATTATTGCCGAGGTGTTTCAGGAAGCCGGAATCCCTGCCGGATTGTTGAATGTTATTGTCTACGATCTGAATGAAATCGGAGACTATTTTTTGGAACACCCGATTCCGAGAATGATTTCATTCACCGGATCAACCGCTGCCGGCCGGCATATAGCAACGGTTGCCGCTCAAAATCTTAAAAAAGCCGCTCTCGAGCTGGGAGGCAATAGCGCATTTGTTGTTCTCGATGACGCAAATGTTGAACAAGCAGCTTCTGCCGCAGCTTTCGGAAAATTTATTCATCAGGGTCAAATTTGTATGTCTGTCAACAGAATCATTATAGACCGCAAAATCTATCAACCGTTTGTTGATGTATTTAAGGAAAAGGTTTCTAAAATTAAAACGGGGAATCCTGGAACCGGATACGATGATTGGCCCGCTGATCAACAGAAAACAAGTAGACCGAATCCTGAACTTAATCGAAAAGAGCGTGCAAGAAGGAGCCAGGCTGATTTTTAAAGGAAATGTAAGGGACAATTTGATGGAACCATTCATTCTCATCGACGCCACAAATAACATGACCATTGCACAGAGCGAAATTTTTGGGCCAGTTGCCGTTATCATTCCGGTGGACAGTGAAAAAGAGGCCATTGAAGCGGCAAATGCTACCCCTTACGGGCTGAGCGGATCGGTTTTCGCCGGAACGATTGAAAGAGGGATTCGTGTCGCTAAGCAAATTCAAACCGGAATGATTCATGTCAATGATCAAAGTGTAAACGATGAACCGCATATCGCTTTCGGAGGGGAGAAAAATTCGGGATTGGGCAGGTTTGGAGGCAAATGGTCTCTGGAGGAATTTACCATAAGATGGATTTCCGTTCAAAATGAACCGCGTCAATATCCTTTCTCTTAAATGATTTGAAGGCGCATTCAAAAAGCATCGGATGAAACATGAAAGGTTTTTGTATCGTTTTCCGCGCTAACCAGAAACATGTTAATGTAGTTCACTGCGTCGATGGGAGAGCAGCGTTTGGAATGTATAATTTTATTTCAGAAATCGGGGCGGTTCTATCTCCCGTTGTTGCCGGGGTTCTTCGTGACAGTACAGGGAACTGGGGTATACCGCTGATCCTTGATGGAGTTCTATTAGCAGCAAGCTGTTTATTTGTGATCGGGGTTTCCACTAAAGTGATTCATCCTGTTTCTGTTCAGCCGGTGATAAAGAGAGATGTGCCGTGAAAAAGGGCTTACGATCCATTGTTCAGGAGAGAGTGGACCCCGCTTTCGTTATGGAATGCAGGAGGCCAGGCACAAAGATCAACGTGTTACTCATGAAGCCAAAGATGGTTCTAATATGGCAGATGATATGACCTTTTTTTAACCACACGGGTGAACAGGCTTGGAAATATCATGAAATTCCGTTTGCCATCCACGGGAACATTGTGGATGGCTTTCTTCTTGTGTGCCAGAACGGTGTATTGATTTGTTTAGAATCTCACAATCTGTTTCTGTCTGCCTCTTCAATCTATTACAGAGTACAATTTTTGCACAATAGACTTACTATAATTGGGACTTAAGTCTTTGGTTTCCTTATGTTATATTCAAATTAAAGTTACAGGATTTTAAAGAATTTGCGCAAATAACTGTAACGATGGAGGATCCTATGTTTTTAAATCAACGCTGTACCATCATTCTCGAGAAATTGATGAATTCCAATTCTTATGTGTTGATAAATGAATTAGTTGAAGAACTGAAAGTGTCCAGGCGTTCGATCTATTATGACTTAGAAAAGATCGATGGATGGTTAAAAAATCATGGCCTGCCTCCTGTTTCACGCATTCGGTTCACCGGGATCTCTCTTCACCCGAAGACCAAAGAAGCAATTCCATCTCTTATCAAAACCATTAATACTCAAGAATACGAGTATACGGTTGAAGAAAGAAAAGCGTGGATTGCCATTTGTTTGCTGTCACAAAACAGGCCGTATCATATTGACGATTTGATGCAAATGACAAACGTCAGTCGAACCACAACAATCGAAGATCTGAAGAAGCTGAAAGAAGACCTTCTTCGCTACCGTTTACAATTAAAATATGAACGAAAACACGGTTATCAGATTGCAGGCCAGGAAAATAATATCCGTCGAGCGATTGTTTATTTCTTATCGCGGTTTTACACCAGAAATGACTGGAAAGGTATCTCAAGCCAAATTCATCTCATATTGAATAACCAGATGATCAACAGGCAAATCGAAGAGAACGGCCTGCAAAAGATATATAAAATTATTACTGAATCTGAACAACTCCTCGGTAAGCAATTTACGGATGATGTGTTAATGAGCTTATCCATCCGTCTTCTTCTATTTATCAATCGCTTTGTGCAAGGGCATATCGTTTCGATCGACCTCGTTGAGAAAAAAGTCCTGCAGGCAACCAGAGAATATGTAGCGGCAAGGGGAATCGCGAATCAGTTGGAGTCAGCATTGGCGATTCATTTCCCGGAAAATGAAACCGTATACATGACTATTCATCTACTGGGGGCAAAAGTGAACACATTTGATGCGGAAGATGAACAGGGCTCTGCCTTACAAACTGTTGTTCAACAGATGGTCAATGATTTTGAAACCTTTGCCTGTATCCAATTTCAACAAAAAGACCGCCTGGTCAATAATTTGCTGGTCCACTTAAAGCCTGCTTATTATCGCATTAAGTACGGGATCGATGTAGAGAATCCATTAGCTGAAACGATTAAAACCAAATATGGAGATGTATTTGATATTACCAGGCGAGCGGCTCATCACTTTGAAGGGTTCACTGGCAATCCGGTTAGCGATGGAGAACTTGCTTATATTGCGATGCATTTCTTAGGGTGGATAAATCAGGGGGACCGGGTTACACCCAGGCAGAAAGTATTAATCGTCTGCCCGAACGGAGTAGGGACTTCGAGAATTCTGCAAAAGCAACTGGAAGATCTGTTTCCCAATCTTGAAGTGTCCGATGTGGTTTCTACCCGTCAGTATGAGGAGATGGAACTCAATGTTGATGTTGTCCTGTCGACCTCAACCATACGCAGACGAAATAAGCCTGTCTGGATCGTGAATCCTATCCTCAATGAATCAGAAAAAGAAATGCTGTATAAAAAAGTGAATGCGTTGTTTCCAGCCCGCAAAAACAGTTGGTCCGCACAGGCTTTGCTGGAGATGATTAAAAAATATGCCACTGTTCACCAGGAAGATAAATTGTTACAAGAATTGAAGGAATACATCAGTTCACCGGTAAAGACCATTGATCTAAACCAATGTTCTCCTTCACTCAATCGGTTAATTACGGACAATCGGGTGGTAATGGAAAAGGAGGTTGCAAACTGGCAATCTGCCATCCGTTTAGCGGCTGCACCTTTGCTGCATGAAGGGACCATTACAGAACATTATGTAGAGGCCATGATACAACAAATAGAGAAAAGAGGACCCTATATTCTCTTAGCTCCTCAAATTGCCATTCCCCATGCGAGGGCGGAAGATGGAGTCAACCAGCTGAGTATGAGCTTACTGAAGCTGGAAAAAAGTGTCTCATTTTCTTCAAAAAAGGAGCATGAAGCCAAACTCTTTATTGTTCTGGCAAACATCGATGATCATGCTCATTTAAAAGCGCTGGCCCAATTAAATCGAATGCTGAGTCAAGCTGAGGTTAGGAAGAAATTGGTACAAACGAACAGAAAAGAAAAAATATTACAGCTGATCGACGAATACTCTCTTGATGAGAATACAGGGGTAAGGACGTGTCAGGATTGAGATTTCTCGAAGAAAGTTTAACTCATTTTGGTGTAGAGGCAGAAAGTCCTGTCCAGGCGATCCGGGAAGCGGGGAGATTACTGGTCAATGCAGGAACCGCCAGTGAGTCCTACATCGAAGCCATGCTTCATTCTTTTGAGAAAAACGGACCCTATTTTGTGATTGCTCCCCATATCGCTCTTCCTCATGCCAGACCGGAAGATGGAGTGATAGAAGCATCGGTATCCATGATTCAACTGAAGAATCCTGTAAAATTCGGCCATCAAGCCAATGATCCCGTCAGGCTGGTTTTCGCCATAGGTGCTTCTTCCAGTGAAGATCACCTGGAGCTTCTGCAGAAAATATCGACTTTGCTCAGTAATCAGGAGAATGTGAAGAAACTGGGAGAAGCGAAATGCTATGAAACTATCCAGGAGTTAATAGGGGGAATCTAAGTTGAAAATTTTATGTGTATGCGGGTTGGGACAGGGAACCAGCCTGATTTTGCGGATGAATGTAGAAAATGTTTTAAAACAACTGGGCATTCAAGCAGAAGTGGAACATGTGGATGTATCAACGGCATCCGGTTTAGCTGCTGATCTCATCATTACAAGTAATGAATTAGCCCAGTCACTGGCCGGTCACACTGCAAAGATCGTCATTGTCAACAACTATTTTGATACTGGAGAAATTAAAACAGCCTTGCAAAGCCATATCTAAGTGCCAGTGAGAAAGGAGCGGGGTTACTGATGGAAGTGATTCAATGGATTGCGACCAATATTTTTGGAGTACCGGCATTTTTACTGGGTTTTATCGTATTGCTCGGGTTATTGCTGCAGAAAAAGACAGCCAGCCAAATTACAAGTGGAACTTTTAAAGCGGTTATCGGATTTTTGATTATCGGTGCAGGTTCTGGTGTCATAGTAAATTCTTTACAAGTGTTTGAACCCATGTGGAAAGAAGTTTTTAACCTGAAGGCAAGCAGTCTGGGCCAATTCATGGGGCAGGATAAATTTAATGTCAAATTTGGCAGTGCAGTCACACTGGCCATGACGATCGGTTTCTTAATTAACGTACTTCTCGCCCGTTTTACCCGATTCAAATATATCTATTTAACCGGGCACATGATGTTCTGGACAACCACGATTTTTGCCGGGATCGTAATCAACACGGCAGGTGAAGTGTCTTTTGTGAAACTGGTTGCTTTCCTGGCCGTAATGATGGGACTTTACTGGACGCTTCAACCCGCTCTTACTCAGCCGTTCTTGCGGAAAATCACCGGCAATGACAACATCGCCCTGGGTCACACTTCTGCCTCTGTCGTATTATTAGCGGCCCTGGCCGGGAAAGTGTTAGGAAATAAGGAAAATGACTCGGAAAAGATAAAACTGCCCAAAGGGCTGGAGTTCATCCGGGATTCCAATGTAATAACCGCACTGACCATGGGTATTCTCTTCTTCATCGGAGCGCTGATTCTAACGACCAAAGACACTGCTGGTGCCAGAGAACTGATGGCCAAAGCGGGAGAACAAAATTTTGTCATGTACTCGATAATCCAATCCCTGACTTTCGCGGGTGGGATCGCCATCGTACTGATGGGAGTTCGGATGTTTATTGGGGAAATGGTGCCAGCATTTAATGGGATTGCAACCAAACTCGTTCCAGGCTCCAGACCCGCATTAGACTGTCCGATTGTTTACCCCTATGCTCCGAATGCTGTCATTCTGGGATTCTTAGGTTCTTTCATCGGGGCAATCATCTGGCTCGTGGTCATTGGCAATACGGTTGCCTATGTTTTTGTTCCCACGATGATCGTATTATTCTTCCACAGTGCGACTGCAGGGGTGTTTGGTAATTCGACAGGTGGTGTCCGCGGTGCGTTGCTTGGCGGGTTTATCACCTCAACCGTTGTGGCCTGGGGACAATTTATCATGGTGAAAATGCTGATCAGCAGCACGATTCCCGACACGGCCATGTGGGCGGCAGACAGTGATATGTTCATCCTTGGTCCGATTGTGAAGTTCTTAGCTCATTTATTGTTTTAATCCGAACGTGTTGATTATATAGATTTTTTGATCGGTTCTAATGGGTCAGGTGCCGGTTTGCCGACACAGAAGTTGTTAGAGCTTTTAGCTTTTAGAACTGCTTGTCCCTGTGGGGCTCCGCTCCCATCCGGCGGCAAGCCGCTCATCGCCAGACCAATACCTCCCTGATCATTTTTAGTTTCATATATCGAAAAGAAGGTGTAATCAATGGGTTTTATCCGAACACTTCGTGGAGACATTTCTCCTGATGAACTGGGGTTTACCTATTCTCATGAGCATATTGTCTGTACGCCTCCCTACTGGAAGGAGAAAAAGGAGGAGGATCTCTTATTAGACGATAAAGAGAAATCGAAAAAAGATGTCCGGGATTTCGTGCGTGCAGGTGGCAAATCCATCATCGATGCAACTGCCGTGGACTATGGACGAAATGTACCTGCTGTCAAAGAAATCTCAGAGGAATTGGGCGTTCATATCATCGGAACTGCCGGCTTTAATAAGAGTTTTCTCTGGGAAGCGAAGATTCCTTCACATTTGAAAGAAGTGATCGGCAATTATGAGACGTATTACGAATGGATTGAAAAGCAGTCCATCCACCAACTCGCGGTTTTTGTTATTTCCGAAGTAGAAGAAGGTCTGGAAGGTACACCATATAAAGCCGGGCAGGTTAAGTTTGGAACCGGTTATAATCGCATCACTCCGCTTGAAGAAAAAACGATTCGTGCTGTAGCGAGAGCTCACCATGAAACTAAAGCGCCCATCCATTCTCATACAGAAGCCGGAACGATGGCTTTGGAACAAATTGAAATCTTACAGAGTGAAAATGTGGATTTACGGCATGTATCTTTTGGACATATGGATCGCAACATTGATCTTACTTACTACAAACAAATCGCCAGAACGGGTGCTTTTCTATCCTTTGATGGAATAGGGAAGATTAAGTACGCTCCGGAAAGTGCCCGAATACAGGCAATCCTGTCTTTAGTGAAGCTGGGATTTGAAGATCAGATTCTCATCAGCGGGGATACAGCAAGGAAATCCTACTATAAACATTACGATTATGGCCTGGGTCTTCAATATATCATTACAAAATGGGTTCCACGTTTTATCGAAGAAGCAAATGAAGCCGGTTTGGATGGCGAGGCGTTGATCAAGAAGTTTTTTATTCAAAATCCTGCCGTTTGTTTTGCCTTTAAGAAGTAAGGGGACTTGCAAATGGACTATTCTCTGGAAAACTCTTTTGAAGTACAAGAAAAAATCAGGGAGAAAAAAGTAGCGATTTTACCGATCGGTGCTGTTGAAGCACACGGACCCCACTTGCCCCTGGGAACAGATAACATTTTAGCAGAACGGTTAGCCGATAAAATAGCATCAGAAGTGGATGCATTTGTCCTCCCGCTTCTTCCATACGGGCAAGTATGGAGTTTGAAGAACTTTCCGGGAAGTTTAACGATCTCCAACCAAACCTTGATCCAATTGGTCACGGATTTAGGCAAGAGCTTATATGAACAGGGTTTTAAAGTATTCGTTTTACTCAGCGCCCATCTGGGAAATATTACCGCATTAAAAGAAGCGGCGCGACACTTATATGAGAGCACTCCCGGGTTGACCGTGTTATCATTTTTCTACCCCGGTACGACGGAAGTGATGAATCAAGTCAGAGAAGGAGAGAAGGTACATCACACCTATATTCACGCCTGTGAAATAGAAACGTCTATCATGTTATATCTGGCTGAAGAATTTGTCGATATGTCAAAAGCCATCAAGGATCTTCCAGATATTCCTCCGGATGCCGATGTGACCCCCACACCGTGGGAGAGGTTTACCCGGACAGCTGTGCTCGGTGATGCGACTCTGGCTACCAGAGAAAAAGGCGAAAAAATAGTGACTTTAGCCATAAAGAATAGTGTGAGGTTAATCGAACATGCAAAAAAACGCGATAGAACAACTCAATAAAATAGATCGCTTCCTGCTCTTTTATTTTCTGGTCAAAGACCACAACGATACAAATATCAGGGAATGGGCCAGCTCCGATTCGGGGTTTCCATCTTAACGGCCCGGAAACAGGGAAAACCAGACTGGATGAGGTAAAAAGAATGTTACAAAGTATACAGGAGGTTCTAATATGCTGCAAACCTATCTAAACAAAGTGAAAGAACTCCTTGACGTCATCGAGAAAAACGAACTGGATCACATGAAACAGGCAGCTCAAAAAGTAGCAGAAGCCATCCAAAAAGGGGGGATTATCCATCTTTTTGGTTGCGGTCACTCCCATATCCTGACGGAAGAAGTATTTTATCGCGCGGGGGGGTTAGTTCCTATCCATCCCATTTTGCACGAACCTTTGATGCTGCATGAAGGGGCTGTCAGATCTTCTCAACTGGAAAGAAAAAATAACTATGCAGAGTTATTCTTGAAAGATCACGATATCCGTGAACATGACATTTGTTTTGTCCTCTCTACCTCCGGCAGAAATCCTGTACCCGTCGATGTAGCCAACCATTTCAGACAAAAAGGCGTTTTCGTCATCGGGATTACTTCGATCACCTATTCCAGCAGCCAGCCATCCAGACATCAGAGTGGAAAGCATTTATTTGATTCTGTTGATATCGTCATTGATAATCACTCACCGATCGGGGATGCCGTCCTAACTCATGAACAGGTAAAAGTGCCTTTTACCCCCACTTCGACCGTCATCGGTGCCACCATTTTAAACGCTATTTTTTCGGAAGCAATCACAATAATGGCGGAAAACGGTTTTGAGCCTCCTGTGTTTTTAAGCGGGAATATCAATGGGGCGGACGAGCACAATAATCAACTGATTGCGAAGTATGCGGACAGAATTCCCCTCCTGACATTAAATCTGGAAGGCTGACTCGGCAGCTCTCTCAATCCGTTGTTGAAACGGACCTTGGTATATTACGATTCACGCTGGGCTGGCTTGAGCGCACTGATGGCAGCCCGTGCGATTGGATGGCCTATCATCGCTGTTGATATACACGACAATCGCTTTCAACTCGCCACGGAACTGGGAGCCACCTATACCATAAGTTGGATAGATACACATTCTGGGGTACCACTTTGCAGTATAATCAAAAAAGAGGGGGAATTCTAATAAAATCTCGGAAGAATGCGAAGAGGGAGGGTTTATTTTGAAAGTAATTGGCCTTTTAGGTGGAATGAGCTGGGAATCGTCTGCTATTTACTATCAAATTATACAACAGGGTGAAAGAAAAATTAGGAGGGCATCATTCGACAGAAAGTATGATGTATTCCGTTAACTTTCAACGAATTAAAGAATTTCAACATGCTGGAAAATGGGAAGAAGCTACCGATGTGATGATTCATGCAGCCCGGAAGCTTGAAAAAGCAGGGGCTGATTTTTTAGTAATTTGTACAAACACAATGCATAAGATGGCAGAAGCTGTTCAAGAAAGTATTAAAATTCCACTACAACATATCGCTGATGCTACTGCAGAGGAAATTAAAGAAGATTCTATTCAGACTGTAGGATTACTTGCAACCAACTTTACTATGGAACAGGATTTCTATAAAGGGAAACTTAAAGATGTATATGGTTTAAAGGTTATTGTTCCTGCAGATGAGGAAAGAAAAATTGTTCACGAAATTATATATAACGAACTTTGTCTGGGTCAGGTTAAAGAAAAATCTAAAAAGAAATATTTGGAGATTATTGATCACCTGATACAACAAGGTGCTGAAGCTGTCATATTAGGTTGTACAGAAATAACAATGCTTATCGGGCAACAAGATGTATCTGTTCCAGTTTACGACACAACCAGGATTCATGCTATAAAGGCAGCAGATCTATCTATAAAGTAAGATATGCTCCTTGATTTTCCAAGGGCTGCGTAATTCCTGGATCGCCTTTTCTGTCTTTATATGGAAGATATTTAGGTACTGAGGGGTATGTCAAAAATGGCGTACCCTATTTGCTATATTTAAAGAATACAGAAATAAAGAATTTCCCCATTCGACAAATAATAACAGGAATGACGAAGGTGAAAAAGAAAAAATGAGCGGAGTCAAACTGATCACACATCATCTGATCAACGAACTGATCGGGGAAATAAAGCAGGCTTCTTCCATATACATCCTCACCTCTTTTGTCATGAAATCGGGTGTGCGGCTGCTTCAGCCACACTTGAAAGAAGCATTAAACAGAAACGCAGATGTCAAATGACTGGCAGGAGATTATCTGTACATCACCCAGCCTGACGCTTTAAAAGCTCTCGACGGGAGAATCGAAGTCCGTTTGTGGAAAGCAGGGGAAAGTCCTTTCATCCCAAGTGGTATTTGTTTCAGAAGGGGTTGAACGAAGGATCATTGTTCGTCGGATCATCCAACCTCTCCAGATCCGCTTTATAATCAATAGACTAAAATATCAAACAATTCCGCGTCCAAAAACATAACTTGGATTGAGAAAATTTAAAATAAAGCAATATAATTTAGCCATGAGCAGGTTGCTTACTGCCAATAGATTCAGTTCCATCCGGTTTATTGAATCGCCCTTAGGGGGGTGAAATAATTATTAAAATTCAAGTCGAGGGGCAGAATGAGCAGGTTCTCCCCTTTTTGTACGATCTGCAACAACGTCCATAAATCGAGCTGGTCAGCTTGGAAAATCAGCCCGGGGATACGGAGGAAGATGGGTCGGTTTTCGTTACTTGTTCCATCAGGTCTCATTCTAACCGCCGAATCAGGATCGTTCAACTTACAACGGCGGAAGGCACGGAGATTCATATTCCCATGCTCGATTTAATTCAAGTTGAAATAACTGATGGGGTATCCATTTTTTCCGGGGAGTATTCGATATTTTCGCGTAAAAAAAGAGAGGCGAAAAAAATGGCTACAGGAAGAAAGTTTCCTATACTTGCTATATTATGGCTGGAAAGGGGCTCATCATGAGTGTTTAGTTTTGGTTCGATGAATCGAAACAGAGGCTTATGATATCCCCATAAAAAATAATATAATTTTTCTATTTTTCCTAAAATAGCCATCAATACAAAACCTTCCTAATGAGATACAAAGTCTCAAAAGTTTTCTCACTATCACATAAAAAATCAGAAGGAAATTCAATAGTTTTGTAGAATTACATTAAAATACAAGATTATTATTGAAATCGGGACATCGAGGAGGTTATCATGAAAACGGTATCAGACATAATGAAGCATCGCGTGCGATTTTCTCCTCAATTGGAAGCCCTGGTGAGTGGAGAAAAGCGATATACTTTTCAAGAGTATAACCAGCGAGCAAACCAGCTTGCACATGTTTTACTTGAGAAATATGTGCAAAAAGGAGATCGGGTGGCGATTTTATGTAAAAACAGCCATCTCTTTCCCACGATCGTGTTGGCAATCTTGAAAGCGGGAGCCATAGCAGTTCCTTTGAATTGGCGGTTGAACCCGGGTGAATTGGATTATATTCTGAGGGACTGCCAGCCGAAGGTTCTGTTCTATGATGAAGAGTATGAGTCGACTCTCTCTTTCGTCCGCGAAGCAGGTCTTTTTTTCACTGCGATTCTAGCCGGTTCAGGAGTCGATTCCCATCCCTCGTTTGAAGCTCTCCTGCTCAACAGCTCTGTCATGGAACCGGATGTCCCTATTGATCCCGAGGATCCGGCAACGATCATCTATACTTCGGGAACCACGGGAAACCCCAAGGGAGTGGTATCGTGCCATCGAAATTGGTTTTACAGTGTTGTGTCTACGACGAATGCATTAGACTGGTGCGAGGGAGATCGCTATCTCGCTGCTTCTCCCATTTTTCATGCGAGTGGAATGATTGTCATTTTTAGCTCGATCTTGAGAGGAATGACGATGGTTTTAATGGCAGATTTCGATCCTGCCAAAATCCTGGATACCCTGGAAAGGGAAAGAATTAACAGTATGGTGGCCGTCCCTACCATGCTGATCTACCTGTTGCCAGAGGTAATGAAAACCGAAAGAGATTTGAGTTCGCTGAAATTCTTCATTTCAGGAGCGTCCAAAGTTCCTGAAAAACTGATTGAGCAATATCATTCATTTGGATATTCCGTCGTTCAAGCTTATGGTTGCACAGAAGCCTCTACCATTATTACCTATTGGAAACCGCGGATGGGATGGGACACTGTTCGTTCTGTTGGAAAACCTGTTCTGGAGGCAGAAATAAAAATTGTCGACCCGGAGACGGAACAGGAACTGCCTGCGGGTGAAGTCGGAGAAATTGTTTTTCGAGGACCTCATGTTTTTCAAGGCTACTGGAAGAATCCTGAAGCCACCGAGCAAACGTTACGGAATGGCTGGCTGTTCACCGGAGATGCCGGAAAACTGGATGAGGATGGATTTTTATATGTGATTGACCGCTATAAGGACCTGATCATCTGTGGAGGAACCAATATTTATCCGGCTCAAGTCGAACCAGTGATTCAAGAGCTGGAAGGAGTTCAAGAAGTGGCTCTCATTGGCATTCCCGATAAGGTTTGGGGAGAACTGGCTGTGGCTTACATCGTCAAGCGTCCCGGGTCCAATCTGACCGAAGACCAAGTAATCGATTACTGCAAACAAAAGTTGGCCAATTATAAAGTGGCGGGAGTGGTTTTTGTCGAAGATCTTCCGAAAAACAGCATGGGCAAAGTTCTCAAAAGGGTGTTGAGACAACAGGCGATCGACGCGTTGGAAGATAATGATGAATAGAAAGGAAACAAGTCGTCCCCGTCCGAGCCTTTGCCAACAAGTTGTGGGCTCCTTTTTAAATTTTGCCGGGGATTGACGAAGCTTATTCTTCTCAATCACGCCTGACAGGTGTCTGCTTTCATTACGGATATACCGGTTAAGTGGGAATTGACTACAGGTGCGAGTGGTGGTACTTGAAGGAGTGTTTAACGGGCAACGTTTAGCCAGGAGCAGGATAGATCTTTTGGCATTTATCCATATGGCGATCTAAAATGGTAAGTATTTCAAAGAGGCCTGGTTTACTCTTTCAATACCATCAATTGCTTCCAGTTCATCCATTAGACGAAACAATGCTTCATCCTTCATTTTCGCTTCGATCATTACATCCAACCTGTCTGTAGAGGCCTGGGCAATCCGAAGAAAAGGCAGAAGGTCATTGGGATTGACAAAATCAGCGTGGTTGAGAACTTCTTTATCATTTTTAGGGCTGGAGATGTGAATCTTTGGGGGGAATTTTTCTTTTTCCCATGTTTGCACGATATGTGGCCATAATTCTTCGACAGTCTCTCCGTGATTGTTCACTTTATGGTGATGGAGATCAAGTACCATGGGGACTCCGACTCTCTGTGCAATATCTAATGTTTCGCGAGCAGTAAATGTTCTATCATCATTTTCGAGACAGATGTATGCCTGAATGAGTGGATTCAGCCGTTTAAAGTGATCAATAAACCGCTGGCCCGCCGACTCCTTGTTACCGTAAACACCGCCCACATGGATGTTGCATTTATAAAAAGAATTAAGGCCCATTGCCCGCAGCATTTTGACGTGGTGGATTAAATCCTGCACCGATGCTTTAACGACATTCTTTTTCGGGGAATTGAGAACAGTAAAATGCTCTGGATGAAAACCAACCCTCATCCTCTTTTCCCTGATTAAGTTCCCGAGATCCTTGAATTCTCTCCTCAGTTCACGGATCAAATCCTTGCCTTCCAAGAGTGGATGTCCTAAGAGTGGGATGAGACGGGAAGAAAACCGATAAAAATAAATATCGTTTGCCACTGCATGATATATAATTCTCCTGGTATTATGGATATTTTCTTTTGAAATGCGAATGATTTTGCGTATAGCTGCATTCTTGTCTCTGATTTTTTTAAATGTTTTCACTGTTATGGTTTTCGACGGAGAAGAATTCAGAACATTCATACTCATAGCCACAAAACCAAACCGAATTAACATATATAATCACCTTTCCATAGTATGAACTAAGATTAGGGATATTATCCTGATCTCGAGATGGTTAGAGTTATCTCGATCCCCGGTAGGAAAGATTGAATGAGTTGGATCCTAAAAATGAAATAAAAAACCCCGCTTTGGCCGGGGAAACATACATGCTCGTGTGTTTTCATCTCCATTATATTGCACGGCGGTGAATAGAATTCAGGATCTGACGATCTATATTACGTTTTTTCCCTTTGTTTTTGAATCCTCATCCGAATTAGTTTTCTTTGCAAGCAATGGTTTATGCTGCTGGCAGACCTGGTTGTAAACGACTGTTGCTCCCATTTCAGAAAGAAAATGCTGAACTTGTGTGAGTACGTTCGTTTCAAATTGTGCTGAATCGGAAAATGGGGAAGCCTGGTTGCTTTTAGGCTTCAGATATATTTTTTCCCGCAAGAGTTGCCTCTCGCAGTTCCACTTTCTTTTGTTCCACATTCCATCGTATACAGAATCCTTGTTCGACCCTGTGTTTTCGTCAACAAACAACTAAGCTTACTTTTTACAAGGGCGGGGTGTGTCGTGAACTGGTTGAGGGGCAGGAGGCAAATAGGGTTTCTCACCGAACGCCTGAGGGTGTTCTATATAATAAGTTCTTCTGTTCCGGAGTCTAGCAGCAGGTCACGGTATTTGGATCTAGACTTGCTGCGGCTATTCCATTCCTTGAAATAAATATTGCATGGCAACGGTTATTTCCCCGAACTGTCCTCCCAATATTTCTTGCAATTTTTTTGCGTAAACCGGGTCTGGTCGTTCGGGTTTGGCTTCAAACTGAAGTTCTTTAACATGGAAAAACAGGCTACCTCCTTCGTTGCTCTTTCATCTACAAATTATTAGGTGGCAGCCTATTTGGTTCCAATCTAGGGACTTTCTTTTAAAAAGAAATAAGCCGCTTTCCATGTATACTAAACTTCAGGATTCATGTGAAGGGGAGGAGGAATCAACCATCCTTTCTTTTTGAGTAGTTTTAGCAATTTACCGAGGTATTGTGACTTTATCATGTGGAACTGGCCAAACATCATGGCAATATCCTCGCGCGTAGCTGTAGCCATGGCTTGGGAGTAAGCAACCAGTCCCGCTCCCAGTTCAGCCCCTACTTTTAAAGCTATTTCGTTATCATTAAACCTTGCTCCGACTGGAATACTCTCAAGATCGGCTTTAGGACGTTCTGGAGGGGCAGGTGGAAGAGCAATCTCATTGGCTTTAAGAACTTCTTGGAATTTTTCAATTTCGGGTCGAATTTTGTTTTCAATGAGATCCTCCAGGAAGTTTCTTAGGTCCCCATCCCCCGAATGATTGATCATCACCTGGTAGGCGGCAATCAATCCCTGTGATCCAGCAAGAGCCGAGTGAATAGCGAAAACCTCCCCGTAATGCAAAGGTTCATTTTTTTGATTACCACTTAAAACACCCATGTGTTTTCCTCCTTATGATTGAGATATAAGCAGAATTTGTTTTCCCCTGCTAAATCAAATGTGTTTCAACAGGCTTGACCCTAAATGAGTAAGTGTATCAGTATACTACTAACGTGCCGTTGCTGTACGGAGAGCGAGAAGGTGGTTTCTGGATTAGTTTTCTCTTTTTTTGCTTTGTTATTCATGCTTTTTCCGAAAATGCATTCAGACTCAAAGGATTCCTGCAGAGGGAGATTCGCATGGTCTTGATCAAGTAAGAGATGAAGATTTTTAAATAAACAGCTATGTATAAGTACTTACTGTCAGAACAATCTGGGACCATGCGATCGTTATTCGGAAAACTCCGAATCCGAGCGCTTTATAGTCAGTTAAAAGGAAAATTCATCCAGTCACTAAATATTCCCTGGTTATTAGCAAACCCATTTAAACAGGGGTTTGTATAAGGGATTAATTTATCAATCTGTTGATTAAACTATTTAATGATTCCCTTATTAACGAGGAGTGATTTTTATGACTGAAAGAGAAGTGTTAAAGGATATTAGTAAATTGTATGAAGAGTTAAGTTCATTAAAAGGCCGATTAACAGTTGTGGAAGAATCCATTCGTAAAATGACTCAACCTCAACAAACATACCAGCCAACATCTGTACAGGAACAGCTGGCACAACAGATGATGTTACGCTCATCACAACCTGATCGGTCTCCACAACAATATTCTGGAAGATAATGACTTAAACGGAGTATACCCTTCGATTCACCTCAACGATCTCCGTAGACCCTGTTCTACCACCAGAAGCTTCTACAAAACACCTGCAAATTTTAAACTGCCAAGGCTAGGGACCGGCTATCACCTAGCCATTTTTATCCCGATTCTACAAACTATTTCAAAAAAGCTAGAAAGCGTATTAGTCACCCGTATAATTACCATTCAAATTATTGACTGCTTGTTAGCATGTTTTTCAATGTAATGGATTTTCCCGGCTTTACTTCGACTGATTTTATAGTAAATGAATCATAGCCGGCTTTTTTTAATTTAAAGTCGTATTTACCTGGTGGCAGGATCCATTTCCACCGGCCCAGGTCATCACTAAAATTAAACAGATCCCTGACTCGTACTGCTTTGTTGTGAGGGACGGGGTCAACCCAAACATGATTGACCGGTTGGGCTTTTTCGTCTGTGATGACCCCCTTCACGACACAATATTGATTGAGCGATTTCAGTGAAGACCAGATACTTTGGGTTAGGACAGCGGTAATTGCTAGATGGATGATAATAATAAAGTAAAAAATGTTTGAACGAGTAAGCATCTTTCAACCTCCACGTCGTTATATGAGTTGTTGTTTCTAATTGTAGATTTCAGACGTTATGGTCCATTTTATTGAGATCAATGTGGTAACCGGGGTCATGCTGAAATGAACGAACAAACATAAGGATGACTACGAATAGTAAACCTAAGAACCCCGCTAGATAAGTGTCCCTTACGATGAATCCAAGCCCCGCAAGAAACATTCCCAGGGACATCAAGAAAGGTAACACCGAAGGGGATGGCATATGAATGGACCCCAGAGGTTCCGCTGGGGTCATTTCTTTCTTCCCTTCCTGTTTCTCTAACCAAAAGGCATCAAATCCTCGTACACGCGGTAATTGGGCAAAATTATACACAGGTGGTGGAGAAGGAATCGACCATTCAAGGGAACGCCCATTCCATGGGTCGGCTGATGCCGGAGCCCCTTTTCGGAATGTCTGATACATGTTGTAGATGAGGGCGAGAGAACCAATAATCATACCAATTGTTCCAATGGTACTGACCAAATTAAGCGGAGCAAGGGCTCCTTCATTATAGGTAAAGACCCGGCGTGGCATGCCGAATAGTCCCAAGAAGTGTTGAGGAAAGAAAGTCAAATGCATTCCGATAATAAATGTCCAAAAATGAATTTTACCTAACTTCTCACTCAACATCTTTCCAAACATTTTCGGCCACCAGTAATAAATGCCGGCAAAGATGCCTAAAATGGTTCCCCCTACCAGAACATAATGAAAGTGTGCAACAACAAAGTAGTTATCATGATACTGGTAATCCGCGGCTGGAAGAGCAACCATGACTCCTGTCACCCCTCCGATGACAAAGGTAGGTATAAAACCTACAGCAAAAAGCATGGGTGTCTTGAAATGAATTTCCCCACCCCACATCGTAAACAACCAGTTAAAAACCTTGATCCCCGTTGGGACGGCAATGGCCATACTCGCCAGTCCGAATACGGTGTTTGATACAGGTCCAAGACCTACAGTAAACATGTGATGAACCCAAACCATGAATCCTAAGAACCCAATAAGTACAGTTGCAAAGACCATAGAAGTATATCCAAATAAACGTTTTTTGGAGAAGGTACTAAAGACATCAGACATAACTCCAAAAGCCGGGAGAATTAATATATATACTTCCGGATGACCAAAAATCCAGAATATGTGTTCCCAAATAATCGTCTGTCCCCCCATTGTAAAATCAAAGAAATGGGATCCAAACATTCGATCAAACATCAACAGCAGCAAACCTACAGTTAGGGCAGGAAAAGCAAATAAAATGAGACCCGAAGTAACAAAAGCTGTCCAGGTAAAAAGGGGCATTCTCAAAAAGGACATCCCCGGTGTACGCATGTTAATGATTGTGACAATAAAGTTTATTCCTCCCACCAGTGTTCCAATTCCCGATATCTGAAGCCCCAGTGTATAATAATCGATACCCGGACCCGGACTATATTGTTGCAAAGAAAGAGAAGGATAGGAAGTCCATCCCGCGTCAGCAACTCCTCCAAAAACCCATCCTAAATTGATAAGAATTCCACCAAACAAAAATAACCAAAAACCTAACGCGTTTAGAAAAGGGAATGCCACATCTCGGGCTCCAATCTGAAGTGGAACAATAAAATTGAATAAACCAAGAATCATAGGTGGAGCAGCCAAAAACATCATCGTCGTCCCGTGCATGGTCAATAGTTGGTTATAAGGGTCGCCAATAATAAAATCGTTCGCTGGTACAACCAATTGTAATCGCATCAGGAATGCTTCCAATCCAGCTAACAGGAAAAAAAAGAACCCCGCCATGAAATAGAGAATTCCTATTTTTTTATGATCCACGGTAGTAATCCAATCCCAGACTTTCGTTTGATTCGCTCGTTCCTGTAAATCTTTCGTATATCCACCCGTAAAAATAGCCGCTAGAAATAAAGCAAATACAATAACAATTATCAGTGTAGCCATGGTAAAAACTCCTTTTTCTACATAGTAATCTTATTTTTACCATCAAGCTTATTTTTGATTCTGATCATGTGATTGTCTTAAGACTTCATGCGGACTGTATGGAATATTCAAAAAACTTTGCTGGTTATATCTGACGCGTTAAAAATAAACGAAGGCGATTGCGTAATCGCCAAACACCAATTTCTTTAAATTAATCCACAGCAAAAAAACAGCATGACTTGCATTTGACACGATGCTTCTTATGAAGCGTCGTCAAACGCATTTCATGCTGATTAAATTTTTTCTGGCTATATATAAATTGACCGGGTAAAATCATGAGAATGAGTGACATGGAGCCAAAAGCTGGCAGGAGACGTTCCACAGATGCAGGTACATACAGCATGAGCAGAACTGCGGGATGGACTGGTCAGATAGCCCTTAGCTTGGAGTTGCACGAAGCTGAAATGGATTGAGTTGCTATCTACCTGAGAACCCCGGTGCGAAGTCTGCTGTAAGAGGACTTTTAAGAGTGTATAGTCTACTCAGGTATGTAAGGCAGGTCAAGGTCCTTAGGGATATTAATGACGTGGGTTTCCGTGTAGGACAATATACCTTCAACGCCGTATTCCCGTCCAACCCCGGATTGTTTGACCCCGCCGAATGGAAATCGTACATCAAGGCCTTGAATGGCAGCCGTATTAATCATTGTCGTACCCGCCTCGATTCGATGAGCAACCCGAACCGCGTGTTCCTCTTGACCCCAAACAGAGCTGGTAAGGCCGTAAATGCTTTCATTATGAAGCTTAATTACCTGTTCCTCATCATCATACGGTAAAATGGGCACTGTTGGGCCAAACTGTTCCTCCACTACAATCGGATCGTGATAGTCACAACCTAACACTAAAGTAGGTTGCAAGTAGTAACCCTGTTCAAACAGATCGGGGTCAAGAACCCGTCCCAATGGGATTACCTCTGCTCCGCGACTCCTGGCATCGTCTATGAGACTCTTCACATACTTGAGTTGGTTTAAATTGTTTACAGGGCCGATGGTTACGTCCGGATTAAACGGATCACCGACGCGAATCCACTTGTTGGCCGCCTCCATATATTTTTTAACAAAGTCATCATAGATAGAGCGATGAACATAGACCCGTTTGGCAATCATGCAAATTTGGCCTGCTGTGAGAAAGTTGGAGATCACGAGACGGCGCATGGCACGCTCATCATTTACGTCAAACCCGTCAAGAATGATGGCTGCATCATTGCCCCCAAGCTCTAATGTCATTTTTTTAATCGTCTCCGCAGCTGCTTTCATAATATGCTTCGCTGTCCTGGTTCCGCCAGTAAAGGCAATTTTCGCTACTTTGGGGTTGGATGTCAGCTCTACTCCGACATCTTCTTCACCATGAACCATGTTAAGCACCCCCGGCGGGAACTCGGAGGAGATGATTTCTACTACCTTACTGACAGCAAGGGGAGCAAACGGGCTTGGTTTCAGCACCATCGTATTACCCGACAGAAGTGCAGGGGCAATCTTAATGGTGGAAAGAGAAATGGGGTAATTCCAGGGGATAATGGCGGAGACAACCCCTACCGGATCATAAGTGATAATTGTCTTGCCCTTCTCATGCTCCTTTACCTTCTCTTGAATCACTTCCTTTACGTTATTGGCAGCAAACTCCATCCACATCAGAGATACGGCGATTTCGCCCTCTGAATCATAAAGCGGCTTACCGTGTTCAAGGGAGAGCAGCCGGGATAATTCCGGAGTGGCCGCTTTCAACTTTTCAATAGCACGGCGCATCCGTTCAATGCGTTCCTCAACAGGGGTCCATTTCCAGGTTGAAAACGCCTCAGATGCAGCATCAATCGCTTTTACTGCGTCTTCCCGCGTATTGACTGGTGCATAGCCGACTATTTCTTTAGGATTTGTTGGATTTTCCCGTGGATATTGTTTTTCTGTCTTTACCTTTTTTCCGTTGATGATAGCAGGAACAACGATCGGTTCAGCCGGGGTCTTATCTCTCACTACTATACCTTCTTTCAATGATAGTGATGATGACCATAGTGTTTAGCAATGAACAGTAAAGTATACAGGTGTGTTTAAGACAAGAAGCTGTCAAGGTTCCTCTGTCTGACAGGAGGGACAGAGGCCGTATATCTCCAGGCGATGCGATTCGATGCTATACCCGGTTGCCTGAATAATTTCACTCTCTGCCATAGGAAGCAGTGGACAGCGAAAATCGGTGATACTGCCGCAACGACGGCAAATCACATGGTCGTGTTCCATCAGGTTGGCATCAAACCGGCTGGACGCAGCACTGTAGGTTACTCTTATAATATTTGCCTGTTTGAACAGGCGCAGGTTGTTGTAGATCGTTGTTGCGCTCATGTTGGGGTAATCATCTTTTAGTGCTTCATAGATATCGTGTGCGGTGGGATGATGTGTCGATGACAGCAAATAGGAAAGAATGGCGTTCCGTTGCGGAGTGATCCTTACACCCATTCGTTTGAGCGTTTCGATCGCATCGACGTGATGATGATTCTTGATGCTCATCTCCCCCTTTGCCAAGGGCTACATCATGTCGGCCAACCGCCAATCCTTCCCGGATCAGCGGTCGGCCCCGTCATTCTTGCTGTTCTTATTTCACAAAAGCGCTCAAATCAATGTTCAACCCTTTGGCCAGGCGTTCGCCATACTCTTTGTCGGCCCGATAAAAGTTACAAATAGCCAGTTTTTGTGTATGTTCGTTTACCTGGGATAAGTCATTCACCAGATTTTTAATTAGATTATTACGCTCTGCTTCCGTAAAAGCCCGATAACGTTCCCCGGCTTGCTGAAAATCCAGCGTTTTAAAGATTTTCTGGCGGCCGGCTGCACCTTCCAGCGGGGTTTCGCTTTCCAGATAAGCGGGATCAGCTTTGGGGCGATCCTCATAGCGGTTGGGCTCGTAATTGACCGGACTGATGTTGGTACGGGTCTGCATGTTGCCATCCACTTGATAATTATTCACTTTGGCATATGGGCAATTGATCGGCAGATTTAAGTAGTTCGGCCCGATCCGGTGGCGCTGGGTATCCGGATAAGAGAACAGACGCCCTTGCAGCAGCTTATCTTCGGAAGGTTCAATGCCGGGAACCAGTGCGCTTGGAGAAAAGGCGGACTGTTCCACCTCCGCAAAGTAATTTTGCGGATTGCGATTAAGTGTCATGCGGCCGACCAGTTGCAAAGGATAGATATCTTCCGGCCAAACCTTGGTGGGATCGAGCGGATCAAATTCAAAATTATCCATATCTTCAGGCGGAAGAATCTGCACATACAGGTCCCATTCGGGAAAATTTCCCTTGGCGATCTGTTCATACAAGTCCCTGGTCGCATGATTAAAGTCTTTTCCTTGCACTTCACGGGCCTCTTCGGCAGTGAAGTTTCTTACCCCTTGCAGCGGTTTCCAATGATATTTAACATAAACAACTTTCCCCTCCGCGTTCACCCATTTGAAGGCGTGAACGCTGAAGCCTTCCATTTGCCGGTAATTGGCGGGGGTGCCGTAGTCGGAGAACACCCAGGTCATCATATGGGTGGATTCAGGTGTTAGCGTCATGAAGTCCCAATAGCGGTCAGGATCTTGAATATTGGTATCGGGAGCCGGTTTTAAAGAGTGAACCATGTCCGGGAATTTGATGGCATCACGGATGAAGAAAACGGGCAAGTGGTTCCCGACGATATCGTAGTTTCCTTCTTCTGTATAGAATTTGGTTGCAAAACCGCGCGGGTCGCGGGCGGTTTCGGGTGAACCTGTCCCGTGGATCACGGTGGAAAAGCGGACAAATACGGGGGTTTCTTTTCCTGCTTCCTGCAAAAATGCCGCCTTCGTATATGCTTTCATGCTGTTGGTCACTTTAAACACGCCATGGGCGCCGGCCCCGCGTGCATGAACCACCCGTTCCGGAACACGTTCGCGGTCAAAGTGGGCTAATTTTTCGAGTAAATGGTAGTCTTCCAATAACGTAGGCCCTCTTCGACCCGCCGTGCGGGAATTTTGATTATCTCCCACTGGTGCACCCTGGTTGGTCGTCAAGCGGTTTTGATCCATTGATCCACAACTCCTTATAATAATTATATGTTGATTATTAATCTCATTTAATAATAATTATAATTAAGGTAGAGCGCAAGTATTTTTTTTTGACAAAAAATGAAAAACCCCAGACCAATGCAACTTAAGGTTTCCGAGTTGAGGATATAACTGAATTCGGTTGTGAAGAGTTCTTTACATGTAAAGTCAGTTGCCGATTCGCTTTAAAAAAGGTGAAACCAGACTATACCAGTCAGATTTGCAAATGCAGACATAGTGGGGAGGCAAACAGAAAAGGGCTCCGGTTCAAATGCAGACAGTGCGATATACCTGTCATGCTGATTTGAACGGAGCCATTACATTGCCAAGACTGTTTCGTTTAGCCACCTGGCGTACCTCTAATACCTCGGGCAATTCCGATTGGTCGTGGGCACCGGATATTCCCTGTTTTTGAGCATACGGGAGAGGCGGCTTCAGCTGTGTGGAGTGTCACTATGATCCTTCGTTCAGGAGAGAGCGGACACCACTTTCATTATAGGTTGCAGGAGGCCAGGCGCAAAGATCAAACGGAAAATCTGAACCGGGAACAATTTTGTCCTCTCCCACAACTTCTGCCAGATAACGCAAACTTGCAGGGGTCCAAAGTACGGAGTCAAACCAAAAGCGCCGCAAATAATCGGCGGGAGGAGCCTGTAAAGAAGCGGAAACGCCTGTCCATTGTTCATATCCTTTATTTAACCGTCCAATTTGATAAGGGAGAAAGCCGCCTCCATGGGCGAGCAGAACTTTCACATCCGGGTATTTGTCCAGTAAACCGCTTAACAGTAAATCCGCAGCACAAATCGTTGTTTCCCAGGGAACACCGATGAGGTTGGGCATCATTCTTTGTTTTAACCGGGGATCTTCACAAAGTAAGGGATGTATAAAAATAATCGCTTTCTGATGATTGGCTTCTTCCCAAAAAGGGTTAAAGAACTCGTCTGTTAACATCACTTTCGATAATCCGGGACCGATGATGGCCCCCCTTAATCCCAGTCCCATTGCACTTTTTAATTCGTTCGCTGCACGAACGGGACTATTTAAAGGAATCGTAGCGAATGCAGACAGCCGTTTTTTATGTTCCCGAACCCAACTGGCCAGTGCACGATTGTAAACGGATGAGAGTTCAGCCGTAATTTGTTCAGGAAAATCATACAAAAAAAGTTGTGGTACGGGTGAAACAACGGAGTGAGAAACCCCGGCTTTTTCTTGCTCCAGCAGGTATAATGCAGGATTGATAAACGACTCTTTCAGTTCAAATCCCCATTTGTTATTCACAATGAGAAATTCTGCCCGATCAGGTCCTTTCTGCTCCCATTTGGCGTCAACTACATTTTGGTTATCCTTAAGCCAAAGCAACACTTCAGGTGGAATAAAGTGAGTATGCAGATCGAACAAATCAACCACGCTCCTGCTTTTTTTATCAAATGGATCCATTCTTCCAGTAACCTAATCGATCCGAAATTTCTTTGGCAGCATTTTTTACTTTATTAATAATGGAAATATTGTGTGGATTCATGCGATGGACGGGACCGATCACCGTGATCGCATAAACCACTTTGCCTGTATAGTCCCGGATCGGTGCTGCAATCGATGCGACCCCTTCAAGAATTTCCTCGATGCTGATGGCATATTCCTGTTCCTTGACAGACTTTAGTGCGGCCCGAAAGTCATCGCTGCTGGTTATGGTGTGTGCTGTATATTTTTGCAGTCCCTTTTCAATATATTGATCGATGACTTTTTCCTCTGAATTTGCAAGAAGCACTTTCCCGGAGCTTGTACAGTGAGCGGGGTTTCTTCTTCCGATATGAGATAAAATTTTTACAGGGTGTTTGCATTCAACCTGATTGAGATAGACAACATCCATTCCTTCCAGAACAGCAATATGTGCAGTCTCTCCGATTTCCTGGACCAGTCTTTGAAGAATGGGATCTGACTCCCGATTAATTTCGAGGTTTGAAGTCAAAACAGTATTTAAATGAAGAATCGACAAGCCTAAACGATATTTTTGTGTCTCAGGATCTTTTATTACAAATCCCTCGCTGGCAAGAGTGGCAAGCAAACGGCTGACCGTACTTTTCCCCAGTCCCAGTGAAACGGCCAACTCGGTTACTTTTTTCTCCGGCTCATCCATGGTAAAGGTTCGCAAAAGACGAAGCGCATTTTTTACCGAAGAAAGGAGATATTCCTGGTTATTTTTCATATAAGTTCCCCTTCTGTTTGTTGCTTATATAAGAACAATGATCCTTTATAATGCACATATTCAGCTTATCATAAATTTAAAACAAAATGAATCATATTAATCAGGGCAGTTTTAAAAGATAAAAATGCGATTTTGTTCCATATAGAAGAACTGCAGTGTTGTATAGTAAACAATATTGTTTTACTATAAACATAAGAGGAATGAAAAATTTTCGAATTGGGATATCTTTTGTATTCCAATTCGGGGAGGTCAGTTCATGCAGGGACAAACAACATTAGAAAACAATGTAAAATCACTTAATTGTATGCATTTTATTAACGGGCAATATATTGCTTCAAAAAATGGAAAGACATTTGACAATATCAATCCGGCAACACAGGAAATTTTGGGCTGGGTGTCTGAAGGGGGGAGAGAAGAAATTGACCTCGCTGTGGGGGCAGCAAGAAGGGCATTAGACGGACCCTGGAAAAAGATGTCTTCCCATGATCGGATTTCCGTTATTAGACGGATCGGAGATCTCATTCTTGAAAGGAAGGATGAGTTGGCGAAGCTGGAATCACTGGATACCGGAAAACCATACTGGCTTTCAAGCACGGTCGACATTCCGCGTTCCGCTTATAATTTTCATTTCTTTGCCGACTATCTGCGGGCGTTGGGGACAGAGGCTTACCAGACGGATGACACAGCCATCAACTATTCGATTCGTCGTCCTGTGGGTGTCGTCGGGTTGATTAATCCCTGGAATCTGCCCCTTTTATTGTTAACCTGGAAGTTGGCTCCATGCCTGGCAGCCGGGAATACGGTCGTGATGAAGCCGGCTGAATTGACACCGATAACGGCTACCCTGCTAGGTGAAATCTGCCGCGACGCCGGGGTGCCTGATGGAGTGGTCAACATTGTTCATGGTTTCGGTCCTGATTCTGCCGGCGCAGCCCTGACGGAACATCCGGATGTGGATGCTATTTCCTTTACCGGAGAAACAGCGACGGGAAAAGTGATTATGGCAGCTGCTGCAAAATCATTGAAAAAGCTTTCTTACGAACTCGGAGGTAAAAACCCAAATATTATTTTTGCTGATTCCAACTTGGATGAAGTGATTGAAACCACTCTTAAATCCAGTTTTATTAACCAGGGGGAAGTCTGTCTTTGCGGTTCGCGCATCTATGTAGAGCGTCCAGTCTATGAAGAGTTTCTGCAAAAGTTTGTGGCAAGGACGAAAGAACTGGTTGTCGGTGATCCATTTGATCCGAAAACAAAGGTAGGAGCACTGATTGGGGCAGAGCATTACCAACGGGTCCTAAGTTATATTCAACTGGCCCAAGAGGAAGGCGGACAGATTTTAACAGGTGGCCGTCGTCCGGAAGGAATGGACAAGGGATACTATCTCGAACCGACGGTCATTGTGGGGTTAAACCGCAATTGCCGTGTCGTTCGCGAAGAAATTTTCGGACCTGTTGTCACTGTTATGCCTTTTGATTCCGAAGAAGAAGTGATTGCACAGGCCAATGATACGCATTATGGATTGAGCGCTTCCATCTGGACCAATGATCTGCGCCGTGCCCATCGTGTGGCCGGACAAATCGAAGCAGGAATCATCTGGGTAAATACCTGGTTTTTACGTGATCTGCGTACGCCGTTTGGCGGTATGAAGCAAAGCGGCATTGGTCGTGAAGGCGGGATGCATAGCTTTGATTTCTACACCGAATTAACGAATATTTGTATCAAGTTGTAGGAGGGAGCCGCTTTGAAGCTGGAACATGGGGAGAAAGCTATCAAATTTTCTGAGCACCTTGCCCGTGCCGAAATCGAGCGCCGCGGAGTCTTGCCTCTCACTGAAGTTGATCCGAATCTTACTGTCGAGGAAGCGTATCAAGTTCAACTGCTGACCATTCAAAAGAAAGTGGAAGCAGGCCAACGCGTGGTAGGAAAGAAGATCGGGTTAACCTCTCTGGCTATGCAGAGATTATTAGGTGTAGATCAGCCGGATTATGGTCACTTGCTGGATGGTATGGTCGTCGAAAATGGAGGAGAAATCTCGTGGGATCGGGTTCTTCAACCAAAAGTAGAAGCTGAGATTGCCTTCATATTGAAAAAAGAGTTAGAAGGGCCCCAAGTGACGGCGATGGATGTTTTGCAAGCCACAGATTATGTGCTTCCTGCTTTGGAGATTGTAGACAGCCGCGTAGCAGACTGGAAAATCAAATTGCAGGATACGATTGCTGATAACGCCTCCTCCGGTCTTTATGTGCTGGGTGGAAAACCACTTTCCATTGATCAACTCGATCTTGCACAGGTAGGGATGGTCCTTTACAAAAATGGCGAGATCATGAACACGGGGGTAGGTGCGGCGGCATTGGGTCACCCGGCTGTATGCGTAGCCTGGCTGGCCAACAGGATGGCGGAATTCGGCCTTATCTTGAAGGCGGGAGAAGTGATTCTTTCAGGCGCCCTTTCCGCTGCCGTGAATGCTGAACCGGGAGATCATTTTCAAGCCCGGTTTGCCCATCTGGGAGAAGTGAATGTTCGGTTTGCCAGTGCACGATAGACGACAGGCAAGGAGACAGAAAGGAGTGAACATTCCATGTCCAAACTGAAAGCAGCTATTCTTGGCTCAGGAAATATTGGTACGGATTTAATGATGAAGTTGGAGCGCTCAAACGTTTTACAATTAACTGCTATGATCGGGATTGATCCTGAGTCAGATGGTTTGCGGCGTGCAAAATCGCAGGGCTATGAGGTAATTGATACCGGGATCAAAGGTTTTCTTGAACGCCCGGAGCTGGCTGATATCGTTTTTGATGCTACCTCTGCCAAAGCGCATATGGGTCACGCGAAGTTACTGGATGAAGCGGGAAAAATAGTCCTTGATCTGACACCTGCTGCGGTTGGAGCCCTGATTGTGCCTCCGGTCAATCTGGGGGAACATATGGAGGAAAGAAACGTCAACCTCATCACATGCGGCGGACAGGCGACCATCCCCATTGTCCATGCGATTCATCGGGTAAACCCAGTCGGCTATGCCGAAATTGTAGCGACGATATCCAGTAAAAGCGCGGGACCGGGAACTCGGGCAAATATTGACGAATTTACACAAACGACCGCTCGCGGGATTGAAGTCATCGGTGGCGCCAAAAAAGGGAAGGCCATTATCATTTTGAATCCGGCTGAACCGCCGATTCTTATGAGAAACACAGTACATGCGCTGGTTGAACAAGGAAGCATGGACGAGGCAAAGGTAACCCAGTCGATTCTGGAGATGGTAGAAACTGTGCAGTCTTACGTTCCTGGATACCGTCTCCGAACGGAACCGATCTTTGACGGAAACAGAGTCACCGTATTCCTGGAAGTGGAAGGAGCTGGAGACTATTTGCCAAAATATTCCGGTAATCTTGATATTATGACCGCCGCTGCCGTAAAAGTCGCAGAAGAGTTCGCTAAGTATCAGTTGGCTAAGCAAGTTGTTTAGAGGAGGGCGGCCCTATGACTAAAAAGCGTAAAATCTATATTACGGAAGTGGCCCTGCGGGATGGGAGCCATGCGATTGCCCACCAATATACCATAGATCAAGTCTTAAAAGTGGCGAAAGCTTTAGATGAAGCCCATGTACCCTATATTGAGGTGTCTCACGGTGACGGGCTGGCCGGTTCCTCCTTGCAGTACGGATTATCCCGTACCGATGAACAGGAACTAATCGAAGCGGCGGTATCCGTTTGTGAGCGGGCGAAAGTGGCAGTATTGCTTCTGCCCGGGATCGGCACCATGAAAGAATTAAAACAAGCTGCCAACCTTGGTGCTAAAATGGCGAGAATTGCCACCCATGTGACAGAAGCGGATGTTTCCGCCCAGCATATTGCTTTATCGAAGGAACTTGGGTTGGAAACAGTTGGATTCCTGATGATGGCCCACATGGCTCCGGTGGAAAAGCTCGTTGAACAGGCAAAGCTGATGGAAAGCTATGGAGCAGACACGGTGTATGTAGTGGACTCCGCAGGGGCTTTGCTTCCGCATGAAGTAAAGGAAAGAATCTCTGCTCTGCGGCAACATGTAAGCGTTAACATCGGATTTCACGGTCATAACAACTTATCGTTGGCAATGGCTAATACCCTTGTTGCCATTGAGGAGGGAGCGACACGGATTGACGGCAGTGTTCGTTGTTTAGGTGCCGGTGCCGGAAACACACAAACGGAAGTGCTCATAGCCGTTTTAGACCGGCTGGGAATAGAGACAGGAGTGGATCTGTACAAGATGATGGATCTGGCGGAAGACATGATTGCGCCTATTCTTCCAGTGCCGCAAGAGATTACAAGAGATAGTCTTGTTTTGGGTTATGCCGGAGTTTATTCCAGTTTTCTGCTTCATGCCCGGCGGGCTGCTAAGAAATTCGGGATTGATTCCCGTGATATTTTAATTGAACTTGGCAAGTTGAAGGTAGTGGGTGGCCAAGAAGATATGATCATGGATGTAGCAGCGAAAATTGCAAAAGAGAAGGTGTAAGAAATGGGAGTTATCAACTATAGGGCAACGGCCGAATTTTTACACCGGGCTGAAATAGAAAAGCGGGAAGTTACTCGGATTACAGCAGATTATCCGGATATGACCGTTGAAGATGCGTATCGGGTTCAGGAAGAACTGGTTTCCATGAAACGCCAACATGGACATCGGATTGTTGGCCCTAAAATGGGTTTAACCAGTCAAGTTAAAATGAAACAGATGAACGTGGAAGAACCTATTTATGGATATATATTTGATTATATGGTTGTACCTGATGGAGGTACGATTACGATGCATGAGTTGATCCACCCTAAAGTAGAAGCTGAAATTGCCTTTATTTTGCGAACAGAAATAGAAGGTCCGGGCATTTCTGGCGCTCAAGTGCTTGCAGCCACCGAATATGTTGTTCCAGCCCTGGAAATTATAGACAGCCGCTATGAGAATTTTCGATTTACTTTGCCGGATGTCATTGCGGATAATGCTTCATCTTCAAGAGTGGTGTTTGGCTCCCGGCTGACACGGGCTGATCATTTAGAACTTGATTTAGTAGGTGTTACGTTATCGGTCAATGGGGATATCAAAGATTTTGGTGCAGGGGCTGCCGTACTCGGACATCCGGCTAACTCGGTTGCCATGCTGGCCAACATGCTGGCAAGAAAGGGAAAAAAATTAAATGAGGGGGATATCATTTTAACCGGAGGAGTAACAGGTGCTGTGAGATTGGTGGCCGGGGATACGGTTTCAGCGAGACTTGACGGTTTGGGAGAAGTGGGTTTCAAAATCGCAGAATAAAAAAACTTGGATTTATGGAGGTTATCATGCCAATTGTGAATATTCAGATTTTACAGGGAAGACCTGAAGAGAAAGTGAAGGAAGTTATTTCTAATGTGACGGAAGTTATTTGTACCACACTTGATGTTCCTGAGGAAACGGTTCGTGTTCTTGTATCGGAGGTTCCAACAACCCACTGGGGGATTGGCGGAACCCCGGTATCAGATAAACCGGGCAGATAAAAAATCTTTAACATTATGCGGAGGAGGAACTTAAGATGACGATTGAATTGGGAATGCTTGTACCCCATACGCCTCGGATGTGTCATGAGGACCAGGCCCCGGAATTTCAAAAAGAGTTGGTTCAGGGGATGCATCAAGCTGCAAAAAGTATTGAAAGCGTTAAACCTGATGCCGTTGTTCTCATTTCCTGCCATTGGGCGTCCAGCTTTTATCATTATGTGGATGCCACACCCGAACACAAAGGGGTCTTAACTGCCTTTGAAGATCCTAAGCTAATTTCTAACGTGCCATATCATTATCCGGGAGATGAACAACTGGCAAGCCAGTTAGTAGAGGCAGGGCAAAAGGCCCGTCTTCCTGTCGTCAAAGTAAACGATCCAACGTATGTATGGGATTATGGTACAGTAGTCCCCCTTCGTTACCTGATACCAAAAGGGGATATACCAGTCATCGATCTATCCGTTTGCTGGGCAGCGAACCTGGAAGAAACGTATTTCTGGGGACAGCAGATTGGAAAGGTTCTCCGTGAAAGCAACAAGCGTGTGGTCTTTGTCAGCAGTGGTGCTCTTTCTCATAATCTTGTCAGGGGACCCGAAAAAATGCCTACGATTGCCGAACAAGCTCTCGATCAGCAATTTTTGCAGTATTTAAACAGCAATGATCTCCAGTCAGCCTGGAAAATGCTCCCTCAGTATTCCAAAGCGGCAGGAGTGGAGTCGGGGGGACGCCATCTGGCAATGTTGCTGGGTGTATTGGAAGGAAGCTATAGAAGCCATTACTACGGTTATGGTCAATCTTCAGGCAGCGCAAATGTGGTTATGACTTTTGAACCCCAATATGCAAGAGAAGCGGGTGTGTAGACATATTCCGCCAGTTGGCGGATGATGTATAACGTCAGTTTATGTACTTATTTCATTAACAATTTTTTCAGAAGGTTCCAAGTATGTAATCACCAGCTAAAGGAGGGACGTGATCATGCACACACAGGTTGGAATTATCGGAGCAGGACCGGCTGGCCTGATGCTCGCGCACCTTCTCCATCTTCAGGGCATTGAGTCGATCATCATTGAGAGCCGCACCCGCAGCCAAATTGAGGGAACGATCCGGGCTGGTGTGCTTGAACAGGGCACAGTAGACCTCATGAATGAGGCGGGTGTTGGCGAGCGGATGATGCGTGAGGGGCATTTCCACCAGGGAATCGAACTGCGCTTCAATGGTAAAGGCCACCGGATCAATATTCATGAGCTTACCGGCGGGAAAAATGTCACTGTATATGCCCAACATGAGGTAATCAAAGATCTCGTTGCCGCCCGGCTCAAGGCGGGTGGAGAGATTATATTTAATGTTGGTGATGTGAGCCTGCACGATCTCGATACCTCAGTACCGAAAATCCGTTTCCGTAAGGATAAGAGCGGGGAACTTCAGGAAATTACCTGTGACTTTATCGCCGGTTGTGACGGCTTCCACGGTCCAAGCCGTGCATCTATCCCGGGAAGTATCCTCAAGGAATACCAGAAAGTGTATCCGTTTGGCTGGCTTGGCATTCTTATAGAAGCGCCGCCATCGGCACCCGAGCTGATCTACGCGAACCACGAGCGTGGTTTTGCCCTGCTCAGCACACGGTCGCCCGAGATCCAGCGTCTCTACATTCAGGTTGATCCCGGGGATGACATCGCCAGCTGGTCCGACGACCGGATCTGGACGGAACTCCATGCACGTCTTGAAACCAATGATGGGTGGAAGCTGATCGAGGGTCCCATCATTCAGAAGGGCATCATCGGGATGCGCAGTTTTGTCTGCCATCCGATGCAGTACGGCCGACTATTCCTGGCCGGTGACGCAGCGCACATTGTCCCGCCGACTGGTGCCAAAGGACTCAATCTGGCCATCGCGGATGTCAGGGTTCTGGAACGTGGTCTGGCTGTCTTTTACACGTCAGGCCAAACCGAACAGCTTGAAAGCTATTCCGCGACCTGTCTCCGGCGTGTCTGGAAGGCAGAACGCTTCTCCTGGTACATGACGTCCATGTTGCATCGCCACTATGACCACACCGCGTTCGAGCATCGCCTCCAACTGGCCGAACTGGATTATGTCACATCCTCAAGAGCGGCATCGACCAGCCTCGCCGAGAACTACGTCGGTTTGCCCATGGAGTGGTAAGAACCGGCGGAAGCAGACAGTGATAAGCTGGCAAAGTACCTTTTTCATCAAAGGGGGAGACGGATATGAAAGGTTGGAAGCGTTATCATACGATTTGGACGATGCTATTTTTGGGATGGTTTGTTTCATATGCGGACCGCACGTTAACAGGACCGGTCGTCACGTGGATGATAGAAAACAATGTCTCTATATTGGAGTCTGCCTCAAATCCTCATGCACTCGGAGGACTGTTGGGCAGTTTATTCTTCGCCGGATATATGCTGACACAATTCCCCGGAGGATACTTTGGAGATAAATTCGGTTATCGAACCATAATCATTGTAAGCATTGTTTGGGCCGGTATCGCCACTCTGATTTCCGGTTTGTTCACCGGGTTAATCATTTTTATTGCCCTGCGGGTATTAACAGGATTAGGGGAAGGGGTGTTTTATTCAAACGACCGATCCCTGATCGCTCAAGTATCTCCTCCCAACAAAGTAGGTCTGGGTATGGGAATTGTAATATCCGGTCTTTCCACCGGTTTAACGGTCGCATTGCTCGGCACTCCGTATCTTATTCATGCATTTCAGCCGATATTCGGAAATGAAGCATGGAGAGTTCCGTTTGTTGTGATGGGGATGATTACCCTAATCACTGCTGTACTTATGTATAAATACATGAGACCGGTTGATTTTGTCAACAAGACAGAACCCTTCGGGAAAGCAGTTGTTAAATTGTTAAAGTATTCAACCGTATTCTTTGTCATGATCATGGCCATTTATTTCCTAACTGATTATTTCAGGATGACACCTGCAATCGTTGGAGTTATATTCACCGGACTTGCCGTCGTCTTTATCTACTATGTCTATAAAACGAAAACATCCGAAGTTGGCCCTGTTCTTAAGGACCGGAACTTGAACTTCATTTATATCGGATACATCGCGGTTTTATGGCATTTATGGTTTTATGGATTCTGGTCGGTATCGATTGTCAAAGATTTTGGAGGAGGAGCTTTAACGTCCGCTGCATTAATTGCTTCTTTTAATGCATTGGCCGGATTGATTGGGTTTCCGGTTGGTGGAAAAATTTCTGACATGGTTGCCCACAAGACGAACGGCCGCCGTAATGTTTTAATCGGATTAACCGCTATCTTAACAGTACTCATCTTTGTCTTCGCTGTCTATGTCATGACCGGGAACAAAGATCCTGTGGTGATGTCTATCCTGTTATTCTTGTCGGGTCTCTTCTTCTTTGCCCTACAGCCCGTAGCCCAGGCGATGACATCCGATTTGGCTCCTCCTGAACATCGGGGATCGGCGTTTGGGATGTTAAATCTGATATCCGAAATCGGAGCTTTATTATCACCGGTCATTTCCGGAGCGATGCGTGATTATACGGGCGGCTGGGGAAGTGCCCTGCTTTTGGATGGAGCTTTGATGGGCATCAGTTGTTTGTTCTATATAGCAGTTAGAACAAAAAGAGTGCCCGCTATAAGGACAGAAACAAAAGTATCCGGGTAAAATTTAAAAAGCGTTTTTATTCTTGAGTTTCTAAAAAAGAGCCAAAAAATGAGGAGGAAGAACTCATGATAAAAAATGCCCTGGATGAAAAAACAATTCAGACAATTAAACAAAAGATGTCAGAGGGATTGTTGCCGCAGTGGGTTCTAAGTGATCCTCAAATCCATGAACTTGAATTGCAAAAGATATTTGGGCATACCTGGCAGTTTTTAGCCCATGAATCAGAACTGAAGGAATCCGGGAGTTATGTTACGAGATGGATGGCAGATGATCCTGTACTGGTAGTTAGAAACAGTAAAGGGGAAATAAAAGCTTTCTTAAACTCATGCACACATAGGGGTACGCATTTATGCACAGCAGATTTTGGGAACAAGAAAACATTTACATGTCCATATCATGGATGGAGTTATAACCTTGATGGAGATCTGATTGGAATCGTTGCTGGAAACAAAGTCTATGGCCAGGAGATGAAAAAAGATGAGTGGGGCCTTCGCCCGATTCCAAAAATCGGGATCTATCGTGGAATGATCTTTGGAAACTTGGACCCTCATGCCATTCCATTGACTGATTATTTAGGAGATATGAAATGGTATTTTGATATTTTGCTGGGCAGAAGCGATGGAGGCATGGAAGTCAGAGGAGTCCCTCAACGTTGGGTAGCCCAGGCCAATTGGAAAATGACAAGTGAAAACTTCGCTGCGGACCCCTATCATGTTCAAACGACCCACCGCTCCACTGTTGAAATGGGGATCAGTCCCAAAGATCCCCTGTATGCGGGGTATGGACATCAAGTCGTGTTAGGACACGGGCATGGTATCAATGTAATCACGTCAGCTACAGGTCAATCTGCCCATCCATTCCAGGGGATGCCCGAGTCAATGTGGCCGATGTTTAAAAGAAACTTAAATCCGGAACAATTTGAGATCTTATCAAAAACAACAGTCTTTGTGGGAGGCGTTTTCCCAAATCTCTCCTTTGTGAGCCCTGTTCACGGAACAGAGGGACATTTGCATAACTATTTAAATTTTCGTGTTTGGCGGCCTTTAGGACCTGATAAAGTGGAAGTCTGGTGTTGGTTTATGATTGATAAGGCAGCTCCGGAAGAATACAAAGAAGAAGCCTATAAAGGATATATTGGATCGTTTGGGCCTTCCGGCACATTGGAGCAAGACGACACTGAAATTTGGGCGCGGGTTGTTCAGGCAAGTAAAGGGATAATGGCCCGGGATAAAACACTGAGCTATAACAATGTCTTCAATTATCTGATGGGATTTGACCGAGTTGAGCCCGATGAGAATTTCCCCGGACCGGGTGTCGCTTATCCAACCTGTTATCTTGATGCTTTATCAAGAAGTATGCATGAATACTGGTTAGAAATGCTTACAAGAGATCTTCACATTGAAGGAGGGGAAAATCATTAATGAACTCTGAATTACAATCGCAAATTAGCCAGTTTCTTTATCATGAGGCATATTTATTGGATCATCGGAAATATGAAGAGTGGCTGAACTTACTGACTGATGATATTGTGTACCGAATGCCCGTACGTGTAACAACGGAGGAGAAAAATGGATCGAATCTTGTGGATGACATGACCTATTTTGAGGAAACGAAAAAGTCCCTTATCACAAGGGTGAAAAGGCTTTATACCAAATCCGCATGGGTCGAAAACCCGGCGCCCCGGCAACGGCATTTCATTAGCAATATCGTTGTTGAACCGAATTCTCATTCAGACGAATATCAAGTGCGAAGCTATTTTTTATTTCACCGCAGCAGAGGTTCAGACTTGAATATTGAACAATTATCTGGAGAAAGAGTGGATGTGATACGAAAAGAAAAGGAAGGATGGAGAATTGCCTCACGAACTATTTATCCTGATCAGGCTGTCTTAGGTGTTATGAATCTCAGTATGTTTTTATGAATTTCACCAAAATCGAAGTTTAAAATATTTGTGGTACCTCAGATTCTGTTCTGTGTGTAAAATGTTTTAAGCCCAAGTGCGCATGGGATGATAGAAACCATGCGCACTTGGGTAAGTTTATTTGCTTGGTGATTAAAATTCTACATTATTATATTCGGTAATATGTTGTACGCCGATCCACTTTTCGCCGACATTGGAGTATCTCGTGTTGGTCATGGTGACTTCACTTGTGTCGCTGTCCGTTCTGAAAATAGCCTCATCCATGTTTGTGATTAGACAATTGTCAATAAACACAGATACTTTGAATGTTGTGCCGCCATTTTGACGAATCATTTTGCCTGCGTCATCGGCAGTGAAGTTGAGTACTCTGAAGGTGGAAGGGGCATTGATCTGGAATATTTTGTCGGCCGCTTTTTTGGCGAAACCGCCTCTGACCGTAACCGTTCCTGATTCCTTCACAGTTAAAGCGTCTTCCCCGACGTCTTCCCATTTCACATTTTCAACCAGGCAATCGCCATAGCAGTGAACCCCATCGGCAGCCGGAGCCCCGAGGACCACGTTTTTCAAAGTGGCGCCTTCCTCCAGTTTAAACATGGGTTTTTGGTTTTCACCCTGACCGCCGTCACCCAGCTCCGAACCGGCAATATATCTTGCTCCTTTACCATCAAAGGTTTGGCCGGCTTCTACCACCACCGTCTCGTGCAGAACCGTATCAGCGGCCGAAGCGGTCGATGTGGAAAGACTGAACACGGACACACCCATCACCAGCGCAAGCAACAAACTTGCCCATTTTTTCATATTCAACCATCCTCCTGTTTAAATGAGATGAGTTTAAAGCGGAAGGTAATCAAGGTACCATTTGTAAGCACTTACATTAACGGATATCCCCACCCCTTTTCTGTGCAGTCCCTCATCTGACTCCCCGGCACCAACTATTGGAGGATTTGTGCAAATACATCTATAAATTTTTTTGCTTCCCTTTTGCTTGTTTCCTTTGGTTGTTTATAATCATACGATGATTATATTTGAAAGTACATGTAATTTTTTCAGATATTATATCAACTATCTCGGTTTTCAATAAAAACACTTCATAATATACGTAAAAAAGCTGTTATGATTATGAATTTTTTTCATTTGGAAAAACTAATGTGTTTTTTAAATAAAAATGATCGTTATTTATATTGATTTATTAATTGAAATGATTTAGAATAATCTAAATAACAACGTTGTAAAAATCGTTCGTTGAAATAGAGTGAAGGTCAGGGGTTGCAATGGTTTCGCTTAGGTCCATTCAGAGGCTTTCCCACAATACCTGAATGACAGCTGAAAGGGGAAGAGACAAATGACTCATATCAATCAATGGGAACAGGCTGAACCAGGAGTGCGCAGAAAGATTTTTCAACCCGGAAAGGAAATCATGATGATGGAAGTTCAGTTTGAACAGGGGGCAGTGGGATCTGAACACAGCCATCCTCATGAGCAAATCACCTATTGCCTGAAAGGAAGATTGGAATTTCTGATTGAAGGAAAAAAGATTGAATTGTCTGCGGGTGAGAGCATTTATATACCAGGCGATGTGAGACATGGAGTAAAAGCGTTGGAGGAAAGCGCACTGTTGGATGTATTTACCCCTGTGCGGGAAGATCTGTTGAAAAGATGATGCTTTCTTGATCTAAAAAGCCGTGACAGGGATTGTGGTGGTGTTAGTACAGATGAGAAGGTGATTGAAAGAGGTGTTGTTACGCGGCGGGTGAAGGTTGTATTGGCTTTTGAGAATGGACAGATGTGCCCGGTGCTTTCGTGATTACTTATGCTCCCGGTCTTTCGTTGTGGCTTTCCTCCAATGGATATGAAAGTGACAACTCAGGAGGTTGATCATCATGTTGAAGAAAAGGTTAAGAGTTGTGACATTTCTTACATTCGTATTGGCGCTTGGGCTGATTGCGGTTGGATGCACAGGAGCGGCAAAGTCGGAAAAAGTGGAGCCGCAATACCGTTTTCGCTTAGCGGAAATCCATCCGGCTGATTACCCGACAACCAAAGGGGATCAAAAGTTTGCCGATCTGGTATATGAGCGGAGCAAGGGCCGGATCAAGATTGATGTTTTTCCTTCGGGGCAATTGGGAGATGAAAAAGCAGTGATTGAACAAGTCCAATTGGGAGCGATTGAATTGGCCAGAGTCAGCACAGGGCCGGTCGCGGAATTTAATGACAAATTCGGCGTGTTCAGCCTGCCATATATTTTTGAAAGCAAAGAGCATTTGTGGAAGTTCCTTCAGGGACCTGAAGGGCAAAAAATGTTGGAAGACCTGAAGAATGCGCGCTTACGGGGGCTGGCTTATTATGATGCGGGAGCGCGAAGCTTTTACTCGAAAAAACCATTGACCGATGTTTCAAGTTTACGGGGACAAAAGGTTCGGGTGCAACAAAATAAGATTAACATTGACTTTATGGCTGCCTTTGGTGCAAGTGCCACCCCGATGGCCGCGGGTGAAATATTTAGTGCCTTGCAAACGGGAGTGATTGATGCGGCTGAAAATAATTTTCCGACATATCTTTCACATAGGCACTACGAAACAGCCAAGTATATGATCCTCGATGAACACCAGCGCATTCCCGAAGTACTGGTAATCAGTGATTTGACATGGAACAAACTCTCGGCTGAGAATCAAAAGCTGATAAAACAAGCGGCCCTGGATTCGGTGGAGTATCAAAAGGAAGAGTTTGCCAAAAAAGAGAAAGAGGCGGAGCAGCAATTGCTGAGTGCGGATGTCAAAATAACGAAAGTGACGGATATGCAGAAATGGAAAGACGCGGTAAAAGAGGTTCACAATAAATATGGAAGTCAATACCGCGAACTTTTGCAGAAAATTGAGGAAGCAAAGTGAGCAGCCGCTTAAGTTTGTTGTTACATTACAAAACACGGCGTATTCGGGTGAGGGTATAGCTATGCAAAGTGTTTTCAAAAGGGAGGAACAAACGGAAAAATTTGAGGGAAGAGGGAGAAGACCGTTGGAACTGTCACCTGTTGAACACATCAAGCGGTATGTTCAGGAACATGTGGCGGAAACCATTTCATTGAGTGAAGCGGCAACCAAAGTCTATCTAAATCCCAATTATTTCAGCCAGTTGTTTAAACAGCAAACCGGACAGAGCTTTGTTCGTTATGTAACGGAAATTAAAATGGATAAAGCAAAGGAGTTATTGATTCATACGTCTTTGCGCGTTTCTGAGGTTGCGGAGCGGGTGGGCTATATGGATGTGGCCTATTTTAGCAACACATTTAAGAAAATGGTGGGAGAGGCACCAAGCGAGTACCGGAGAAAACATGCCGGACACAGTGGAGAGCGCTGTCATTTCCGGGAAAAAACGAGTAAATGATTCATTTAACCGGCACGTTGGAAAGGTCAGACAGGATCAAGGCATGGTGCTTGTTCATGATGATTACAACGTTTTCCTCGGATAAACGGCGAATCTTCTCTATTGCATGCTGTGACAGAAACGGCGATTTGCTTTCATGAGTGAATCTGTTGCCCATGCCGCAGGCTGGTGTTGTAAATCCAAAATCATATCAAGGCTGTTGGCATTCTCTATTTCCAACAGCCTTGATATGTCCAAAAATCCTATATTTATTCCCATTAGCTGGTGAGAAGCTGTTTATGGTTTCACCTTCGGGGGGCACAAGAATTTCTAATGATCAATTCTGCATCCAGTGCCGGCGTGTCCAAATTTTCTTCATTTGCTAATTGCAGAAGTGATTTAGCTATAAGTCCGGCAATTTTATCAACGGAGGGTCCAACTGTGGTTAGTGAAGGATTTTCGTTTGCTGCTTGCGGTATATTATCATAGCTGATCAGAGAGATATCTCCGGGAATCGTTAAGCCTGCTTCTTTGACCGCGCGGAGCACCCCGAGAGAAATATCGTAACCGCCTCCGATGATTGCTGTGAGGGGGTGATTTTGCAAGATTTGTTTGGCTGCCTGATAACCATCCTGCCATCCAAGGCCTTTCGTATTGACTGCTATGGAACGAGCGGAAGATAAGTTCAGCTTTTCTGTTCCTTCTTTAAACCCTTTAAACTTTTCTTGCTGGTTTTTATTCTTCTCAGATAAGTCTCCAACGTAGACGATTTCCCGATGCCCTAACTGATAGAGATATTCCAATGCTTTTTTAATCGCCGACTTTCGGTCGACAAGAAAAGTTGGATATGGTGAAGGGCCCGGCTCCCCGTAGAAAAGTACAGGGTTTTTCGATTTGATGTTATAGGGTGAAACCTGTTCATTAAACACGAGGATCGCATCTACTTGTATTTGGTTAAAAATGCTAATTGCAGAAATGATCGGGTTGATCGAAAGAAGCATGCGGTAGCCACGCTTTTCTAATTCATCATTGATTTTGGTTGCCAGTGAAGCTAAAGCCACTCTTTCTACGGTCGGCCAGACAACGCCAATGGTATTGCTTTTTTTGGATACAAGACTTTTGGCGGCAATATTGGGTTCATAGCCCAATTGTTCTGCAACTTGCAGGATTTTTTGTTTGGTTTGCGGCTTTACAAGAGGGCTGTTTCTAAGAGCTTTGGAAACAGTAGAGTAGCTTACGCCGGCCACTTTAGCGATATCTTTAATGGTGACATCCATTTACATGCCCAACCCTTCAGAGTCATAGATAGAAGCACAAATATCAAACGTTGTAATTTTCATTATAGCACAATTGATCCCGGTCCCCGGACCCCCCAACCGGTTAACGGACAGAAAAATCACTAACGGAGGAGAGGAGTTCAAGTGAAGAAATATGCGATTTGCGGTGTGAGCAATCGGGCCTTAACGATGTTTATCAAGCCTTTATTAAGGCAATTTTCTCATGGGAATAAAATTGTGGCTGTTCTGGATCGCGACCCGCGGCGATTTGAAGTTTGCAGGGAGGAGTATCCGGAATTAGTGGAAGTGCCTGCTTATCTGCCGGATCAATTTGACCAGATGATGAAAGACACCAGGCCGGATGCGATTATTATTGCAAGCCGGGATGACACTCACCTAAACTATATCTTGCAGGGACTGGAAAAAGATACTGAGGTGATTACAGAGAAACCGATGGTGACCTCCGCTGCTGATGCCGTGAAAGTATTACAGGCCGAATCCCGAAGCAAAGGGAAAGTAACTGTTACTTTCAATTATCGTTATAATCCTTACCACAGGAAAATCAAGGAGATGATTTTACAAGGAAAACTGGGGAGAATTACTTCGGTAGATCTCAACTGGTATGTGGATACGTACCACGGAGCCAGTTATTTCAAACGCTGGCACCGGCTTCGCAGGAACTCGGGCGGCCTGTCCATCCATAAGTCTACCCACCATTTTGATCTGGTCAACTGGTGGCTGGACCAAAAGCCTTTGGAAGTATTCGCGTATGGGGACTTGCATTACTATGGTCCAAACGGGGAGCACAACCCCGAAAAAGAGGATCATCGTTTTTGTGGAACCTGTCATGTGAGGGAGAATTGTGAGTATTATATGCGCTGGACCGCAAGAAGTTACCAAAATTCCATCCGTGATGATCACTTGCGGGCAGATGAAATGCATTTATCAAAACCAGGTTACACCGATTATCGTCCGGATGCATGTATCTTTGATTCAGAGATTGATATTGAAGACACTTATGCCGTTACCGTGAAGTACGACCGGGGAACGCTGTTAAGCTATTCGATTAATTTTTCTGCCCCTTACGAAGGATACCGCTTAGCAATCAACGGGACAAAAGGTAGAATTGAAACAACGGAATATCATGAACCAAGCCGGATTCCTTTTCCGTTTCCGGAACAAACCATTGATTATTATCCCCTTTTTGGTTCAAAAGAAATCATTCATGTAGTCCGCAATGAAGGGGGACATGGCGGGGGAGACCCTTTGCTGCTGGAAGATATTTTTCTTGGCAACGATCCGCGGAGAAATTACCCCATTCTTGCCGGAGCTGAAGCGGGGGCTTACTCCATTGCGATAGGAGAAGCGGTTTGGCGTTCCTGTAAGGAGAATAAACCCATAAGGATTGACGATCTGTTGGATATCAATAAAGAAAAGCTTTAAGATAAGGGCTGATCTATAAGCCTTTATATGAATTGGAGAAGTTTCCTGTGCGGGGATGGGTCGGCCCGTCACATATATGGAATCTATTTTTTAGCAAAGGGGACTTTGGCCTATGAATCCATCATACAAAGCCTCTCTGCCTGATCAAGTGCTGAAATGGGTGCTTCGGTCTATAGATGCTTGCACGGCAATCCGGTCTGTGGAACGGCTCTATGGAGGAACTTCATCCCTTGTATATCATATCTCGCTTGAAAACGGGCAAGGTGTACAGTCGTTTGTCCTTCGTCTGTTCAACAACCAGGAATGGCTTCATAAAGAACCCGACTTAGCCCTTCATGAAGCGGAAAGTCTTGATTGGGCCTCTTGGCATGGTCTGCCGGCACCGGAGATGGTCGCATTTGATGAGACAGGCAGAGAGTGCGGATGGCCGGCTGTACTGATGACAAAGCTCAAAGGTTCTGTCGTGTTGTCACCGCAACAAGAAGAGAGCTGGCTAAATGAACTGGCGGAAATCCTTGTTCACATACATGCAGTAAATGCGGACAACTTCCCGTGGACCTATTTTTCATACAATGACCCGGATGACTGGGAGCTGCCAAACTGGTCGCGATTCCCGAAACGATGGGGGATTGCCATCGATTATGTTAAGAGTTCGCGACCTGAATCAAGGACTTGTTTTATTCACAGGGATTATCATCCGGCCAATGTGTTGTGGACGCAAAACACCATTACAGGTGTAGTTGACTGGGTAAACGCTTGCCGCGGACCGGCCGGAATAGATATCGGCCATTGCCGGGTCAATCTGGCACAACTGCTTGGCGTGAAAGCAGCCGATGCTTTTTTGACTGCCTATCAAACACACGCCGGATCTGCTTTTCACTATGACCCTTACTGGGACTTTGTGTCGCTGATTGATTTTCTGTCCGGACCGCCCAAAGTATTTTCCGGATGGAAAGCGCTGGGCGTGTCCGGGCTGACCGATCAATTAATGGCAGAACGACTGGATGACTATATGGCACACCTGGTCGGGCAGATTTCCTGACGGTTGAATTTCTCCTTGATTCACCCCATAATAAAGGATAAGAATGTATGTTTGCGTGAAAGGTGAGCCACCGGTGAAGAAGATTTTACATTTGGATCTCGATGCGTTTTTCGCCAGTGTGGAACAGCTGGACGATCCCCGGCTACGGGGAAAGCCGGTCATTGTCGGGGGCAGGGGAAAACGCGGTGTCGTGTCCACCTGTAGTTATGAGGCGCGGGCATATGGGGTGCGATCAGCCATGCCGACAGTGATGGCCCGTAAACTCTGCCCGGATGGCATTTTTTTGCCGGTACGATACAGCCGGTATACAGACAAGTCGACGGAAGTTCGCCGTATCTTTACAGCCTACAGTGAACGCTTCGAGACGGTGGGGTTGGATGAAGCTTATCTGGATGTCTCCCATTATGAAAATGCGATCCCCATCGCCCGTGAAATCAAAAGGCGGATTCATGATGAAACGGGGCTGGTTTGCAGTATCGGCCTTTCGTACAACAAGTCGATGGCCAAAATCGCCAGTGATTTGAAAAAGCCGGATGCGTTTGTGGTCATACGACCAGAACAAGCGCTGGATATACTTAAGGGGTTGCCGATTGGAACCTTGCACGGAATAGGAAAAAAATCGCGGGAACGGTTGGAGAGTATCGGAGTGTTTACCGTTAGTGATTTTTGGCGCTTGTCTTTAAATGAAGTGGTGCAGATGTTCGGCAAGTTTGGTCATACCTTATACCACCAGGCGAGAGGAAAGGATGATCGGGAGATCGTCACAGAGCGATCCCCCAAGTCACATGGCCGGGAGACCACCTTGCCGGAAGATTTGTTTGACCGGGAAACCGTTGCACAAGTTGCCCGGAAACTGTTGGCGGAAGTGCAAAGCGATCTGACCGATGCCGAGATCAAACCCCAGACTCTGACGCTGAAAATCAGATACGCCGATTTCACTTTGCGTTCCAAACAACGAACGGACAGGCCCGATACCGATTGGCCGGAGATCATGGAAGAGTTGCTGGATACGTTTGACTACACAGCCGGAATCCGCCTGGTTGGTGTCAGTTTTTCCAATTTTGTACAGCTGCCGGCGAAAGTGTACGAACAGCTCTCATTGCCGTTGGGGGATCTTGCACAAGTGGACGATCAGAGATAAAGTGAGGCAAACTTTGATCTTCCTGCATAAAGAGGATGAAGATTTCTCCTCATCCCCTGTTATTTATCATGGACAGAAGCAAGAGTTCATGATTCAGGTATTCCTGCGCCAGTTATGCCAGCAGCGTTTTCTCAAGATAAACGGCCACTCCGTCTTCTTCATTGCTGGTTGTGACTGAGTCTGCGATTTGCTTTAATGAGTGAATTGCGTTCCCCATGGCAATTCCCTGTCCTGCGTATCGGATCATTTCCGTATCATTATCTTCGTCGCCAAATGTGATGATATGCTTATGGGGGATTCCATAATAAGCAGCAATTTTTTGCAGGCCGACCCACTTATTAATACCGGATCGGACAATTTCGATGATATTCCATGGCGCGCCCCATTTGCGCTGTTCGATCACTTCGGCATGAGCTTGCTGCAAGCGGGCAAATAGCTCGTCATAATGATCATCCCGGGGCTTGATTAAGATTGATGTGGGTTCATCCTGCAAAATTTGTATCAAGTCTCCTTTATGGATCGTACGGTCTGTAGTGAGAAAAGTATCCTCTAATATTTCATCCTGGCTGCGGATAAACACAGTATCCAATACCTCCACCATGATATGGCAGACTTTAAATTTCTCACAAGTGGCTATCACCTGTTTAACAGTTGGTAAATGGAGTGGTGAATGATAACGGCCAAAGTGCGGATCATGGGGATGGTGGACAAAAGCGCCGTTAAAATTAACAAGTGGTGTATCCAGACGGAGTTCTTCATAATATTTTTTGCTGAGTTGATACGGCCGTCCTGTGGCTATACATACCTTATGTCCGGCTTCCGTCACACGCTTGAGGGTCTGTTTCGTTCGGGTTGAGATGGTTTTGTCGTCTTTTAGCAAGGTTCCGTCCAGGTCAAGCGCAATGAGGTGTGGTTGGCTCAATTTTCCCTCTCCTTTATGCAAAATGATCGTCTAAAAAACAGAAGAAATGCCGACATGTTTAAAAAATTCCCACAATATCTCTCTTTCTTTGGGAGAAACGGGAAAATTTGTCCCTTTCGGATTTCTTAATACAGAGAGATGGGTAAAATCCGGATCAGTTAAAAGATGTTTGCGCAAAATCGGTTTATTCAGCACATAATCAAACTGAACATAACATTTGATTGCCCCAAACCTGGTTGGCTCATGGGATGCAAAGGGGTCGCTGAGAGTTCTTCCAATAACGTAAATTCCGCTATCAGGCTGCGTTTTCCAAAAAAACACTTCATCCCCTTTTTTGATTTTCTTGCGATGCTGATTGACACTCCAAGTCGGTGTTTCCGCATCATTCGGGTCATATTGCTTCAGATATTCCATTAGATCAAAGCCATACCTGGGGTTGTACTGGAAAATCCACGCCTGATTCATAAATATTCCTTTCTATATCGTTTTTCAATCCATTGTATTGTCGTTATTATGACATCAAAGATAAAATTTTGGTAGTGCTGATCGTTTTTAATTTTCCTGTAAAGAGGACTTCTGGAATTACATAAGATTAATCATTTGTGAACTTACAATAAAATAGGTTTTAACTTGCCCCAAACTGTGAAAATAGTTTTTGAAACATGAACAGGCTGTCAGAACCACCCAGGATCGAATATGAGGAGGAGAAACAGGTATGAAACCGTCATTTGCGATGGATCAGGAAGCTGTGGACTATCTCAATGCGATTGTTGCAAGTGGAAAAATAGCAGAAAGCTGTTCTTTGCTTGGCGAGGGATTAAGCGGTAAGGTTTATGATTTTGAAGGTTATGCAGTAAAGGTATATAAGGAAAACTTTTGTGAAAACGACGACCACTTGATGCTGGCCCGTTTGCATGATCATCCGGCTTTTCCGGTACTGCAATATAAAGGTCAGAACCATCAGTTTATGGTGGCTGATAAAGTAAGCGGTTATACACTGGCAGAAATACTGAAATCCGGGGAGAAGCTGAATGAACATACATTCAGGCAAATTGAGAGACATGTAGAAGATTGCTACAGAGAAGGGATCATTCCACATGATCTGCATTTAAACAATATCATGATTGATCATGATAAAAATGTAAAAATCGTTGACACCGGGCGCTTTTTCTATTCGGACGACAAGGGTGTATTTAAAGATAAGATCGAAACAGATCTGGAAATGTTAAAGTATCATCTGGGCCTGTTTGGCTTTTTCTCTTCTTCCAGGAGAAAATACAGACGTCACCGCAAACACAGCTATTCCTCGCGCAGCTATTCTTCCCGTTCCTATTCCTCCTCCCGGCGCCGTCATCGCCGGCGTCGAAAATACCATTCTTACTCCAGCTCATAATAGGCGGGGGTACAAACCGCTGGCGGATTTGGCCAGCGGTTTTTCATCATGAAAATCAGCAGTCACCTTACTGTTGCGGTTCATTGTAATCTAAACATTTTCAGTTTTAGTTTTTTTTATTTTCCGATATTGACATTCCGCTTTAAAAACAAAGATAAGATATAAAACAAATATTATAAGTAAAATCAACCCGGAAAAACCCCTGAAAAGAACAAAAGGAGTTTCAAAAAGAAAGGCTCCCCAAAAATCAGCACCAGTTTTTTCCCATAATCCAGGTGTATAATACAGAGACTTGGGATTAATGAAAGCAACCATGTCAATAGAATCAGATGTGATTAACACAATAAAAATTGGAAAATATAAAAGTGCTAATGTTATATACATCTCCGACAGTCTTTTATACCTGCCTGCCTTAGAATCTACATCTGAAAAAATGTCTTCGCTTGCTCTTTTATCTACTTTTTTAAAATACTGAACTCCTGAGTTTTTTGTTCCTGCAATATGCTTCCAGCCACTGTCTTCAAAAAGGGCACAGTAATCTTGAAAATCTGCCTGATTTTTAAATATACGATAATCTATTTTTATGATCGTATTTTCAGGTTTAGCCGAGCAAAATTTATATCCTATTGACTTTCCTACCAGTTCATACCCTTGAGTTGCCATTTTATTCAACCATCTTTCTTCTTTTTCGAAATCAAGAAAAAACCTAAACCTTCTCATTAATATCCTCCTCGTTCTTAACTTTAAAAGCATCTTCAGTAATCTTGATCATGTGCTGCATTCTTTCAAAATCAAGACGCAAAATTTCTTTTCCTTTTTGAGTAATCATATAGACTTTACGTCGGCTGTCTTGGCTATGGACAGGTTGAATAAATTTTAACTTTAGTAAATTTTCAATAGCTCCATAAAGTGTACCGGCAGCCATCCTTACTTGTCCGTCACTAAGTTCTTCCACCTTTTGCATAATCAGATAACCATGTGCCGGTTCCAACAAAGATAAAAGGATATAATAAACAGTTTCTGTCAATGGCAAATGTTTATCCCTTTTCATACTTTCCCCCCACCGTTAATTAGTCTCCCTTTATGTAGATGAACTGTATAGTTAAATTGTATATAGTTTAACTGTATATGTCAATATAAAAACCTTATAGGGGTAGAGGAACATGCCCATTAAGTTAAAAAAATAGAATACCCACAACATAGAAAAAAGGGGTCACCGTACATTGCTGTCAAGATAAGAAAATAGAAGTTATTTCAAAACTCCTTTTTGAGACCGTACAAGTAAATTATTCCTATTCCCCCTCAGCTCCGATGCAGTGGCAAGTCGCTCGGTGGAATAGGATTTCTCCGCTTATTTTATATTTTGAAATAGTTTCTAGTACTACAGTTGTATTTAAATCTCAGCTTGTCGACAAAGTCTGTTTTCTTAACAGGTCGACAAGCTTTTTTGTCGAACCATTTTATATAGAAAATGGTGATGGGGGATTTATTTGTGTTATCCAAACATGGAAAAATCGGTCGAAACCAACTTGAGATCATAGCATTAGATGACTTAGTGCCTGGGGCTGTCCCAAAAGGATGGGATAGCCCCGAGCTTTTTTGTAGTTTTTTTGAGAAAGATCAAAAAAGAAATCGCCCCGTTGTAGTAAAATGAATGTACCACTAAACATTTACTAAAGGGGCGAT
>NZ_JAECVR010000030.1 GCF_016055185.1 Paenactinomyces guangxiensis
AAACTCAAAGGTCTTTTTAATCAGCTGCTCTACTCTGTTCAGATTAACCGGGTCATCCCGGAAAAGTTCCGGATAATAATGATGAATCATTCCGGTACAAGACCCGGAGGGGGATACAACATATTGTGAATCTTCGTCGGCAGCCACAGACTAAATCCATAGTATCCCATCTGAATCAGGAAATAAAAAACCAATAACAGCCACACATTTTTGCTTTTAAATATATCCCGGAAGCTGCCGATAGGCTTTTCTACTTTTTGCTCATCAGAGTTCGTGCTTTCCAGATATTCACCTTCTTCTCTGGACAGCCATTTTGCCTCTTTTGGACTTTAACCAGGCAGCAGGATATCCCCCGGTAGAGATGCCAAAACCAACGGTGCCATTGTCAGCTTCCACTTCTACTACAATCGTTTTTAAAGCATTAATTCCAAAGCTGGTACGGGTCGATTTGTATTCCGGATAGATACTCATGGGCGTGGAGATTTGTTGTACAATCCAATGCTCTTGTCCTTGATCATGATAGTCTCCGCCCCCGCCTTCCACGACATAAGCACGGATTGCAGCAATTTTACGCCCTACTTTACTCATAAGTTTTCCTCCCCCTTATGGTTGCAGGAATATTTTGCTTTCTGTTGCTTTCCCGGCAACAATTTCACTAAACGCATCCTGGCCTGCTTCGAGAGGGCGGGTTTCAGACCAGCCTTCCTCAGAAATTTTCCCGTCCACCAGAAGCTGCACTGCATCATGAAAGTCTTGCCTTGTATAACAGAAAGAACCCAGCACCGTAATTTCACTTCTAATTAAATGATTAATGCGAAGAGGCGTTTCATCAATTCCGAGTCCAATATTCATAATTACTCCGCCAGGGTTGATTAACTCAAAAGCCTGTGTACGGGTTGGAAGAAAACCGGCCGCATCAATAATCACATCAATTCCTTTCTCCCCTGCAATCTTGCTTATACGTGCCGGAACATCTTCTGTTTTGGGATTGATTACAAAATCAATTCCCGCCTGCTGTACCGTCTTGAGCCGTTCATTATTCAAATCCAGGATGATAACCTTATTCGCTCCCAAAATTTTTGCAACCAAACCGCTTAATAAACCGATTGCTCCTGCTCCGTAAATCAAAACATTTGCAAATGGATAAATGGAAAGTACCCTTCTGACAGCTCTTAAACAACATGCAAGCGGCTCGGCTAAAGAGGCACGATTTGAATTTAAGTCTTCCGGAACAACAGTTACGGATGAAGCAGGGACAACCACATATTCCGCAAAAGCTCCGGGACGATGGATTCCTATAATCTCCCGGTTATCACAAAGGTTTTCCACTCCTCTTCTGCACCGGTCACATTGGCCGCAATGAATCAGCGGATTGACAACAACCTTACTGCCGATAGAAAAACTTCCTGCATCTTCTCCAAGTTTGGCGATTCTACCACAAAATTCGTGCCCCATTACGAGCGGCGGTTTGCGCAAACTATTGTGACCCAAAAACCCTTCTATTTCCGAACCGCAGATGCCCACTGTTTCTACCATGATCAGAACCTCACCTTGTTGAACAGACGGAATATCCTGCTGTTCAACTTTCATTGTGTTAGGCCCAGTCCATACAAGTGTTTTCATATTTCTCTCCAATCCTGTTCAATCATTTTCTTTCTATCTGACCCTATTTTTTAGAAGGCCGATTTTTTCAATCTCAACCGTACATATATCGCCATGTTTCAAAAACACCTGGGGATTGCGGAATACACCAACTCCATGCGGTGTTCCTGTTGCAATGATGTCACCGGGTTCAAAGGTAAAACCTTTTGATAAGTATGAGATTAGATAGGGAATCTTGAAGATCATGTGAGATGTATTAGAATCCTGTAACACTTCTCCGTTAAGATCTAATTTGATGGCCAAATGATGAGGATTTTCAATTTCATCAGCGGTCACGATTGCTGGCCCCAAAGGCGCAAATGTATCAAATGATTTTCCTCTCACCCACTGGCCGTCCGCAAATTGGACATCCCGTGCACTTATATCATTTAAGATTGTGTAGCCAAACACGTAATTAAAAGCTTCCTCTTCCGCAATGTTTTTCCCGCGTTTTCCAATGACAACGGCCAGCTCGGCTTCAAAATCAACCTGTTCGGAATTCTCGGGCAATAATATTTCTGCTTCCGGACCGATGATACAAGAAGGCCATTTTGAAAAAATTAACGGCTTTTTCGGCGGCTCCACATTTTGCTCCCGGCAATGGTCCATATAATTATTACCCACACAGACAACTTTGCCGGGATTGCAGAGCGGCGCGAGGATCGAAACATCATCCAGTAGATGTTTGACGGATAAATCAGTATCTTTATTTGTTTCTAACCAATCTGTAAGGGTTTTAACATAGGTTTTGGCTTTGTCCCCTTGTTGAATCAATGTCAGCATATCAGTAAGCAGAACGGGAGGGGACTGGTTAAAGCGGTTACAATACTCGTCGGAAAGCGCTTTCAAATCAATGACATGACTTTGCTGTTTGATCCCCAAATATTGTTTTCCATCAACCTGATACATTATAAAATGCATGCTGTTTTCCCCCTTTTTTAATAACCAATGTTTCTGTCACTACACCGCAGTCAGCCATCACCTCCTTTAAGAAGTACATCATTTACATGTTTCATCTAAAAATGGATGAAAAGAAAAATATCATCTTATTCAGCAATCCGCATAATTGTTCGCATATATGAACGACGTTCGATTCGATGCCTAAAAAAATTTAGATATGAACAATGGGCCCCTACTCTTTAAAATTGAAGTATAACTGTTTACCTAAAAAACCCAGTCTTCTTGAAATCATTAGAGCTGTTTCTACCACAATTTCACTAAACTTCTGCAAACGATCTTCATTCATTTTGGAAGCCAGACTTGCGATACTGATAGCACCAATTGGTTTATTAAATTGATCATAGATCGCGGCAGCCACACAAAAAACTTCAAGTTCATTTTCTCTATTATCTATTGCATAACCCCGCTGGCGAATAAGATTTAAATCACGGACCAGATCATCATAATGGGAAATCGTGTATGGTGTTTTGGGAACCAGTGCTCCGCCACCCGTAATCTCTTTTACCCTGTCATCAGAATATGCGGCTAACAACGCTTTTCCCAAACCCGTACAATACAGCGGCATTCTTGATCCCAGGGTTCCCGTTGTCCGGACTGAAGATAACGATTCCGCTTTATCTAAATATAAAAGCTCACCTTGATTTTCAATAGCCAAAAAAGCGGTTTCACCTGTTTTCGCACTCATCTCGTCTAAAAACGGATGAACAACTTGATGCATTTCGGTATTAGCTAAAACAGAAGCTCCGATTTCATACAGCTTGATCCCTAACTCAAACGTTTTAAGTTTCTCATTCTCTTCCAGGAATCCCTGGTCAACCATGGTATAAAGAATCTCAAATGCACTGCTCTTCGGTATATTTAACATCTGGCTAACTTCTGCCAATGTCAGAGGCCTTTTTTCTGTAGAAAGTAAACTTAAAATTTCCATGACTCGTGAAGCGGACTTATTCTTTTTAAAATGATTCATATCATCACCACTATCCATTCGCATATGCGAACATCATTCGATAAATATATTATATTTAAAGTATGTATTGACTTTTTCCATTTGTCAACCAAATTTAAACTGATCCGTGCGGGTTGCAATGTCTGATTGAAGAAAGGGATGGAACTGTAACCCTGTTTTTATTTTGTAAAACATATTTGACATCCTCTCCGGTGTGTATTAATATAAAGATGTAAAATATCTTTTACATTTCGGGGGGTGAGATGACAGGGATGGAAAATCGAATCAAAGAACTGAGAAAAGCCAAAAAAATGTCCCAGGAGGAACTGGCTAATCATTGCCGGGTATCCCGCCAAACAATTAATGCGATTGAAAATAATAAATATGACCCCAGTTTAGCGTTAGCATTTGAATTGGCGAAAATTTTAGGTGTAACAGTTGATGAGCTTTTTAAATATAAAAAGGGGGAAAACTCGTGACGAAAAATAGATCAAATATCGCTATAATCATTATATTGGGGAGCATTTCCATATTTTTAGCGATCATGTATATCGCCGATTTTATAAATGGGATGAGCATTGAAGTATCTGATATCATTGTATGGGTGTTATTACTGACCTCCTGGTTTCAATTTCTGACATGGGGGTCGGACAATAAAATACAGAAAGATGAAATGGGAAAGCAAATTGCAGCCACAAGCGCTAAAATCAGTTACCATATATTGACAGGAAGCCTTTTTTTACTGTGGATTTTAGACAGAATTATTTTTGTGAGGAAAAATGAATTTGGAAACATTTCATTGCTTGCGGCGCTATGTCTTGCTATCGTCATTTTTCCGGTCATCCAATTTTTCATTGCAAGACGATACAGATAGCAAATTAGTGGCTCTTTCTTGATGAGAGAGCCACAAAATGGTTTGGCAGAAGTGATGCCTTGAAAAGTATGATGCTATTTTAATTTTCCTGCACCTGCTTGTGCTTGAACCAGCGCCGGTACGCTTTGTGTTGGATCGATGCGGTTATATAGCCGGGGAACCCAGCCCACGTTTTCATTAAACCTCTGGGCGGGATCTGTAGTGGCCCGGTTGTAGGCGGCAACAAGATCCACCCGGTGGTGTTTGCTGCGGCCACTGATCATGGAGCCATCTTCATATATCGATGTTCCTTTCCAGTTCTTAAGAATTTTGGACGGATCAACATTATAATCAAAATCGAAATAATTGTTTTCCGCATAAATTTTAGACTCAACACCCACACCTAATGCATAATCAAACCTATACTCCGATTCCTTTGAGAACTCATAGTAGTTATTATAGACATGCACCTCTCCGAAACGGACCCGGGGAAGGCGCTGGCTTAAATTTTTGTAATGGTTGTGGTGGAAGGTGACTTTTAACTTTCCGCGGTCGATATGGCCGTTATGGTCACTGGAACCAACAATGGTGACTTTGTCATGATCCTGGAATACGTTGTACGAAACCGTGACATAATTTGCTCCGTTTTTGACATCCAGCAATCCGTCGTGCTGTTGATACGGGCGGCCAAAATATTCTCCAGAAGCGCTGTCCGGATGTGCACCGTCACTGAATGTATTGTGGTCAATCCAGACATGGTGGGTGCCGTTCAAAATGGAAATATTATCGTATTCGGAATTCCAATTTCCTTCCGAACCATCTGTCGGGTCCCATTGCGGGAAATAGTCGATCGGCGCTTCAAACTCAATATTCCGGATGATCACATTTTGCACATGATCCAGGATCAGACCTCCGCCTATAATTTTGGCATCATCCCCTTTGCCGATAATGGTGGTGTTTGAACCGACTTTAACCATGATTTGCTCTTCTTGTTTTTTCTGTGCAGCTGCCCGTGCGCTCTCCAACGGCCCATAAACCTCTTCGTCCATTCCCCACTTTTCCGGTGCATATTCAGCCAAATATTTTTCAAAGTCATACCCCGTACCCTTGCTGTAATCCTCAGCAGTCAGCTCCTGATTATGTTCATCCACATTCATTTTGATAGTACCCCTGACATAAATGATTTTCGGGGTGTCATTTTCCTGAGTGGTTAACTTGTCCCCTTTCAACGCTTCAATAAGCTCTCTCCGGTTGGTTACCGTAAATACATGGTCTGCATCCGCTGCCGCCCCTCCCGTTGTTCCCGTCAGGTTTTCCGTTCTGGCCGCCGCCCAGCCATCCTTTGGCCCCAGCACCTCGCGGCCCGGATCTTTGCCGCCCGCATGCACTGAAGTAAATGAAACTGCCAGGAGAGATGTCGCCAAAACTGTACTCAATAGTTTTTTCACGTTTTCACCTCTTCTTTTTTTAACCGCTTACATTTAATCTGCAAGCAGGTTTTAGCAGATTTCATCCCCAGTTTAGGATATTTCAAACAAAATCATAATCAAATGTATTTACAATAATGTTTGAAATATTTATGTATTTTTTTGCCGTGGGAATCAAGTGCTTGTCCTGTTACCGGGATATGAACAAACACTTTTGATATCGCAAATAACATAGAAAAAGGGCAATCCTGTATGAGGAAGCCCTGTTTCTCATTTGGTTATTTTTCTTTGTATTATCATATAGCAGACGTGCCGTGGCGGTACCCGGGTCAGGAGACAGATTCCTTTAAAGCCCGAAGTAACTTTTTGCATTCCGGTAACAAATATTTTCAACAATGGTTCCCAGCAACTCTTTGTCATTCGGGAACTCCCCGTTCTCCACCCATTCTCCTATTAAATTGCATAAGATTCTTCTAAAATACTCATGTCTTGTATAAGATAAAAAGCTTCTTGAATCTGTTAACATGCCAACAAAGCGGCTCAATAATCCGCAATCGGCCAATACCTTCATCTGCCGGATCATGCCTTCTATGGTGTCATTGAACCACCAGGCGGAACCGAATTGAATTTTTCCCGCAATCCCTCCGCCCTGAAACGAGCCTATCATCGTTGCAAGAATATGATTATCATTGGGATTTAATGAATATAAAATTGTTTTGGGCAAAGCATTCTCTGTATCCAGGGTGTCTAATAACCGGCATAGCGGATAGGCGATCAAACTGTCATTCATCGAATCATATCCCGTGTCAGGCCCCAGCTGCCGGAACATTCTCGTATTATTGTTTCTGGCCGCATTGATATGGAACTGCATAACCCATCCCAGCTCATGATAAAGTTTCCCCAGGAAAAGCAGGGTATAGGTTTTATATTTCTTTTCTTCCTCTAAGCTTATTGTATTTCCCTGCAAAGCCCTGGCATAAATAGCTGCGGCTTCCTCCTTCGTCGTTTCCGCATAAGGAACATAATCAAGGGCATGGTCGGAGATTCTTCCTCCGACAGAGTGGAAGAATCGGACCCGCGATTCCAAAGCCGCCAGGAATTGATCATAATCACCAACCGGCTGCCTGGATGCCTGCCCAAGTTTATGCACCCAGTCGAAAAATCCTTTCCTGTTGATCTCAAGCCCTTTGTCCGGCCGAAAAGAAGGAAAAACCTTCACATCAAAGTCTTCAAGCTTTTTAATCTTCAGATGATATTCCAAAGAATCAACAGGATCATCTGTCGTAACAACGACTTTCACATTTGATTTTTTAATGATATCCCTTGCCCCAAAATCTTCGCTATTCAATTTCTCGTTCACTTTTTCCCAAATCACGGGCGCATTCTGTTCATTCAGCAATTCTGTTACTCCAAAGTAACGCTGAAGCTCCAGGTGGGACCAATGATACAGCGGGTTACCGATCGTCATCGGCACGGTTTTGGCATAAGCCGCAAACTTATCATAGTCGCTCCCGTCTCCCGTTACATATCGTTCATCCACGCCGTTAGCCCGCATGACTCTCCATTTGTAATGATCCCCGTACAGCCATACTTCCGTAATATTTTTGTATCGTTTATTTTCATAGATTTCCTGCGGACTTAAATGGCAATGATAATCAATGATCGGCATCTCTTTCGCATAATTGTGGTACAAATCTGCAGCTGTTTGATTGGACAGCAAAAAGTTTTCATCTAAAAATTTTTTCACCCTGTTTCCCCGCCTTCCTGCTTTCTTACCCTTCAAGATGATCCAGATATTGCGGTGGCATATAGCTTTCACCTCAAAATAACAACGTTGTTATTATTAATAATAGATGACCACCCTTTCCTTATCAACACCTGATTTCACTATTTTAAAAACAAGGGAAATCGTTTTAATTGATCAGGCAAATGGTGGTCAAGAGAAAAAGCGGGGTAATTTTTCATTGTCCCCGCTTTCTTTCCTGTTTGCATATGCCCTTTGCGGTTTTTACACCAGAAAGCTACTTCCCAATCAGTTCTTGCAGCGCCATACTGGCAAGTATAAAAGCGCCTACACCATGCAAATCATTTTCCGAGGTTGGACGGGATACATAATAACCATAATCGCCTGCTGAAGTACCGATGCAGATTCCCTTCATGATAAATTGCTCCTCTTTCCAGGCAATCATATGGTCCAGCAATCCCTGGTAGGCTTTTCTCGCCACTTCCAAATACCGATGATTGATATATTGTTTTTCAACTGATTTCGCAATGGTGTAAATGAACAGGCTGGAGCAGGATGATTCAAGCCAGTTGTCTACCCGTTCGCCTTTGTCAACAACCTGATACCATAATCCTGTTTGTTTGTCCTGGAATTGAGTTAAACCGCGTACATATTCCTGTAACGACTGGATCAGTTCCAATCTGCCCGGATGGCCCTCGGGAAGAAGATCCAAAATATCCACTAATGCTGTACCATACCAGCCAACAGATCTCCCCCAAAATTCCGGGGAGCATCCTGTGTCAGGGTCTGCCCACGGCATGTCTTTGCTTTCATCCCAAGCATGATATAACAGCCCTGTCTGTTCGTCCTTCATATGTTTTCTCATTAATTTTTCCTGGTATAACACCATGTCAATCAGCTCCGGCTCACGGAACTGCCGATTATACAGTAAGGCAAAGGGTCCCGCCATGAACAAGCCGTCCAGCCACATTTGATAAGGGTACTTGTCTTTGTGCCAAAATCCGCCTTCTTTTGTCTTATTCAGCGTACGAAACAGATTTCTCAGTTTGTCAGCTGCAATTCTGTATCTTCGGTCATTGGTCTGCTTATATAAGGGGAACAATAATATTCCCGCCTGGATCGAATCCAGTTCATCTCTGGCGAAAAGGAAATTTCCCTCCTGATCCACAAGAAGATCAACATAATCTTTTATATACCGGATGTATTTCTCTCTTCCCGTCCTCTCCCAAACTTTCAGCATCCCGTACAAAAAGACTCCCTGGTGGTAATGCCAGCGATTTGCCGGGGGCAGGTCAGCCGGCGTATACCAATTCATAAGGGTTTCACATGCCCTCTCCGCAATCGTTAAAGGACTGCCTGCTGAATCCGGTTGATTCATGGAATGGCTCCTTTCTTTCCAGACAAAAATGATCACTGATATTTGATGGAATAGAGGTTCGGATGCCGTCAGGCCCCTTGTTTCAACTACTTCTTAAAATGGGCATCATACTGCTGTTTGGATTTCTCCATCGCCCCGGCCCACTCATTGAGGAAGTCTTCTACCGACTTTTTACCGCTCATGACCGCCTGGATGCCGGGATCAACAACATTGTCAAGAATGGATCTGTAATCCGGCAGATAGAACGCGGGATTATAGAAGACCATGTTCGGATCTTCCAGTACTTTAAATGCGGTTTGAATATGCTGTGCATCCTTGACCCACTTTTCATTCAACACATCGGCATGAGTCGGGATTTGGCCGGTATTTTGGTTCCAATAGCTCTGGCTTTCCGCAGAAGTCATAAAGCTTACAAATTTCCAGGCTTCCTTCGGGTGCCTGGTCGTTTTAAAAATACTGAAATTGATGGAATTGCCGCCTTCCGCCACATATTTTCCATCCGCCGTTTTCGGGAGAGGCAAAGCTGCAAACTGTTCCGGCTTCAATGCTTTACTGTGTTCCCCGTACGAGCCGATATTATGCTGCACCAGAGCAACCGCTCCGGTATCAAAGCCGGCGACCATTTCTTTGTAACCGTTGGTAATATCACTTTCCGGTGTGTACTTTTTGTAAAGACCCAAATATTTCTTTACAAACTCCACGTGCTTCGGATCATTAATTGTACTTTTGCCACTCTTATCAAAATATTTGTCAATGCCTGAGTAGGCATACATCATTCTTTGTAATTGGAAAGATCCCCCGGCCCCTCCGCGGATGCTGAATCCATAACGATTTTTGCCCTTATCTGTCATTTTTTCTACTGCGGTGAAAAATTCATCCCAGGTTTCCAGCGGCTTCACACCTGACTCCTTAAACCAGTCAGGGCGATACCACAGAATATCCAGATTTTGCGTATAGGGGATTCCGTATAACTTCTTGTCCACTACGATATTCCGGTTAAAGTCAATCGTTGGTTCATTGATTTTCCCCTTCTCACTCCACTGGTTAAAATAATCATCCAATGGGAGCAACGCTCCACGTATAGAAAACTCGGGCAGCCAGCTGGTCTGGACTCCCGCTACATCAGGCATGTCATTTGCCGCAATGGCCGCATCGTATTTTTGTTTGGCCGAGTTTTTGGGAAGGCCGACATACTGGATGTCGATATTTGGATTTTGCGCCTCAAACCGCTTGATTAACTCTTCATAAATAGGCGTACGCTGAGGACCGGCATTTTCGTCCCAGAAGGTCAGCACCACTTTGCCGCCGGATGCTGAATGATTGTCACCATTGATTGCTGTTTTTTCCTGTCCACACCCGGCAAGAAATAATGAAGTAACCAGGCTTAAAGCTAAAATGGTACGAAATACTTTTTTATACATATTGTTTCTCCTCCCTTACCAACTCAGTATGGAATCAATCTGTATTTATCCCTTAACAGCCCCGCCCAGGCCATTAACCAAATATTTTTGCGCATAGGCAAACAAGATAATTGCAGGAATGATGGCAATCACACTGCCGGCGGCAAGGGCACCATAATTGATATTAAATTCGCCCATCATGTAGCTTAATCCGACCGGAAGCGTAAAGCTGCTCTGCTGATTGGTCAGCATTAAGGCAAGCAGGAACTCGTTCCATACATAGATAAAGGTAAAAACAGATGTGGCTATGATTCCCGGCAGCAACAGCGGAAATACGACGTGCCGGATCGCCTGCAAACGGCTGCATCCATCAATCATCGCTGCTTCCTCCAGCTGCCGGGGAACATTGGATATAAATCCATTCATCAGAACGGATGTAAAAGGAAGCTCAATTGCGCTATACGTAATAATCAAAGATAACGGATTGCTGATCAAACCAAGGTTCTTAAAGATAATAAACAGGGGAATTATGAGCATCGATCTGGGCACAAACTGAGTGGCTAACAGCAAAAGCAGAAATGCCCGCTTTCCTTTAAACTGGTATCTGCTCAGGGCATACCCGGCCAGCGTTGAAAACAAGAGGACGGTGCAGACGGTAAAAACGGCAACCAATGTGCTGTTTTTGAAATAGGTGGAAAAGCCGACACTATTCCACGCCACAACAAAATTTTCAATCGTCGGCGAGCCAGGGATATATTCTAACGGACGCTGAATAATATCCCCCTCGCTTTTGAAAGCCGTGTTGACTGTCCAATAAAACGGAAACAGGGTAAAAACCATCATCATGGCAAGCGGCAGGTAAAAGACAATCACCCGATCCCATTTCAATTTGCTCATTCTTTCGCCTCCCTTTCAAAACGGGTAATCCTGAGATAGGCGATTGCGAAAACGAGAAGGATTGCGCAGGAGACGACCGTCAAAGCTGAGCCGTAGCCAAAGTTGCTGCCGTGGATGGCCTGCTCGGCAATATACATTGTCAGTGTGGTGGTTTGGTGAGCCGGACCGCCGCCGGTCAAATTATAGATAAGGTCAATATTGTTGAACTCCCAGATGGTGCGAAGAAGAGTAGTCAAAACAATCGTATTTTTCAATTGGGGAAGGGTGATATAAAGAAATGTTTTTAAACGCCCCGCCCCATCCACTTTGGCCGCTTCATAAAGTTCCACGGGAATACTTTGAAGGGAGGCCAGCAACGTAATGGCAAAAAACGGGATCCCTCTCCACAGCTCCGCGATGATCACCGCCGGGAATGCCGTGTCTATGTCGGCAAGCCAGGCTTTCCCTTCATCAATGATCCCCAGTTTCAGTAAAATATCATTGATCACTCCCATATGTTCGTTGTACATCAGAGACCACATCACAGAGGCCAAAACGCCCGAAATGGCCCAGGGTATAAACGCGGCTGCCCTTGCAAAAGCGCGGAATTTAAATGTTTGATTCAAAAGAAGGGCGACTCCCATGCCGAATACAAGCTGTAACCCTACTTGAGCAACCACCCATTTAAAGGTAATTCCCAGACTGGAGAAAAATTGGGGGTCTTCGGTAAAGATTTTTACAAAGTTATCCAAACCAATAAATCCGTTATAATAAGGCGTGGTTAAATTATAGTTTTGAAGACTGTAGTAGAAAACATTCCCCAGCGGATAGAACAAAAAGCCGAACACCAATAAAACAGTCGGGGAGATGAACAGATAAGGAATCCATTTTTCGTATTTGAACTTCGCCGCCGGTTTCTCCCTGGCTTTGTATGATGCTGTCTTTTCTTGTAAGCGCAATCCATTTTCCATTTTCACCTCTCCCTTCTTTCGCCGGTTATGGTTTTATTGTAAAAAACAGACGGTACCATCAGAATTAAATATCTTATTGAAAACGTTTTATATTTTTATAAGTTTGATCATTTAAAATAGAAAAAAGAAACATTCCAGTTTTCCGGAAAAATTAAAGCGGTCTTTTACGGACAAATTCCGTAAAAAGACCGCTCTGTCATACTCTTTTTCATGTCCGCTTACCCGGACCGGATGAAGCTTCTTCCGGGTACGTTTACTCCTGCTTCTTAAACTCCAATGGTGAATACCCGGTATACTTTTTAAAACTGACGCTGAAATACTGCGGATTATTATACCCGACTCTTTCCGCCACCTCGTACGCTTTCAAATCCTGATTTCTTAACAGCTCCATTGCTTTTTTCATTCTTGTTTCCAGCAGAAACTCAGAAAAATTGATATTCTTTTCCTGTTTAAAGAGTATACTCAAATAGGTGGGACTAATATGTACCTCTTTGGCTACATCCTGCAAGGACAGACCTTCTTTGGCATAGTTTTCTTCAATACACTTCACAGCCTTTTTAATGGCTGAATGCTTCTGGCTCTCTCTCCGGGCATTCACATGGGAAACAATATCCAGTGAAATCAGCGTAACTTTTTTTATTATTTCCTGAATGGTTTGCAGTTCATTGATCACATTATAGTGGGAAACAAGCTCCTGGCGATTTTTTTCCTCCCACTCTTTCGCCCACATCCCGGCCTCCCTGAACAGCAGTACAACCATTTGGATCGCCATCAGCCGGACCTGGTGGAGAGATATATATTTCTGCTGAAGAAGCTGACCTTCCCATTCCTCCATCAGCGTTAATACTTCCTGCTTCAAACCTAATTTCACTTTCATCACAAGCTCGTTTTCAATATCCATGCCCTGTAAGGAAGCGTTATGGCGGGGGAGGCCTGTATCGGCAATTGAAAACACCTGATCTTTTCCAATCAGATGCCTGAATTCAATCGCCGATCTCGCCTCCTCATAGGATAAAGAGATTCCGGATAAATCTTTGAAAACTCTGCCCATGGCTATGGTAAGCGTTGTTTTCAGATATCGTTTGACGCTCTCCCGAATCTGCTCCGCTAAATCATAGATATCCCGGTTTGCTGTTTCCGCTTCTTCCTGATGGGAATAAATGAGGACCAGCTCATCCCGGTCCGAGTCAAAAACAATCCCTTTCCGCTCCTTGACCAGGATTTCTTCGCAAATATTATAAACGGAAAATTTCAGAATCTCTTTTTCCATCAGGTCTCCGTGATAATCGTCCACTTTGACCAGGAATACCGCAAAATAAGGGCCATTCAGCTCCAATCCAAGGAATCCCAGCTCTTTCCTGATTTCATCTTCCTGGCAACGGCCATGGATCAGCTTTTTGAGAAACCGCTGCCGCAAAAACGGCATTGCTTCCCTCATTTTCTTCTCCACTTTTCGCTCCTGTTCCCATTCGGTTGCGGCCAGGCTCACTTTTTCCAGCAAGACAGCGCTTTCAACAGGTTTGAGAATATAATCAAAAGCTTTGATGCCAATCGCTTCCTTCGCATAGTTGAAATCCTCATAGCCGGTCAACAGGATCACTTTTATCTCAGGGTAGTTCTCCTTGATCAGCCGGGCCATTTCCAAACCATCCATAAATGGCATTTTGATATCGGAAATAACTATATGCGGCCGGATCTCTTCAATCATTTGCAATCCTGTTTCCCCATCGCCCGCTTCCCCCACCACCTGATACCCATGATCTTCCCAGGGGATACTGGCCGACAAACCCTTGCGAATGATGCGGTCATCGTCCACAATCAAAACCTTGTACATCCCTGTCACCTATCCTTCCGCCAAAGGAATGATGATCCTGGCCACGGTCCCTTCGCCCTTTTTGCTGTCAATCCTCAACCCGTAAGATTTCCCAAAATGGATTTGGATGCGTTCATGAACACTGCGAACGCCAAATCCAAGTTTCCGGGGATCATTAGTGATAAGCCCTCCCCTGATCTCTTCCAGTTTTTCTTCGGCCATTCCGGCTCCATTGTCCCGAACCTCAAAGCATAAGTCGTTTCCTGTCTGATACCCTTTTACCTGTATCCTGCCCGCCCCCCTCTTTTGCTTCACCCCGTGATAAATCGCATTTTCTACGAGAGGCTGAAGGGTCAGTTTGATCATCCTGCATTTGAGAATATGAGGTTCCACATCAATTTCATAGGAAAAATCATCCCCGTAGCGCATCTCCTGAATAAACAGATAATTGCTGATATGGTCAATTTCCTCTTGCACCGTGATGATCTCCTGCCCTTTACTGATGCTGATCCGGAAAAAATTGGAGAGAGCGGTCACCATCGCGCTTGCATCCTTATGTAATTGCATGTCACAGAGTCCTTTAATAGAGTAAAGCGTATTATACAAAAAATGGGGGTTCATCTGAGCCTGCATCACCGCCAGCTCAAGCTGCCTTTTCGTCTCCTGCTCTTTTCTGATTTGATCGAGCAACCTGTTTACCCGCACAACCAGATCCCGAATCCCCTTGTACAAAATTCCAACTTCGCTCGCCCCGTGGATATCCAGTTTAAGATCCAGGAATCCTCCGTGAATCTTCTTCATATTGCTGACCAAATAAGAGATGGGCCGAGTGATAAACTTGGCAATTAAACTCGCCAAAAAGATGGCAACAATCATGAGTACAATAATCACAAGCAGGGTGACAAATTTAATATAATTGACTTTTTCCAGGATATCCTCTTCCGGGAAAACTGCCGCAATCTTCCACTTATTCACCCCAAGCGTATCATAAATAACAATTATTTTTTTTCCGCTTGGCTTCTCGAAATCAAATTGGCCTTTCTCTGTTTTGATCTCCTGCATATACTTCAAGACTTCATCATTCATCCAGTACTCGCGGTCCACCGTTTTAAACGCCATCAATCCATCCTCATTGACCAGGACAAAGTAACCGTTTTCACCAAGGAGCGAATCATCCAGGACTTCATTAAAAAAATCCCGGCGCAGATTGAATAACAGAATACCGTTTGCTTTTGAACCCTTCCTGCCAATCAGCTTAAAGACGCTGACCACTTCATTTTTCTCGCCGGAGCTGTGAAAAACATCATCAGGATGCAAATTTCGCCAATAGTAATCCTGGGGGCTTCCGTTATATTTATCCCGGTATTCTCCGTAAGAAAAGCTTATTTTGGCCCGAAAATCCTGGTGGTTGCTAAGCACAAACTTCCCGTCATGAAGGTGAATCAATACAGACTCGATTATGGGATTATTAGAGGAGATTGTATCCATCAAATGATCCATCTTAATATAATCTTCCGGACTAATCCTGTTAGGGTCTTTGGCAATCAGCGAAAGCGTATCAGGGTGGTTTGACAACACGACCAATTCCTCAAATATGTCCGATAACCGGTTTTCAAGATAGCTTTTCGTCTGAAAAACAGTATCGTTTACACTTTTATAGGTATTTTCCTCAAGTTGGCTGGCAGCCAATAAATAAGAGACCATCCCTGTCATCATGATAAAAACAATAATAATCGGCAAGAACAAACTCAGTATGGTTGATTTGAAAGAAGCTAAGAAATACCTGGCAACCACCTTCTTGATCAAAGCCTTCATCGTATTCAAGATGCACCTCGGGCGGTTTAGATTGGGGGTGATATGGTCTATTCAAAATATAACAAAAATTAGGGAGTGGAAATTTTCAGGTAGATTTGCTGCGGGAGAATATTGTTGGATAACAACGTTTGTTAATATAGTAAATTGTTTATTTAATAATATAATTGATATTTTTAACCGGTGCAATCTTCTATCAGCCTCAAGGCAACTGAACCATTCATGAGAGCAGATATCCTATACTCAAAAGCCATCATTATTGCCTTCAATCGCTTCCTTTCAAGATCATGTAATGATATATCCAGCCCGATCTTATGATCATCATATTTTGGTCCCCCTTTTGAAAGAAAAAAGCATTCCCCATCCGATCATCCAAAGACCATCCCCTCTTTTTGAAAACTGTTTCTATATCGCCCTTTGCAAGAGAAATCACATACAATTTTGGGTGGGAATCCGAGATCAACACGAGGTCTTTATCAGTTAGTTCCAATTGAATGATCGCGAAAAGGAACAAAAAAGGATTCGCACCACTTTCCACGGCTTCACGGACAAAAAGCGCAAAAATAAACAGGAGACACAGAAAGCTCGCGATGATAAACCACCATCTTTTCTTTTTCCACAATCTTCTTTTCCTCCTTTGTTTGTAGTACAAAAGCGTGGTGAATAGATGCCAAAGAGACCATCTTGTATACAGATCTGCTGTGATATTATTTTTTAAAGTTTAAATGGTAATATATTTCTCTCTACCATATATTTGCAAGCATGACTTCAAATGAGTAGACAGGATACACAGCGACCAATTAGCTGGCAATTGCTTTTTTATTGCTGATAGATTGATTCCTCAATACTACTTCCTGTAATTTATCAATTGTTAACGGTTCCTTCATTCGATGAATCATGCAATGGCAATTGGCATATACCAGAGCAAGATCATCTATCTTAACCAAGCCGCCCACTTCGCTCCTGAGATCGTAGCTACAAGACTCGCTTTCACTTCATAACCTTTCTCCAAGGCAGGTAACAACTTAGACGTTAGCAATAATGTCAACTCCAATATGATAGTTTTTTTGATTATTATATAATAAATATTCACATTAAATAAAGTTGGAGGAGTATTACCCATTTAAAGTAAATTTATAAGGTCCGCGCACACAAAGATTCTAAAGTTACGTCCTAAGTAGGGAATTTATCTTACTTTAATAAAAAATTATCGATAATATTACTATTTAGCCTCTAATGTGAAATCTGTTTCAACTACAAGATAGTACTGAAATGATAACCGTAGTTACAAGAGTTCATTCTTACAGAAAACTTATTTATATGATGTCTTCACCCACTGACGTTTATATCGATACTCAATTGCCAATGTAAATCAATGGCAAGCAAACCGGAGTTAATACTGTTGGTTTACAAACAAAAAAGCCTGTGACGGCTATAAAACTGGTTCACAGGCTTTTTTGTTTTTCGAGCTGCGGCATTCGTTCTGATCCAACCGGCAAAGTTATTTTTTATTTCCTAGATGGTAACCTCCCCCGAGTCATATTGAGGTTTAGGGAAGGGATCGGGAAATTGGGTCCAGTCCATCTTCATCTCCTTTTCGGTCAACAGGCAATGATCTAATGATCGTATAATCTCTTCTTTATTCATCTCAATGCCAATAAACACGATTTCCTGCATACGGTCACCCCAATCCGGGTCCCACCTCTGTGCCAGGCCGGGGTCTTCCTTTAAAATGGCTTGTCTTTCAGTTTGGGGAAGAGATGCTGTCCATGGACCGATCGGTCCTATCTGGATGGAAGTGCCCGCCTGGCTAAAACTGATCACATGGTTTGGCCAGGTAGCCAGCCACATGATTCCTTTGGCACGGACAACCGCTTCCGGCCATTCTTCCATCCATCCGGCCAGTCGTTCAGGATGAAAAGGTTGACGCTTTCGATACACAAATGAAGAAATGCCATATTCATCGGTTTCAGGTGTATGGTGGTCTTTTTGCAGCTCTTTGATCCAGCCGGCCGACTGGCTTGCCCGTTCAAAATCAAACCGTCCTGTGTTCAAAATTTCCTTTGGGTCGATTTTCCCATATGAGACCCGTACAATTTTGGCAGCAGGCTGTATTTTGCGAAAAACTCTTTCCAACTGTTCCAGGTCTTCCTCTTGGACAAGGTCGCATTTGTTGAGCACCAACACATCACAGAATTCAATCTGATCGATCAGTAAATCCGCCACATCACGTGTATCCTCGTTTCCCACCGCCTGTTTGCGATCCAGTAAACTTTCTCCGGATGCATAGTCATGCCAGAAACGATATGCATCAACCACGGTTACCATGCAATCCAAACGGCATAAAGAAGAAAGGTTGACTCCATTTTCCTCATCCATATAGGTAAAGGTTTGGGCAACGGGGATCGGCTCACTGATCCCAGAAGATTCAATAAGAATATAGTCAAACCTTCCCTGTTTCGCTAATTGCTCAACTTCCCTAAGCAGGTCCTCACGCAACGTACAGCAGATACAACCGTTGGACATCTCCACCAGTTTTTCATCTGTACGAGAAAGCCCCCCGCCCTCTTTGATTAAACCGGCATCTATATTAACCTCACTCATGTCATTGACAATAACAGCTACTTTCAGCCCTTCACGATTATGTAAGACATGATTCAACATCGTTGTCTTACCTGCTCCCAGGTATCCGCTTAATACGGTTACTGGAATTCGGTGCTGTTGATTCAATTCTTTCATCTCCCATCATTTGTGTACATTTCAGCTATATACCTAAATAAATCGTAATTATTACGTTTTGTATTTCCCATTGTAGATAATAGATTACCTGTTAGTCAAATAAAAATTTCCTTCATTGTATAATTTCTTATATAAATAGATATATTCTATTGCTGAATAAAGATCTAAAAAGAGGGTACTGGCTGGGGAGCGGATGAATATCTATTATTTTTGTTTGACGAAAGAAGAAAAAGCTATGTAAAATGTAGGAGTACATAAATAGGAATGAAACTTATTTAATTGCATAAGTTGATAACAATGAAGGTTTGTCCAAATCCATTCGGGGAGGATTCCATGGTTCGACTGATTCGTTCGTTTTATGTGGAGATTACAGTTATTCTCGTTTTGGGAGCATTTATGTATCTGCTTACCTCCGGCTACAGTGTGTTAGCGGCTTTCACTGGCTGGACCAGAGGCTGGAGCGCCAATCTGGCACCGGAGTTGCAAAACTTGTCCACTATTTTCTTAAGTATATTTATTGAAGGCTTGCCTTTTATTTTGATCGGTGTTTTTATCTCAAGCCTTATTCATATCTATGTGAATGAGGAAATGGTTTGGAGATGGATTCCCAAAAACCCTTTTCTGTCGATCCCTCTGGCAACATGCATGGGAATTTTACTGCCCATCTGTGAATGCGGAATTGTTCCAGTCGCAAGGCGGCTCATTCAAAAAGGTTTTCCCTCTTATCTCGCTTTTACTTTCTTACTGGCCGCACCGATCATCAATCCCGTTACCATCGCGTCAACCTATCTCGCTTTTGGCGACAGCTGGGATATGGTAACACTTCGCCTGGTCTTTGGCGGGGGGATAGCCGCTGCAATGGGAATGCTTTTTTACTTCTTTTTTTCCGGAAAACACGTCTTGAAAGAAAAAACACAGACACAGGACGGAGCCCAGCCACTACAGGCAAGTCGGCACCACCATTGTTCCTCCGGTTCCCATTCTCCCTATCGCCCCGGGGAGTGTACAGGACATGATCACGGCGGTAAAAAGGGACTTTCCCACTCCTTCTACCATGCCATCTTTGAGTTTATCGATATGGGTAAATATTTTATTGCCGGAGCCTTGATTGCAGCTTCTTTTCAAACATTTGTCGGCTTGTCCGCCATTAAGAATTTTACGGAATCAGACAGTTTAACTATCTTCCTTATGCTCGGACTGGCTTTCGGGCTGTCCATCTGCTCGTCTGCGGATGCATTCATAGCCGCGTCGTTCCGGTCTGTCATCGGGACTGCTCCTCTGCTTGGCTTCCTCGTTTACGGCCCGATGATGGATTTAAAAAATGTAATGATGATGCTGGGAAGCTTCCGTCTTTCTGTTGTTTTGTTTTTCTTTGCCGGAACAACTTTATTTACTTTCTTGTCTTTGATCCTGTTTCTTTAACAGAAAGGAGCATGAAGAAAAATGGGAGGCTGGATTCGTGTTGGAATATGCTTTGGAACAGCGGTCATGTTGATCAGTTTATTGCTGTCGGGTGAAATCTCTCTTTTTGTAAACCCGCGTTTGAAATGGCTGGTTGCCCTGAGTATCCTGATGCTCATCATATTGGGATTAGTTCAGCTGTGGAACTTAAAGGCGGAAGAGATGCATCACATCGGGTTTTGGGGATATGCCCTGGTACTGCTCCCAATCCTAATGTTTTTCTTCTTGCCTCCTAAAGCATTAGACGCAAATATCGCGGCCAAAAAAGGAGTCAGCTATCTCACACCGCAAGCAATCGCTTCTCAACAAAAACTTGCAGGTAAAAATCAAGCGAATAACAATTCAACACAAGATTCAAAGGATCAAAATGAACAAGATCAGGAAACAGCAACAAATAAAGAGCCGGAGTTCGCCAACATAGAAAACCCCTATAAGAAATTTGTAAAGCAAATCAAAGCAGAACCTGTGATCACGTTAACAGAGAAAAATTACGCTGATTACCTGAATACGATCAATATGTATCCGAAAGAGTTTTCGGGTAAAAAAATTCGATTGATTGGTTTTGTTTATCGTGACGAGACTTTGAAGAAGAATGAATTTGTGATTGGACGCTTTACCGTGACTTGCTGTACAGCAGACGCCGGTGTCGTTGGTCTCTTGACCACCTATCCGGGTGCCCAACATCTCAAGTTAGATCAATGGATCGAAGCAACTGGCACTGTACAAACGATTCAGCCGGAAGGCTATGACATGCCTGTGATTAAACTTACATCTTACAAAACCATTTCTCCGCCCAAAGACCCCTATATCTACTTTAATTATTGAAACTTTTGGCCCTTATTTGTGACAATTTGGAGAATTGTTGTTAAAAAAGAATCAAATAGAACACAAAAATTAATAATTCATACGAATAACTTTTACATAGCAATGTTATATAAATATTGCTGACACCTTGTTTAAAAAGCTTGTGTCAATTCTGCCCTAATAGTAAATTGATAGAAATAAATGGGGTACAAAATAATTGTCCATATATTGAACATTCCAAAAAATCATAGACAAGAATGTTTCAAAGTATTATATTACATTAGTGTAACAACCTTATTACAATATCTTTACGGGAACGAGGAGGAAAAAAGATTGAACAAGTGGATGAAATGGTTACCTGTTTTGGCTCTTGTTGCAGTTCTGTCCTTTCCGATGAACGCATTTGCACAGTCAGAAGTAAACAGTAAGCACAAATTGGGTGCGAACGTTGAGGTCAAAGGTACAACCATTGATGTTTGGGCAAATCTGATTGGTGTAAACAAAGTAGATAGCGGAGAATGGAAAATTGTCCCGGTCGGACCGAACAAAGCAGGCAAGCCTGTTCATGCTAACCAGTCCTCACTCGTCAAATTCCATGCAAAATTCGAAAATCTCAAACCCCATGTTGAATACTGCTTTAATATTCATTTCACCGGAAAACTGAACGGTGAAACAGCTAACACAGTCTTGAAACTCACCGGCAAAAAAGGCATGGTTTGTGCAAAAACTGGTGATGACGACAACAATGGCGATAACGGCGACAACGGTGGCAATGGTGACAATGGCGGTAACGGCGGCAACGGTGGTAATGGCGACAACGGTGGCAATGGTGACAATGGCGGTAACGGCGGCAACGGTGGTAATGGCGGCAACGGTGGTAATGGTGACAATGGCGGTAACGGCGGCAATGGTGACAACGGCAGCAACGGTGGTAATGGCGGCAATGACGGCAATGACGGCAATGACGGCAACGGTGGTAAAATGCCTAAAACCGCAACTACATATCCGCTTGCTATGGTATTAGGTACAGCACTTCTTGCAGCTGGAGCAGGTTTGTTATTCTTCCGTCGTACCGCATGATATTAGATCGAGTCATTAGTTTTCTCCCCTTTTTATATAGATAGTGGATGATAGTTCGCCCATCCTTACACTTCGGATGGGCTTTTTTTATATAACAGGGATGGGTAGATACTTGAGGCTAAAGTAATGGAATTGGGGAACTTAATTTATCGAAGGGGACTTTGCCATGCCGGGAAAGTAAACGAGGTTACCTTTAGACGAGGTTCTTCTGGTTAGTGTTAAACTGCTGACACCAGATGAATTAGATTTCATTATTCAGCATGGCGCACGCGGCAGAAAAGAACTTGCCGAAAAATTTAGCTTAAAAGAATCTTATCATCTCTCATCCTTACACAGAAGTTCGGTCGTTTAAAAATGTGATACAACTAAAACAAGGGTGTTATACCCCTGACACCATCAAACAGGATGAGATTTATGATCCCATCTTTTATGTGGGTAACGATAATACAGCATTTATTAAATAGGATGATTCAATAAAACAGGGGAATCACTTCTCCCCTGTTTTAGTTTCAATACATATTCAAAAACAAATAACTTTGCTTGTGGTTTCGGATCAGGAGTAACAAATGATTGTCCACTTACTCCATCTAACAAGAATCATACCAAAAATTATCCTGATCGTTATTCCTTACGTCAAAGTTATCTTCTCTTTATGCTCCTCTTTCAGCAACAATTCTTTAACCATACGATCAATCTTCTCTATTTCAGCACCAGGATTTCTCCACCAGTTTCGGCTCCAAATTCTTTGGATTTTCCATCCTCTTGACTCTAAGAATTCCTGACGGTATAAGTCACGCTCTTTTGTATGTGGAGAGCTATGGTAAGCAGCACCATCACACTCAATTCCCAGTATATAAAAACCTGGGTTCTTAGGATGAACAATTCCTAAATCAATTCGGTAGCCTGAAACTCCAATTTGCGTATCAACCTGATAACCAATACTTCGCAGAGCCTCACATACTTCTGCTTCAAATGGAGAGTCAAACTGATCATCGCTAAACTGCTTTTTGGTCTCTGTTTGGGGATTAACCCTTTGTAATACACTCAGGACTTTTTCCTTATCTCCGTCAGATACTGCTTTAGCATATTCTAAGTAGTGGCGGAACAGTCTAGGCCCTTCATGTTTACTTCCAGCAACATTTAATTCATGTGGTTCAATGCTGGCAACGACATAGATTTTCTCTTTAGCCCTTGTGATAGCTACATTTAAACGATTTTCTCCTCCCTGCTGATTCAGGAGGCCAAATCGGTTATAAATTCTACCTTCTTCATTAGGGGCATAGCCGATAGAGAATATGATCACATCACGCTCGTCACCTTGCACATTTTCAATGTTTTTAACAAAGATACGCTCATCCAATTCCCGCTTCATCGCTGCATCATATAGAGCTGAGAATTGATGGTCATCCTTTGCACGCTGGTCTATTATCTGCCAGATCTTATCCTGTTGCTTAGCATTAAACGTGATGATTCCGACAGTTTGATCAGGCTCCTTTTCTAATTGTTGTTGAAGTAGATCAACAACAGCGATTGCTTCCCGCTCGTTACATTGATTAATCCAACGTCCATCAACCTTCAACCATTGAATGGCTGATGTTGATTGGTCAGATGACACATTGGGTGCCACCTGCATGAAGCCGTTATAAAATGCATGATTGGAGAAATGAATAAGTTCTTCAAACTTAGAACGGTAATGATACTGAAGCATACGTACCGGATAAGTACGCTTAGCCAGGTTCAGCAAGCTGCGTGACTCTTCCATTTCAAAGTCATTTTCTTCTTCTTCGTCATCATATATGGAGACTCTAAACTGTTCAAATGGCTGTAATTGCTTTTCATCCCCTGCCACAACCACTTGCTTTCCACGATAAATAGATGGTAAGCCGCTCTCCACTGTACATTGTGAAGCCTCGTCAAAAATAACCAGATCAAATAAACCGGAAGTTAGAGGAAACATAGATGAAACCGTTTCAGGTGAAGCTAACCATACAGGTAAAATATCTAACAAGCCTTTTTCTGAAAAGTGATTCACTAATTTGCGCACAGGCCAAATCTGACGTTGTTTTCCTGTTTGGTGCCGTAATTCTCTAAAGGCTCGAACATGGGTCTGTATTGAATGGTTGATATTACTTGTCATGCGTTCTTGTAAAACCTGTAGAGCTAATTTTCTTTTATCGATAATGAGCTTACCGAAATCATCCCGAATCTGTTGAAACTCATCTGTAGATACTTTGCTTAAATGTGGATGCTTCCTTTCAATCTCATCAATCCAAAATAGATAAAAAGATTGACGAACCGTATCTGCCCATTGTTCAGATAACGCGGCTGCTTCGTTCATCTCTTTATCTTTTAACCTTTGAATCAGCTTTTGTACATTTGGCGCAGCCTCAAAGTAACAACGATCCATTGCCTTTAAATCATCAAAATCGTGAGTAATTGCTTCGCGAATTTGTAAAATAGTATGATGAGGGACCTTTCCTTCAGATAATTCTTTTCGGATCTGCTTGAAAAACTCATCATCTAAGATACGTTCCAGAAAGTGCAGATGTTGATCCAGCTTAGAGGTAATCTGAGCAATTTCATACATTAAGCGCAAGCTTTCTTGAATTTTTGGCCATTCAACCGAAGATGTGCCTTTAAATTTCTGGCCATGTAGTAATTCCTCTACAATTCCCTTCCCTGTAAACGAAGTCCACCACCATATTCTTAATTTTTGCAGTGTCTTCTTCTCTTTGGGATCTAAATCATCGTAGATTTTTGCCAGGCGATCACTCATTAACCATAAATAGGCTGGAGTTATTTTTTCATGATTTAGCTGATTGAGTTGTTGAATAGCCTGTTCCGCTTTCTCTAAAGCAAGCTCCAGCTGTTCAATCAGTGTAGTTTGATCCTTTAGCTCCAAACCAGCCAACGATTTCCTTCTTCTTAGTACATAATCTTCCCTGCCAAAGCGATGATAGTAAGATTCATATAAGGAAATCGTAGTAAGCACATCATCAAGGGTATCACGGTTCAAACCAGTGGCTAAATCTGATACAGAAATAGTTTGAATAACATCGTCCCGCTTTTTTGCACGTCCATATAACTCATATGCACTATAGCCGAATGGCTGACGTTCATGTAAGCCATTATAAATGGCATTTAACTTTCGCTCTCGATCTTCCAGCCTTTTGCATATATGGTGAAAAGATGATTCTCTGCTTTGCATCGGAGCTATGGTTTCTGGAATTTGTTTATTTATTTTATGATATAAGGCTTTACGATCCTGCTTTTCATCATGGATAAGTGCTACATAAGAAGTCAAACCAAGGCTATCTAACCGTTGATAAACAACATCCAAAGCTGCCCTCTTCTGACAGACTACTAAAACTTTCTTTCCTTTAGCTAATGCATCCGTGATTAAATTTACGATGACCTGTGATTTCCCTGTACCTGGAGGTCCATGAACCACTAAACCTTTCGCTCCTCGCATGGTATGAAGAATAGTCTCCTGAGAGTAGTCTGTAGATAATAGAAAGAATTGTTCCTCTTCCTTGACTTTGGGAACTTCTAAGAGCCCCTCCGCATATGAATCAGGCATTGGATCATAACTATTCTCTTCATTTAAATTGATTAGTTCCTGTATAAAAGGCAACTCTTGCTGAGTTGATAAAGCAATTAGTTCATCATAATCGCGAATCAAAGAAGAGTTTCCTTGTGGAAAGCTGCCTAATATCACGAAAGGTTCCAGTGTTAATGGCGCCTCTTGCGGGATTGTTTCTCTTGTATATGTATGAAGCGGCCTGATGCCTTGCTTCGTATATGTAACCTTGAGATTATTTTCATTTAGCCACTCTGCCCATGAAGATAAGCTGGTTTTGTCGATTGACTTCCATTGTTTGCTATCCTCGAAAATACTCTCTTCAAAAGCAGACTGATGAAACCTTTTTAGCCCTAAAAATAGGGTCCGATTCAACTGTGGCTCGGCATCCGGAAATAACTCTAATTCCCAATGCAAATTACTACGATCTTTACGAACCAGGCGAACAGGATATAAATATAACGGAGCCTGAATAAAAGAACCGTCTCTTAAGTTACCTGTGAGAAAAGGATACCCAATGTATAAGTCATACAAGCCCGTTTCATCTTCGATTGCTTTCATATTGCGATATAGATGTGTTAAGCTTTGACCAATCGTTTGTAGTTTTCTTTCTGGTAGAGAAGAATGAGTGAGGCGAACCTTCTTCTTACCAGAAATAATCTGATTTAACATCTTTGTCACTTGAGAAGGTCCCTCTTCTGAATCTAGCTCTGTCAGATCAAAAGTCCACTTGCTTGGCAGCTTAAGCAGTCGAAGGGAACGATTTCTACGGCTCAGGTCACTTAAACGATCTTTGAGCCGTATTAACCTTTGTTCCATGATGTACCTCCTATTCTCAAGTTGTAACTTCAAATGCTTATTTGTTTCTGTCCTGCAGATTTCATTTAGCTTGAAAACATACTTCTCGCTTATGTGAGTTATATGATTTTATCGAACCACTTGCTAGTTATTTTATCAAAAAAATACGCCATTTTTGGGATATCTTTTGATTCGGAGATTTGAAGTTAAATATCAATGATGATTCAAATACGACCTTCCGTTGACAAAAGGAACGATCTCCCCACACGGAAAACCGCAGGCATAATAAAGCCACCATAAGAGCCGTCTTCATCCCGTGGCGGTTGTGGAATGAAAATGCAGGAACAAATAAATAGGAATGAACCTTATTGAATCATATAAGATAATCACAATGAACTTTCGTTTGCATTCACTAAAAAGTTCACATAAAAAATCGGCATTGTTCCGCCATTTGGGGAACTGATGCCGATTTCGAGCATTAAACCATTATACGCTATTATTTTTTTCAAATAATTGAATACGAAGTTGTCTGCGAATCCACCAGCGTGTAATGACTCCGTGTTTTGGGGAGAAAAGAAACGCGAGCGCAAACAGAATTGCCGCCATAACCGTCATACATCCGGCGATAGAAACATCCAGCTGCCGGGCAGACAAATAGCCGCCGATCGAGCTTAAAATTCCAACCACCACACTGAGCATGAGCATGATACTCAAACGATCTGTGAGCAAGTAAGCCGTAGCTGCCGGAACGATCAGCATCGCTACAACCAGAATCGCCCCCACACTTTCAAACGAAGCGACAGTGGTAACAGAGACCATGCCCATCAACAGGTAGTGGAATAAAGTAACCGGAATGCCAATTGCAGCTGCCATGGCCGGATCAAAAGAGCAGATTTTAAACTGTTTGTAAAACAAAGTAATCAAGATGAAACTGATCAGAAAAGCTCCACTGACCCCCCATACAGCACGAGGCCCCAGATCCACTCCGAATATCTCCAGGGTATCCCAGGGAACGTAAGCAATCTCACCATATAAGACACAATCCAAATCCAGATCCACCTGGCGGGTAAAAATCGAGACTAAGATAACCCCAATTGAAAATAAAGCAGTAAAGGTAACACTGATTGCGGCATCTGCTTGAACGCCGTTTTGACTTAGAGATTGAATCATAAACGTGGTGATCAAGCCAAAGGCAGCGGCTCCTAAGAGCATGGGTAAAGAAGCACGGCTGCCGCTCAGTAAGAAAGCGATCACAATCCCCGGAAGAATTGCGTGGCTGATGGCATCCCCCAGCATTGCCATTCTTCGCAGAATTAAAAAACATCCCAGAAAGCCGCAAGCAGAAGCGACGAGTGCACCCGTAAGAATAATCCAAAAATCACTCATCAGGATGACACCCTTTCTTGAACCGAAGAAGCGGCTGGTGGTCGACACCGCTTCGGTTCACGTTTGTGACGGACGAGAAGTGAGTACAGTTGAGGAACTAAACCTTCAGGAATCTGATCTTTTGAAATAACTTCGCCGGCTGGCAGTTTGCTTTCCAAATCGCCTTCATGCATGAGCCACACCTCTAACATCCGTTTGGTTAACACTGTGTCGTACGCCTTCTTCCACCCTGTTTCGGTAAAACGAATGAGTGTCTCTTTTCCGCCGGTTCGTTCAACCGTTAACAACCGAGAGCGTTCCAATCCGGTTAAGACTCGGGATGAAATGCGATGGTGCTGCTTCAGTTGATCCAAAGAAACGAAGTCCGTCCTTTCTGTTTCCATTGTTTCATATAACCACACTATCAGATTATCTTTGGCCACCTGGTTTCGTGTTTTCAGCAGGCGGAGCCACTTGGCCAGCAAACCACGTCTGGGCGCAAAAACCATGGAGAGGATAAACATCACAGTCGCTGCCAGCACGATGACCGGACCTGTAGAAAGATTATAACCGACTGAACTGATAAATGTTCCGAGCATCCCGGAGAGAGATCCCATGCAGGCAGAGATGATGATCATGCGGTTAAGCCGCTCTGTCCAATATCTCGCCGCTGCTGCCGGGGTGATGAGCAAGGCTGCCATGAGTACCACTCCGGCTGCCTGTAAACCGATGACCACTGCTACAACCAGGAAAAGCATGAGCAAAAAATCGAGCCTGCCAGTGGGAAAACCAAGACTCCGGCCGAAGCTGGCATCAAAGCAGAGCAGTTTAAGTTCTTTAAAGAAAAGGGAACACAGAATCAACAGGATGATCGCGACGGTACCCATCATCTGTACATCACTGCCTACCATCGAAGCGGATTGACCGAATAGAAATTTGTCCAACCCACTCTGATTTCCGTTATCGCTATGCTGGATCTGAGTGAGCAGAACAATTCCCAGTCCAAAAAAAACTGACAGGACAAGACCCAGAGCTGTATCTTCTTTAATACGCGAAAAACGGGTAATCCATCCGATGCATAATGAAGCGAAAATCCCGGTTATCATTGCTCCAATTAAAAAAAGGAAAGGGTTTTTGGAACCCGTGATCATAAAGGCCATACAGATTCCCGGCAGGGCTGCATGAGCAAGCACATCACCCATCAAACCCCGTTTGCGCAAAAACGCAAAACTGCCCAATACACCGCTGCATAATCCCAGTAATGTTGTACCGGATAATACCCAAAAAGCATTGGGATCCTGAATAAACTGCTGGATCAGTTTGAGAAAATCCATTCTTGATCACCCCGTCACCATCACGTCAGAGGAACCGGGAAGGACAGTGAGACGGCCCCCATACGTTTTTTGAAGATTTTCGGCATGAAATACCTCTCTGGTTGGGCCGGCGGCAATCTTTCTTAAGTTTAAAAGCAAAACAGAATCAAAATACTCGCTGACCGTCTGCAAATCGTGATGAACAACGAGAACCGTTTTTTTCTGCTGTTTCAGCTCGTTTAACACCTGAATAATCGCTTTTTCGGTCGCTGCATCCACTCCGGCAAATGGTTCATCCATAAAATACACCCGGGCATCCTGTGCCAGAGCACGGGCCAGGAAAACCCGCTGTTGCTGTCCACCGGACAGTTGGCTGATCTGGCGCCTGGCAAATGATTCCATACCTACTTTTTGCAGACATTCCATCGCAATCTCCCGGTCTTCGGCTTTAGGACGGCGGAACCAACCCAATTTTCCATATCGCCCCATCATCACCACATCCAAAGCATCCGTTGGAAAATCCCAATCGACCGATTCGCGCTGTGGTACATAACCAACCAGCTGGCGTTGTTCATGATAAGGTTTTCCGTAAATGTTTACTTCACCGCCAGCCAGCGGAATTAAACCCAGAATCGCTTTAATCAGTGTGGATTTGCCCGCCCCGTTTGGTCCGATAATGCCGATGAGTTCACCCTCCGGAGCATCATAGTCGATATCTCGAAGTACAGGTTTCCGGTGGTAAGCGACGGACAGGTTACGCACGGAAACAGGGCTGTTCGATAAACTCATCGAAATCCGCTCCTTTCTCTCTCAAAATGATTTTATCCGGACTTCATTTGTATCCGATTCGCAAACGCAAAATGGCCGCAGCATCGGAAATTTGGCCATGGCCTTTTCTATTTCAAAGCTTTCACGATTGTATCAATATTGTGTCGTACCATCCCGATATAGGTCCCCTCTTCAGTTCCTTTTTCTCCCATTGCATCGGAGAAAAGTGTGCCACCGATGGTTACTTCATGATTTTTCTTTTTTGCCCCTTGCACAACAGCTTCGATGGGTCGTTTGGATACACTTGATTCCACAAACACGGCTTTGATTTTTCGTTCAGTGAGCAGGTTCACGATGCGCTGAACATCCTTTAAACCATATTCTGAAGCTGTACTGATTCCTTGCAATCCCACAACTTCAATCTCATAAGCACGGCCAAAGTAGCTGAAAGCATCATGTGCGGTAACCAGTACCCGGCGTTCTTTTGGAATGGTGTTTAATTGTTGTTTTGCATATTGGTCCAATTCTGCGAGTTTCTTTAGATAAGCTGCTGCCTGTTGTTCGTAATCTTTTTTATGGGCAGGATCAATTTCAATCAACCCTTCTTTGACACGTTCTGTTGCTTTCATCCATAGTTGTACATCAAACCAGATATGCGGGTCGTTTTGACCATCTGCCGTTTCCAGCAGAAGCTTTTCATCAATTTTTTCAGCCACCGGAATAACCGGCTTACTGTGCGCCATCTTAGTGAAGATATCTGTCATTTTTCCTTCCAAGTGAAGTCCGTTGTAAAAGATAACATCAGCCTCATCCAGCTTCTCTATGTCACCTTGAGACGCCTTATATAAGTGCGGATCTACTCCGGGACCCATTAAACCGGTAACTTGTACATGCTTGCCACCTACATTTTCAACCAGATCCGCAATCATACCCGTGGTCGTTGTAACTTGAAGCGGCCCCATCGCTTTTCCTGCGCTGGAAGAACCACAGGCACTTACAAAAAGCAAAGGCGGTATGAAAGAAACAGACACCAGGATACGCAACCATCTCTTCATCGATAAAACCTCCTGAAATCATGATGTCTACGTGGGTGGATGATACAAAATCCGCGAGAGGAAGAGGGATTGTACTGTCACTGAGCCCATTGCACACAGCGAATCTCCTCTGCCGGACTCTGACCGGAACATACTGATACCCTACTTTCTCCGCGATTCCATACGGTCAATCAACATATCTGCATCATGTTAAAAAGGAATTAACAATGTTATTTAATTTTCTATCAATTGGATTTGATCATTTATTATGCCTTCGGATAATCTTTTTTATATAAGCCATATAAGTTGGCTTAACGCAAAATATATCTGCATTTATTGTAACCACTGCTTTTTTATGCTGTCAATAACTAATTTACTTTTATATCTTCATGTTCATCATTTATTTGCAAGGGTGCAAGCCCCGGATCGCTCCCGCTTTTAGAGATTAGATCCAAATTGGGCCCCGGTATATGATCCCTTCCAGTCATGTTAATGAAATGGGCAATCATTATGGCACTTTTGTACATATATTGACTGGTGGATATATTCCTATTTCAAGTAAGGAGAGAATGCAAATATGAACAAATCGTCTTATGTCCCATATCAATATGAGTATTATCCCAGGGAACCGAGACGGCGTCCAAAGTACCCTCAGTACGCCGGACTGAAATCCTCTACATTAAAAGCCGTAGAACCATTTGTGCAATACGGCCTTCGTGAAGCCCGATATACTTCAGTGGAACACGCTTTGCGCGAAGTAGCAGCAATTGCCTATTTAATGGGAAGGGGTTTTGATCCAAGAACGGCCCATCAGATCGTAGAGTCCTGGGAAGTAGATGAAAGATTTTAAATGACAAAAAGGCTATTCGCCATTTATATGCTGCGAATAGCCTTCTGCCTGATTCAGCATGGTGCACGCGGAAGAAAAGAACTGGCTGAAAAATTTACCTTAAAAGAATCTAATCATCCCTCATCTTTACACAGAAGTTCTGTTGTTTAAAAATGTGATACGACTGAAACAAGAGTGTTAAACCCCTGCCACCATGAAGAGGGCTCTTTTCCAACCTTTCAGTAAAATTCAACTTTATTCAAGCTCCCATTCTTGAACAAAATCCTTGTCTTGATCTGTGTTCTTGTCATATAGTGTAACGCTCTCAATATTTCCAAGATTATTGGTAAAGTTAAGGACGAGTGTATCTGATACATAGTAATGATGGGAAGAAAGCTTATAACTTGATTCAATGGTACGATCGGGCTGTCCCAATACTTGCTTTAAGTATGGTAAAGTAATTGTCCCTAATTTTTGAGAGGAAATAGAAATTCTTCCAAGCCGGTTGTTCCTTAACTCCAGACTAATAAAGTTGTCTCCTTTTAAATACATAATGGAAGTATACTCACTTTTACCGTAATACTTATAACTGTCATACTTATAAGGCTCTCTTCCACATGCATTTAAAATCTGTTCTTGCGTCGAACCTAATTTTCCACACTGATACAGCAGCAGGTCACCTTTTTTTGCAGTCTCAAGCAGGCGGATCAGAAAAGATTTTTTGTCTATAAATTGTTTTTCCTTTGGTAAAGACTCACCAGGCTGCTTCGGAACATTTCCCAGTTTCTTTGCTTTATCAGCAACCCATTGTTTTGAAGTAATGGATACTTTTTTAATTGGACTATTTTCTTCATCAGGCCCGGAAGCAGCCCTCCAAGATGAATTCATGCTAATTTCAAATTGTTCATTTTTCCAATAGTTATTTTTATATACGATCTGAACCTGTTCTTTTGTAAACTTCCGAAGCGAAGGATGGTCTATTAAAGTAATAGATACTAACTTCTTTTTATAAAATTCCAGTTCCAGCACGGGTTGAGAATGATCATCGAACATACCATATACAATATTCTCCCATTCCCCGCTTACATCTTTCTTCTCTCTCTTAACTAAGGGGAATTTATCTCCGCATTTTTTTACAACTGAATCCAATGATGTTCCAATTTTTCCGCACTCATTAAAAGGGATGTCACCTTTTGAAAATTTGTCATTCATGGTATACAGTTCAAGAAGATTCATCCCATATCCCAACACACCCGTCCAGCCTAATATAATAAAAATGATTATTATTAACGTGCAAACGATCACAATTCGTCTGTAGTCCTTCTTGTTTAACGGAACTTTTTTAAAGTCATTGATCGCTGTGACAGTTGATCCATCTGAACTTTCTATATAACTATTACCATCGCCAACGATATGAATATCCTTTTTTTTCTCCATGTGAACCTCTCAAGCAATTGATATTAAAGCCATCCAAACTCGACTCCATGATAAAACTCGGGATGTGTAGTAATGATCATGCTGCTGCAATTTTCTGCATGTGAAAGGTCTTGACTGGGTATAATGGCTGTAAATATCAGGGTATATGAACCGATCGGATACCTAAAATCATAGTAGGTTTCAACCCGGCCTGTCCGCCCTATATCATCCGTTTCTCCCAGTTTGTTCCTGATGTCTGTAAACTTTAACTCAAGATCATCTGTGAATAGCACTTTAGTTACTAATAACTTTCCATTATAAAAATAATAAAATACCCTGTGAGTTCCATAATGGTAGCTTAAGGTTTGAACCCTTCCGTCAAAATTGGAATTTGCAAAACTATTGTATGATTTACGGTCAGTAAAGTCTTCAAACTCTTTCCCGCAACGATTCATTACTTCATTTAAAGTAGAAACTCCTACCCGGCCACAATCTTGTAAAATAATATCACCCTGTGTAGCCATCCGGCTGAGTTGCTCCATTGTTTGTTTGCCACTAGTAATCAGCCGGCTACTTGGCAGTTTTTTGCTAATTTTTTTTAACTTGGGTTGCTGATATAGATCCTGATCAATTGGTAACGGCAGGTCAACACTAGTTCCTCCCATGGGTTCCCCTACAGGTTCCATTTCCGGCTTTAACTCAGTTAACCCATTTTGTTGAATACGAATTGAAGATAAGATTGAAGTGGATTTATCAAAAACGAAATTAATTTGAAATTCTTTTAAAGTTACACGATCAGCATTACCAAAAGTTTTTTCAATTTTTTTCATTGTATATTGATTTAGCTCCTTAGAGGTACTAGACATTTCTACTAACTTTTCATTTTGAAAACGTGCTTCCCAATCTTTGTATATAGATTTTCCTTCTCCCCCTACAGTATAGTTTATATAATTAAATTCTTCGTAATTTTCCCCGCACTTATTAAAAAAATCATCCATTTTCATTCCAATTTTGGCACACGGCTTGTTGGGAAGATAGCCATTTTCAAGTTTTTTTACTAAAGTTTCAGGTTCGCCATCCTTCATAGCTTCATTTATATATGGAGCCACAATCGGTTTTAAAGTTTCTATTGCATTTCCCCGATATATAGAGATAGTAACTAAAGACGCAAGAAGTCCAATGGAGACAATACCAAGTAATATTTTCTGCCACACCGATAGAACGTTGATTTTTTTTCTGACAAAGTTGTAAGCATAGACGGTAGCCCCGCCAATTGCATATATAATTTGATTTCCATATCCTTTTATATAGATCTTTGGTTTGTTTTTTTTCTCTTTAGTCAAGAATGTACCTCCATACTCTATAAGTCGAATTGGTCTCCCAACCCCTTAATTAGCCATTCTAAATCATGTTCAGGTATGGAGTAGAGCGTAAATCCGTGAATCCCGTCACTTTGTAAATCAATGGCTAAATGTAATTGATCCCGTTGATATTCATAACCATATAAAGTAACAAAAAACTTTCCCAGTCTCGATTTCAGATCAGCAGGGTTCATAGATAATGTTTTTGATTCATAAGTACGGACATATACCAGACGGTTATTCATGAATACATACTCAACTCTTCTATTGGGGTAGGAATACTCTATCCGGATATTACCTGTCTCATCCATAACTAACAAGGCATAATTTTTTCCACAGACCTTAAACAATTTGTCCGGTTCAATGTTTAAGGCTTTTGCACAATTTTGCAAAGGCAAGTATCCTTTAATAAGTGATTGGTTTTTAATTTCAGGCAGACTCTGAAAGTTAAGATGAAATAATGAATAATCGTGAGTATTCTCACTGGCATAAGAGAATTTGCGAGAGTTATGACTTACTAAGTCGATATACAACAAATGGTCCGATTGGTCAAAGACGGGCTCCACCTTATATGCTTCTGAAGTTGTATTGCTTTTAAGAATGAAACTTACCAGCCATTTAGGATAACTAAATTCTTTATCAGGTGTGGGATCGATGACATACTCCTCTTTTCTTACGGCATGAATCCGGACTTTTTGCAATTTATTATCTAAAAAAATAAAGTCATATTCACCGGAGTAAACCAACATGACCTTGTTGCATAACTAAGGTAAAAACCTAGAAACCTAGCGGTTCCAAGGCACTTTTGAAGTGTTAAAACCTAATCTTTTATCTATTAAGCGATCGAG
>NZ_JAECVR010000031.1 GCF_016055185.1 Paenactinomyces guangxiensis
GTGAATTTCATCCACCCTCTACACTAAAATAAAATTTCTGTAAACAACATGAAAAGGAGCTGTACCTTCAAGTAGATTTTCTACTTTTGGGACAGCCCCTTTCTGTTTGCAAATTTGATTAAAACTAAAGAATGTACTACATAGATACTTTTAATTTGTATATGATATACTCGATATTAATAATGCCAAAATGAACCAATAGTGTTTTTCTTGGAGGTTAATATGCAATTAGAATCACTCTACATAAAAGAGTTTAAAAAACTAAAGGATGTATATATAAACTTTATACCGAAAGAAGGGCTACCTAACTATTACCATGATTACTTTAAAAACAATAGTTTTTCGGTTTTAGTTGGAGAAAATGGCTCAGGAAAGACTACTTTAATGAGTTTTATTGCACAAATATTTCATAACTTACAGAGATATCACAGTAAAATTCAGTCCGACTTTGTTCTAAAATACCGACTTCTTCTAGAAGATAATACTCGACATGTTATTCTTGAGAAAGAAGATAAAAATATATTTATCTCTGTAGCAGGTATATTAGAGCGCTCACTTCTAAAAGAGTGGGATCCTAGAAGAGGAGATGTATTAAGAAGTCATCAACAAAGTGCAGAGAGATCTGTGTCTTACCATGAAATTAAGGATTTCTTACCAGTTAATGTAATTACCTCTGTCATTTCAATTCATGGTGAGTACCCTGAAAATAGACGACCTAACTATCAGGGGCACAGGGCTATTAAAAGTTACAATATTTCTGGCATTTATGGTCAAAACCATTTTGGCATACCTTCTCTTTCAAAAGGGATATGCCGTTTTATAGAGTCTTATAGAAATGAAAAAATAATTGCTAAGTCGTTTTTAAAAGCATTAGGATTAGCATTTACAAATAAAGTAGCTGTCCATCCAAGATATCCAGATTCACCTGAAGGTTATAGTTTTTATAAAAGCTTGAATACATCAGGGAATCATGGTCAAGAGAAGTTAGAAGAATATTTTGGTGAGAAACTAGATGAATATAAAGTATTTGATAGGAACAAAGAGGAGTTTGAGTCTTATTTAGATTCTCAAAAAGATGAGAGTGGTTGGGTACAGATAAGAGATGATAATTTAGACAAGCTTATATTATTGGAGAATAGAGGGATCAAGTCCAAAATTGTGTGTAAAATCCTCTCTCAAGATAGAAAACTGGCTCTAGGCTAACTGATGGACCTTTTCAGTAGTTTTAGAGCTTTTTTCTTGCTGTTCATGCCACTCCCAGTATTCAGTCATATCGAAATAACGATGACCCGTACTCCATTTTTCATCCATTTCCATAAGGACAGCACCCACTAAACGAATCACCGAGTCACGATTAGGAAAAATGCGAATCACTCGTTCACGCCTGCGGATTTCTTCATTTAGACGTTCTACCCCATTGGTTGTGCGTAACCGCTTTCGATAACGCATAGGGAGAGTTAGCACTGCAGTCACATCATAATACGCTTCTTCTAGCAACTGCACAGCACGTGGAGCTTTCTTTTCGAAGTCTTCTAAGACTTGGTCCAGTAAAACCCTAGCTGTTTTTTCGTCACTTGCATCTAATATCGCACGTACACGAGCATACAATTCAGACTGCAACACCTTCGGTGTGGCATCCTTCAAATTCCTCATGAAATGAGTCTGGCAACGCTGCCAAGTACAGCCTTGAAATTGAGTTTTCACTGCGTTAACAAGGCCTTTATGATGATCTGAGACCACTAAATCGACTCCATGTAAACGACGGCTCTTCAACCAGCTGAAAAACTCAGTCCAACTACTTTGAGATTCACTATCTCCCATCATGAGTCCCAGGATTTCCCTATATCCTTCCTCATTGATGCCAGTCGCGATCATGACACAACGAGAACGAACTCGCCCCTGTTCACGCACCTTGAGATAAAAAGCATCCACCAATAAGAACGGGTACTTTTGATCATGGAGATTGCGGTTATTCCAAGCTTGCACAATGGGATCGAGTCTCTTACATAGATCGGAGACAGTCGACTTCGAAAACTCTGTTCCACACAATTCTTCCGTAATCTGTGTGACTTTTCGTGTTGAGACCCCATTCACCACCATCTCCATTAAGGCAAGTACTAAAGCTTGCTCACTGCGCTGGTAGCGCAGGAACATCTCAGTTGAAAATCTTCCATCGCGCAAGCGAGGAATGTGTAAGGTGATCGTTCCTACACGTGTCGTAATCTTCCTAGGATAAGAGCCATTTCGGTATCCTTGTCGTTCTTCGGTACGCTCATAAGGATCCGCTTGCAGCTGCTCTGTTACCTGGGCTTGTAATACTTGATTCAGTACCTGCTCCAGCAGACGAGCCACACCCTCCCCTTGAAAAAATAATCCGTGCAACGTTTCCTCATCTAGGTTAATCTTATATTGAGCCATTTGAATCACCTTTCTTTTTGGAATAGTCGGCAAACTAATTCTATCAAAGAGAGGATTCATTGGCTCTTATTGGTATTTAACCAAAACCAAATTTACACATTATATCGGACTTAACTCAAGTTTGATGTTTACTATTACGAATATGAATCCCATGAATGTGATGGTGGGTGTAAGGATTATCTGGATTTAGCAGATGACCATCAATGGTGTGATGGCTGGTGGTTATGTGAAAGTTGTGCTGAGAAGGCCCCTGTAATATTTGATTTAGACGAGTTAAAAAGGGTGATACAGATAAAGAAAGAAAGACTAGAATTCATCTCTGATTATTATATTTACACTATTCGCCGTTCTTGTATTTATCATAATATTGAATGGCCGAACTGGGTTGATAAATGGTGAAGATGATTATTGGAGTTAAATGAATTAATTAATTGTCAGAGTAACAACTAAATGGCAAAGACAGATTGTGTAAACAGTTGGAGAGATAGTCTGTTTCAGTGAAGTGAAAGTTAGATTGATCATTATTATAGATATGCTTAAAAGAACTTATGTTCGTGATATAATGTAAAAATATTCAAATTTTGTTTGTTATGGAGGAACGGTCATGGTGACACAATCCCAATTTAAAGATTTTCTAAGTGATATTGAGCCGAGTTCAACTACAAAAACTAATGCTAGTGATGCTCATACAAAATTGCGAAAGTATCTTCGAGAACATGAAACATTTGAACCATATCATGTTAATACGTTTTTATCAGGCTCGTATAAAAGAGATACCGCTATTCGTTCACAGACGAAAGAAGACAATATCGCTAGACCTGACGTTGATATCATTGTGGTGACAAATCATGTTTTAAGTGATAATCCAAAAGAAGTGATCGACCTTCTTTACAACTCATTAAAAAACGAGTATCCAGACATTCGAAGACAAACACGTTCGGTCGGAATCAAGACGGATAAAGTAGATATGGATGTTGTCCCTATCATCGCTCCTGATGGAATGGAAGGAACTTTATACATACCTGATCGAGAAGAAGAAAAGTGGCTTGTGACTAACCCTCCAAAGCATACAGAATGGACAACCGAGGTAAACAAGGACAGTGGGGGACACTTCAAGCCGCTTGTTAAACTGATGAAATGGTGGAGAAGGCAAAATCCAACCATTAGTAAAAGACCAAAAGGCTTTGTTATTGAGTGTATTGTTGCAGAGTGTATGGATCGGGAGGAAACTCAATACGGAGAACTGTTTGTAGGAACACTTGAGCAAATTGTTGAAAAGTATGCCTTTTATGTAGAGTGGAGTATGGTTCCTACTATTGAAGATCCTGGAGTTCCAGGTAATTCAGTTACGAGTGGGATGACGTTCAATGAATTTAATGGATTTTATAATAAAGTTAAGGCACATGCTGATCTTGGAAGAAAGGCATTGAATGAAGAAGATGAAGAGAAGTCTTTGGAGCAGTGGCGTAAAATTTTTGGGAATCGATTTCCTAAATCAGGTGGAAAAACAACTAATTCACTTTTAGGTAAGGCACTATCAGCATCTGCGTTAACATTCCCAAATCGCCCTGTGGAGCCGAAAAAGCCTGGAGGATATGCTTAATGAGTATTTGGTTTCTTACTGACCATCACCGTTTTGCTATTGAGCGTAAAGCAATAGATCAACTACAAGCTAAAGTTGAATGGCTTTTGGGAGTAGAGTGGTCGCTGGATGCAAGTAGCTTGTGCATATATGCAAATATTCAAGCTCATGGATTTACATACTCTGTCAAGCTAATCTATCCTCCTTTTTTTCCAGCAACTCCACCAATGGTCATTCCAGTGGATACAAAGATAAGATGGTCGGAGCATCAATATATGGATGGTTCTCTATGTCTAGAATGGGGACCCGACAATTGGCAACCTGATGTTACAGGTGCTCAGATGCTTGAAAGCACTTTTCGATTATTAGATGCTGAGAATCCTTTAGGTAAAGATAGTGATCGTGAAGAGGTTCCATCACGTCACTTTTTAACAATCGGTCAAAGCATGAGAGGAAAGATATTCCGATTAATCATGTATAAAAAGACTGCCGAATGGATGTCGCATTTAGAGATTGGAAAGAAAGGAACAATAGATCTTTCTCTTACCGTTCTAAAAGATTCAGCTACTTTCCATATAGCAAAGATTGAACTACCAGATACCTTTGAGTGGCAACATCCTAATCTTCCAGAATTAATATCATCAGGAGAGCAATTTACAAGGGTACAGATGGCTGTGTTACGCACTTCAGCGACTACGAAGGAGATTAAAAAGCTAACTACATTGGATGAGGCAATTGAACTTTTCAGTAGACTTCATAACTACACATTAGATTTGGATCTATTGAGAGAGCAAGAGGCTTCTTCAAATGAAATACGAGGTGTGTTGTTCATTGATGAACAGAACGATCTTCATCCTTATCTCATTTTAAATCAGAAACTAGCAGAAATGACGATCCTCATGGGCAATGAGGATGACATATCAATTAGGAGACCTAGCTCTCTTCAAGGTTTAGAAGAAAAGCGTATTGGAATTGTTGGACTCGGTTCTTTGGGGAGTAAGGTTGCTATTTCTCTAGCTAGAATGGGGTTAAGAAAATTTGTTTTAGTAGATGAAGACGTTTTTTTACAGGCGAATGTTCAGCGACATGCCCTAGACTGGAGAGATATTGGATTTCATAAGGTGGATGGAGTAGAAAGGCAGCTGCGTTTTATTGCTCCAAATATGGAGATTTATGTATCTAGACTTAACATAATTGGCCAAGAAGCAACTACAAGTTTAAATCAGGTTTTGTCCAGACTCAGTACTTGTGATGTAATAGTGGATGCTACAGCGAATGGACAAGTTTTCAATCTTTTGGCTTCAGTTAGTAGTAGATATAGGAAAGCGATGGTTTGGGGTGAGGTATTTGCAGGGGGAATAGGTGGTCTGATTGCCCGTAGCCGCCCAGATATTGACCCAGATCCGCTCACTATGAGAAGACATTTTCACCAAATTACAGTAGAGGCACCAGAGTTTGAATTAAGTATCACTTCTCCCTATACATTGGAAAATGAAAATGGAGAGCTATGGATTGCTTCTGATGCTGATGTGTCAGTGATTTCCAGTCATTTGACTCGCTTGATAGTAGACACTGCTGTTACTGATACACATTCTATATTTCCCTATTCAATGTATTTGATTGGCTTAACTCAAGAATGGATATTTAGTCAACCGTTTGACACAAGACCGATTGTAACCGAACATTTGCCTAGAGTAGAGAAGAGTATAGATGTAATGAGCCCAGAGGAAATAAAAGAAAACTATGATCTAATAAAATAGATCTTGGAGAAAATGAATGATTAAATTAATTCTTCCACAGCGCATTGTTAGGCAATTGGAACGAGAATTACAGTTAGCTGGGCGGAGGGAAATTGGTGGTATCTTGATGGGGGAACATGTGTCTGAAGGAGTTTTTCGGATCTGTGAACTAACTGTCCAAAGAAATGGAGGCACATGGACATCTTTTACTAGAACAGTTCACGATTCATTAAGAAAATACCTAACAACTTTTTTCTACAGGCACAATCACCATTATACTCGCTTTAACTATTTGGGTGAGTGGCACTCTCACCCTTCTTTTTCACTTTCACCAAGCACTTGTGATCAACAAAGCATGCTGGATATAGTAAATGATCCTGATGTAGGAGCTAATTTTGCTGTCCTTCTCATTGTGAAGTTGGGTCAGGAGGAACTTCAAGCAAGAGCTTACTTATTTGTTCCTAATTTCGATATGCAAAATGGAGAGCTTATATTTGAGGAGGAATAATTTTTTGGACGAAAAAGAAAAACAAACTCCATCACTTTTAGAGCCCGAATCCATAGGAGGAGACATTGCCGATTCTGGATTCGCCTTTCAAACCAACCTTATTCTTTGTAAAATTCCTTACTGGTTGTCATTTGAAGGCTTCTCCGCTGTTATTCGTGAAGCAACAGGGGATATAGAAGCGAAATTCTATGTACCAGGAGAGGGAGAAGGGATAGAGGCAGTTGAAGCTAAAAATCATTCTTTGACTCCAGCAAAATTTTGGGCAGAGATAGAGCGATTTAAGAAAATGGATGAAGGCTCACCAGGAACGTTTCGACATTTCACTTTATGTTGTTCAGGTATTTCTGAAGAGATAAAGACTGTAGTGAATGCATTACGAAGATTACGAGACTCACAACCATTTTATGAATCTTCATCAGGCGTAATGCAGCACTCGATGGAAGCATACAAGGAAAGAGTACGAAAACTTGGAAAAAGCGATGAAATAGCTGATTTTCTATACCAGAAGGTTTTAATTGAGTCTGATTGGTACCTTCACTCTGATGAAAAGACTAAGGGATTGTTTCAAAGTCAACTCATTGAACATCATCCTATGTATGAGGACTTATCAGTAAAAGAATTGAACAATGTTTATATTGCCTTACATAATCTGGTACGGACTCATAAGGCGCGACCTATTACACGTCTGCAAATTGAGCAAACCATCCAATCAGCCATAAGTGAAAGAAACAGATTAACATCTCACCCTATTATCTTGTTTACAGAAATTGAACCTAGTAAAAGGGAACGTAAGGAGCTTCATTTCAAGTGGACTCCTTTTTTTGGAGGAGCTGAGCGGGAATATCCATCTTCCAAAGAGTGGAATGAAGGATTAATGAGAGATTTGCAAGAGACTCGTGATTGGATCATCAAAAATCGCAGTACGCGCCATATTCTCTTAAAAGATAATAGACGAATCTCTTCGGCTATAGCAATTGGTTCTGTCTTCTCTGCTGTTTCTGGCTTTGTTGTTGAGATAGATTATCGTGGAGAACGCTGGGCAACCAATGACCATCCCACAGCAGAAACACCCCTTTATCCTCTCTCAACCGAATTTCAAAAAGGTGATGATAATCATCTTGTTGTAACAGTTGGTATTATGAAAGATCATGTGATGTCGGAGGTAAATGAGTATTTAAGACAAGCCAATCTTTCTCAGTTATCCATGTTACATTTAACTTCAAGAGAACCGATCCTTTCACCGAAACATGCGAATGTAGCAGTAGAGGCAATAAAAAAAGAGATCAAAAATACTTTAGGAGTGTGCAGAACAAAGTGTATACATTTATTTTACGCAGGTCCTTCTCATTTAGCCTTATTTCTTGGGCATCGCTGGAATGCACTAGCTCCAGTGCAATGTTATGAGTGGACTCATACAGGGATGTATACTCCAACTTGTCTAATTTAGTCTAACTTGAAATCACATATATGAGGACTTAAGATTGCTTACAAAATCGGTAGCTTTTATGGAACACTCACAAAATAAAACTCAGATAAATTGAGTATCTAAGTCTTGAAGACGATGCAACTGGAAGGAAATATGCTAAACTATTTATACCAAATTGATGAAAGCTAAAGAGCTAGAAATGAAAATAGATGTATCTATGGAGGAGTTTACATTGAGTTTAGATTTATTTAGTGAACAAAAGAAACAACCTGAACAAACTATTGCATCTGGATATACGCTTGACTATATCACAGGCAAACAGATAAAAGAGACTAAAAAAGAATTAGTTCGGCAGCGTATTGTTCGTGCACTTATTCATGAATATGGTTTTTCTCCAGATGATATGGAAAATGACTTCTCTGTAGGAAATAGAAAAAAAGTGGATGTTGCTATTTTCCATCATGGAAAGGAACATAATCTGGAGAATTTAAGCCGAGTAGTCATTTGCCGTCAAGAGCCACAGGTAGGGAAAAATGCTGTTCGTATTCGTGATTTTGATCAAGCTGAAACTGATCTAAGAGAACTTGAAACGATTATGCAAGACATTGATTCGGTACAATATGGTCTCTGGACTAATGGTTTGGAGTTCTTTTTCCTAGAAAAAGAGAAGAGGCGTTTTGAAACGAAATGCAATCCAATTGGTGATTGGCCGATGGCTGATGAATCAATTGGAACAAAAGAAGTCGTCTCTAATGCTCATACTCGCAAGGCAGACAAAGAGATGTTAAAAATTACATTCCGTCGTTGCCATAATTTCATTCATGGAAATGAAGGAATGCCGAAGGATGCTGCATTTTGGCAATTTTTATATCTTATTTTCTGTAAAATGCATGACGAGAACTTGAGACATCAACATAGAAATACTTGGCATCGTCGCTTCTGGGCGGGTCCAAAAGAGCAATACAAAGATGAGGGTCGTAAGGAAATTAGAAAGAGAATTGAAGAGTTATTTGCTGAGATGAAAGAAACATATGCTAATATCTTTCGGGGTAACGAAGAAATTACCTTAACTGATCGTGCCCTTGCTTTCATTGTCTCTGAATTATCCAAGTATGACTTTACTCGCACTGATGTAGATGCTAAAGGTGTCGCTTACCAAGAAATTGTTGGAACAAACCTTCGTGGAGATCGTGGTCAATACTTTACTCCAAAAGGGGTTGTCAAACTCGTAGTAGAGATGCTTGATCCTCAAGAGCATGAGCGCGTTTTTGATCCTGCTTGTGGAACAGGAGGCTTTCTGGTTGAAACACTTGGACACATGATAAAAAAGTTTCGCGCAGAAATGAATACAGAAGCAGGAACGGAAAATACCACTGACTTTTTAAGTGTCCATGAGAGACTCAGAGAATATGCCAGTCATATGGTCTTTGGTGCTGATTTTGATCCTTTTTTAATCCGAGCGTCTCAGATGAATATGGTGATGGCTGGAGATGGGCGTGGACATTTATATCATATGAACTCGCTAGAGTTTCCAAATGGGCACTTACCACATCTAGAAGAAGCTCGAAAAGATATTCCCCTTGGTAGTATTGATGTGATCATGACCAATCCACCGTTTGGTTCAGATATTCCAATCACTGATAAGAATATTCTCCAACATTACGAATTGGCACATAACTGGGAGCCAGATGGGGAAGGTGGCTTCCGTAATACTGGAAATATCAAGGGTAGCGTAGCTCCAGAAATTCTTTTTATTGAGCGTTGTATAAAATGGCTCAAACAAGGAACTGGACGTATGGGGATCGTACTTCCTGATGGTATTCTAGGTAATCCAGCAGCAGAATATATCCGCTGGTGGATTATGCGTGAAACACAAGTGCTAGCTAGTGTGGATCTTCCAGTGGAAGCTTTTGTGGCTGAAGCCAATGTTAATATTCTTACGAGTTTACTTTTCCTTCGCCGAAAGAGTGAGGAAGAAAAACGTTTTGAATCTATCAATGGACAAAAAGAATACCCTGTATTTATGGCTGTAGCTGAGAAAGTTGGGTATGACAGACGTGGGAATAAGTTATATAAGCGAACACCTGATGGTGAGGAGATTATGAGGCTTCGTGAGTCCACTGAGCGACTTCGAATTGGTGGACAGATTGTTGAACGTGTTTTGGTTCGACATGAAAAAGTAGAGGATAATGATTTGCCAGTAATTGCGAAGAAGTATCGAGAATTCCTAAAGGGGCATAATCGATGAGCGAAATGAATGAAGACAGCATGCAAGCACCAAGTGAGGGTACTGGAGAAGAAACAGTAGAGAATTTCTTTATAGATATCTTAACAGGTGAAAAGGTTAAAGAATCTCCTAAAAAATTGTTAATTCAAAAAGTACTTCGTACACTAATCGAAAGTTATGGCTTTGACCGCTCGGATCTGGAAGTAAACTATAATCCGCGTATTCCAGGGCATAGACAAAAGCGGATTGACATTGCTATTTTTCGTTCAGGGAGAGAGCATATTAACGAGAACTTAGAGCGAATTATCATCTGCCGAAATCAAACTTCCCAGGATCGTTTACGTACTTTCTCAGAAGCTGATCACGATTTAGAACAGTTACGAGAATTGATGAGACTCCTTCAAGCTGTTGATTTTGGTATGTGGACCAATGGACAGGAAGAGTTTATTCTTCAAGCAGAACATACGCGTTTTGAAGTTCGTTTGAAACCAATTGCTATTTGGCCTGTTCCTGGTGAGCAGTTAGGAGACTTGAATCGAACTGGTGGTATTATTCAAGTTAGCGTGGAAGCAGAAGATTTGAAGGAAGCCTTGATGCGTTGCCATCGGTACTTAAATCGGAATTTAGGTCTAGATCACAAGGATGCCTTTAAGCAGCTAGCTGTACTTCTTCTTGCTAAAATCTTTGATGAGACCAGACCTCCACATGAGCGGAATTTTTGGATACGTAGCGACGAACCGTATACTATAGAAGGTCAACAAGAGATTCAACGGCGTATTGAAGCATGTATACGAGAATCAAGAAACTGGCAACCAAATCTTTTGACTTTAGGTTGGAACTTAGAGTTAGAACCACAACACACCGCAAGGGTTGTAATGGAGCTCGCACGTTATTCACTTAGTGAAACTCAGCCTCGTTATCGAACTCAAGCATTTCGTGCCATTGTTCGGAGTGTGATGGATGGTAGAGAAGGACGGTATCCTACTCCTCTTAACGTAGCTGAAATGGCTGTTCAAATGCTTAATCCTCAACTGAGGAACGTCTACTCGATTGTTCAAGCGGTACAGGGACTTTTCTAGCTATGGCTGCTACTCATATTTTTCAACAGTACTTGACGAATCTAGGGATTACGCTGGAGGAGGCGACCTCAGAACAGTTACTAGAAGCTCAAAGCTATACTGCCCGATGGGCATCATCTAATGTGCTAGGTTGTGATATAGACCCATTTTTAGTAGTCGCTAGTCGGATGAATATGCTTTTTACTTCTGGACATCCAGGACGTATTTTTCGATTGGATGCACGGATGTTTCCAGATGGAGATTTGGATGGTTTGAGAGAAGGACGTCATGCTCTACCATTAGAGTCTATGGATAATTGTTTTACTCAATCCTTGGTTCTCCACTAGAGATACTATTACAGATCCTGCTATTCTAGAAAAATATCATCTTGGACATATATGGGAAAAGATAGAAGATGGTGGCTATCGTAATACAGGTCAACTAAATACAGGCGGTGTCCCTCCAGAAGCCCTCTTTTTAGAACGAGCTCTTCAATGGGTTAAGCCTGGAAGTGGAAGAGTGGGGATTTTGTTGCCAGATGGTCTTCTTGGCAATCCAAGTGATGAGTATATTCGCTGGTGGATTCTTCGTCATTGTGAGGTACTAGCAAGTGTTGATTTGCCAGTTAATCCTTTTAAAGTGACCGTGAAGGAGTATGGGTTAACTCCTGCTTTGCCGAGCTTCTTAGTATTGCGCCGCCGAAGTCAGGAAGAGTTGGTACGGACAGAACACCCTGAATATAAGGTTTTTATGGCTGTAATAGATCGAGCTGGAGTTGATCCACGAGGAAATCTTCTTTTCCAGCGTGCTCCAGATGGTGAGGAACTTATCTTTGATGAAGAAGTGATTGAACGGGTAAGGATGGGTAGTGAAGTCCAAATTCGACGTGTCAATCGGCGTGATCGTCGTGTAGATGATGAATTGCCACTTGTAGCTGAGAAATTCAGAGAATTTTTAGAGACAGGCGAGGTAACGTCATGAAGATAAAAACAGTCCCCAGTACATGGATTGAGAATGAAGGACATCGTTTAGACTGTGGTCCTTATATGTCTGGTGCAATTGAAACGCGGGAGTTACTACAAAAACTGAAAGTTCCAAAGGATAGATTACAAGATCTTACTCAAGAGGGTATTAATGGAATCATTAATCCTGGTCGAATTACACGTAACTGGGTAAATAATCCTGAATATGGATATCCATTTCTTTCAAGCACAGATATACTTCAAGCTGATTTGAGTTATGTTAGTTATATTGCTAAATCGGTAGCAAAAATAAATAGTAAACTTCTAATTAAAGAAAACTGGACTTTAATAACAAGGTCAGGAACCATTGGTCGAATGGCCTATGCACGTTCTGACATGCATGGTATGGCTTGTACAGAAGATGTACTTCGTGTTATACCCGACCAAAACAAAATTCTTCCAGGATATCTATATGCGTATCTAAGTACACGCTTTGGTGTACCGCTTGTTATCTCTGGAACATATGGATCAATTATTACACATCTTGAGCCAAATCATATTGCTGACCTACCTGTGCCACGTTTGGGTGAAGTAGAGCAGCAAACACACGAACTTATCCAACAAGCAGCAGATTTGCACGTTGAAGCTCTTGCGCTTCGTAAACAAGCAGCAGATTTATTGAATTCTATTTGTAACTTTCCTGAAAAATTAGCCTTTGGTGCTAGGAATTTTGCTTTTTCGTCTGCATCATCAGCTGATGTACTTAAACGTCTTGATGCAACATATCACAATCCCGTTGCTCAAGAAGCGGAAAAACTAGTTGAAAATGCCAAAGGGATAACACTTGCGGAAGCAGATATAAAAGGATTCGAATCTAACCGTTTAAAACAAGTTTTTGTAGATCCAGGATATGGAACGCCGTTTATTACGAGCGGAGGAATCTTTAATAAGACTATTACCCCAGAGCGTTATTTAAAAAATCAGCTGTTGGGTGAAGACGAGAGCTGGCGAATAAATGAAAATGACACTTTGATTGCTAGAAGTGGTCAAGTTGGGGGAATTATTGGACGGGGAGTTTGGGCAGATAAGAGATTTGATGGTTTTGCAGCTTCACCACATATTCTTCGAATACGATCACAGAATCTAAGTTTTCCACCTGGCTATGTTTATACATTCCTATGCTTGACAGATGTAGGATACCAATTATTGGCTAGGACTGCAGCAGGAAGTTCAATTCCTTTTTTACCTCTGGATTCTGTATTGAGTATTAAAATACCTCAAACACCAAGTATTCAACAAAGAAACCAAATTGACCAATTAATTAAAGAATCTGGAAATCTTCTATTAAAATCTCAAGAATTAGAGGCAACAGCCGTTTCTCTAGTCGAACGCACTATCGAGGAAGGAGGACAGTAATGGCGAAAGTCATTTCTATTGGACAACCAGCTAACGATTCTGAACGCAAAGCTATTGCCTATCTACGTGATCATTTGCCAAAGGACTGGTCTATTTACCATAACTTTGAATTACGCCAAGGTCAGGAGGTCTTTGAGATCGACCTGGCCATCTTGGCTCCTCATGCATTGTATCTAGTCGATGTTAAAGGAACTCAAGGATTAATCGATGTGTATGGTTCTAAATGGTATCCAGAGGGACGTCAGCCCTATCATTCTCCATTAGCCAAACTTCGCCAGCATGCCCGTATTATGTCTACAATTATTCGAGAAAGCAATCCAGGTAAAACGGAGTTAAGGAAAGCTCATGTTCAAGCTACGGTACTCTTGACTGCAGACACTGCTCGAATTAATGACCCTTCAGGTATAGATGGTCCAGACGTGATTCATCTCAAGCACTGTCTAAAATATTTTCGAGATACGAGCCGCATTCCAGAACATAGGTTGAAAGATATTCGTTCCCTGCATCGAATGATCTATAGCGCAATTCAGGGTAAGGCGAACCCACGGAGCTCGGCTCAATGTTTTGGGAATTGGCAAGTAGAGGAGAGATTGGGCGGAAACAATTATTTTACAGAATACCGCGCTAAGCACAGTCTTCTGGGAAAGAGCAGTGGAATGGTACGTTTGCGAGTTTATCAGACTGATCCATATCAAGAAGAAGAAGATTGGAAAGAAGAGTTTAAAAAGCTTAGTACGGCTTATCAGGCCGTAGCTCTGTTACCAACTCATCCGAATATATTGGGAGTTAAAGATCTTTTTTTGACTGAAGAAAAAGATCGAGTGGTTATAGTAACAGAGGATGTGAATGGTCAAGCTTTACGGCAACATATTAGAAAAACAAACCTAGCATTGACTTTCGATCAGAAGTTGCAGGTGATGCGTGATGTCCTTTCCGCATTAGATCATGCTCATCAATATGGAGTCATTCATCGAAACTTAACACCAGATGCTGTCCTTGTCACTCGGGGTGGACAGAGTCGATTAACAGACTTTGATTTTGCAAGGATAGGAAGTCGAACGAGTACGATTGCGCTTCAAATTGAGGATCATTTAGACCATGCATATCAGGCTCCAGAATGTTATAAAGACCCAACTCAAGTTAGTGTAGCTTCAGATCTTTACGCTGCTGGAGTGATTTTCTATGAATTACTAGTAGGAGAGCATCCGTTTAAGAATATAGATCATCTATTAGATTTAAATAGCAAATTTCCTAATAAACCATCTTCACTTAAGCCTGATTTACCAAAGGAAATAGACGGATGGCTCCAGAAATTCTGTGAATTTGATCCAACTGATCGTTATACCAGTGCAGATACAGCAAGAAAATTGCTAGATCAAATCATTTTACCAGAAGTCAAATCTAATAACTCCGCTGGTCACAGACAAACCGTTCAACCTTTACCAGACGATTTTAATAATCTACCACAGGACTTTATCCTTGCGAACCGATTCCGTATCCAAGAAAAACTAGGTAGTGGTGGTTTTGGAGTAGCTTATAAAGTTTTTGACTCCTACGCAGACGTAGTGAGGGTTATTAAAATCGTGACAAAAGACCGCCATAGTGTTTTTGAGCGTATTCGACGAGAATACTTAACTCTTACCCACATACCTGAACATCCTTATGTTGTTAGAGTATTTTGGGCAGACCGATTTAATGATTCTAAACAAACACCTTACATTGTATTTGAATATGTCGAAGGATTGGATGTATCCGACTTAATTGATGCTGAAGTGCTATCTGTTGAAGATACAGTCCAAATGATCCGTCAAGCGGCTGAAGGATTAGCACATATTCACAAACATGGTGTATACCACCAAGATATTAAGCCTTCTAACCTGCTTTGGACTGATAAAGGGGTACGTATCATTGATTTTAATGTGGCAGTTAGTGAGCGAGAAGAAGGTCAGATCGGTGGTGGAACACGGCGTTATTTGCCTCCAGATTATAATTTCTCTATTGAAGCTACTGTAGAAGATCGGATCGATCGAGATTTATATGCTCTTGGTATTACATTTTACGAATGCTTAACAGGTCACTATCCATTCGACGAGCCAACTCCACCACTAAGAAAGCCACCCAAAGATCCGAAACAATTCAAGGGTTGTGCTGATTTAAGCTCAGCTTTGATTCGTGTACTTATGAAGATGATTGCTCCAGAGCGAAAGGATCGTTATTCTTACGCTGAAGCATTACTACATGATTTCAATGAAGTGAAACGTTATCGCTCTATCTTGGCAACCAGTGAAATTTATGAAGGTTCCAAAGCAGCAGGACAGTTAAGTTTAACCTCTAATCAGCCTAATTTTAACCCGTTTGTCAGTCACTTGTTGACACTTTATAGCCAGAGTCAAGTTTCGAATTCTGGGACAAGAGGTTTAGACGAGATTGGAAAGGAAACTTATGTCACCACTTACTTAGATGAACGACTACAACCAGCACTTCTGAAGGGTGAATTGCGTTTAGTTATTATTAGTGGAAATGCTGGAGACGGAAAAACAGCTTTTATTCAGCAATTTGAAACATGGGTCGAAAGTAAGGGAGCTCAAATGCAGCGTGGTGCTAATGGGGCTGTTTTTCAACTTAAAGGGCACACTTTTATCAGTAACTATGATGGAAGCCAAGATGAAGGAGATGTACAAAATGATGAAGTACTTCAAAAATTCTTTGCACCGTTTAGAGGAAAAGACGCTTCTAGTTGGCCTGTAAATCAGACAAGAATCATCGCGATTAATGAAGGACGTCTAGTAGATTTCTTTCTTGAACATGAAGAGGAGTATCCTTTGATTGCACAATATATTCAAAAGGGATTGGCTGGACGTGAGCCTCAAGAAGGCATAGCTGTTATCAACCTGAATTTGAGATCTGTGGTAGCGAAACCAGATAATAACGGTGATTCTATTCTAGAGCGTTTGATATTAAGTATGACGCAGAAAAAATATTGGGAAGCTTGCACAAACTGTGATATTAAAGATAAATGTTATGCTTTCCATAACGCTTCTACTTTCCAAGATCCTAAAGTTGGACCGAAAGTACTAGAACGCCTTAAGATGCTTTATACCATTACGCATCTTCGTGGACGTCTACATATGACTATGCGTGATGTCAGATCAGCTTTAGCCTATATGTTAGTGGGAACAAAGGATTGTAATGGTATTCATCAGCTGTACCAAACCAACGGTGAAGAGAATATCAAACGCATACTAGAAAGCTTTTATTTCAACTCCTGGCTAGGCGGAAGTGAAGTTTCAGCAGATCGTTTGATTACTCATTTAAGAGAAATAGATATAGCTCAGGTGAGCAATCCAGCATTAGACCGAGAATTAGGTTTCTTAAATCCTGAGACAAAGAAGATGTCTCGTTTTCACTTCAGTCAACGTCCAAGATATGATGAGGAGTTAATTGATACACTATTTCAAAATCTACCTAGAGATTATACCTCTAAGAATCGTAAGCAGCTTGTTACCAAACATCGTGAATATTTAGCTTATATGCGTCGAAAACATTTCTTTGAGCGTCGGGATTCAGGATGGAAGGATATGCTTCCATACACTAGTGTTCAGGAATTTTTAAAGTTAATTAGTGAACCAGACGATATAAGTAAAGTGGAGGTTACTACTATTCTCCAAGCCATTAATCGGGGAGAAGGATTAAGTAATACTGAACAACTTGGGAATCAATTGGCGTTGCGTGTTCGAAAGGTAGAACACGGCACGATTCATAGTTATAGACTATTTGATGGTATGAATTTTTCTTTAACTACTGAGAAGAGTATTCATTCAAATCCTTACGTAGAAAGTCTTCCACAACATCTCTTTCTTCAATATGATTCTGGAAATGGTCATAAGGTTGCTTTGAAGATTAACTTAGATGTTTTCGAGATGCTAATGCGTTTGAATAAAGGCTATAGACCTAGTGTAGAAGAAGAAGAGGGTTTCTATATTAGTCTAAATGTTTTTAAAAACATATTGTCAGCAGCTCCATATAGAGAAGTTTTGCTCACTGAAAATGGATATGATTTCTTTCGAATGATCAGAGATGAAAAAGGAGTTCTGTATTTAGATAAAGTTGGGAAGGAGGAAGCTCGGTGAGTATAAAAGGTCGTGACAAAGAGTTTCGAACTCCCAAAGTCACTTATGTAGACTTTAAGCATATAGAGATGGATCGTGTATTGACAAACTTGTTTCCACGATTAAAATATGAGGGGTTTTCCAATCGTCGAGTAGGTCGAATGGACTTAAGTATTGATGAATTTTTAGACGAATTTCTTGAACATCCTGAGTGGTTTAAAGGTTTCGATCTTTATCCAGATGTGGTTCGGAAATGGATTGAGACTGATTTGATGGATGTTGTAAATCGTGGAAAGGCGAATCAGGCAGTAGCAGCACCACGCCCCTTACATGGAAATACTTATAAGTTTCGAAATACTAAACATTCACGGGATTATGGTGCTGCTGAGCAGATTTATTGGATGCTGTATTATGCCCGAAAAGGCAGGGGTCAGGCGGCGCGTGATGCACTAAAACGATTTTTCTTTCCAGGAGTTGATTTAGTAACAGACCGCTATGACTCCAAAGTTGTGGTGGATGTAGAGACCCAGGCGCTCTTACGTCTGGACCAACAAGTGACACAGGATGCAAAGGATTCTACAGAACCTCTTAGGTTGCAACCACTTTGTATTGGACAGGCTGATCTTCTAGCTGATGACATCTTACGATTGTTAGCTTATGAATCCTATGTACCTCGCTCAGTTTTGGTGGATTATCTTAAGACATTGTTAGCTTTTCATCTAGGCTTATATCATCTTAAATTACTCTATCTTCTTCCTAAAATAGTCAAACAACAGTCAGGAAGTGATATTTGTACAGTTAAAGAATGTCCTGCTAATCCAAGTCATCCACGTTCCATGGAAGGTTGTCCTTATCATATTGCATTGATTATTGATATGGGGGATGCAACCAATAATCATATGCAGAAACTTTCTATTTATTCAGCGGATCGTTTTTATAGGCAAATACCCATTTTTATTCAAGCTAATTTTATTGTTAAAAAGATGGATGAAATGGCAGAATATCTACGCAAAATTGGTAAGCTTGGAACAAGTCATACTGTGGCTGATTTGGTTCAGTTTTTAAGATCAGAATACAATTCAGATCGACAAGCTTACTTCAAATCACGCTTAGCTAGTCTAATCGAAGAATCTAGCATGGGTACTGAAGATGTTGATCCTGAGATCCGAAATGTCATCGATTTGGGGCTGGATGAGTTTCATACTTTTATTGAGATATTAATGGCTTACCGTGGAAATTATCATCGTCAAGCGATTGTTAAATGTTTGGACTCACTTTTAATGAAAAATAAGGAAACAGGAATTCTCGCTCAAGCCAAAGGAAAAGGAAGCCCAAGAAGATTTGTTCTGAGTAGTAAGTTGCTCGAAGTTCTTTTACAACTTGCTGTTCTTACACAAAAGAACGGTAGATTTGTTACACGCGAACTTCGAATTGAAGAACTTCTGGAGTTTTTGCGGGAAAGGTATGGGCTTTATATTGATCGATTACCTAAAGATCAGCAGAATAGCAAAAATGTTTTAGAGCAGCGAGCACTCAGACTGAACCTCGAAGCTTTCAAAAAACGATTGAGAGAAATTGGTTTTTATGAAGATTTATCTGACGCGTATATTACTCAAAAAGTTTCACCTAGATATAAGATTCAAGAAACAAATGAAGTGGGTTTGAGATAAGGGGAGATAAAGATGAGTCATACATTTAAGGAATTAGACGTAAACAAGCAAAACGATGCTATTGCAGCTATTTTATGCCCCCAGATCCAATCCATCCTTTATGAGCGAGCCCCAGGACATTGTATGCGGGTTACTGACTTAGATGACGATATTATGGAATTAGTATGCTCTGAACTACGAAAGCAACAGCCTGATGCGAATGTATATATTTTAGCTAATAATCAGGAAATGGATTCTTATCGAATCACTTCGACAAAGCTTGTTGAGTTGAGAAATCCTTTAGCGAATGGTGAGCTTCGACCACCACTTCTTGTTTTTATTCCCATTTCACTACGTACTAGTGCTGAGGACTCGTTCGGAGTGGCCACATTTGAGGATCTATCATTTACTGAGGTGTATAAAGAGTTAATAGATGCACTATTAGAGCGTGTGCCAGCAACTCTTGTAGGATATGTAAGAAGCATTTTTCAGTTGCTAGATGAAGAAAATTGGATTTTTGCAGATGAAGTGGCAAAAGTTCGCTATTTGTTAACTGCTATCGAAAATGGTGTAGATGGTGAAACGCTTGGAGCTAGTCTTTATGAATTAATGCTCATTCCAGATTTTAAATTATTCCATGATCCAGTATTAATTAATGGAAAAATCCACAGAAATCTTGAGTGTGTTCGTCAGTTAATGAGTTCACATAAATCGATTCGAGGTCGAGTTGCTGATTTAGGATTAAGTGATAAGACATTGATCGATTATCTGAATGTGTTTTTTGAGCAGTTTGATATTCAGGAGCCAGAAAAATGGACTCGCCCTATCACGTTGGATCGAAAGTGGTGGTCCATTTCGTATGACAAGTGGAAGTTTAAAGAGGAATTGTCGCTGGATACTGTCAACATTGTGGTTGTTGAAACAGATTTGCCAGTTGTGAAGGAAGATGAATCTGACGAACAATTGTCTGAACTCATTGGTCAACAAGTTTTAATTCCGAGTAAACGTCAGAAGATAAAAGTGGTTTTTGAAGTGAATCCAACTCCAACAAAGGTTAGAGGACTTGATCATTTTACCATTCAAATTTTATCCCATGATGGTAGCTTAGTTGGAAAATCTAAGAAAGTAAATGTTGGATCAAAAAAGGGAAATAAATTTACAGTTCAGCTGACAAAGCTGCATCAAGTAGATTTCGAAGAAGGTTGGCACTATATCCGTGTTCTCCCTTGGACTGCTGAGGGAGATCCAATTCCAATGGTGGAAGACAGAGATTCTTATGGTTCTCCCAAGGGTTCAAATGAGAGTGAACTTTTTTATGTCAAGCTTGATGGATTTATTGAGGATTCTCGACCCCAAAGAGCCATTCCTAAAGAAAAAAGTTTAGAACACGCTAGAATACGATTACAATTGACTGCGTTGAACGATGATCGTGATCCTAATGATATTGTTTTAAATGAAATCAGTTGGTTAGAAAGAGGCAAAAAAGGGGGTTCCAAGGAAGAAGTTTTGATGGCCAAATTTGGTCGGGAAGGTACTGTTCAAATTCCTGTATCTCGAATACTTAAAGACATCGAGCAACAAATACTCTCTAAACCAGAACACCTTTCTGGGTGGAGATTATTCATCGATAGAAATTCGCCAGGGGATTTAAGTGAAATAAAGTCTTCTTTGCTATCTACTATGGAAGTAGAATCTTTTCTCGCAGCTAGGACTGAATTTTTTAATGCTGTTCGAAAAGGATCATTTGAGCTTGTGGTACAAGCAACTTCTTTTAGAGATTTAGAGCCAATCTGTATGTCCTATACAAACTCCTATCTTAACTTAGTACAGAGATTAACTGATCAAGCTCAAGCCTCATCTGGTACAGATCAACAAATTATTCTGCAACAGATTCGAAAGTTATTGGCAGTTGATTCCATTCAGGTTGTGATGACAGATTTTCGTGGAAGACAGAAAGAAGCCATTCTTGTTGCACCAACTCATCCTATAAGAGTGTTATGGCAGACGGCTTGGACAAAACTGGGACAACAATGGATTCGTCAACTCAAAGATGGTGGAAAAGATCATATTCCTTCTGTTCGAGATGCTTTATTAAAGAAACTTCAGCCTCTTCACTTTCCTGTGGGTATACCAGCTGAAGATGGCCGTATCTTTGCTTCTGTTGACAATCTGACCCCATTTTGGGGGCTGTATGCACCAACTACAGAAAATAATACAAGAGGATTATTGGCTGAGATATGCACAATACTGGGTTTACCAGAGCCTACTATTACAGTTAATGAACTATCAGCTAATGTCTTAGCTTCAAAGATTGAACGATATCTTTCCCAACATCCTTATGTTCGAGAACTATCCATTAACTTTTTTAATCCTGGAACTGGATCTGTACTTGCTGAGGTATTAGTTGCTTTACAACAGAAGCGAGAGTTTTCAGATCTTCGCTATAATATACGGCTATTTTCGGCTGAACCAGATGAGCCGTCATTAGGTGAGGTTCTTGAGGAAATGCTAAAACTTGGTTCCGATCTGGCACATGAGGCAGCTGATATTTTTGCTGTTTCTACAGGTAGTCACTTACACTCTAAATTGAAATTAGGTAAACATGCCTTTTCGGATTTTCGAAACAAAACTAAGCAGTATAGTGCACATATCAGCATATTACTTGATGTATTTCCAGCAGAAGAATTAGGTGTCAAAGAAGCTACAGAAAGCCTAGTTCCTCTTTATGGATTAATACAAGATTATCAGAGTGAATTTGTGGATGATGATAATGGCTCATTTTGGCATAAAAGTCCTGTTATTGGTGATGGGCTGATAACAGATAATAAAGATTCCGCTTTCAAGCTTCTTTCGTCACTAAACAAAAGTCTTTGTTTAGCTACTTCTGCTGTTGCTACGTCAGGTGCCAATTTTAAAGGAGTTCCAATGATTACTTTAGGCCTTAATGTAGAACAGAGGGAGTTAATTCATGAAGTACATCAACTTAGCGATTGGGTAATAACCATTGATCGAAATATGGGGATTGAGTTTTTTGATCATGGTGGATATAAGAATAGACCAGATTACCTTATTGATTTTGTTCCAGGTGCTGACTCACCGATGTCACACAATTTAATTATCTCTTCGAGATCAACAGACGAACTTGTAACCATGTTAAAACCTGTCATGGAAAGTCATGGTTTATCTGTTGGACAAGATCAAGCAGCTGAAATCTTGTCCCATCTTCGCTCTCTTTCAGGTCAGCTCGCTTTAAAACTGATCTCTGCACCTACACAACAAGCAGAGGCTCTTGGATTAGCATTAGCTCGACTTTATTTGGAGTATCAAGGTGCTTTGTCAAATCAAATTATTGTCCCGCTTGATGCCCATATTGAATTGTATCGTGCTGCAGGAGAAAACAGTGGGGAGGATGTTTTTAATTATCAAAGGACAGATCTTGCCCTATTTGATCTTGATTTGAAGCAAAAAAACATTACCTGTAATTTGATTGAAGTAAAGTGTTACTCTGAAGTTGGTAGTCTTGCTGCGTATAATCAATTAAAAGAAAGAATTACTCAACAGATTAATCAAAGCGAGAGGATTCTACAGCGGCATTTTGACCCATCGTGGAAGTCTCCTGACCGTCCAGATCGTTTATTAAAAAGTCGAGAGTTAGAGCAAATCCTTAAGTTTTATCTGGAACGGGCGATCCGATACGGGATTTTTGACTCTGAAGCAGCACAGGAAGCAAGAGAATTTTTACAGTCTATAGAAAACGGCTATACTCTTCGATTCCAACGTTGTGCTTTAATTTTTGACTTTGAGAAGAATGGAACAGAGTCTCCAGACAATGAGGTAGGGATTGAATTCCATAGAATCGGAAGAGATTTAATTCATGCATTATTAGAAGGTTGTCGTGTTAAAAGAGATGCTCAAACAAGTGAGGAGAATGGGGCTACAAGCCAGTCTCTCAGTGATCTTTTCATTCCAGAAGTACCAAAATTGCAGACAGCGGCTTTTATTGCTCCAAATCGAGAACGGATTACTACTGTTGAAGAACAAGTTATATCATCAGTAAAAGATGAAAATGAGGATAAGCAAAGTAGTAAGCAGTCTTTAGCGGCTGAATCCTCGAGAAATAATGAGTATAAGCAAAAGAAAACTGATCTCAATTTGGTACAACAAGATGCAGACGAAGGAAATGAAATAATAATAGATCCATTCGCTGAATATACCTCTTCAGCAAAAGAGAGCAGTCAAGATGAAAAACTTACTTCTGGAAAAATAGATGAGAAGAGTAAGGTGAAGGAAAAAACTTCAGTTGATTATGATGTCATATTAGGAGTCAGTGAAGATTCTCCACAGTATGGTATCTTAGGTGAAGTAGCCAGCAGAAAAGTTGCGATAGATTTAAATCAGACAAATACAATTAGTCTATTTGGAGTTCAGGGTGGTGGGAAAAGTTATACTTTGGGTACTGTGGTCGAGATGGCTACTATGCCTATTGAGAATGTGAATACTCTCCCCAGTCCACTAGCAACTGTCATTTTCCATTATAGTCCAACGCAAGATTATGCACCTGAGTTTACTTCTATGATTCATGCAAATGCCGTAGAAACTGAAGTTAATATTCTTAGAGAGCGATTTGCTGGCAATCCACAAGCTCTTAAGGATGTTCTAATTCTCACACCAGCAGACAAGCTTGAGGAGCGTCAGGCAGAGTATCCAGATATTGAAGTGAGACCAATTGCTTTTTCATCTTCCGAACTCAAGGCTACTCATTGGAAGTTCTTAATGGGGGCTGTCGGTAACCAGAGTATGTATATGCGTCAAGTCACCCAAATAATGAGGCGATTAAGAAATAATTTAACGTTGAGTGCATTAAAAAATGGTATCAACGATTCTAGTCTATCTGATCATCTTAAGGAATTAGCTTTAACACGTCTACAGTTTGCTGGAGAGTACATTGACGATTCGCAAAGTCTTCAGTCTCTTATAAGACCTGGTAGATTAATTATTGTAGACCTACGTGATGAGTATATTGAAAAAGATGAGGCACTTGGACTATTTGTGGTTATGTTGCAGATTTTTTCTGAGGCAAAATTCGAAAACCAACCATTTAATAAGCTAGTTGTATTTGACGAGGCGCACAAATACATCGAAAATGATGACTTAGTGTCAGAACTTGTGGAAGTAGTAAGGGAAATGAGGCATAAAGGTACAAGTATTATGGTGGCTTCTCAAGATCCTCCGTCAGTTCCTATCTCTCTAATTGAATTTTCTACACAAATTATTATGCATAAATTCAACTCGCCAGCTTGGCTCAAGCATATTCAAAAGGCCAATGCTGCACTTAGTGAATTAACTCCTGAAAAAATGAGTTGGCTCGGAACAGGAGAAGCCTATGTATGGTCAAGTAAGGCTAGTGATGATTCCTTCACAAAAGGTGCAGTAAAGATAAAATGTCGACCAAGAGTCACCCAGCATGGTGGAGGAACTAAAACAGCCGTTAAGATTTAATTTCTCAACGAATGAGGGTATAAGGCACAAGGTGTTGTTGAGTTAGTATAATTGAGCTAGTTAAAAATATCGTGTTTCGATTGCAGGAACCCTACCGTGTTTATGATAAGATTGGTAGGGTTTTTTGTTTATCTATGGTTAGCTTCCATAGACTTGATAGACAAAAATCACTTCTCAGCAAATCAATGGCTTTTCATCTCCTGCCTAAGAATTATATATAGGTATGAATTATATGATAGCTCCTTTTTGGGCTGGCTTTATTTTGTGTTGCTAATAACTTGACTTCCCTGTACCAACTGGTTACGTTTCCTCTACAAAATCAGGAGGTACGGGAAATGAAGAATAGATACATTATAGCTGATAAAATCTTGAAAGTGTATGCACATAGAAAAGGTGAGGAGTTTGAGTTCTTATTTGATACAGCTGATCTAGATTTACTTCTGAACCTCAAAAACACCTTACGAGTAAATCAAGATGGATATCTAGTTCACCAATTTCAGAAAGATGGACGAAATCACACACAGTTTATCCACAGGATTTTAATGGGAGAGCCAGATGGTTTACTAGTGGACCATAGGAACGGAAACAGACAAGACAATAGAAGGTGTAATTTGAGAGTGGCTACACACCAAGAGAACCAGAGGAACAGAAGAGGTAGTCATGCCGCCTCTGGATATCGAAATGTCTACTATATGAAGAGCCGAGATAAGTATCAAGTGAGACTAAAGATTAACGGTAAGATGAAGAACTTTGGATACTACAAAGACGTTGAGGAAGCAAATAAGGTAGCGTATGAAGCTAGAGCGAAGTATTTTGGAGAGTTCTCTGGAAATATCGCTTAATCAAAATCATACTGAGATTTTATCATAGGCTCTCTTTTTCATAGCCTCATCTACCTTTGTATACTCAAGTTACATTCCCTTATAGGGGACATTTTTTATTTCTCAAGATGCGCAGAGAATGTAACAGCAGATTGTTTGGACATCTTTGTCCTACCAATTTATTAGTAAAGGCAGAGAGTAGAGATCCTAGAGAGGAAGTTACTGTTAGAGAATAGGAGAAGTACTCAAGCAGCCTACTTCAAAAGTAGTGAAGTGATTTGACAAGAGAGCGTTTGAAGTAAGGAGTTGGTGAGAATAAGAGAAAAGGAAGCTATCTTCTTTACAATGAAGGTGTCACAAACATTGACGGATGCCTAAAACCGCTTCTATACTGGACTTAACACTATTGTATTGAAGTAGTCTCACTGCTATAAAAGGTATATCTCTCCCTTAAACTCTGCTACTTTCAAGGGGATAGAGAATCTCACTCTCGCACTTCACTCGTAATGAAGGGGTCGCAGGTTCGAGTCCTGTCTCCAGCACCAAAGGAAACCTCTGCGGAAGCGGGGGTTTTTTTGTATGGAAAATTGTGGTTGGGGGTGGGTTGCGAACCTTTCACTAGATTAAAGGGAATTGGTTCTCCGATGACTGAAAGATTAGGGAAATTTAACTTTTGAAATTAATGGCCAAAATACAAAGAAAAAGCAAGACTGTCAGAAGAATGAGTTGATCTAAGTTAAGTTAATATCTTATTTAAATTATATTCAATATAAAAATAGGAAAAATGCACTATTGTATATTCTTTTTGGATATATTTATAATCAATGTCAAAATAGTAATTATAAGGGATGTTATAACATGTCAAATGAATTGCAAGAATTAATCTATATACAAATAAGAGCACTTATCCAGTTTAATTATTATTTGAGATCAAGTAATGCAGTAATACCCGATATAGTTACAGTAGCACGAAGACGTTTAACTAAGCATTTATTACAAATAGGTAAATATCCGGCTCTTGGCGTTAATGAATGGCTACGTTATTTGGTAGAACCTTCGGAGCACTGGCTGGGTAACAACGATATATTTGATCCATTATCTCCATTATGGGAGGAAGGTGGTCTGAGTCGAGAAGCTGAATGGTTCCTTGAAGCTTATGGTTTACCAGAGGATTTTCAGGAGCGCCCGGTATTAAAGGTTCTAACCTATTGCCGTGAGGAAGATGAACAACATGGTTATGTTCTTTTTAGAAGTCTGTTAACTAATTCACACTTGGCAGTAATTAATCAAAAAACATTAACTGAAGCTGCTGGAAAGATAGTGGATAGTTTTATAAGGCATCAATATCTGTCTTGTTATGAGCCTTTTGATGAATGGTATATTCATAAAAAATGTCCATGTTGCGGGTGGAGTTTATCAATACATAATGGGCAATGGCGATGTGGACGTTCCAATACGTGTAGTGAATTGGAAGGATACTATTTATCTAAATGGTCACTCCAATTGGCGGAGAACTTCAATTTTTCTTCTGAAGATCAAGTGTATCGGTTGCTTCCGGGTATTCATAGATTTATCTTAGTGCCAGGCATTCCCGAGAGTAGAATTTATCAAAGGCTATCTCAAAGATACGAAGTAGAGCTTTATCCTGAAAAGGATGAGTTTGATATACGGGTTTATTTAAAAAGTGGCACTCTAGATTTAGATGTTAAATGTTTTAAGCGGCCTAGGCACTTGGTGGAGTACATCAATAAGTTAAGTAATTCAAAACGCGAACCTTTTCAAACTAATCGTGCTAAATTTGTTGTTCCTAATGAGTATGCCTTTGATGGCTATTTGGAACAAGTAAATAGTCAAACTAAGAAGTATCAAATTCAAGCTGTATCCGAAAACCAATTATTACGAATGTTAGAACCGAAGGAGAAGTTTAGATGAGCCGTCTAGGTTTTGTTCCATTACTTGAAGGCGAAAGTGGAGCTAATTATTTTAAGGGATTACCGTTTGATGATACAAAAGAGGGTAAAAAAAAGCGTAATGTTTTTTTGCAAACGGAGTTTACTTTATATACATGTTATATAAACGGATTACAAGAATGGCCGGTTAAAGATTATAGTGCTCTATTTGAAGGTTGGGAAACATTGATTCTACATACTAAAGGAAATATCAATGACTTTCGTCGATTACGGCTGCTTATCAATCATTTTCAAAATAATGCGGTGTGGGAGAAGGCATTAGAAGAGTACAAAGCCGTAGAAGAAAAATACTGTTTATATGCAATCGATAAAGAAGGCCGATTAGAGGATCGGAAAATTGCGCCAATTTGCTGTTCAAACCGAACAAAGTACTATGAAGCGGTTTTAAGAAAAAGCATACCACGAGTTGAAACAACAAAGAAATTTGCTAAGTCCGGAGAAATCCATATGTATGACCGTCCAACAAGGGATGAGCAATATTTTATTCAAATATCAGAAAACTTGGCGATAGATGTAAAAAAAGAAACTAAAAAAAGAACTAAAAAGAAAAAAGTTACTATCCCTGCTAATACTGATTGGAAGAAGATTGGTCAAAGGATGGACAAAGCTCTTCAGCAAAATGGTTATGAGCCAAGTTATACAGAAAGGCTGAAAAAGCTTAACTTAGTACCGCTTAAACAACAAATGGAAATAGAATTTTCTAATCTTATACATATTCTTGGAGGATTGGGTGCGGGAAAGTCTACATGGATGGTCACGGTTACTTATGAACTCGTAACCAAAAAGAAAATAAAAGTCGGATTTATCGAGTCTAGTGTTTCGAATGTTTTGAAACGAGCTGAAGAATTAAGGGCTTTGGGGTTGAGGGTTGCAACCATTATCGGGAAAACAGATCGCCGGAAACATGAACAAGAGCGTTTATCCAGTGCAAATCTATCTATAGAGGATATTGCTAATGACAATTGTTTCGAAGACATTTCATCTTTATGTTTGGTAGAAGCATTAGCCAATGATGAAACCATTAGTAATGATTACCCTTGCCAACGCTTATATAGAGCCAAGGCTAAAAGCACTACTTTACTTTGCCCTATGGCATCTCATTGCGGTATATATAAGCAGCAATCAATGTTAGATCAAGCTGATATTTGGATCGCCACTCCAGGTAGTTTACTCCATTCATCAATACCCAAGAATCTTAGAAAAGATAATCCAAGTATATATGAACTTTTTTATGAAGAGTTGGATGTTGTTTTTGCGGATGAAGCAGATGCCATTCAAAAAATGTTTGATGAACAATTTATCAATGACTTCAGCTTACTTGGTGATGGTGGATATTTAATCGAAGACTCTGTCCGTAAGGTGCGTGAAGCTATCCATGGGTTTTATGAGCCTGGTGGAGAATTTATTACAACATATGCAAGAAAGTGCGATGCTTTAGCTGATTCTGCACGAAACCTATTCCAGGTAATTTTGGAATCCCCAAAATTAAAACGAAAATTAAAAAGTACAGTAGCTTTTAAATATCTCTGGCATCAAAGAGTATTAAACAAGGTGTCAGAATTGTTTTCATCAGAGAAAGAAGAACACAAGTTCATAGAGGTTCTTAAAACGTGGAATGAGTGCCCGTTTAGAGAAGAAAGAGCATGGAGAAAACATCCAGGCTGGTTAGATAAGATTGAGCAGTTTCTCGATAAGGAAATCGATTTGTATTCTTTTTCGGGAGCACCTAAGGTCTTGCGGAAACATGAAACAGTTCAGGTAGAAAGTGAATGGCGTTTTTACTTATGGTTGTGTAGGCTTGAATCGAGTTTTGCTTATATAACCAACAATTATCCTGATTTATTAAGTTATGTACCGGAACTTGATTTAGATCTTCCGTCAACAATGCAAAAATATAGTCTCCTGCCTCATCTCCCCACTCCCGTTTTAGGATATAAGTACGGGTACAGGCTTGTTGAAGACACCGATAAAAACCGATATGTATTCAAATTAGTCGAGTACTCGACTGTTGGAAGGACATTATTGTATCGGATGCCCGATTTATTTATGTACTGTGGAGAAAGCAAAGGGCCAGGAGTTGTTTTATTGTCAGGAACAACTTTGGCTCCATTACCGACTCATTATGCTTTACCAACTTCTTATTCATGGCTGTTGACATCAAACAAAAAGGCAACAAGCCTCGAGCAAAAAGTCTTGCCGTTGGTAGATAATACAGGTAAATTTATTCGGATATCTGGTCAACCGCTAGAATTGAGGGAAATAGCGTTGCGGCAGGTTGCTGCTCAATTACCTAGTTTAATTGAAGCGGAGATACTTTCATGGAATAGAGAAAGAGGAGTATTGCTTGTTTCTAACTCCTATGATGATAGTCTTACCCTTATTGATGATCAGTACTTAGAGAAGCAGAGCTGGAGCTTCAAATCTCTCACAAGGAAAGTGACACATCCAAATGTTCAAATTACGCGAAGTCAGCTTGAACGAGTAGCTAAAGAGACTGATGTGCTTCTTGCACCTATATCTGCAATGAACCGTGGTGTGAATTTGTTGGGGACAGATAAAAATGCAAAATACGGAACAGCTTTTTTCCTTAGCCGTCCTTATCCACCTCCAAACGACATCAGCTATATTTTATCTTATTTACACAGTATAGTTCCGAATATCACTCAAACTATCAAAAGACAGGGATTTGTAGGAAAAAAAGCATTAGCTGAACTTAGACGTAAATGCAATACTATATTTTCCACAATGTATGCAAAGCCGGACTTTTGGAATGGCTTGTCTGAATTTGAACGGTTAAGCTTAGCGTGGTATTTGTTTGTACCTATTTGGCAGATGATAGGAAGACTGGTTCGTGGCGGAGTGCCCGCGCGTGTGACCTATATAGATAAAAGCTATACTTCCGACAGTGATGTTCCTTCATTGTTGGAGACATGGTATCAGATGTTTTTGCCACATAAGGAAAAAGAGTTATTTCAAGATTTATATGGGCCATTTATTGATTCACTCGAAAAACTGCTTCAAGAAGAAAAAAGCAAAAAGGAGTTGGAATATCATGATCAATGATCAACATGTTTTAGAGCTTATGGCTTTTGATGTTTCTGAATTTGATTGGCCAACTGAACCTGTTTATTGTTTCTTTCTTCCAAAGACTTGGAAGAGAGTTTTATGGCCGGATTTTGAATCTGGAAACCATAAAAAAGTGGGGATCCCAAGCCGTTTGCGCAATGAACTAGCAAGCCATTATCCCGATATACTCTATATGCGACTGGACGAAGCTGTCTATCATGGGGTGATGCCTATGATCGTGTCTTTTAGTCCGATAAATCTAGACTATCTTGCCCATCATTTTCAGCGCCATCTTAAAAAATTTGGTGTAATTGTTAATCTTAATATTGATGATGCTGAATGGAAGATCGTAGAGCAAGAAAAAGGATGGAAAGAATTAGGTGTGACTAGGGGAAATATATTTACATGGTTACCGGCTTATATTGCTCGCAAATTTGCATTAAAGGCTAAACCATTTAAAGCGATGTACTATGATAAAGATAAGAAAAGTCAACTTTTTGAAAAGGATCTTCCTTTTTTTCCTTTAAAACTGCAACGACATGGGTGTATGACTAGCCCGTACAAAGGCTTTTCGTATGGAATTGAATTTGCTGTCCAAACTAGAGCAAATGAACCCGATAAGCGTTATCTATATATCTATACAACCACCCATAAATATGTGTTGACACCTATTATTGATCCACTGCAAGTCTGCAAAGATACAGGAGGGTCCGTTTTGCTACGAGTTGCTGGTCAGGGATTAAGTCCCTTTATACCCTTGCCAATAGAGAAAAAAAATGATGAAAAAGAGATGTTTTTAACATGGCGTGACCATGATTGCATGAAGTATTTGAACATGTTCTTGGAACAACCGTTTGATATCAAGGATTTATTAAATGATCCATCCAAATACCAAAATATAAACAATGAAGTTTGTGCACTTCTACTGTACAATCCGTCATTGTATGCATCTTCATTAAATGGTGAAGTAGTAACAGGAGGAATGGGTTTATCAGAAAGAAAACAGCTATTGGAACTTTTTAAACAAGTGTTTCCTGACCTCAAGCAAATTCCAACGGCTAAAAATCTGAAAATCAAAGAGAGAGGACATGGCTATGAACCTTTTCCGGTTGTAATAAATAAAGCTCGCCCTATTTCTGTAAACTGCCACATGTCTGAATTTTTGTATCAAAGTCTACTAGATGAAACGAATAAAATAAAAAAGGGAGTTCAATCTATTGGCGATGGTAAATTTAAAGTTTCATCTGATAAAGGGGATTTTCTGTTAACCCTTCGCCATGTGCCTGATAGTGGAGTTGTCTTTGATCTTGATCCAGACTATCCACACCGCTCGATTTCAGCGATGAAAAGAAAGATAAAAGGTGTCCCGGCCGCAGATGGGTCCATTGTTGAAATAAATCATAAAAAAACCTGGGCTGCAAATCCTTCTTTAGATCCTAAAAATGCGCTTCGTGTATCCTTTCTCGAATCGGGGCAATTGACTCAATTTTTGTACCCAGAAAATGAGAAGCATCTAAAACATAGAGTTAATAGTGCCTTATTAGACTTGTTAAGTGATTTCGGGATATTTTCGAACAATCTTAAAAAAGCGGATTTTCAAAAGAACTGGTTATTTATTAGTGCGTTTACAACTAACAAATATTCAAATCAAGATAGAGTTCTACTGGCTAAATATGATGCTGGTGTTTCCTTTAGAGTTGAAGGTGATGATGGTACCTGGCGCTCGTTACACGAATTAATAACAGAAGCAGGCGTTTTAATAAAAAGTTTGTCTACTGATAGGTTAACTAAAGAAAAAGAGGCTTTTATTGAAAAAGCCATTATTGATGTGTTGAATCAGTATCAAGGTATATGGCATTTGCTGATCGATCGCTTGCCGCTTTCAAAGCTTTATTCATCTGTTCAAGACAAGCATTTAGTTTCAGGTGAATGGAAATTTAATCGCCCGGAATTGCTTAATCTAAGAGATCGGCTTCGTATTGTGAGAATGACAACAGGAGAATATGTACCAGATTATCATAATAGCGTTGCAGGGAAAGACTATTGCTTTGATGCTGGGCTTTTCATTTCGCATGATGGAGCATATTATAGCTTATCTCAGAAGCCAGACACCGCTCAGGTAGCCACCCTTTTCACCAAAGTTACAGACCCTAGAGAACCAATTGTTCAGCCGAATCTGATAGAATATTTGCCTATGAGTGATAAATGGGATGGAACTGAAATCGAAGATGCGATTACACAACTTCACTATTGGCGACGTGCGAATTTGACTTTTAATAAACATACAATTTATCCTGCGCCTCTTCATCGTTTGTTTGCGGTTGAAAAATATATTGAAGCTATACTAAGGGTAAACAAAAACTTGGTTGGTGTAAGATAGTCTTCACGCTGGGACATGGTGGTATTAGAATCATCAAATGTGTCAAACGTTAGGGGATGACATGACGAAGCGATACTTCTCAAAGCGGTGTACAAGAGCTTCGGTTACTATAGGGAACTGGATGAAGCCGTCAAAGTTGCCGAGTAAGCTAGAAAAGAGTATTATGGTGAATTTGCTGGTTCTGCATAAGCTAATATGATGGTATATGTGGCAATGAAAAAGGAATCTCCGTAATATTGGAGATTCCAGATTTCCAATGTAACAAAATGTGGATTTTTGGAACGTTATAATAAGCAATTGGAGAGTATGTAATTAATTTTGTGTAAATGGTAATAACTTCCTGTAAGGAGTTGACCATTTATGCAAAATGCTCGAACAAAATTGGCTCAAGAGATATCCAAAAATTGTAAGACGGTAGAAGAAGTTCATAACACGTTAAAGGATCTCTTTGGAAAAACGCTACAAGAGGTCCTTGAGGCTGAGATGACGGACCATC
>NZ_JAECVR010000032.1 GCF_016055185.1 Paenactinomyces guangxiensis
GGTGACCAGGCTTGTTTCAAAGGTGTAACTGTTGCATTTAAGTTTAAATGTGTTCCTGAGCTCGCGGGTGACTTCCTCGATTTTGTGCCGCGGATATCCCAGTTTTGCCAGTACATAAATGATGCTGCTGACTGCTTCACTTTTCTTTATGTAATGTTGTGTTTCATTTTTCGCCATCCTCTTTTTCCTCCTCCCTACATCCATACATCCAAACAACAGCATAAACTCAGCCAAAAATATCGAAAACTTTGCCGCTGATATAAGTAATCCCCTGATCCATCTCCACGGCGACACCATCCAGCAGATTAATCTGTACCTCTTTCCCCTCCAGCGTCTTCAGAGTGACCGTCATAGGTTTTCGTTCTTTCGGGACATAGTTGACATAGGCTGTGATCTCTTTTTCGTTAAAACCGGGAAGAAGATACCTTCTTGCTTCCAGTTGGACCCCGTACTGGGGCTGGGACTGAAGATCATTCCTAAAGTGGTAGATCTCATGGGGGTCGCCGGATACTTGCAGTCTCAGCATATCGTTCCTCCTCATAAACTGATTGATTATTTATTGATAATTTATAGTTTTTTTAATAATTTTTCAAATAACTGTTATCCGGAAGGCTGTCCGACAACATAAAAGGAATAACATACAGACCACCAAAATTATCAAAATCCATTTTCAAAATATTTGCAGGAATAACCCGAAAATGGAAGAAATGATACTGTCAAAGAACATACGATTTGGAAAAAATTTTTTTTAGGCAGGTGGTCAGAATGAAAAAACAACGCTTGGACCGGATCGAATTGGGGAAATTGATTCGGGCAACGAGGAAAGCGAAAAAACTGCGCCAGGAAGATCTGGCAGACAATATTATTTCCCAAGTAGTGGTGAGCAATATCGAGACTGGAAAAACTGATGTAAGTGAAAAGAAAATTATTTATCTGTTTAACAAACTCGGGTTGAAAGAAGAGGATATGAACAAGTTTTATATTGATGAAGAGAAAATCAATCAGGAAGAGGTTGCCGAAGAGTTGGAGTTAAGGTTGGAATCGATTGAAACGATTGTCGATTTAGTAGATGCCGATCAGGGTTTGGCTGAGTTAAGGTGTCTTCCCCTTCCTCCTGGCGATCCTTTCATAGTCGTTGTTCACTTTTTAAAGGGGAAAGGCTATCTTTTTAAAGGAAATCTGAAAAAGTCGAGAAAACACTTTTTTGAGGCTATTCGCTATCTGAATGATAAACACGCTAAGATATTGTCTACAAATTTAAAGTCTTTGTGCTACTATCAGCTAAGCCGTATTGAGTATCTCCAGAACGATTTACACGAAGCATTGGAATATTGCAAAAAAGGAATTAGCTCATTTATAATAGATGGAAAAAGGAAGTATACCAAACACTTATTATTGTTAAGCAAAGCCATTTATTTGCAAAAGCTCAACCGTCTTGAAGATGCTCAAACGGTAATGGATCAGATAACAACCAGTGCACATACAAATGAGCAAACAGAAGTTACTCCTTCTACGATTGACAGTAAAGAAATCGCCCTTAATTTGATTGAACTTCAAGCAACGATCTGGGCAAAGGGAAGCATGTACACACAGGCAATCAAACTTGCCCGTCAGGGGATTGAACTAGCCCGCATAGACCAAGCCTTTAATAGATCTTGCGAATTGTGGATAACTCTGGGCAGTATATATAGCGAAAAAGACAAATTTAATCTGGCAGAAATCTGTTTCTTAACTGCATTGAAACTCAAAGACAAAATTCAAACGGAGTATCTTCTCGCTTATGCATTCACACAATTGGGAACTTTATACTCAAAACGGGAAGAATTTTCACACGCAGAAGACCATTTCCTTAAAGCTGTAAAAATCAGCAGAAAAATTAACGATGCTTATCAAGAAACGGAAGCATTAATGGGATTGGGAAGCTGCTATGTTAAACAGAAGATGCACGAAAAAGCAACGAAGTGCCTTCACGAGGCATTGGATCTAGCCAAACAACACTCTTTTATGAAGCAAAAAAATCAATTACTTCTCATGTTGGGGCATTATCTGAAGAATATTGGAAATCCCCATTATCAGCAATATGCATTAGACTTTTTCTTTTCCAATGCCGATCCGCTATTTGGAGGAGGTGAGCAGCCTATGCTATACAGCCCAACAAAACGCCAAGTAGCTGATCCGCCAAACGGCTAAGAATTTTAAAGCAGCAATAATGAACTACCTTGATATGAATAAAAGCTCAGTTGTTGTAGATCATCAACTGAGCTTTAGTCTTTTTCCCTATGGTTGGATTGTCATAGTTTTCGATAATTGCCGAGTCAAAACAAATGCCGACTATTTTTCTAACTTCCACGGAACCAGGTAACGACTTAAATCAAAAGGAAATAACAATGTGGTGTACCATCTGTGACTATGGCTATTTTGTACCGCATAGCGCCATATTTGATAAGCAGCAGTATCGGTCATGCGGGAATGGGAAGCAAATGTAATAGCCTGATCTACGGGGACCGCATAGAACGCCTGTGTTTCAAAAGAGATATCTCTCGCCTCTTGAATAACAGGCAGAAGTTCTTCCCATGTTTGATCAATGGAGGCATGGTACAAGAAGATCGGCTGCATTTTCTGTTTCGGAACGACGATGCCATCGAAATTTAAACTCTCTAGATCAAGGTTTAATTCTTCTTTGATTTCCCGCAGGGAACATGAGAGAAACGGGTTTTCACAATCGAAGTCCACATTGCTAACTGTTCCCGCACAAGTTGCCCCATAATTGCCGGAAGACACTGCCACACGGGTCGTTCTCTCAACGATTCCGATCCTGCCTGTAGAATCAATAATCAGTATACTAACGGCAATGATATTCGCCAGCGAACGGTTCTCCAATACGTCTTCCACTTTCGTCGGCTGACCATACTTTTGGGTTTCGTTTACGACTTGTTGAATGATGCCAAAGCTGCGAAATGACCTGACAGCCGCAGCAACCTGACTGCGAAAGGAAAGGATGGGCGCATTAGCAGGATAAGCAGTAAGATTGGTAGCGATAAAGTCAAAAAATCCTACCTTTGAAATATGAGCGGTTACTTGCTGTTTATCATTTGACACGGAAGTCAAGCCATCCAAGCGGATGCTAGTTCCATTATGGGGGTTGGAACCATTACGGGCAGCGTGTAGTTTGACAAGGATTTCTCTCTCATATTCCGAAATCGGTGAAAGAAAATTTGAGGTTTCAAGCCTGTTAATGCTGGTGATTTGCAAGTTATGTAAGGCAAACACACGTCTTTTTGGGTGAATCAGCCTGCGAAGGTTTTGATTAATTCCCGACATGCGATAATAAAGCACGAAATACGCAGAGAATCCAATCATAATAAAGGTAATAAGATTGGCAACAACATATTTAAACATATTCGTCAAAGTCTCCATACCATATGCCCGACATAAAAAGAATGATCAAGGTAAATAAGAGGCAGCCTTTTATTTGCCTTGATCATGGTCTTTACCCTTTATTCATTTCAACTGGTCTCATCATCTTTTTTGTCTGAAGTTCCCGGTGCTTGCGGGTTGTAGATGGTTGGCAGCAGATGGTTGCGGTCGGTTCTTCCGGTGACCAGGCTTGTTTCAAAGGTGTAACTGTTGCATTTAAGTTTAAATGTGTTCCTGAGCTCGCGGGTGACTTCCTCGATTTTGTGCCGCGGATATCCGAGCTTGGCCAGTACATAAATGATGCGGCTGACTGCTTCACTTTTCTTTATGTAATGTTGTGTTTCATTTTTCGCCATCCTCTTTTCCTCCTCCCGCCCGCTGGTGATCAGCGGGCTGTATTCGATAACATCCATACATCCAAACAACAGCATAAACTCAGCCAAAAATATCGAAAACTTTGCCGCTGATATAGGTAATCCCCTGATCCAGCTCCACGGCGACACCATCCAGCAGATTAATCTGTACCTCTTTCCCCTCCAGCGTCTTCAGGGTGACCGTCATAGGTTTTCGTTCTTTCGGGACATAGTTGACATAGGCTGTGATCTCTTTTTCGTTAAAACCGGGAAGCAGATACCTTTTTGCTTCCAATTGAACCCCGTACTGGGGCTGGGATTGAAGATCGTTCATAAAGTGGTAGATCTCATGGGGGTCGCCTTTGACAGACACCTTTAACATGTTTTAACCTCCTTAAAAAGAATGCATTGGTTTTTTCTCCACTCTTTACCATCCAATGATTATATTGTAATATTGATTTATAAATTTTTCTACAAATTCAAATTTTTATTTTTCAGGCAAGTTACATAATAAAAAATCATATTTTTCTCAATCAACACATCCTTTAACCCAATTCATTAACAGATCTATAAAAAATTTGAGGTGAATTCGATGGATAAACCAATTGACCGTATCACAATCGGCCACATGATCAGAAAAAAGAGAAAGGAACTCCGCTTGACCCTGGATGATATCGCAGACGAATATGTTTCAGCTTCCACAGTCAGTAATCTTGAACGCGGCATCCCCAACGTGGCACTCGAAAAGATCGCGTATGTTGCCAAAAAGCTAGACCTAGAATTAACAGATTTGCCAAGCGTATTAAAGAAGATTGACAGAAGGGAAGAAAGAACGATCTCCAAGCTCAAAAAACTGATGACGACAGCAGATCTCGCCGCCCCTGATGAAGCGTTAAAACGCATTAAGGAATTAAAAGTAGATGAGTTTTCACCTTACTATGCCCTTTTTCTTTACCTGAAAGGCAGATGCCATTTGCAGAAAAGAAATCTCAGCAGAGCAGAAGGATTATTTTCAGATGTTCTCCGACTGCTTGAAAAGGATGATTTCTTTTCCAAAAATAATGTGAAGGCATTTTGTTACTACGATCTGGGACGGCTTTTTTATTACAAAAACGATTTGGAAATCGCTTTGGCTCATACACTGCGGGGGATCAAATCATATGATCCTGACCAGGAGGGAGAAAGACTCATTCATTCATTGATGGTCAGCAAAGCCATTTATCTTGAAAAGTTGGACCGGTATGAAGAAGCCCGAAGAACCATTGATGAACTATGGAAGGATATTAACTCAATCAAAAATATTTTTGTGCTTCTCAATATGTACGAAACAAAGGCATTAATCCTTAAAAAACAAAAAATGTATCATGAAGCAATTGAATTGGTATATGGGGGGATTGAGATTGCGCGGGTTAACAAGATGACCGAACGTTCGTTTGAGCTCTGGAATACTTTAGGCAGCATTTACCTTGAACTTCAGGAACTAGATGAGGCAGAAGAGTGCATTCTCACTGCCTTGGACTTTAAGAAAAAAATTGAAAAAGAACATTTAATCATTGGAGCTTATACCTTGTTAGGAAGAATTCACATGATGCAAGGAAGATGGGACGAATCAGAAAAAGACCTTCTTGAGGCGGTACGAATCGGAGCAAAAACAAATAATGCAAAAAGATTTGGTTGGGCGCTCATCACTCTAGGAGACTTGTATCAAGCTAATGAGAAATATTCAAAGGGAGTTGAGAATTACCAAAAAGCGGCGGAGATTGCAAAGCTTCACGGCTTTAAAACTCTGCAACATATTTCTCTGCTCGAATTGAGTAAGTGCTGGAAATACGTTGATAATAGTGAATTCACCAAGTCACTTGAAAATTTGTTCGAGATTGAAGTAAAATTGCATCAAGAGAGATCATTTTTATAAATCTGAAATCTATGGAGGGAGAAGTCATGATCAAACATCATGTTAATGAACCACCGGACAGCTAAAATATCCGTAAGTTGGTTTAAATATTAATTTCAATAGTATTTGAATCTGGAATCTTTCGCAGATTTATGAACCATTCAATGTATTTCAAGTAACATTGGTATTTTTCCCTTAAGATCTGTTGTGAATCCTGTCTGGTAAGATGGACTCACACAGACAACTTAGGGGATTTTTTATAGCCAAAAATGGTCACTTCATATTTCTATTAGCAATTCGGCGCTTTGTCAAGGCAAAAAGCGCTATTCCATCAAAAATGATGTTAGTATAATAAATACATGTGAAACCATTGCCTGTGATATTTTTTAAGTGAATACTATGAAGCAATTAAGCAGGATTTTGCAGTAGATACTATTTTTGCGGAGGAAAGACAATGCCGAAATTAACACAACAACAATTGGAATCTCATTTGTGGGAATCAGCAAATATTTTGCGGGGAAGTATTGATTCCTCTGATTATAAGAACTATATCTTCGGGATGCTTTTCCTGAAGCGGTTGAATGATGTATTTGTCGAAGTGGCGGAACAAATTGAGCGCGAAGAAGGAGAAAATTATGGCTGGTATGACCGGGATGAGCATCAGTTCTTTGTGCCGGAACGTGCCAGATGGTCTTACCTGAGCACCATTACACATGATGTTGGGTCGGCGATCAATGTGGCGTTTGAACTGTTGGAGGAAGAGAATCAAACGTTGCAGGGTGTACTGGCCAGCATTGACTTTAACGACAAGGAAAAACTGCCGGACAAGGTAATTTTACAGTTAATCCAGCACTTTAGCGCAATTGACTTATCAAATAAAAACTTATCCGAGCCGGACATGCTAGGGCGTGCCTACGAGTATTTAATCAAACAATTTGCCGACGATGCTGGCAAAAAGGGCGGCGAGTTCTATACTCCAAGCAAAGTGGTTGAATTGATTGTAAAGTTGATTAAGCCTGAAGAAGGTATGAGAGTCTGTGATCCCACCGTGGGTTCGGGTGGTATGCTGATTCAATCGGTTGATTACATAAAAAGCAAGAATGGAAATCCTATCAATTTAACGCTTCATGGTCAAGAGAAGAACCTGAATACCTGGGCGATATGCAAAATGAATCTGCTGCTGCATGGTCTTAAAGATCACCGGATCGAGAAAGGCGATACGATTCGTGATCCAAAGCTAATTGAAGATGGCGAACTGATGCAGTATGACCGTGTCATTGCAAATCCTCCGTTCAGCTTAAAAAATTGGGGACGTGAGGATGCAGAAAATGATGGCTACGGACGTTTCCGTTTTGGATTGCCTCCAAAGGATAAAGGAGACCTGGCATTTGTCCAGCATATGATTGCGTCATTGAATCATGAAGGCAAAGCTGGTGTCGTGATGCCACATGGCGTTCTGTTCCGTGGCGGAGCAGAAGGAAAGATTCGGAAGGGAATTTTGGAGGAGGATTTACTGGAAGCTGTTATTGGCCTGCCGCCCAATTTGTTCTATGGGACTGGTATTCCGGCATGTATTCTTATTTTTAGTCGTCAAAAAGAGGCACATAAACAGGGCAAGGTCTTCTTCTTGAACGGGGCGAATGATTATCAAGAGGGTAAAAATCAGAACTTCTTGCGTGATGAAGATATTGAGAAAATCGTTGCTGCCTATGACAAGTGGGAAGACGTTGAAAAGTATTGTAGAGTTGTTGATTTAGAAGAAATTCGTAATAACGAATATAACCTTAACATTGCTCGTTATGTTGAATCAACGGATGAAGAAGAGCAAATTGACGTTAAGGAAGCAGTTGCGGAACTTCGTAAACTGGAAAAAGAGAGACGAGAAATTGAGTTGGTGATGAACGGTTATTTAAAGGAGTTGGGATTTGGTGAGTGAGATAGTTGGTCCTCTAAAGTGGAGACTTTCTTTTCTCGAAGATGTACTTGAGAAAATAATTGGTGGAGGTACACCTTCACGTAAAGTTGAAGAGTATTATACAGGAAATATCTCTTGGGTCACTGTGAAGGATTTAGTGCATCATAAAATCTCGTCTTCCCAAGAATATATTACTGAAAAAGCGATACAGAATAGTGCTACAAATTTAATTCCAAAGGGAAACGTGATCATTGCTACCCGAATGGCTGTAGGTAAGGCTTTTATTAATGAAGTAGATGTTGCTATCAACCAAGATTTAAAAGCTTTAATACCAAATAAAAATATCATAGAGACTAAATTTCTTTTGTATTTTTTAATGAATAAATCGGAAGAAATTGAGAAGATGGGTACTGGTACTACCGTTAAAGGTATTAGACTAGAACAACTAAAAAAAATAAGAATTAATGTTCCATCTCTCCCAGAACAACGCAAAATCGCTGCCATTCTAACGTCCGTTGATGACGCCATCGAAAAAACGGAAGCCATCATCAAGCAGACGGAAAAGGCCAAAAAAGGCTTGATGCAACAGTTGTTGACGAAAGGGATTGGGCATACGGAGTTTAAGCAAACGGAGATTGGTGAGATTCCTGAGGCATGGGGAGTTGAATTACTAGATAATGTAGCAACTAGAAAGTCTGGTCATACACCGAACAAAAAGATTAACAATTACTGGAATGGTAGTATTCCGTGGATTTCTCTTAAAGATACTCAAAAACTAGATAACCGATATATCCGCGAGACAACCGACTATACAACTAATGCGGGTATAAAAAATTCATCAGCTGTGTTACTTCCAGCGGGTACAGTTGTTATCTCCCGGGATGCCACAGTCGGAAAAGTTGGGATAATGGGTGTTAAAATGGCAACAAGTCAGCATTTCATTAACTATATTTGCGGGCAAACAATTGATAGTCGATTCTTATATTACTACTTGCTTAGTTGTCGTTCGATATTTAAAAGAATTGCAGCAGGCAACACCATCAAGACAATTGGTCTTCCTTTCTTTAAGGAATTTAAAATTGCTCTGCCGCCAATTAACGAACAAAGACAAATTTCCAAAATTCTATGGGCTGTTGATGATAGAATAGAATATGAAAAGAAATATTTGGAACAGCTTGGTGTTCTCAAAAAAGCCCTCATGCAATCCCTCCTCACCGGCAAAGTCCGTGTCAAAGTCGATGAAAACGCCGAGGTGACAGCATGACTTCAGCCACCCAGAACTGGAACGAAAAACAACTGGTTGAAAACCGCCTGATCGACCAACTGAAACATCTGGGCTATCAATATATTCACGGCAAGGCGTTGGATGCGGAACGGGAGACCATCCGTGAGGTGGTCCTTGAAAACCGGCTCGCAAAGGCCATCAAACGAATCAACCCTTGGATCAGCGACAACAACCTTCGCAAAGTGATCCGTTATGTAACCCATATTGAAGCATCCAGCCTGATGGAAGCCAATGAACGTCTGCATGAGGACATGGTCCATTATATTTCCATCGAACAAGACATTGGCAGGGGCAAAAAGAATCAAACCGTAAAGCTGATCGACTTTGACAATATTGACAACAACGAATTTCTGGTGGTCAATCAGTTTAAAGTCAGCGGAGTCACAGACAACATTATCCCGGATGTGATTTTGTTCGTAAACGGGATTCCGCTAGTGGTCATGGAGTGCAAAAGTGCGTTTATCACCAGCCCGATTGCCCAGGCGGTGAAGCAGTTGCAGCGCTACCAGCGGGATTCTGAGCGTCTGTTTTACTATAACCAGATCTTGATTGCTACCTGCGGCCAGCAGGCGAAATATGCGGCGGTCGGGGCAAAGCTGAGGCATTACCGCGAATGGAAAGACCCCTATCCCCTGCGTACCACAGAGGTTGGGGACCGCCCCAATCCGCAGGACATCCTGGTTGCCGGGATGTTGACCAAAAAACATTTGTTGGACCTGGTGCAAAATTTTATCGTGTATGAACCGGAGGGCGGCAAAACCATTAAGAAACTGGCCCGTTACCAGCAGTTCCGGGCGGTCAACAAAGCGATTGAACGAATTCGAAACGCGGCAACCCCGGCTGACCGCGGCGGCGTGGTCTGGCACACACAGGGGTCCGGCAAGTCGCTGACCATGTTATATCTGTCAGTAAAGCTGCGGCGGGTGAAAGAACTTGAGAATCCAACGATTGTGATTGTGACAGACCGCAAAGACTTGGATACACAAATTACCAATACATTCCGGCGTTGCGGCTTTCCCAATCCACAGCAGGCCGGCAGCGTGGCAGAACTTCGTGAGCGGCTGAAACGGGGTTCGGGGGCAACCTTGATGACGACAGTGCAAAAGTTTCAGGACGCCCCGCAGAAAACCGCGTTAAGTACGGCCAGCAATATCTTTGTCCTGGTGGACGAAAGCCATCGCACCCAGTACAAAGGACTGGCCACCAATATGAGAACGGCGCTGCCGAATGCCTGCTATCTGGGCTTTACGGGAACACCAATTGACAAAAAGGATAAAAGCACAACTCGGACGTTTGGTTCCTACATTGACACGTACACCATCCAGCAAGCGGTTGATGACGGAGCGACCGTTCCGATTCTGTATGAAGGCAGACTGCCCGAATTAAGCATTGAGGGAAAAACACTGGACGCCCTGTTTGACCGTATGTTTCAGTTGTATTCAGAGGAAGACCGTGAACGGATCAAAAAGAAATACGCCAATGAGGAAGCGATTACAGGCGCCCCCAAACGGATTGAAGCGATATGCCTTGACATATTGGAACATTATGAAACCCATATTGCGCCCAATGGGTTTAAAGCCCAGATTGTCGCAGTCAACCGGGAAACGGCGGTTCTTTACAAAAAGATGCTGGATAAGCTGAACGGCCCCGAGTCTGTGGTCATTATTTCGGGCAGAAATTCGGACACTGAAGAATTGAAAAAGTTTCATTTGTCCAAGGAGCAGCAAAAACACTACATTGAACGGTTCAAAAAACCGCTGTCGGAAGATGCATTAGCGTTTATCATCGTATGTGATATGCTGCTCACCGGATTTGACGCACCGGTTGAACAGGTGATGTATCTGGATAAGCCGTTAAAAGAGCACAACCTGTTGCAGGCGATTGCCCGTGTAAACCGGACCTGTGACCAAAAGGATTACGGACTGATTGTTGATTATTATGGCGTGTCGGGATTCCTCAAACAGGCGCTGGGCGTGTTCAAGGAACAGGATGTCCGCGGGGCCATGCTGCCGATTGAGAGCGAGCTGCCGCGATTGCAAACACGTCACCGGGCGGCGATGCGCTTTTTTGATTACACCCGGAAATCTGACCTGGAAGCCTGTCTGAAAGTGCTGGAACCGGAAGATGTCCGCACCCAATTTGATATTGCCTTTAAGAAGTTCAGCTCCAGTATGGACATGATCATGCCAAACCCTGCCGCTAATCCCTATCGGGAGGATTTAAAGTTTCTCGGAAAGGTTCGGCTGGCTGCCAAACAGCGGTTCAGGGATGAAGAGATGGACATTTCCGATTGCGGCGAAAAAGTGAAACAGCTGATTGAGGAGTACATTCAGACCAGCCATGTTTCCGTATTGCATGAACCGGTCGACATTCTGTCCAGCTGGTACATGAAAAAAATAGATCAGATGGCCTCCGATGAAGCAAAGGCATCGGAGATGGAACATGCGATCCGCCATGAGATCCGGGTGAAGCTGGATGAAAACCCCGTCTTCTACACTTCATTGCGTGAAAAGCTGGAACAGCTGATTCAAGGCAGAAAAGAAGAACGGATCGAATCGGTTCAATTGGTTTTGGAACTCAAAGAGCTGATCAACCAGATGAGAGGTTATACGAGTGAGGCGGAAAAAGCAGGGTTAACCAGAGAGGAATATCCTTTTTATCTGTTGTTGCAACAGGAACTGGCCCAGAACGACGACGACCATGAAGCCATGAAAGATTTAACTCAAATCATTGTGGAAGACGTTTCCACTCTGGCCCAGGTCGTTGAATGGACGGAGAAAGCAGATGTCCAGAGAGAAATGAGAAAGAGAATCAAGCGCCAGCTGCGGGCAAGCAAATGCCCCACCGATAAACTGGAATCCCTTCCGCAAAAGGTGTTGGATTTAGCCCGGGTGCATTTTAAAAAGTAAGAGTCGGACCGTGAATCCTGAGCCATTCTTTACGCTCTCCATAGTCGGGCAGGATGGATTGCACCATCGACCAAAAAGCGGTTGAATGGTCCGGATGTTTCAAGTGGGCCAACTCATGAACAACAACATAATCAACAATCCGCATCGGAGCCATAAATATCTTCCAATTGATATGGATGGTTCCTTTTTTTGTGCAACTGCCCCAGCGTGCCTGTTGATCCTTTACCACCAGCTTAGACGGATAACACTCCATCTTGGGACAGAAGATCCGCAAACGCTCTTCCGCTTTTGCATGCCCGTGTGTGATATACCACTGCCGAAACAATGCTTTAAGATGTTCCTGCCGCTGTTGCAAATCCCAACTTTTTGGCACCTTCGCCAAAAAACGACCCTTTTGAAAGATCAATGAGGCACCGTCATGCTGTTCCAGCGAATCCACTTTCAGCCGGTACTGCCGTCCCAGATACGGAAACTTTTCGCCGCTTAAAAATTCCTTGGCCGACTTCAGGGACTGGATCTCGTTCAATTCATACACTTTTTGCAAAATCCACGGCGCTTTCTTATGTAATACACGTTCCACAACCGCTTGATCGATATTTTCCGGAGCCCGTACACTCACCCCGTTCGCCCAATCTACTGCAACAGTTATGTCTTTCTGATCCGGTTGATATTGGAGCGAATAATCGATGGTTGAATGGCCGTATTGAAACCTGGGCATGTCATTACAATCCTTTCGTTAGTGAGACAAAAGTTATACTCTTCATTTTAGCAGCCGGCGTTTCCGGTGTGAACCGGAATATAGATCGGGTTCATGGCTGCCCTGTACATGGTTTCGGACTTTTTTGTTTCAGCAAACAATTCAAGGTCAAGAAATGTCACCTGATTCCCCAACTATAACTTTCAGGATTTGTTGAGCATAGTTGAAGGCATTTTCATCTTTCATCTTGTTCCCAATCGACTCAAATCAAAATAAACTCGAATGATAAAAAAACGCCAGCCGATCCACTGACGTTTTTTATATAACCCTATTAAAATATATTTCTTTCACTTGCGAAGAAACGAACCGGAAAATAAATCAACACACCTGTGCCTTTTCGGTATAATAGCTGCTAAGTGTAAATACTAAAATGGGAAGAATCAGGGTATTGATCAATATTTGGACAAAAGCGTGAGCTAAAAACCAGGGAGCCAACATCTCTGTCCCAAAATAAGCCAGGCTGGCTGCCGCTAATTCTATCACTTGAATAATCATGATAAAAGCGAAGATGCGAAGAAAGTGCCTTTTCCCAAAATGAAAAGCTTCTTTAAACCCGCTCCACCATAATTTCTCTTTAAAAATCACTACATACGGGAACAAAAAAAGCACGATTAATATCAGGATTCCCGGAATGAGAAGCATTGCACTTCCGACTACAACCAACAATGCATAAATCAATGCTAAAACATAAATTGGAAATGAGTATTCCAGGGTTCTGACTATAACCCTTGACAGTTTGACCGTGCGATTGACTATATCTTCATATGACAAACAGATAAAAGGGATCTGAACAAGACAGAGTGAGATGACATTAAAAAATAGGATGAAGAAAAAACCGTAAACAGGGATGCCATATATATCAAATAAATTGAGGAAGTAATTTGAAAGAAAAAGGTTGATCAATTGTACGGGGATGACCATAAATAAACCCAGTAAAATAATCTTCAGCCAGTTTTCTTGATATATAATGAGTGAATTTTTTATAAAATTCATATTGTCACCTCTTCTCTTATCTTGGATTTAAAGTATCATCGTAAATTTCCTGTAATAACCTTTTGTGTGATTCTGTTTCATGTCCTGCAATTTGATTTTTAATCTTTTCAACTTCTTCATCCGGAATCTCCAGTACACTTAACATCCTATCGTGATGGATTTTCAATCTTAATAGAACAAACCACAAATCCAGTCTGTAGAAGGGAATATATTTATACAAATGATTAAGAAGCCGGTTTCTTTCAGATGCCGTATCAATTTGAGACATATTCTGGGTAAATCCGCATTCAACCATCTGTCTGTTTAATTCCAAAAGCCGGTCGCCTTCTTCATAAGTCATGTACTTCTTCTTTTCGATAATATCATCAAACAGAGTATGAGCCTCTTTTACAATATTTTTTATCTTAATTTGGTTTTCAATCATGGTCTCAGCCATTCTTTTAAATTCATTTAATGAATGGGTCATTTTATTGTCTAGCTTTTCACCTAAGCTTCTCTCAATATATTTTAAAAGTCTTAATACTGATTTATAAATCCACTTTGTAGGTGTGCGTTTCCAATTAGTTCCAACCGTATAAAAAATCTTATTTAACCCTACAGAGACGCCTGCCGTTCTAATAATCGGTTTTGCATATTCAAATGATGGCATATTTCCTTCTTCGTCTACTACTAGATACTTATCAGCATCATTAAAATGTATGTAAAAAAAATATTTTCCTTGATAATAAATCTTAGTTGGTAATACATCATAATCGCCAAGCTCTTGACTATACCTATTTACAATCTCAAAAGCATGGTCAGTTAATAATTTATTACTCATTTTCTTACCCCCCCTATTCAACCGGACTCGAAAGCCCGGTTGATTTATAATCTCCAAGTCCAAAATTCCCTATTTTCTTTTTTTCCACCATTTTGCTATAGTTCCTCCGGCAAATAAGAGCAAGCCTGCTCCGGCAACAATCCCCCCTGCTGCCGGACCTCCTACTGCGGTAGCTATAGGGGCTAAACCAAGTAATGTTTCACCAACACTTGCAACGCCGGATGCATAGTCTTTTTTATGTACAATATTATAATATGCATCAGCAGCAGATAGTCCTGCTCCAATTGTACCAGTGACAACATTTGCTTTTGAAACAATCTTTGTCGCCGCAGCTCCTGTACCAATGATTCCATCCGTCTTTTTTGCCCATAGTCCCCACTTTCCAAATTCCGTGGATACAAATTTTGCTCCTTTTTGAATAGTTTGCTCTGAAGTTTTAAAGTCTCTCCAATTTCTATAGTAACCAAAAGTTTCGTAGGCATTATCGCCAATTTGGGCAAAATCCAAGCCCATCTTTAAGTAACTATCTTCTGCAGTAAAAAGACCCAAAGTGTTTCTATGAAACTTGTTTAAATCATATTTTTTCTGAGCCCATTTTGTAAAATCTAAATCCTGCTGGAAAGCTGTTTTGCGGTACTGTGGAACCTTATCCCAGCTGCCAAACTGCTGAATCAAGGCTTTTTTCCTAAGATCAAAATTTTGCTGAGTCAGTTTTATAGCCGCATCATGTTTTCCATATTCAGTTAACATATCCTTAAGTACATATTTACCAACATCATAAGGTTCAGGTGGTTTTTCACTCCCGCCAATGGATATTGATTTTTTTGATTGATTCGGTGGTGGATTTGCCGGGCCTTTTTGGGGCTTGTCAAAATCGTCATTGACCTCGGGCACATCAAAACCGCCTCCGCCAGGATTCGCAAAAACTGCACCGAAACCAAAGATATTGATTCCAACAATTACAAAGAGAGTGATAACTGCTAGCCGTTGAACATACTTACTCATATTAACCGTTACTTTCGCTCCTCTTTCAACATGTCCCGTTCCGCCACTTGCGCAACCTGTGGGCGGGCACGAAGTTATTCGTCCTCCGTAACAGATTCACCTCTCTTTTTTTGAAAAATGACTAAAAAAGGACAGGTTCAACTTTAGGTCATTTCTGCCCAACAAAAATCAAAAGCTTTACCCATGTGAAGGTAAAGGGATTACCCAATATTGTTAATTCTATCTGACAGACATTTAATTCGCAATATTTATATTTAAAATTTTCATCTAAATGTCATATTTTAGTTGCAAATAACCATTGAAACAGACTGGTTTCAAGTATTCCTTGATCGCTGCACCATCCTCTTCCATTCTATTTTGTTGTTCTTAAGAACTGGTTAAAAATATTTTAATATTTTTTATATACTGGTTTTTATAAACAAAAAAAATCAAATCTCTATATTTCATTCAAAAGTTGATCAATGTTAAATGGACGCTTTCACGCTTGGGAAAAGTTTACCGACGCATTAAATATGACTGTTGGACTGTTAACCCATATTGTCCGCCAAAAACTCACTGGATTTTACAAGTTGGAAACAATTCTTTATTCCTCTGAAACAATCTGTTTCTACAATACCCATAAGACAGGATGATCCCTGTCGGTGTTACATGAAAGGGGCGTATCCAACTTGATACAATCCGGGGAGGGGTGAGATAAGGGAAACGTGACTTTCTGAGAATGTGTTGGATTCAACAGGTATAAAACATTTATTCAGGTGGTGGACTTCATGAAAAAAGTGCTTGCCGGTTTATTTGCCTTCTTGCTCTTGTTTGCCGTCTCTTCCGGGCAAACCTACGCGGCTACGTTTGTTAAAGGGAAAGCAGTCGTTACATCTGAGCACAAAACTGAAGTTTTTTATGCTGAAGCCGGTGAAATCTACTTTAAACATCGCAACCTGGCCGACCGGGAGTATATCTACACTCGTATAGAGCTGTACAAGGAGGATGGAACCCTCGTTCAAACCCGGGTGGGCAATGCTTATAATTTTGTCTCCCATGCCGATTCGCCATACACCGTTCCTGAAGACGGAAACTATTATTTCCGCCTGGTCAATGAAACTCCGGACAGCCACTGGTTTGTCAAATACTCTGTTTCCGACGAGTCCGATTTCTGGGAGTAATGATATAGAGTCACAAAAAGGGCCAGACCGGGGAAGTGAACTATAAACACAGCGGATTCGCCCTCCAATCATCTCCTGTTTGCTGCTGTGATGGTCCGGATGCCGGCTCACCCGGTACTGGCCAGACTCTGTACATCGTATACCGGCATTTGGCAGTTATAAACGTTAAGTATTTATTGATCATTCCAAAAACGTGACACAAGTAAAAAATGATTGTATAATCAAGTAAGCATTTGCACAGGATAACAATATCGGCGCCACTATCACCCGAAACCATGGCCTCTTCGGCCGTGCGGAAATCCCGTGAGGGATAGGGAATAGGGCGCTGATTTATTTTCTTTGGAAACACCATATATTAAAGCCTTCACTCTCATTCGGATAGTGGCATGCAGATAAAGAAACCTGAAGCGTTTTCTCTATATGGTCCACTACGTCCACTTTAGCATTTTTTGAATAATTTTGTTTGGCGTTCGCGTAAGAGCCGTTTTTTACATATCCGATCGCACCGGCAAAAACATCTGCAAGTTGTAATTGAACTTGTGCTCCGTCCCTCGGCTCCACACGCCTGACGACTGAATTTGGAAAACTTGCAGTGACAAAAGGATGCCTCGCTCCCTTTTCTTCCATTACATTCATAATATAATCCTGAACCATCCTGTTATTTAAATAGCGCTCCAGGTCCTGGTAACGCCCCGGAACGGAGTTGCTCTTTCTGTCCAAATAAATATCATATCTGTGTCCGGTACGTAATTTTTTATAAATCAGCCAGTAAAACATTTTATAAAAGTGTGTTTCCTCATCGTCCCCTTCTCTTTTATTTTTGCTATCAGACATATCAACAACAAGAGCACGGAATTTGAGTGATCCCTGTCTCATGTATTTATTGAATATGTCAACCAGCCCTTTATAAGCGCATCTTTGATGGCCCTTCATTTCCGACCAGTGAAATTCTTTATAGAAGTTCATTTCCTGTTTCAAACGATGTACATCTCTTTCAAAGTCAGCAGTAAAGGCCGTATTTTCCCAAATGGTTCCCAGTACCATATATTGATGTGCATTCTGGCAACTTTCATCACCCCAAATGGTAACCAAAGCCATCCTTTCATTCTCCATTCAATAACTCTTTTTCCCTTGATACAAGAATGGCCGTATTTTTTTGTTTTTAACACAAAAAGACAGGGTCGACCCTGGGGTCAACCCTGTTCAATAGGAAATTGAAATTTATGGATAGATTCTGCATTTTGGTAACATGGCTCCTTGCGAAATGGAAGCTGGCTATTATCCTTTTCAGATCACGGACTCATTTGCTGTGTTTGATCTCTGTTTTATACTTGTCCAAGTCTTTTAGATCTAGCGTCTGTATATCACCTGAAATATTGTACCTTCTTAACAGATACTTTCCAGAATCTTCACTTTTGGGAGCGGACTTTAATTGATCGTTATACACAAATATCGTTACTGTAACCTTATTAAAGTTCATCTTTTTCAACTCGTGAAGAAAGTTGGTGATATCTTCTTTTTCCTGCCCCCCATGTTGATAAATCTCAAATGTCACATTTAATGAAAAATCTTTTTCTCCTTTTTTGAGTATATCAAATACGGAAGGGATATCCCCTTTATATTTTCGTTCCACACCGTCCCTATAACCATATGTGAAATGTTCCATCTTTCTAAGATCCATTGTCTTTTTCACAAGCTCTTTGATTTGAGGCCGCAATTCATTCGTCCACAATCTATCTACATAAGTGTCTTGAAAGGGATCGGGTGGAGTCCAGAAGAGAGCAACGGGGGTCTTCTTGCCATCTTCTATATAACCATTAATAAAATATGTTTCACCAAAAACATGGTCTTTCCGTACTTCCTCAACCACATAGCCCTTCCCGTAAGTCGTTTTTATATAATTTACCGACGCTTCCTTTACCTTTTTTTCTTCTTCCGGTGTCATTTTTGACAGATCTTTTTGAAGGAGAAAAGAGCAACCACTTAGCAGGATCACTAACATCATGACCATTAACCCGAACCATACCCCATACTTCCGGGATATTACTGCCATATCATCACATCCTTATCTGGGAACAATGTTTCCATTATGCTTATAAATTATTTTGCTTATTGAAGAGTTGTAATTCCTCCCCTTATCAGTTAATCCGGTAAAGTTCATAATTGAATGAGTGGAACCGGCATCAAAATTCAGATTCAATAGATCGTTATCCAATCCAACTTTTCTCGTTTCCTGTCCTTTTTCATCTATATAGTATGTTTCACCTGATCTGAAACCGACTCCCCCCACCAAATCGTGGTTGAAATTATAATTTACGATTAAATCATCATCTTTACCAAGATATTCGTTAATGGCTTGCTTTCGATTATCAGGATCAAGCATATTGATTACATAGGTAGCTCCGGTGAGTTCAACACCAAATACAGTACCAAGTGCAGCACCGCCAGGACCAGCTTTAGCGCCTAAAGCTGCTGGTGCAACTGTAGACGCATTCACGTTTGGGAAAAGATTTTTACCAGCCGCATTAAATGTGAATGTGGGAACCTTATACTTATGTCCCGCATCATTCGCCAAATATCCTCCCAATGAATGCCCGGTCAGTACAAATTGATAACCTTGATATTTTGGATTATTTAATGCCTCTTCTACAAATTCTCTGGCAGAATGTAACTGGGGATTGACAATATCGAGCCCCACCCCTATTGTAGCATCCGTCACAACATCATTAGGCTTTTTAAACTCTGTTCCTCTAAAAGCTATGATAACTTCATGCGTACCATCATTTACAAACATAACAGCCTGAAGCCCGTTAGGTAAATTCCTATATGAATTTGGGACTAGTGGGCCTGTTGGGTTTCTTTCATCTATTCTTACTAATCTCCACCCGTCACCTAACCAGAATGTAACTTGATCATCTGAAAGCGTCTCAAAAAAATAAGCTGCTTGTGAAGCCCTAGCTAAGGTTAAATCATCTACCTTCACATCTTTTCTTTGACCGTAAGGTCGGCTGTTATCAACACCGATCAACCTTGCCCCTTGGACCATTAGCTTATTTCCTAAAGCATATCCTCGCCGTGTGAATAAATATCCAGCGACACCTAATACGAATAATCCAAAAATAAATTTTACGTTTTCAACTACGAAATTGGTAATCCAATCCCAGGCGTAGGTAAGTGTATCTACTGTCCAATCCCAGATCTTGGTGGCGATATCTACCGTCCATTCCCAGACTTTGGTAGCTTTGTCTACCGTCCATTCCCAGGCGGCGGTGAGTGCATCTACGGTCCAATTCCATGCCTTGGTGGCGGTATCTACCGCCCAGTTCCAGCCTTTAGTGGCTGTGTCTACGGTCCAGTTCCAGGCACTGGCTACGCCTTCTTTGGTCGATTCCCAGGCATTGGTGACTGTTTCTTTGGTTTTTTCCCAGCCTTTGGACACTGTGCCGGTGGTCCAATCCCAGACGTTTTTCCAGAATCCGTCCTCTTCCTGTGAGCTTTGGGCCACGGACTCCTCTTGCTGAGGTGGCGGGGCTTGTTTGCCTTTGTTGAACTCGTCATTGATCTGGGGGACATTAAAGCCTCCTCCGGCAGGGTCTGCGTATACTTGGGCGCTGCCAAAGATATTGACTCCGACAAATAAGAATAGAATAATAAGTGCGAACCGATGAAAATGTTTTCTCATATCACCCGTTACGAAAAACCATTGAACTCTATGAAAAGCTTATGTATTTGTTTCATCGTGTCCTGTTTCTCCGGTTGGCGCCACAGGGGCATCAGGTCGGGGTACAGAGTTACCGGGTTTCCGTAACGGATTCACCTCACTTCACTATAAAAATGATGAAAAAAAGGACAGACTCGACTTTGAGTCAATTCTGTCCCCCAAGAAGTAAAAGTGTTTATAATTTGAAGGAAACATCGGCTGTTTGTCTTTAAACCTGGTCGGTTTGACGGAATTTGGTGGCGATTTGGGTCAAAGCCTGGGAGATGTTGTCCAGCAGGTGAACAAAGTTCTCCATGTTTTTTCTGGCTTCCTGGAAGTCCTGGAAGAAGCGTTGCTTGGTCATCCCGTCCCATTGACCTTCAAGGCCCTGGATTTGTTGATTCAGAACATTAATGATCTGGCTGCTTTCTTCGCGTTTTGCTTTAAACTGTTGTGCTACCTGTTCCACTTCTTCAGGCGTAATAAGAATACGTGCCATGCAAAAACCTCCCATTGAGTTTACTTAAATTATTTACATTGTAAATTATAGCTAATATATATTTAATTTGCAATATTTTATTTTAAATTTCATGTTAACGTCACATTTGATTGAAAATATTTTATAATCGTCCGAATGCCGAATATTCAAGGCATTCCCCGTTTCCGGCTTATTCTTTCCTTAAAAATATTTTAATATAAAGGGTATACCAAAAACGGCAACCCCTTTTTGATATAATATTTTTTTAAACATAATGATTCGTATTTCGTTCAACCTTTTTTCTTCATCTTTATTTGAACTGGAATCATCAGGTGGTGAAGATCTTATTAACCAGAATATCGACCGTTAATCACATGTAAATCAGAAAACTGGCCGGCTGCTACTGCGCAATAGAAAAAAAGTGAATAATAGGAGGTTTTTCTATTGGAGAATCAAAGCAATCCCTCTATCAATCTAAAAAAATTTCTCCAATTAATTGACGTAAAGTCCATCCCCAAATCGCTGGTCGCTCTGGTGCTCGGATTAAGTTTGATCTCTACCGTTGCCGGACTGATTCTGCCTTTGTTTACCCGGGATCTGGTGGATGTAATGACCGTTAAGGCTCTAAATTACAGTACGATTCTGCTTCTTTTGGCTGCTTTTGTCATCCAGGCGGTGGCCGGGGGATTCTCTACTTATTTTCTGGCCTATCTGGGAGAGAAGGTGGTAGCCGGCGTTCGCAAACGCCTGTGGAAGAAAATCTTGCTGCTGCCGGTCTCTTATTTTGATCAGAACCGTTCCGGTGAGTCGATCAGCCGGATCAATAACGATACAGCTGTCATTAAAGAGTTGATCAGCACACAGTTGGTCTCCATTTTTTCCGGCATGGTGTCGCTGGTCGGATCTCTGGTGATTCTGTTTTATTTAGACTGGTCCATGACGTTGGTTATGCTTACAGCCGTTCCGATTATTTTCCTGATTATGAGACCGATTGGCAGACAGATGCGTAACATTTCTCTCCGTTTGCAAAATGAGACGGCCACCTTCACCGGCCTGATTACACAGGTGATTTCAGAGATTCGGCTGGTGAAAGCTTATGTGGCTGAGCCTGTGGAAACAAAGCATGGGGAAGAAGGGATTCAACATTTATTCCGGACCGGTCTGAAAACAGCGCGGCTGATGGCGATCCTGCAACCATTGATGAGCTTTGTGATGATGTTTATGCTGGTTGTGATTATTGGTTACGGGGGATACCGCGTGGCATCGGGCGGTTTAAGTGCGTGTGATTTAGTCGCGTTTATTTTGTATCTGTTTCAGATTATTTTCCCGATCACCATGCTGACCCAATTTTTTACCAGTCTGCAAAAGGCGATGGGAGCCACTGAACGGATTGTTGAAATTCTGGATCATGAGGAAGAAGATACAGAAGCAAAAGGACAAAAGGTAAATCCCTCTCTTCCGATTCATTTTGAACAGGTTCATTTTGCTTATCCAAATAGCGATGTTGTTTTAAATCATGTCAGTTTTACCATTCAACCGGGGAAGGTAACGGCCATTGTTGGTCCGAGCGGAAGCGGAAAGACAACCATCTTTTCTCTGCTGGAGCGTTTTTATCAGCCGTCGGGCGGGGAAATCCGTCTGGGAGATACCCCGCTGCCGGAGATTGGACTCAGGGAGTGGCGCAGTTGCATCGGCTATGTCTCCCAGGAAAGTCCGCTGCTCGCCGGTACCATTCGGGACAATATCTGTTACGCGATGGATCGGGAAGTCACTGATGAAGAGTTGGAGGAAGCGGCAAAGCTGGCTTATGCAGATGAATTTATCAAAAAACTGCCGGATGGTTTTGATACCCAGGTCGGAGAGCGCGGCATCATGTTATCCGGCGGCCAGCGGCAACGGATCGCCATTGCCCGCGCCATTTTGCATGATCCCAAAATCCTGATGCTGGATGAAGCTACTTCCGCCTTGGACTCCACTTCCGAGAAAGTGGTACAGGAAGCGTTGCAGAATCTGATGCAAGGCCGGACCACGCTTGTCATCGCGCATCGTTTATCTACTGTTGTAGACTCAGATCAGATTCTGGTGCTGGAAAAAGGAGTTCTGACCGGCATGGGCACCCATGAAGAATTGCTGGGAAGTCATCCGCTCTACCGGAAGCTGGTTGAGCAACAGTTTAAAAATGATAAGGCAGCTGATGAGCCAAGTACGATAGATAAATAAAAAAATGTAAAACCCGATTTTCTATAGATTAAGTCGGATTTTACATTATTTAAAAATGAACGGTTCGCCTTACCGCCTGGTAAAGAGGGAATCGACAGCTAGGAAGCGGCTTCCCGACAGAAGGAGATGGACAGCCACCGCCAACAGGATCAGGTCAAGCTCATATCCGCCAATAAATCCCGCTGACAGCTTTGCGGTAAAAATCGCGCCAAGCATAATCAAGGCCAACAGGGCTGACACGATTCGGGTTCCCAGTCCAACAATGATTGCAAGCCCACCGGCCAGTTCAATAACGGCAACCGGATAAGCTGCAAATCCCGGGAGTCCGAGGCTTGAAAAGAAACCGGCCGTCTTTTCAATTCCGCCCTGGAATTTAGCCAGCCCGTGAACAAAGAAAATAAGTCCAAAAGTGATACGCAGTAACAATAAACCGATTTCGTAACGTCTTTCCATGAAAATCCTCCTAAAATAAACCTTTTATCTATCTATTTTTGGTTGTATTTGTAAAAAACGACATTTCAGTGCTGCATGTTCTCATTGCTGACAGCGACAGTAACACGATCGCCGGTGAGCCCCGGACGGGTTCTGCTCTGCTATACATGACAATGGGAAAATCCCTGAAGAAGATGGCTCAACGTGGATGTAAACCATTTGGTTACAACTGCTTTAAAAAAAACTAATCATCTGTTGCGTTGATTTTCTGCCCAAGATCGTCAACCAGCTGCTTCATCGTGATTTCTTCGAGTTTTTGCTCCATTGCAGCTTGTGCGCGCAACAGAATCAATTGCAGGACAGATTGAATATTGGCTCCAACCGGACATTGGGGATTGGGATGTTCATGGAAATGGAACAATTCACCTTCTTCGACAACTTCAACTGCCCGGTATACATCAAGCAAGTTGATCTCTTCCAAATCTTTGATAAGATAGGCTCCCCCTGTTCCGGAACGCACCTGTATGAAACCTGCTTTTTTTAATTTGCCAATCACTCTCCGAATGATCACAGGGTTGGTATTAACACTGCCCGCGATCCACTCCGATGTACAATGAGCGTTCTTTTCTACTGCGATCAGGGATAAAATGTGAACCGCAACGGTAAAGCGGCTGCTGATTTTCATAAGCTTCACCCTCTGTTGGAACCATTATAGTTACAACCACAGGATGAAGTCAAGTTTTTCTTTTTCCGATTATATACAACTTAAAGGAAGGGATCATGCTTGGAACCAGTGATTACACACCCGTGGAACTTAAATGGAGGTGATGCACTCAACCTTCAGCAAAATCTGGCATCAAAATTGATCCAAAAAGACCGGCTGGCTGATCTGAAGTATGTTGCCGGCGTGGATGTTGCCTACGATGAGATGTCTGACCATCTGTTTGCAGCTGTTGTCGTGCTGGATGCAGACTCACTCAACTTCGCCGAAACCGCTATCGCTGAGGATCAGGCCCCATTCCCTTATATTCATTTTTACAGAACTAATCCGCTGACTTACAGATGAATAAAGTTAAACTGAATGGAGTATATGGTCAGTCTTGGACTGGCTTTTTTGGTTTCAACCAGAAATGAACAATCCCTCACAACTTTTCCTCTCCTCTCAAACATGGACCATTTTACTCTTTTCCACGCTAGTCAAGTGGTTTCAGATATTTAGCGCTGTCCTCTTTGATATTGGTCAACCAATGAACGCTCTCGCAGCTCCCCGCGTTTTCCGAAGAAAACGGCCCTTGCTAAAGTATTCATGGCTTCTCCTTTATTTTTAACCCCCTTTGGAAGTGACACAGAAGACTTATTCTGCACCATAAATTTTAAATAAGACAAAACATCAACTTTTTTTGATTTATGTATTGATGTATCAAAATAAATTGATGTATATTCAAATCAAGAAAAATTGATGTGAGGTGAGTAGGATTGGAAAGTTTCTATTTGGTGGAACAGCTGGTGAAGGACCGACAAAAAGAAATCTGCGAGCAATTATGTCATCGGCCAAATCGCTCAGCCAAACAACAGAAAGTTTCACTTATCCAACAGGTCAAACAATTCTTTGGCCGTTATTACTTGGACTACTTTCAACATCAATCTTGCTGTGTGGATAAAATCTAATTATATAACAGGAGAGTGGAAACGATGGTATTAAAACCCCATGTAGCGATTAATGTGAAAGACTTGAACAAATCCGTTGTTTTCTATACTCAATTGTTTGGAGTCGAACCGGTGAAAGTTCGCCCTGGATATGCTAAGTTTGATCTGGAACAACCAGCCTTGAATTTCACTTTAAATGAAGGCGGTGAAGTAAGTGGCGGGCTGAATCATTTGGGGATTCAAGTGAAATCCACTGAAGATGTGTTGGTCGCCAAAGAACGTCTTCAAAAAGAGGGGCTGGCTACTTTTGACGAGATGAATACTACTTGCTGCTACGCTCGCCAAGATAAAATTTGGGTCACCAGCCCGGATGGGCACCGTTGGGAAGTGTTTACAGTATTAGCAGATGCAGAAGAGAAATCCAATGATTCGCCCGTTTGTTGCACATTGGACGAACCTAAACAAATAGAAACCGATTGTTGCTCATAATCAGTAAGGAGTAAGGAGGTGGGTGCGATGTCCTTATCTACAGAAAAATTCGCTCAAATCGCCAAGGCCCTGAGTGATCCGATTCGCATTAAAATTCTTGATCTTATTCAAGCCGGGTATGATCAACTAGATGCTTCACCTCCTGTTACCTGTTGTTCTGGTGGTGTCTGTGTTTGTGATATTCAGGAGCAAATGAATATGGCACAATCCAAAGTGTCTTATCATCTGCGAGAATTAAAAAATGCCGGTCTCCTCCATGAAACGAAAGTAGGGAAATGGAATTTCTATGCCATCAACTATACAACGATGAAGTTGTTTCAAGACGAACTCCAACATCGATATCACAGGGAGGCAGAAACCGTTGGAACAAAACTGGATCATTCGGAAAGCAACAGAGCAGGATCTGCTCAGGATTACGGAGATTTATAATCAGGGCATTGAGGATCAAATTGCCACACTGGAGGAGCAGGTAAAATCATTAGAAGAAATGTCTTAATGGTTTCAGGAACGTTCAAATCGGTTCACTGTTTTGGTTATTACTGATGGACAAGATATTCAAGGATGGGCATCCCTGAATCCTTATTCTCATCGCTGTGCTTATGATGGGGTTGCGGATATTTCTGTCTATATTGACCGCAACTGGCGTGGAAAAGGGCTTGGCTCTAAATTGCTTCAAGCATTAGAAGAAACGGCGAAAGAAAATGGTTTTCATAAACTGGTACTGTTCACCTTTCCCTTTAACCAATTAGGGCAAGGTCTATATCGAAAAGCAGGATTTCGGGAAGTTGGAGTTTACGAAAAGCATAGTAAATTAGATGGAAAATGGGTAGATTGCATCATTGTAGAAAAGCTCATTGATGAAAACCTTGATTAAATAAAGAGGGGAAAGGAAGGGCATGTATGACAGATTGTTGTACGAACTCAAGTGTCCAAAATAATGTCTCCTGTCCTCAGTGTAATACAGTAGGTAGAAAAGTAAAAATCATTACTTTAAAAAGCCTACTTCTTCCTGAAGCTTTAAAGAATCTTAACGTTGAATCCCCTTATTATTTTTGTTCAACAAGAGATTGTAAAGTTGTGTACTATAACGAAGATAAAGAAACATATCAGACTGAAGAAATCAAAGTTCCTATTTTTCAAAAAAACACGTCTAATCATATACCTGTATGTTATTGTTTTGGTTGGACCAGAAAAAGAATCGTGGATGAAGTGAAAAAGACAGGAAATTCTTCTGCTATGTCGGAAATCAAACAACACATAAAGGAAAAACGGTGTGGATGTGAAGTAAATAATCCGCAAGGGTCTTGTTGTTTAAGTAATATATCTAGCTTTGTAGAAGCACTGAGATCATAAGGTGTAAGACCAATTGACACTTACAATTCTGTATTCGGAAAGTTTATGTTAATTTCTTGGTGCACAAAGCATTACACCTACTCCAACTAAACAAATGGCTGCTCCAACCCAATCATAAAGATCAGGAGTTTTTTTATCAACTCCCCAACCCCATAAAACAGAGAGTATGATAAAAACTCCTCCATAAGCAGCATATACCCGACCAAAAGCAGGGAAGGACTGAAAAGTGGAGATTACTCCATACAACGCCAAAGCGACTCCACCGAGAACCCCCCAATAGAAAGGTTTTCCTTCCCTCAACCAAAGCCAAATAAGGTATCCACCACCGATTTCAGCCAATCCTGCAAAAATAAACAATATTATTGCTTGAAACAATTGGACCTTTCCCCTCTCTTAATATATCGTAGCCGGCTCCCGGAGAAACGGAGCCAGCTTATTTATGTGCTGGATTCTTGCTTCAATTTGATCTCTTACCCGCCGAAAAACTTGCCATACTTCTTCTTCTGTTCCTTGTGCTTTAGCTGGATCATCAAATCCCCAATGATCGCGATGTACATTAGGAGGAGTCATCGGGCATTTGTCATGAGCATCTCCGCAAAGAGTGATGACATAGTCAGCACGGTTTAATAGTCCAGGATCAATCACATCAGAAGTTTGATTGGAGATATCAATTCCTTTTTCGGCCATTACTTTTACGGCTTTTGGATTCAGTCCATGAGCTTCAATTCCGGCACTGTAAACATCGAAGCGATCGCCTAAGTACTTCTTTCCAAAGCCTTCTGCCATTTGGCTGCGGCAAGAGTTGCCAGTGCATAAAAAATAAATGATTTTTTATCAGACATTGTTTTCTCTCCTTTTTGAAATAAAGATTTTAGTTTGATTCAGCCAGTTTTTGTGCAAAGTATTTGCGTTGAAACCAAAATGCCACTTTTACGAGTCCAATCAACACCGGTACCTCTACAAGCGGACCAATCACAGCTGCAAAGGCAGCTCCCGAGTTGATGCCAAAGACACCAATCGCAACTGCGATGGCTAGCTCAAAGTTATTGCTTGCGGCGGTAAAGGAGAGGGAGACCGTTTTTGAATAATCTGCTCCAACCTTTTTGCCCATATAAAACGAAACGAGAAACATCACAACAAAGTAAATGAACAGAGGAATGGCGATTCGAACCACATCCAGCGGTAATTGGAGTACCAACTCACCTTTTAAGGAAAACATGACAATAATCGTAAACAGCAATGAAATTAATGTAATCGGGCTGATTACCGGTATGAATTTTGTCTCGTACCATTCACGCCCTTTAGCTTTCACCAATGCAAGCCGAGTGATCATGCCAGCAAAGAAGGGAATTCCCAGGTAGATCAGGACACTTTCGGCAATCTGACCCATGGTGATATTCACGACAGCACCTTCTAAGCCCAACCATTTTGGTACAACCGTGACGAAAATGTAGGCGTAAACGGAATAGAAGAGGATTTGGAAAATCGAGTTGAAGGCAACTAACCCCGCGGCGTATTCTCTGTTTCCATTCGCCAGTTCGTTCCAGACAATAACCATCGCAATGCACCGAGCAAGACCGATGAGAATGAGTCCAATCATGTATTGCGGATAATCTCTTAAAAAAAGGATGGCTAACACGAACATCAAAACAGGACCAATCACCCAGTTTTGTATCAGAGATAAACTAAGGATTCGGAAGTTCCGAAATACCTGACCCAGTTCCTCATAACGCACTTTGGCCAGAGGAGGATACATCATAAGAATTAATCCAATGGCAATCGGAATCGATGTAGTCCCTACCTGAAAGCTCGTCAAGACCTTCACCATGCCCGGAAAAAGATAACCGGATCCAATACCAATGACCATGGCGAGAAAGATCCATAACGTCAGATACCGATCCAAAAATGAGAGTCTTCTCATCACACCACTCATTAGAGTCACGACCTTTCTAGAGAATTATTTAAGGTGCGTCAATCACATAGAACTTTGAGACCACTCTTTTTCAGTTGTTCGATCTCTTCGGAGGCATCCGGTATAGACTCGAGGAATTTTTCAAAGAAGGGGTAAATTGATCCATCCAAAGAATAAAAGACCCACTGACCACTCCGACGTTCCTTGACCAACTTTGCGTTTTTCAGTTTTCGCATGTGCTGAGAAACTGCCGGTTGGGTGATTTGGAGGATTTCGACCAACTCACAGACACATAACTCCTCGACTCTAAGTAAAGCAAGGATATGTAAGCGGGTTTTATCTGATAGTGCTTTATGGCATTCCGCTAACTGTTCCCAATCCATTATATTCATCACCTCATCAATATATAATCATATACTTATATTGTTGTCAAAGAGAAGATATATTTTCTCTTGGAGAGAATATTAAGAAGTGCTTAACAGTATATTGAATGTTTACTCTCTTAAAAACTACCATTTCATATGTCTAGCTACTGATGTATAAGAAATAACCATGTTCTGCGTGTAGAAAAACCACTTCTGAAAACTGTCCAGAAGTGGTTTTTCTAATTAATTGAATAAAAAATCGACGAAGGCGACGGTTGCGCCATCGCCAATTGGCCAGCTTTTTTAAATTCATGGCAGCAAAAAGCAGCATCGCCTGCGTCTGAACTCGACGCTTCCCACGAAGCGCCGTCCAACGCATTCCATGCTTCTCCTTCATATCGGCAAAAACTCGCTCAATCGTTTCTTTTCGCTGTTTATAAATTTGTTTATTCTGTTCCGTATGCCGAAGATGTTCGGCTTTATCTAAATAGTCCTGCCAAATATGGCGGTGAATTTGCTTTGTATGGGTTCGACTGTTTGTACATTGAGAAAGAAACGGACAACCTTTACAGATTTTTG
>NZ_JAECVR010000033.1 GCF_016055185.1 Paenactinomyces guangxiensis
GAATTTCATCCACCCTCTACACTAAAATAAAATTTCTGTAAACAACATGAAAAGGAGCTGTACCTTCAAGTAGATTTTCTACTTTTGGGACAGCCCCGAAGAAAGCATCGAAATGCACCACATACGTCATATTCGAAAAGGTAAGAAAACGAACCAATACCTCAAGCAAATTATGAGCCAACTTAATCGGAAACAAATCCCAACCTGCAAAGAATGTCATAGAAAAATCCATCGTGGAGAATACGATGGATTGAAATTAAGTGACCTTACATACGAACCCAGATAATCGCAGTGTTCCTGGAGAGCCGTATGCATCGAAAGATGCACGTACGGTTCGGGAGGGGGGAGTTGGTGTCGTCTCCGACGCCCGGCTCCCTACTTCACGACTTACCCCAACACACCTACACATTTGCTTCCGGAACGGTTGAATCCTATGTGGGAACGACTGTAACCGGAAATACAAAAGAGTTTGGAGATTTGTGGCAACCATCATCTTTTTGATCCCTTGCTTCAAGAATTAAATTAAAACCGATGGACAATTGAGTTCTTTGGATTAGTGCTCTACTCTCAATACACAGATTGATTCGTAGGACTGACTCCGAAGGAGCCAGTCTTCCACCCCTACCTTATCCTCATAGACATAATGGATGTAAAGAGAAGAGATAAGGCAATTGAATGGTGTTTTAGTCCTTTTGCCACTGCTTTGTCACTTCCCGGATATGATCTAACTGTTCCCAGTACTTCGCAATTGCCGCTTTGCCCTCACGAGTGATGTGAATGGTGGTGTGAGGGATTTTTTTGCGCACAAATTGTTTGTCTATTTGAACATAACCGGCTTTTTCCAGTTTGGAAAGATGAGAAGATAAATTTCCCTTTGTGAGCCCTGTCAACTCCTGCAAAAACAAAAATTCAGCCAAAGTACAGGCGTCAAGAGCGCTCATAATGGCCAATCTTGCCGGTTCATGGATCAATTTATTTAACTGTGCCATTTTTTTGAATGGTGTCACCAAAACACCCCCTTGAAATGCAAATATATTTATATTAATAACTAGTTTGTATTGTAAACCAAAATAAATTCTATGTAAAGCCAGAAAAGGGAAATCATTATACTATTTCCAACCTTACTAAATAAAGAAAAGAAGTAGCAAAACCCCATTATGGCTCGAGTTCCCTTCGTGATCTCAAATCGTTTTTATTTATTGGGGAGATAGTGGAAAAATGGGTATTCTCGGCACTGAATAAAGATGGAGTGACACAAATGCGACAGATAATTATAATATTTATATATTCTTTTTTATAGGGATTTTCTCATGTTAATGATCCAACCAGCAAACTCTGCTATCTATACGTCAAAGCCAAACAACGAATGGAGCATGTCATTATCCAAATATAATGTACACAAGCTTAAGTTTTAATTTGTACTGACAGTCAGGATGGCCATTTGATCTGGCCATCCTGTAAATAATATTTGATTGACAAAAATGCGCTAACCTTCATCAAAGGCCAAAGGGGTACACAGCATGGAAGTCGAAAACAGATTGGGAGAAAACAATTCACATACACCACTAACTGAAAAAGAAATTGAACAGAGACGGAGGAGCCTGCTAATACGTCACTATCAGGAACTAGCTTTGAATAGCTGGCCATCTCTTCAAACGCTGGTGCGTGATGGATGGCTGCTTCGCTTTGCCGATGGTTATACAAAGCGTGCAAATTCTATCCAACCTTTCTTCCGCCCTCAATCAGATTTTTGCTCAAACATAGAGGTCTGCGAATCATTTTATTATAAAAAGGGACTGGACGTCGTATTTAAGATGTCAGAAGAAGCACAGCCCTCGGTATTAGACGGTGAACTTGAAAAACGGGGATATGAAATCGTGGATCCAACCAGTGTCTATTGTTTATCATTAAAAAGTTTACCAGTACCAAAATATAAACATATCCAACTGTCAGAGAAAATAACGAACCAATGGTTAGATCATTTTTGTACAATTCAACCAGAGGAGATCAAAAATCGGGAGATAATGAAAAAAATGTTCCAAAATATTATGCCTGAACACAGGTTTGCAACGATTAAATCAGATGATGGCGGTATCGCAGCATGTGGATTCGCCGTTTTACAAGATGGGAAAGTTGGCTTGTTTAACATTGTTACAAGCCAGGAATATAGACGACGGGGATTTGCTCAATCATTAATTTTTCATTTATTAAATTGGGCGAAAGATAATGGTGCCAGTTCTGCATACCTTCAGGTAGTTTGCGAAAATATTGCTGCCCAAAAACTATATAAAAAGCTGGGGTTTGAGGAACTGTATCGGGAGTGGTATCGAGTAAAAAGGTCCACATAGAATCATGTAAGGCTGTCCGAAAGTGAGGGTTCTTTTGGGACAGCCTTTTGTCATCTAGTTGTTGTTTGGTTGAAATGTAATTGGATACTGTTTTACACCATAGACAAACGGGCTTTGGATATAGGATAACTCTGATCCGGTGAGATATTGAATCTCATTCAGACGTTCCAGAATGGTGCGCAGGGCGATTTTTCCTTCGAGCCTCGCAAGGGGAGCCCCCAGGCAGAAATGAATGCCAAAACCAAACGCGAGGTGGGGATTAGGCTTGCGATCAACCACAAAACTTTCGGGATTTTTAAATTTAGTTTCATCACGATTGGCCGAAGCAACCCATGAGATTACCTGATCCCCGGTTTTTATCATCATCCCGCCAATCTCGACATCACGTGTTGCCACCCGCCCAATGGCCTGAATCGGTGGGTAGAAACGAAGCACTTCCTCGATAAAGCCGGGAATGAGATCTGGGTTTCCTTTTAGCTGCTGTTGTAAGGCCTGATCTTCTGTCAAGCGGCGGATTGTGTTTGTAATGAGATTGGTCGTCGTTTCATTTCCGGCTGCTAAAAGGAGAACGGAAAAAGCAATCACTTCTTCATCGTTCAACTTCTGTCCTTCAATCTCGGCTGACAGAAGCTGCGAAATCAGGTCATCTTTTGGCTCGGTGCGGCGCTGGTCAACAATTCGTGCAAAGTAAGCGCTCAACTCTTCCGATGCCTGCTCTTTTTCAGCTACGACCTGGTTAAAGGCCTCTTCAGTATTTTCGTCCGGTCCCTTGACAAGGATATCAGACCAATCTTTAAAAAGTTGGCGATCTTCCGGAGGAACGCCAAGCAGCTCTGCAATGACGATGACAGGCAGCGGAACGGCCAGGTCGGATACGATATCCATTTCGCCATGTCCCTCTACTGTATTCAACAATTCATTGGTGATAGAGGTGATATGGGGGGCCAGATCATTGATCACCTTTGGTGTGAATGCTTTGTTGACCACCCCCCTCATCTGGTTGTGGCGGGGTGGATCCATAGTCAAGATGGTTTCCCTTCTTTTAATGTCCATTCCACGCCGTGAGGAAAATGTAGCCGGATCTTTCAGAATGCGATGTACATCTTCATAGCGAAATATGTCCCAGCAACTGCGGTTTTCATCGTAGCGGACCGGTGTTGATTGGCGGAGTTGATCGTAGATCGGGAAAGGATTGAGACGTTTTGCTTTTGTGTTTAATTCAGCCATCGGTATGATGTTGGCATAGCGTTCAGTTTTATTTGTTTCTATCATGGGCGTTTCCTCCTTGATCTCGTGGTCTTCATTCCGCTTTTGCCGGCGGATGGGGCCGCGTATTGAAACAAAGTACGTTATCTGTTATTTTTTCCTATCATACTGTGTATCATCAGGGCAGGATTTCTTTTATTATCTGGGAGGAAGTTTGCATCCCTGTACTTATCACGTACGCTTTAGAATTTATCGATACGTTGAAACTATACAAAAGGGACAATCAGATCCACATTTGATCTATCTTTTAGCTGACTTGATTTCAGAAGGATTACAGAAGGGAAGGATTGCAGAAGGGATGGGTTTCGATCTGGAGGTAGAGATGATCCGTCTGGCTCACCAATTGGACATGCTCACCTGTCCGTATGTCTTCACTGAGCAGGTTGAGAAATTCAAGGCGGTAACGGAATAAGCCTATTTTTGCTTGAGGCTTGAAGTTAGAAAAAAGTGACTCCATAATCGTGAGTCACTTTTGCTTTAAACGAACCTTTTTATTCAGTTACTTTCGCAAGAATGGATTCATAGATCCCGGTTCCATGTCCGTGAATATGATTCATCTCATCTTTTAAAATAGCTGCCAGCGCCTGTTTCTCTTCATTCGACAGATCTGCTTCCAAATCCCGTAACTTCCGTTGCAGGCTGCTCAAAATGTGCAAACTTTGCAGAGTCTCCTCCTGTTGAGCCGGGTTTTGATCATATAGAAGATGGAGACGTGCTTCCCGTTTTTCCAACTGCTCAGAAAGCACATTCATTTCTTCAAGGGATAACCGCATACTATTTCCTCCTGACATGACATTTATCGTTAATCTTAGTATCGGTTATCGATCTATTGACCATACTTTATCACGCTTTTGCTTATAAAAAAGCAGAGAGTACCGCTCCACCGACAGCAGAGAAAACAACAACAATCCAGGCGGGAAGTCTCCAGATAGCCAGAAATGCAAAAGAAGCCAATGCTAAACTAAAATCAGCAGGTGTTTGAATTGCTTTGGTCCAAACAGGATCATACAGGGCAGCGAGCAGGATTCCGACAACGGCTGCATTGATTCCATGCAAAACAGCTTGAAATTTGGCCTGAGAGCGAATCCGGTTCCAAAATGGCAATGTCCCGACAACCAGCAGGAATGAGGGGAGAAAAATTGCGACTGTGGCCACTAATGCACCGGACCAGCCATGAGTGAATGCCCCCAAAAGGCAGCAAAGGTAAACAGGGGTCCGGGAACTGCCTGAGCCGCTCCATAACCAGCCAGAAATTGTTCGGGTGTTACCCATCCCGGGGGAACTACTTCCGTTTGCAAGAGGGGGAGGACTACATGACCTCCGCCATATACCAGGGCCCCAGTGCGGAAAAAGCTATCAAATACAGCCAGCCATGGCAAATGAAAAATGTGTCTCAAAAGAGGAAAGGCTGCCAGAAGGACGAAAAAAAGCCCTAACGAAATGACAGCGGCCCTCTTTCCTATCGAAATGTGAACAAGTGGAGAGTGGGATACTTTCACTTTACAGAACCATCGTCCAAGTAATCCACCTGCAACGATAATCAGGATCTGGGCCATGGATGTTTGCCAGAAAACTGCCGCAATGGCAGCCAAAAAAGCGATGGTAGCCCGAGTGCGATCAGGTGCCAGATTTTGTGCCATTCCCCACACGGCATGGGCTACGACGGCCACGACCACTATCAGTAACCCCCGTAACCAGTCTAAATCTTTGACATTCCAGTCTTGCAGGAAATAGGCGAAAAGGGTAAGAGCGATAACGGAAGGAAAGGTAAATCCGATCCATGAAGCGATGGCACCCGGGATTCCGGCACGAAGCATCCCGATGGCAATACCGACTTGACTGCTTGCTGGTCCGGGAAGGAATTGACACAAGGCTACAAGGTCAGCATATGTTTTTTCGTCTAACCATTTTTTTTGATTTACATATTCATCCCGAAAATATCCCAAATGGGCGATTGGCCCCCGAAGGAGGTTAACCCCAGACGTGTGGCAACTCCTAATACTTCCAAAAAAGAACCACGATGGGAAGGGGAGTGTTGTTTCATGGTTTTCGTCACTCCGGTTTCAGTGAAGACAGAGTAAATGAGAATATGAGATAAGCCGCTTTGATTCAGGATCCTCTTTCATTTGTTTTGCTTTTAGCGGATAATGGTTGAACGAACCGGGAATCCAATGTCGAAAAGTAGATCCCGATGCAAATAAGAAAGGCGCCGACAAAAAATTTCCAGGTTAAAGATTCATTTAACAGAAAATATCCTAATACACTTCCGACTAAGGGTTGAACAAAGAAAAACAGGGATCCGGTGGAAGCTTCCATATATTCAAAACCTTTGTTCCAGAAGTAAAAAGCCAGGGCGGTTGAAATGATTCCGATGTAACCAACACCCATCCAGAGCAAGGGGTCGGTTGGGAGTTGAACATCTGACTGCACATATTCCCAACTGGCGATGGGAAGGGTAAACAGCACACCAAAACTGTTGGCCCATGTAGTTACTGTAAGCGAAGAATACTTTTGTGTCTGAATCCGGCTTAAAACGGTATACAAGGCCCATGTGATAGCTGCGCCGAACAGAATCCAACTGCCCATAAAAGAAGCACTGCCCATCGACTGCTGAGGAAGGCCAATGACTGTAACAACACCCAGTGTAGCTACAATCAGGGATGTGATTTTCCAAGTATTTAAACGTTCACGCAGCAGCCACCAGGCAAAAAAAGAAATCAATGCAGGGGATGCAGAGGTGATTAAAGACCCTAATGAAGCTCCTGATAAATCGGTGCCGAGAAATTGCAACCCAATTGAACCGGTATACCCCACAAGCCCGATGATTGCTAAAAGAAATAAATCTTTTTTGTCGATGTGCCACGCTTTTTGGTACCATGCCCAAATGCCGAGCACCACGAGGCCAATGATAAATCTTAATTCCAGCAGTACCCAGGGAGGGATATAGTCCAGCACGATCTTGCTTACAACATACATTCCACCCCAAATCGCGGCTGCAGCAGATAAATAGATCACTCCCAACCAGGATTTCAATTTGGACAACCCCCTTATTTGCTTCCTTTCAGGCGACTGAAATAAGCCCCAGGAACTAACTGTCCGGGGTTATGCTTCGTTGCTTTGCTGGAGCTACAGAGTCAGCAGCATTTGTACAATAAATAGCCGTTCGTTATAATTGAGATAATTTAGGGTTTAATTGTATGGGAAATAACCTGCTGGCAAGATGGCCGGCATCCGACCTGTTGGGGAACACTCTATGATGGATCCACAAAACGGATTCGGGAAAGCTGTTGCTTGACCTGACCCCGGATTGCTTTTAAATAAATTTGCCGGAGCCGGGCTTGCTCATGTTTCTCTTCTTCAGTTAAACCAACGCTTTTTTGTTTTCTGGCTAACTCGTTTATTCTGTCAATCAGCTGATTGTCTATCAATTGAACCACTCCTTCTCTCACACTTTACCTAATTCTTATATCCCATGCAAGAACGGAGAGGGGGTTAAAAGATAGGATGAAAGTTATCATCTATACAAGGGTGAGTACTAAAAAAGAAGAGCAGGAAAGCAGCCTTGAGAGGCAAAAGAAAGAGTTAATTGACTGGGCACGTGAATTGAATTTTGAGGTGGTTGAAATCATCTCTGAACAGCATAGCGGGTTTGATCTGGACCGCCAGGGACTTTTTCGCTTATTTGATACAATTAAAAAAGAGAAAGCAAAAGGAGTACTCATCCAGGATGATACCCGATTGGGCCGCGGAGAGGCCAAGTTAGCTATCATTCACCAACTGTATCGCCTGTCATGCCAAATCTTTTCCAAACAGCATCGGGGAGAGTTAGAATTAGATGCTGGGGAGTCAACCGTTTTACATATCATTGCCAAAGTGGAAGAATTACAGAGAAAGATGATGAATCAAAAGATCAGCTGGGGGATGCAGAGAGCCATTCGCGAAAAAGGGTATAATCCCGCCCGAAACCTTAAAAACCAAGGGATGGGAGGCCGGGAGAAAAAAGAAGTACCGTTGGAACAGATCATTGCATTGAAGGAAAAAAAGCTAACATTTGAAGAGATTGCTGCAACCTTGAAAGGCTTTGGCTATAACGTATCACGTGCCACGGTACACCGCCGTTATCGTGAATGGAAGAACAGACAGCAAGAAATAGCAGCAGACGAGCAGAGAGAGATGGAGGAAACAATATGATCGATTGGAGCATGTTTGAAAAGCTGACACAAACTCCCGGTGCACCGGGGTATGAATATGAAGTGCGAAAGGTGATGCGCTCTTACCTGTCTAAATATACAGACGAGATTGTTCAAGACCGCCTGGGTAGTATCTTCGGCGTTAAAAAAGGAAATGAATCGGGACCAAAGGTAATGGTAGCCGGCCATATGGACGAAGTTGCCTTTATGATAACGCAGATCACTTCCGGCGGCTTCCTCAAGTTTCAAACATTGGGCGGTTGGTGGTCGCAAGTAATGCTTGCCCAGCGTGTGGATGTTATTACTCGTTCCGGGAAAAGAATTCCAGGTGTGATCGGCTCAATTCCTCCTCACTTGTTGAGCGATGAAAAAAAGGGAAAGCTGGTACAACCCTCCCAGATGTTTATCGATATAGGAGCCAAAAGTGATGAACAGGCTCGTGTCTGGGGGATTAAACCGGGGGATTTTGCAGTGCCTCACTGCCCGATCGTTGAGATGGAAGGCGGTGAGCGCCTGATGAGTAAGGCATGGGATAATCGCCTCGGTTGTGGAATCGCCATTGAATTGCTTAAGGATCTTCAGAGCGTTCAGCATGAAAATATTGTTTACTCAGGGGCTACTGTGCAGGAAGAAGTCGGGCTGCGTGGTGCCGCGACTGCCGCTAACTTGATTGAGCCGGATATCTGCTTCGCAGTCGATTGCGGTCCTGCTGGAGATACTCCGGGAGTAAGTGAAGGGTTTGGTGAGATAGGAAAAGGTGTTCTTATCCGTATCTATGATCGCTCCATGATCACCATGCCGGGAATGAGGGATTTCTTATTGGATACGGCGGAGTCGGAAAATATTCCTTATCAAATCTTTGTTTCTCAAGGAGGAACCGATTCAGGCAGGGTCCATGTCTCGGGAAACGGTGTTCCCTCTGCTACAATCGGGATCTGTGCGCGATATATCCACTCTCATGCGGCGATCGCCGACAAAGAAGATATTGAAGCAGTAAAAGCATTTGCCGTTGCGTTAGTGAAACGCCTGGATCGTTCTACATATGAATCCATCTTGAACAGATTATAAAATCCTTACTGGATGTCATCCAAGGCATCCAGTTTTTTAACGAATTTGACCATTTTTATCCCTTTTACTGAGTTATAATGTTCTTGTTATGTTTTAATAAGGCAACAGGAGGTGATGGAATGAATGAAAGTTCACAGTTTCAGCCATTAGGATTTGGTGAATTGTTAGATGGTACATTGCGAATTTACAGGCGCCATTTTTGGTCATTATGGACTTTTTGTTTCCTGATCAGTTTTCCCTTTAATTTGTGGATTGAATGGTGGTATTTGCAAGAAACGCACAGATTTGCAAGTATTCCGGCGGATCGGGAGTTAATTATTCTTTTGATTGATACGTTCATTTGGTTCGCCATTCTGCCTCCGTTCATTCAAAGCGCCTGCGTTTACCTGTCCCGGTTAAAGCGGACAGGCTGGAAAGAGTTATTTGTTTCTATTCGGAACAATCTTTGGAAGGTGCTGGCTGCTCATTGGCTGATCTGTCTGTTATGGGGAGTTCTTTTCACGCTCATCGTTGTTTTGATCGGCTTGCCGCTCTACATGTCGGCACAGGAGAACGGATCAACAAACCCGGACGAAATCATATGGATGGCTTTTAGTATCTGTATGCTGGTATTTTTAATTCCGGGTTCGTATTTCTATGTTAGGCTATCTCTTGTCACGCCCGTCATTGTAGAAGAAAATCCCACTATCTGGCGGGCGATAACAAGAAGTTGGGAATTGACCAAAGGTGTGTTTGGTTCCACTCTGGGGATACTGGTTTGTTTAGGTGCCATTACGATCCCGTTTCTCTTTGTGCAGATTGGAATTAAAGAATTATCAACGGCTGTCTCGTTTTATCAGACCAGTTGGATTTGGGATGGAATTTATATCCTGAGTGTGCTGTTGATCGATCCTTTATTGCTTTTTCTCTACCCGGTCTTTTGTGGCATTTTTTACTGGAATCAGCGCGCACGTAAAGAGGCATATGATCTCCAATATCAATTGCAACAGGTTTCGACTGATCGGAGGTGAATCCAATCGGAGCAGATATTCAAGAGGCACGCAGGCAATTAACAGAGATTTTGTCCGATCCAGAGTTTGGGGGAAATTCAAAAAATGTTGAAGCTCCTGATATCAGTTTGCAGCCGGGGACACCAAAACAAACTTCCTTTTTTTCTCAATGGAATGGGGAGTTCCCTCAGGAAGTACTATTCGCTTTATACATATTTCTTGGTGTTTTTGTTGCTGTGATTTTGATCTGGGTGATTAGAAACTGGTGGATTCAGCGGTCTCTTAAAAATTCCGTGAAGAGGAAAAAAAAGCCCCAGGAACAGCCACATTGGCTGGATCAAGCGAAAACGCTGGCGCAGCAAGGGGAATATCGTTTTGCAATCCGTGCGCTGTTTCACTACTTGCTGGAGTTTACATCCAAACAGAAGAAGATTTTCTTGCAAATTGACAAGACCAACGGCGAATATCAACAGGAGGTTAGAGAGAGATGGCCCGCCAACGCTAAGCCGTTTGGTCAATTAACAAATCAATTTGACGAGATCTGGTACGGAGAAAAGCATGCCACAGAAAACGAATTTACCCTCTACCAAAGAAAGATTATGGAGTTTGTGGAAAAGGGGGGACAGGATGAGAAGAGGTAAGGTTTGGCTCATCGTTGTTGGTGTAGTGATTGTATGCGGACTCATCGCTATTTCCCTATCCAAATGGGTCTCCTTTCCAAGCAAAAAGCCATATTCGGCCCAAAACCCAAAAGAGCTGGGAGTTAAAGCCCTTTACCTCCTCTTTGAAAAAAGGGGGAAGAAAGTAGGGTTGTGGGAATCTGAGTATGAACAGCTGCCTTCAGAAAAGCAGGATACGTTAATCGTGATTTCTCCGAGTGAATCTCCATCACCCTCTGATTTGCAATCTTTGACAAAATGGATTGAAAAAGGGAATCAACTGGTACTGTGGGCTTCGATTGATTCAAAATGGGTAAAAGCGTTTCAATTTAACGGAGTGCCATGTTATACATCTGCGGAGCCCAGAAGGGTTCGGGCTGTTGTGGATGATCCCTGGTTAAAGGAGATTAAGGAACTGGATTGGCCCAGTCAAGAGTGCGCGGTGTCAAGCAATAAAGACAAGAAAATCCTTTTAGACGAGGAAAATCATACATTAGTTGTCAAGCGGAAGGTCGGTAACGGGAGCATTATATATATCCCGGATGTGTCACTTGTGACAAACCTCAGAATTGATAAGGCCGACCATCTTGCGTTACCGCTTGCTTTTGTGGAAAACCGGCCGGGAAAAATCTGGTTTGATGAGACGATTCATTCATGGTCTGCAAAGCCGATTAACCCTCCGTCCAGTTCGCCCAACTCAAGTTCTCAGCAAGAATCTGCGGAGCCTGAGCTCCCTGAGATATCACCATCTTTCTTTTCTTTGCTAAACAGCGATGGCTGGTTTATTCTGCTTCAGCTTGTGATTTTTATCGTTTTCTGGCTGTACGCCAAAGGAAAAAGATTTGCTGCTCCGCGTTTTGAAAGCGTGAAAGAAACGAGGGATGGGCTAGAGTATGTAGAAGCCATGGCAAGATGGTATCATCGCTCAGGAATTCGGAAAGAAACATTGCTCAGTCAGCATAACGGGTTGCGGGAACATATTTTACAGACATTTCATTTGCCAAAAGATATCTCCGAGGAGTCACTCTTACAGCACATTGAGCAGTTTATGGGGAATGAATACCGACAAACCTATCAAAATTTAAGCAAAATCATCGCTCAGGTTGTCTTTTCGAAAAAACGAATCTCTCACGCTGTTTTTGTTGAATGGAGTGTCACAATTGCACAACTAAGAAGGGAGCTGGAACAGTGGAAAGCCCGACCGCAAATCTCAGCCGCATCCAAAGTGTAACAAATCATGTGATCCAGACAATGGATCAATCAATTATTGGACAACAGGAAAATCTTCGCTTATTATGGGCCAGTTTGTTAACAGGCGGGCATGTCTTATTGGAAGGTGTTCCCGGGCTGGGGAAAACGTTGATGGTCCGCTCTTTGGCCCAAGTGATTGATTGCCAGTGTTCAAGAGTGCAGTTTACGCCTGACTTAATGCCTTCCGATGTAACAGGAACCAAAGTATTTGACTTACAGTCCGGGCGTTTTTCTTTTCGTAAGGGACCCATTTTTACAAATGTTTTACTGGCAGATGAAATCAACCGTACTCCACCTAAAACTCAGGCTGCTTTACTGGAAGCGATGGAGGAAAAACAGGTAACGGTTGACGGCGAAACATTTACCCTGCCGCCCTTGTTTTTTGTCGTTGCTACACAGAACCCGGTTGAATATGAGGGAACCTATGTTTTGCCGGAAGCTCAACTTGACCGCTTTGCGGTAAAACTGATTGTTGATTATCCCGATGAAGAAAATGAAAATCTGTTGTTCTCTACTCATAAACCGGGTGAACGCCGCGAGAAATCTTTACAACCGGTGATCAACATGGAGGATGTCTTATATCTCCGCTCGGAACTGGAACAGGTGACTGTTGAATCCTCCGTGGTTCAATATCTGCTCAGCATCATTCGTGCTACCCGCAAGCATCCGAAGATCGCATTGGGAGCCAGTCCCCGTGCCGGACTGAGTGTCTTGTCATTAAGTAAAGCAGAAGCTGCCATGAGCGGACGCACATTTGTTACACCTGATGATATTAAAGGGATGATTAAGCCAGCTCTGCGCCACCGGCTCATCCTTCATCCCGACGGCGAATTGGAGGGATGGAAGGCGGATGACATCCTGGATGAAATCATTCAATCTACCGTGGTTCCGCGCTAAGTCGATCCTGCCCTCTTCACAGTTGATTTTTATCTTGTTTTTAAGTGTTTTGGTTACCGCAGTCGGGGCCTGGTGGGGCTGGGGATGGTTATTTTTCAGTATTTGTAATGGTGTGATCATCGGCCTGGTGGTGATTGATGGTTTTCTCCTGCGGCAATTCCCTGTCTTTACAGCAACACGACAAGCAGAGTCCTTGTTTGAATTAGGGGAAGAAAACCCTGTAATCCTTCTCCTTCAATCTTCTTTCCCTATATCGGTTCGGAGCTGGGTTCGGGATGATTATCCCCACGGTTTTCAGGTGAATAATTATACTTTTGAATTAGCCTGGAAAAATGAGACCCAAAAAACGGTCAGGTATCATGCTCAGCCACACCGTCGGGGGAGGCACCAGTTTCGGGACATTCATTTGCGTGTGGAAAGCAGGTTAAAGCTTCTTTTGGTGCAACAAACAATCCCCGCTCCGGCTGAAGTGAAAGTGTATCCGCGCCTGGAATCAGTTCGCAAGGTGAGACAAGGCTTTTACAGGCGCCAGTCAATGAGTGATGGTACGCCGATTGCCCGCGCCTTTGGAGCCGGGAGGGAGTTTTCCCATATACGCGAATACCTGCCTGACGACGATCCCCGCAACATCAACTGGTCAGGAACTGCCCGACAAGGAAAGCTGGTCAGTAACGTGTACCAACCTGAAGTTGGCCAACAGGTGGCAATTTTACTAGATTGCGGACGGATGATGGGAGTCCAAAACGAGGGGCAATCTCAACTGGACAGATCTCTTGAAGCAGCATTAGGCTTTGCTGCCATTGCGTTACAAAGAGGGGATCGGGTCAGTTTTCTTGCATTTTCAAACAAGATTTTAAGATGGGTTCCGCTGGGGAGAGGGATGGATCATCTGCAACACCTCATCGAAGCATGCTTTGATTTGGAACCAGGTTATGTGGAGTCTGATTATCTACAGATCTGGGAAATGATTTCAGCTCATCATAAACACAAAACGCTGATCACCCTGTTTACCGATGCAGCCAACCTTGCTTTCTCTGAGACAATGTCACCGCTGATCGGACGGGCCAAAAAGAAACACCTGGTGATGACTGTTTCCATGCAAGATCCGCGCATGAAGAAGCTCTGGGAGCAAAGTTATCATAATGAAGAGGAAATCTATAAACGGTTAGTCATTGAACAATTGCAATCTGAACGGCAACAAACACTTCGGCAGTGGGGTAAAAAAGTGGTCGCTTTAGATGTCGAGCCGGAAAAGCTGGCCAGCGCAGTGATCTATTCTTATCTGGAGATCCGCAACCGCGCAGAAAGGTAATCGTAGCAAAAAGAGAAACCACCTTCCTGAAATGCTAACAATTTAGGAAGGTGGTTTTTGATGGAGATAAGGATATGTCATGAACGACATCACTATTGAAATCGGGAGGATCCGTTTTTTAAAAAACTTGATAAATTATGCTTACTATCTAACAATATGAGAAACAGTGTATGACAAAAGGATGAGGGAGATATGGCAGAGGGAAAACAACAGCGCTTAGATAAAGTGCTGGCTCATATGGGATTAGGTACGCGGAAAGAGATAAAGAAAATGGTTAAAGCCGGGCACGTATCTGTGAACGGAGAGGCAGTTAATGATCCCGGAACTCATGTGTATCCGGGGCGTGATGCAATCCATGTAAGTGGCCGCCAAATCGAATATCGTGAGCATGTTTATCTGATGATGAATAAACCGCAGGGAGTGTTGTCAGCCACTGAAGACAAACAGGCGAAGGTGGTAGTTGAGTTGTTACAGCCGGAGCATGCGCTTTTCCAGCCGTTTCCGGTGGGGAGATTGGATAAGGATACTGAAGGATTACTTCTACTCACAAATGATGGCAAATTGGCGCATCAGCTTTTATCCCCAAAAAAGCATGTACCAAAAACCTACTACGCGATTATACAGGGGACCGTCACTGAGAAGGATGTAAAAGAGTTTCAGCAGGGTGTTACACTGGATGACGGCTACCATACGATGCCGGGTGAATTAAAGATCCGGAGATCCGGTCCGAGATCAGAGATAGAATTGACAATTTACGAGGGGAAATTCCATCAGGTGAAGCGGATGTTCCAGGCAGTCGGTAAACAAGTGGTATATCTGAAACGAATTGCTATGGGGCCGCTGAAACTGGACTCCTCTCTTGAACCAGGAAGCTATCGCGAATTGACCAAGGAAGAGATCTCCTTGTTAAAAAGGGAATAAGTATGCGTCATCAAAGGTTTTGCACTTGGGTGGCTGTGGACTCTCCGAAGGGAAACGATGAAAAAGACTACCTCTTTTTTCGAGATAGTCTTTTTCATTCTTCAATTTACTGTTCCTTATTTTTTCTTAAGACAACCAACAATTGACCCAGTAAGGTCACTAATACAAGACAACCGGTAGCAAACGGAAGTTGAGAAGGTGCCAATCCAGCTAGTAGAACAATCCCCCCAAGTGCGGAACCTATCGCACTACCTAAATAATTAGCGGAACTGTTTAAGGCAACAGTAGCTGCTCCGTGATTAGGTTGTAAGTGAAGTAATACATGTTGTTGTGGGGCTTGTGAGGCCCACCCCATCGCCCCCCAAAGAACAAAAGGCAGGAAGCTTAGAATAGGATATTTCAGTCCCAATGGTAGGCTGAAGATGGCAAAAGCCAATATTGCTAGAATACCGGCCATTAGCAAACCGGGTCGGCCCGTTCGATCAATCAGAGTACCAATGGAAAAGCTACCGATTACACCACCAATCCCCCATGCCCACAGATATGGCGTAATGTTATTAATGTCTGCCAGGTTATGCAAGATGGATGCGATATAAGTATAGAGACCCAAGCTCGCAACGCTGGTCATAAGAGTGATACCAATGGTTGCTGAAACCCGTCCATTGGTCAGCATTGCAACACGTTGACGCAGTGATGGCGGCGCCGAAGCCGGAAAGTTTGGGAACCAGATAACAATCCCAATCATGGCGATCAGACCAAGTGCAGTGATTAACCAGAGAGTCCCTTGCCAACTCAGATGCTCAGCAATGACCAATCCAAGTGGAACCCCTACGACTGTACCCATGCTCATGCCGCCTAGCGTCATACCAAGGGCACGGCCGCGTTTCTGTTCGGAAACGAGGGATGAGGCAGCTGCAGCAGCCAGCGGGGAATAAAGCCCTGCTCCGATTCCTGCAACTGCACGTGCCATAAGCAGCAAGGAAAAACTCGAGGCTAGTGCACTAGCTCCATTGCCTACTGAGAATACAGCGAGTGCCAGTACTAAAATCCGGCGCATTGGTTTTCCAGCCAACAATGTTGCAAAAATTGGAGCTGCCAGTGCATAACAAAGTGTGAAGACGCTAACCGCTTGTCCCGTTTGTGAAAGGATCAAGGGAATTCGGCTTTTAGACCGACCAATGACATTAATGATTCAAAACACTTCGTGGGAACTAATACAATCATTACAGGAAGGAAGACTTGATGCAGTCTTTGTTGATACATCGTATGTTGGGGAGTCTTTGTGGAGTTGTGAATTGTTTACGGAGTCTTACTATGCGGTGTTTCCTTTACATCATCGTTTCCATTCACGAAAAACTGTTGAGCTTGCCGAACTCTGCGAAGAACCACTAATCGTTCATCAAGCCCCTTGCGATACAAGGAAGCATATCATCGAACAAATGGAATCGCTGAGCCACAAGCCTAACATCATCAGCAAGGTAGCTTTTGGCGACTTTATCCTTGGAGCAGTAGCGGCTGGAATGGGAATCACGATTATCCCCGAATTGATGGCTAAAAATATCGGTCATCTCCAGCTGTTCGCTCTGCCTATTACTAATTTCGGAAGAAAAAGATCGATTTCTATAGCTACCCGTAGTCGTAAACTTGGATTGCAATTATATGAGTTTATATCGACATCTGTTGAATCTCCATCTACTAAGTAGTGACGCAGAACATGTCTTCTGCGTCACTTTTGGGTTATGATAGGTGAAAAAATACAGGAAAAGGAGAGGCTTAACGGTAACGGATCGAAACCGGCTCTTTCGTGATCTGGAGCGATCCGGCAATCTTCGTTCGATTGCCATTGCCTATACAAGGATAACGATCCTGCGTTGTTCCTCTCCAATTATAAACAGCGTATTTCTATTCGATCTGTCCAAAGGATCTTTGAAAAACTGGATATTCTTCCACACATGTTGCGCCCATACTTATGGTCGGGAACTCGTTTCCTCTGGCGTCGATATTGCAACGGTTTACGTATTTTTCCTTTATTCTAATTCCCTTGTATCAATAATATACTGAACAAAAATGACGCTGATCAAGCCAGGGTGCTTACCAAACAGCGAAGTGGTATCCGACTATCATGATGTATCTGTTTACTGAATCGGCTAAACAGAATGACCTAAGTTGGAATGTCATTGCGTTGCCATGATACCAAAGTTTCCTTCATATATTATTCCTTCCTGCTATGAACCCACAGTAAAAAATACTCAAATAATGAGCTGTAAAAATGGATCAACAATCTGGCAAAAAAAGTCGGGAGGGCCGTGCCTGTCCAATTTTTCTTCCGCAAGGAGGCATTGTCATGATCGATGTAACCCAATCCCCTTATGATGCCAAAGGTGATGGTGTGACTGATGATACGGCAGCCATTCAGCAAGCACTGAATGATGCAGCTGCTTTCGGCGGCGGTGTGGTTTATGTTCCTAACGGGACATACAATATCTCCGCATCTCTCGTTGTCCAAGACTATATCACTCTCCGGGGAGACGGTATGGATTTGACTGTACTTAATCTGAAAGGCAATAGTAACACGGTGGGAATCAAAACTCCCGATAAAACGATAATCGCTCTAACCCAGCAAAATGATTTTCTCCCTGGGTATACGGTTGATCAGGTTAATAACACCCTTGCTACTGGTGATTGTGTGGTATATAAGTCTGCCAAGCGGTTTACGGAAGAGTGGGACGGCGGGACAGCCATACGGGGTTACTACACCAACGGGGAACTCTTCCGTTTACAAGATGCCAGTGCCACTACTCTATATTTTGAGGAGAGTCCACACATGGACTTTCCCCATTCGGACACAAAGGGAATCGATGCCTTCACTCCTACCCGAAATGTTGTGATTGAAAAACTGACCATTACACGGGATGGAGTTACCAAATCGGGAACTGACATCGCAGGAAATGTCGGGGTTCTCATCCAGTTCTGTGACGGGGCGGTCGTTCGGGAAGTGAAGTCGGTCAATACCAACTATGCGGGGGTTAAAATTGATCGAAGTATCGACGTGACCGTGGAAGATTTTGAATCTGTCGGTTTCAGTGCTGAAGATGGTTATCTCTATGGGGTTTTGGTTGCAGATGGAGCGAAAAATGTTCACCTGGCCAATATCCGCTCAAAGAAGAATCGTCACGGGATCGCCGGTGGCAACTCGGGGATTGCGGTTCCAGTCAATGTTTATGCTGATGGAATCTTTATCTCGGAGACGGTCAACAACCCGAACGGCACGGAGACACACTCTCTCGACTGTCACGGGGCTACGATGAATTTCCATTACCGAAATGTTTCTGTCGACAAAGGTCTGTCCATCTCCGGGCAGGGGCATGTGGTGGAGAAGGTGAAATCCTCCGCAGGACACTTCCTGATGTACGAAGGAGGTGTTGACATGATCTTCCGGGATATTCACTTTACCGAATGCCGGGGATTCTTCAGCAGCAAGGCGGTCAAACAGGTCTTGATCGAGAATGTGACTTTAAATTACTCGAGGTACAACCGCAACACCACCCATTCATCTTCGGAGGATGTTCATTTCCGTGGCTTCCGTCTTATCAATAAGGACTTTCTCTCCGCCGGATCTGATACTGAAGCCGACCAGACTGTCATTCAAACAGGTCAAGGCTATATCGGTCTCTTGCTGCGCAAAGGATTCACCATCCGGGACAGCTATATCGAAGGATTCCCGGAAGGGTTATATGTGACCGGTGCCAATGTCAAAGTGGATCATGTTCAGATCCAAAATTGCGGATGGCTGTCCCGGTTCACCTCCCAGGAATGCGGGTTGCATGTTCATAATGGAGCAGATTGTGCAGTAATTCGAGATGTGCTCATTGGCTTTAATAAGTCAGGCATGACCCCGCAGCGACCGATTCGCTTTGATTTTTTCGATACCATTGATGGAGCTTCCAATGGTTACCGGATTTTTCTGGAAGGATTCCGGCATCTTCCAGAAAAAAGCTGATATTGTCCAGTGAAAGAGTACAATATCAGCTTTAAATGATACTATTGCTTTTGGTAAGCCCTGTATACTTGAAAGGCAAGTTGACCCAGATTTTGTTTCGCAATTTCGTATGAACAATCTTCGCTGAGAGCTACGATGACTAATGCGTGCGGGCCTGTATAAAGAATTCCTGAATCGTGAAGGACACGTGTAACCATCCCGGTTTTGTGGGCCAATTCCCAATTTGGTATGGTTCCCACCAGATGATTATCCTTTTGAGGAAGAAGCGAGGGAAAACAATCACGAATCTGTTGTTTTTTAAGGGTCTGAATCATCTGCAAACTGCTGTGATAAGAGACAGCTTCCCCTTGAGCAAGTTTGCGGTAGCAACTGGCGATATCAGCGGCTGTGATTGTGTTCACACCTTCCCGCTCAACAGGTACAATCATTAATGGATTGTAGAAGACGCTTTTCGTCATGCCAAGCTCTTTCATGACTTCATTAATCACTTCTTTTCCGACCAAATCGATTAGCAGGTTGGTCGCAGTATTGTCACTTTGTATAATCATCAGGGTGGTCAGGTCTTGGATCGTTATTTTCATCCCGGGGGACAGGTGTTGAAGGACGCCTGAGCCCCCTACTTGTGCTTCCTGCGGGAGAGTAATCTCATCACTCAAGGCAAATCGATCTCTCCAAGCTTCACGGTAAACGGCAACCATGATTGGAACTTTAATCACACTGGCTGAAAAGAAGGGGTGGTCGCAATTATATTCCCAGGTTTCTCTTGTTTTCAAATCTTCAACCCAGATACCCCATTTACCTGGCAACTGCTTTTTCCATTTTTCCAATTGAATCGTTAATTGCTGAAAAGGGTGTGACATCCTTTTCACCTTCTTTTTGTCAAAAATTGATCAAAATATCTCGGCTGGCAGTGAAGCGGGCCGATTATCCTCTTGGAAAAATCCACCCGCTTCCCTAAGCCTTTATTGAGCTTGAAATCAAACAAGATGAGCGTCTTGTTCTCTCCCAGGAGACTTCGAAGCAGTTGATTGGCTGATTCCATATTTAAAAAATGGCCAGCCAAAATAAAGTAAGAGAAGGAGCAAAGTAATTAAAGCCACAAGGTATTTGGTCCAATGTGGCCAGGGGGCTGGTGTGATATATCCTTCAATGACTCCGGCGATCATAAACATTGGAATCACACCCAGCATGAGTTTAATGGTTACAATTCCCTCCTTGATCAGGGAATGACGTCTAGTCATCTCTCCCGGTACAAAGAAGCGGTAAGCAAGTGACAGACCCGCGGCTCCTGCGATAAAAATGGCTGTTAATTCAATCACTCCATGGGGCCAAATAAATGCCCAAAATGGATACCCGCCATCTGCCCGGTGATAGAGGGCGGCCAAGGCGCCTATTAACATACCATTCATAAAAAGGCTCCACACGGTTCCGATTCCGAAGAGGATTCCCCAGGCAAAACACATAAATGCCACTTGAATGTTGTTGACCATGATTTCACTCGAGACGATTGCGTGGTTCCACTGTTGTTGCCCAATTTGATCAGGATCAACATGTGTGGCCACCTCCGGCGGTAAAAAATAGGGGGCATAGTCTTCGTTAAAGTAAGTGAGCAAAAATGCCAACAGAAAACCTGCGAACAGCAGAAAGCCTGCCACAAAGAAAAACTGAGAGCGTTGGTAAAACAAATAGGGGAACTCAAACATAAAAAAGCGCAGAATTTGTCGCCAGTACCCCTTTTTCACTGTTCCATAGAGATGATTATGTGCACGAATGACAAGGCGATTCAAATATTCTGTCGTTTCATGCCCAGGGAAATAGGTTTGTGCATAAGCTAAATGAGAGGATGCTTTCCGATAAACCTCACCTAACTCATCCAATTCTCCCTTATGTAAGGAACCATATGAAAGTTGTTCCAAGAGGTACTCTAAACGTGACCATGTCGATTGATTGGTTTGAACAAAGTTTCCTAAGTTTTTTGTTGATTCTAAAGTAGTCGGCACTCGTTTCACCTCCTTTCTTAGTGTACCATGCTCCTCTTTTTCTGCCACAAGGTTGTCTCGCAAGAAGGGCGGTAAGATGATTTTTTTGTTTCAGAGGAGAATCAGGGATATAGTATAATGAAATCGTGGGATAAAGGAGGTAATAATGAAAAATATAGTGACAATCCATACCCCTGAACATATTCAAATCCCATTTACAACGGCCGGAATCGGAACGCGTGCGCTGGCAAAGCTGATCGATTTTTTCTGTATCGGCATTGCGATATTCCCCCTGGGAATCATAGGTATGATGATCGCTAGTATTGCTGAAACCACTCAAGGGCAAATTTCTTCGGTCGTTACGGCGATACTGATTTTTCTGGCATCAGCAATACCTCTTGCCTATTTCGTCTTTACAGAATACTGGATGAAAGGACAAACCATTGGCAAGCGAGTCATGGGTCTGCGTGTCATTCAGGATAACGGAAAAAACCCGAGTTTCTTCTCCGTTTTTTTGCGCAATCTATTGCAATTAGCTGATTTACTACCGGGATTATACCTCCTGGGAATGATTGTAATCTTTATTCATCGACAGGAGAAACGATTAGGTGATCTTGTCGCGGGAACCTTAGTAATCGCTGAAAAAAAAGAGAAGCAAGAGGAACTGGTCTTTCAATACGCCACTCTTCACCTGAGAGAAGAGGAAAAGGAGATCTTTGTCCGCCTTTCTCCAGCTTCCGGAGAGCTCTATTTAGTGTTAGAATCTTTCCTTCTGCGTAGAGAAGATTTAAGCAGTCATGTCCGTCAGAAGTTGGCGGGAGAGATTATTGAGAAGGGCTGGCCGGAGATCCAGACACGTTCCGGTTACGAGGAAGCATTTTTGGAGAAAGTTTATCTTTATCTCAGGCAGACCCGTTATCCTTCTCATTATCCCAAAGTGATTCCCGCATCCTTTCCTCTGGCAGGCTAAAATCATTTGTTCTTTACATACGGCAGGTTGGAAAGCCTGGCCGTTTTTTTATGCGAATCTGTCACTGTCAAAAAAATCTTTTTAAAAAATAGGAGGGGATTAGACTAAAGATATAAAATATTGAATAAATATCAATTGATTCTCCAGTTTTTCATCCATGTCAGTAAGGAGGGAGAGAATGAGTATCGAGGATCTGTTAAAAATAGCCGAGACTGTTGATAAAAATACGGGTTGGTTTCTTGAGTTTTTAGGCTATTTTGTTGCTATCGGACTGGTGGCCACTTTTATTGTCCATTTTTATCGCTATGCCACAGGGCAGAGTGACTGGTTGGGAAGGTCAACCGACGATAATAGCCAGATCACACAGATTCAATTGGACTCCATCCGTAAAGATAAAGAAGAAGTGGATCGAAAACTGGTTCAACTGGAGACCGAAATTCAAGACCTGCTTGAAATATTAAAGGAAAAGGAAGCGGAGATCGACGAAAAAAACCAGGAACTGATGGATACGATTCATGAGATGGAGGCACTGAAGGGATTATATGAAGAGTTAGACAGTAAATATGATGATGAAACATATGCGACGTCACAGATTATGTATACGGTTGAAGAGGTTGCTGCTGCACTGGCAAATGAAGGAAATTTCAAACGCAATCGCGGGGATATTTATATTAACTTGCTCGATTATTTGATCAATACGATTAAAGGGTTTAGAGAAAAAAATCCACGGGTAGTGATTCATATCAAACACCCTGAAAGAGATGATGTTTTAATGCACTATGCTCATTCCAGCGGCCACTCACACAGAGTAAAGGATTATCATCCTCCCATTGAAGGGAGTGCGGCAGGGCGGGCATGGCAGACAAATGAACTGTATTATGTTCCGGATGTTGAAGATCCGCAATATGAATATCATCGCAAAGAGCAATCCAATAAGTATTACCGAACCATTCTCTGTGTTCCTTTAAAAGCAGGGACTGATAAATCAACCCGGATTGGGGTTTTGTCTATAACGGGAAAACCGGTTGACGCATATGAAAAAATAGAAATTGAGCGTGTGATGTTGTTCGCGAGCTTATTATATCCTTTAATCTATATGGACACCAAGATCAGGGAGGTTTCCACCTATGGGTGAGTTTGAAAAAGTACCAGAAGAAGTGCGAAGGGAATTAAACAAACTGTACAGAGAAGGAGCAATCACCCGCAAACAACTTATGCAACGGATGAAAAACGGCCTGTTTGACCATGAACGGCTTGCTGTAAAGGAAAAGTTCAAGAAATGGGCGGAAAAGTACAATTTCAAATAAGAGTGAAAGGCCCAGATTTTTGAGTCGGTGCCTTTTATTATCTCTGACTGGTTGCAAGCTAATCAGCGGGAGTTCTCTCATTCATTTTCAGTATATACAGGACCTCACGTTCTTATAAGGGAGTCCCCAATAGAAAAACGCAAATTTGTGCGCCACATCACTCGGCGCTAGTGCCCCTTCTAGAAACGTTGATTACTTTCCTGAAAAGGGAGGACTGGTTTTCCGGCGTAGTCGACTTGCCACTGCATTGGAGCGGAGACGGAAAACCAGTCCGACCGCCCACGTGACCGAAAAAGCAGAACGAGGTTACTGGATTGGGCACTAGATTTCTTCCAAAGGAAAAAGAAGCTCTGAAGATTGCTTCTGGGTTAAGTAATTCACCATGGCGGTGAAAACCAAAGGGGACAATAGCATGTTACTAAAGCAAGAAATGTCAGAAGATGTGTATGACATGGTCTTGCAAGACCCATACGGCATGGTGAAGGCTAAACTGCTTGAACCTAGTTTGCAGCGATGAAACGCTTGATCCCTTGAATATCACGCCACACACTCTCATGGTTTCCGTGCTGTACACACCCGTCCAGCTTTTGGTTGATCTGCTTCGCCTGAAACCTCTTTACGTTCCAACCGTATTTTTGCCGCAAGATTCGGTCTTTGGTTCTGTCGCGTTTCTTCTGCTCAGGACTCGAATGCCACTGTTGCTGTCACAATCGATGACAAGCCGGTACTTGGGAATCACCAGGTCACACTTTCATCAGTTGCCAGTCTGGCCCAACACTTCTCCTGAATCAAAACACGAACGAAAAGACATGCCGCTCCGATTCGGTTCTTCAGGCGCAGCCATCGAATGGTGGCAATGGTAGTTCCCTTCCTCCAATGGTTCCATTATATATACACTCAAACAGAATCCCATTTATACCGAGGCTCTTAGAGAGACCTCGGTTTTCTTATACATAAAATCCCTGTAATAATGAACAACAAGATGGAAAACAAATAAAATAAAGGACTCGTAACACAACAGACCAAGGCCAAAAGCAGAAACCATGTTCCTAAGAACTTTAGATTCCGTTTTGACCGAAAAGGTAACAAAAGAAATATGGTGATAAAAGACATAAATCCGATTGTATTTGCTAAAAATCCGACCAATTTGTTAGAAGGAATCAGTGAAGCCCACCAATATTCTTTATGGTCAAAGATATCCAAACCTTCCGTTAATCCATACACAAGTATAGATGAAAGAATATTGATGATGGAACCTAGTATTCCTAAAACTGAAATCCATACAATGACGGATCCTATACCTTGCCCCATAATACAAAGGGTAGCTGCCAAAATAAAAAAGATGAAAGGAACCATAATCATTAAAATCGGTTGATTTAATGAAGCTAATTTCAAACCCAATCCTACTCCTAAAAGAACAAAGATCCAGCAGGAAAACAACCCTATTTTTTCCATGTAATCCTCCTCTTATGCCTAACTCCGGATTAACCCCTCATAGTCTCTTAAGTGAGTTATTTCATATCATTTCTATCAAACCCGAACAACATGAAAACATGAATAGGAAACGGGGTTGTTTTTGGCTCTGTAAATAAAATTCACTTGGAGATAGATCCCGTAGACTTGAGTGAATCCTCAACCACAGCTTGGTAAGCCTCCCCCATAGGATTGAAAATCATACCGATACAAACATTCATCTTGCAACAACCGATGAAACGCCTCAATATGAGCGTTTACTATGCATACATCTACATCTCCATTCTTTAATGATAACTGCAATGATTGAAATAAAAAACCTGCCTTTTTGGCCCAGTGACAGGGTTGCTGTCATAGACCGCAAAGTAGATTCCATTAAATGTAGATTAAATAGCAAATGGTTCTAACCCATAAAGTACCTATACTTTATTAAAGCTGATTCAACTTTTCTAATATCGTTTTTCTACTAGGATTTGTGTATAGTAATGTGGTATGGATATTGCTGTGCCCTGCAATAGCAGCTACTTCATGTACATTTAATCCCTTTTCCAAAGCATTTGAACAAAAGAAATGTCGCAGATCATGCGGAGTAATCGCATGATGGATTTCTGCTTCTTTACTATAATTCGCAAAGGATTTAAAAACGGTAATACGGGAAAGCCTTCTGTTTCGGTTACTTAAAAAAAGAAATGGGCTTACTTCCGAAAGACGATACTGATGGCGTTCCTGCTTGAGATACTCTCGGATTACCCGGACCACACGATCAGAAAGAAAAACAGTGCGGGATTTATTTCCCTTTCCCTCTTTTACAATCAGCTCTCTTGCATCCAAATGCATATCATCCATGGTGAGATTTAATGCCTCGCTGACCCGCAACCCGGTATAAGCCAGAAGATTCACAAGAGCATAATCCCTTTTACTCCCCCCTTCTAATACTACTTGAATAAATTGCTGAATCTCTTGTTCCGTATGTACGGCTGGAGAAGCATAAGCCTTTTGAACCTTCTTTTTATCACTTTTATGGATCACGATTTCCTTTTGGATTCCTTTGGTAATCAAAAACTCGTTCCAAGAGCGCAATCCAGCCATTCGAGCATTGAATGTGCTTGCGCTCATTTTTTGTTGATTCATGTAGTCTTTGTAGTCAGCAATGTTTTCAGTAAATAATTGTTGAGGGAGTTTGTTGTATCGCTCAAAAAACCAGTCCATATATTTTTTGATAGCTAAGAGATAGACAGAGATGGTGTTTTTAGATTTTCCATTTATTTCGAGATAATGTTGGAACTCATCGACACCTACTTGTTCATATAAATTATGTTTCATTCATAAACAAACCCCTTCTTGTAAATTATGTTTCATTATATGTGTATTTTTCGGCTATTTTCAACCCATTAAGTAAACATAATTGATCTTATGTTTCATCAGTTCAAGTAAATCCTATAATATGGTTATATTAACTCATATGACAAAGAAGGATTCGAATTTTTTTCTTATTTTATATTGTATTACGATGCATTGCGTATTAAAATATATATAGTAATACAACTTATTAAAGTGGGGTTTGGGTAATGGATAAAGAAATCATGAAAGGATCTATTGATATTCTTATCCTTTCTCTTTTATCAAAAAGGAGTATGTATGGATATGAAATCGCCAAAAGCATCAAAAAGGAAAGTGACGATCTATACAATATGGGCGAAGGTACCCTTTATCCTGCATTAAAACGTTTAGAAGCAAAGGGTTACTTAAAATCCTACTGGGAAGACACAGAAACAGGTAAAAGGAGAAGGTACTATGCAATTACGGAAGAAGGAGAAAAAATTCTCAAAAAGAAACTGGAAAATTGGCATATCCTAAACAGCCTCATTACGAAAGTATCTCGGGAGGCATTTTCATGAGTCATTTTCAGTCTTACATTGATCGAATGATAAAAGATATCGATTGTAATGATAAGATGAAAAAAGAATTATCAGAGGAACTTGAAATTCATTTGGAAATGCTTCTCCAGGAATATCTTGATCAAGGTTATTCTTTGGATGAAGCAATGCAATGTGCCTTTGCCGATTTCGGTAATCCTAAAGAGATCGGCAAAGAACTTAAGAAAACTATGGTTGGAGGTATTATTATGAAAAAAGTTGTTTTGGGATTATTCGGAATTTGTATTTTAGTACTAGGAGTATTATGTATCTTCAAGATTTTTGACCTTCTAACTACCCCTCATCATGTTGGAATAGATATAGATTTTTATGGTTTAGAGATAAAGAAGGGGGTTCCCGAAGGCTTTATTCTTAATTACGTTATAGGTTTTTTAGGGGTCGGGGTTATCTCCTTGATTGTAGGTGGAGTTCTTTTGAAATCAGGATTCAAAAAACTGATAAACCATCATAATTAATTAAAAAAAATAATATTTTCACCCCTTAGATTAGAATAGAAGGATTATCCGCAATTAACACGAAATCATATGTGTATTAAAATTAATTTAATTTCGTTTAACAGGGGTGGAAAAATGTTCTCAAAATTCATTAAAGTATTTGCATTATCGTTGATACTAAGTCTTTTGTTCGTAGGAAATGCTTTTGCTTGGGACAAGATTTATTCAGATCAATGGAGTGGGCGAACCGACCCAGCGTTTGGACCTTGGCAGGGTTCTGTATATTCTTACCATGATTTAGGTAGTACAGATAGAGTCAAAGTACAAGTTGAGAACGTGTCTTACAATTCAAACAACATTAGTTCAATTCAAGGAAATTACTACAGCCATAACTATCGTCACGGTCTTGATGTAATAGATGTTGGTACTGGTGGTAGTGGCGGTGTTCCTCCTATGAGTTACAATGGTTTTTGGTATACAAACTATCCAGATCCTTATTTTGATGTAGACAATGATGATGGAGAATATGGATGTAAATGCTAATCTAATTATTGACCACTTAGTGGTACAACGCTCAAAAAAAAGTTGACCACCTGAAGACCCCTTTCCTGTATCTTAAAAGTTGTCAGA
>NZ_JAECVR010000034.1 GCF_016055185.1 Paenactinomyces guangxiensis
GATTGGAACAGATGTATTTCTCAATTTGCCATCCTGTTTGAAGAACGTTGTCCCATAGACCTAATCATATAAAATTGGGGGCTCTGCCCCCAACCCCCCGGAGTTTATCGCTTTTGTTCTCCTGAGGAAAGTAAAAATGGCTGGAGACTTCTCTCCAACCAATTTTCCTCAGCAGACCTTATCAACCGCTCAGGTTGCTCTCCAGCATCGCCTTATCCTGTTGATAGGGAAGAGCTATTCAAAAGTATTCCCAAAGTTTTTAGGGAAAAGCCATTTACACAAAAAATTTCACATACCCCAATTGGAAAATAAACAACTCGATCAAAATTTACTCTGTTAGTTCTGTGTTTAAGTCAATCTTGTGATTTCCATGGTATCAAACAGTTACTTTATTCATTAAAGGTTTATCGTTTCATGACCATTCTAATCTGTAGTTCTCAATATCACCATCTAGGAGTTCCGACCTTTCTGCCCGTCTAAACTCCTTACTGCTAGAGTGATACCTTTCAGAACTAATTGCAAAAATTACTGCTTCTCTTGCTCGTGTAATTCCAACGTAATGTAGATTCATCGAATCAATAAATTCTTCTCTATCTTCATATACAATCCAATTATATCCCGGAATAACATATTGGTATAAATCTACATGGATAACAATATCGAACTCCAAGCCCTTAGATTTATGTAAAGTCATTAATTGAATCTGATTAGGCTCGGCTGGTTTATACACCATTAATTGTTTTTCGTCAGCTAATACTAATTTCAAATTGCTTATAGATCTACTACTGTTGATATTAGGGTAAATAATTAAGGCAATGTCTGAAAATATTTCAGTAATCGATTCTAATAAATTCCCTTTTTTATTAAGGAACGCATCACAATGTCCCCTTAAACTAGCTAGTAATTCTTTAACTCTATTAATTTTAAATTGATCTTTCGGTGATTCTCTATCAAAATATTCATCTATAAAACTGTAAGCAGTTTTATTATGGTCAAAAGCAAAAGCTAATAGTTTTCTAAACAATGCTCCTAAAAATGATTGGTCGTCATCCAGATTGGTTTTTACATGTAACTTATAAGGTGTTCTTAGTCCTTCAACAAAAAAATTAAGAGTTCTATCATACCTAGCAAGGACTCCGATTTTCGAATTAGATAAGACATTGAAAGATTGCTTTATCTTTTCTAATTCATTATCAAGCCAAGAACCAATGTCTTTTTCGTTTCCTTCAATATATGCTTCGAAAACTCTTATGTCTTTTACTACGTGTTCATTATTTTTCATATCTGGATTAAGAAGTTTTTTACTGTAATAATCAATGGAAGGATGACATCGATGGTTTTTAGTCATCGGAAGATATTCGAATTGTTTAATTTGCATTAATTTAGCTAAATACTTTGAGCTTTTCTCAGCAAATCGATAAATAGATTGGTTCACATCCCCAATGGCCCAACTAACTATGCCTATTTCTGAAATACGAAGAAATAGATAATATTGTTCTAGTCCTGAATCTTGAAATTCATCAATAAAAAGGTATTTATATCTTGCTTTAAAGTATCGTCTACATGATTTTGAACTTAGAAAGATTAAATTTGCTATATGCCCAACTAACCTTAAATCAAAACGTCCTTGTATAAAATTTCTTGCGATGAATTCAAAATCACGAGAAAGTATTTGTTCTATTGGCTTTATATTGTTTTTTTCTAAATCTTCAATGGTGACACCTTTATATCTATCGAGAATTTGTTCTAGAAGATACTTAATTTCTTCTATGTAGTCTTTATCTACATTCTCGAATTTTTCGATAGTAATATGTTGATTAGGAATGCCAAAAAAACGTTTACCAAACGGAATGATTATATTTGAAATATAAAAAGAATCAATTGTACCGAAAAATGAGTTTTTTAAATCATGGCAAATCCTTTCTGTTTTTCGTTTTAATTCATTGCTTGCTTTATTTGTATAAGAAATGGCAATAACACCTTGAAACCATCGTAAATCATTTAATGCTAGGTTAATTTTATGTGAAATAGTTGAAGTCTTTCCACTTCCTGGCCCTGCAGCAACTACACAATTACTATCACAGCATAAGATTTTTGTTTGTTCTGGAGTCGGTTCATACATGACGTAGCTCCTCAATAACCTGTTTACAATAATATAAAGGTTCTGCTAGCTCACAACCAGCTATGCTAGAGAGATCAGATAAGTATTCATCTACGAAATGATACATGAAGGTCGATTTTTTCTTTTTCATTTTTTCAATAACTTCTTCATCTGTATAAGTAGTAGTTGGATAATTTAAAAGCGCCCTTATACTATCCTGAATTAGACTATAACTATTATATAAGTCTTCTTCTAGACCTTTCTCAGCAATAAAGATTCCATAGTTATTTAACTGATTATAGTACTTTGAATACATGTTTTGCCTATATACATCGTCTGGTTGTTGTATATTTGTTAACTCTCCTTTATCAGTCTCTATAGATGCAATTAGCTCTTTACTAATAGAACCTGGACGCAAAGTTTCTTTTAGGTTAAGCATTTGTATAGCTCTTTGAATTCCTGCTAAACGGAAGTATTCTCTGTCAGTATTTTTAGGTTTGACCTTATAATAATCATTGTCTGTTCGGACAGCCCATGGAATTTCTAATGTATCAAGTAGCTCAATATATTTCTTAAAACCTACACCTTCAACTGAAAGAATAGTTATATTGAATCTGTCTATATTAAAATCCTCTAATTGGGAAGCGAGGGCTTTGTATAGAATGACTTCAGATGATCCCTCTACTAATAATACACAATCACTGAAATAGACTTCCGATGAGATAATATTTAAACGGAATTCAAGGTTTTTAACTTTATCACGAATATGCTCAGAAACACCACTTTTGGCAGCCTTTGAGGATTGGTCTTCTTTTGATGTGTATAGTCTAACTATTGATTCTGGTTGGAATTCTGAAGCAATAAAAGGTGAATGTGAAGTTAGTATAATTTGTGTATTTAAATCATTAACTAGATATTCTGATAATCTTCGTTGCTGATGGGGATGGAGATGTGCTTCTGGTTCCTCGATACAAAAGATAGAAACTTCATCTGGTTGTCCATCTTTATTTTCAAATTCGTTTAGTGCAGCCCATAAAGCAAGAAATGCTTGATTTTTACGTCCATCCCCCCCCTAACTGAACAGCTTGTTCATTTATGTATGAAATCAATTGTACTTTTCTAAATAAGTCATTTGACTTTGGAATGTCTACCCCCAATCTAACTTCTTGTAAAACATGATGTTCAGCAAGTTTCCTAAGTTCTTCGTTTAACAAGTTCTTAGCATCTTGTATAAAGGATAGTTTGTCTAACTCGTTTTGAACATTTGCTAATAATAAAATAACATTTTTCATTTGTTGTGCATCGTATTCAATTTGTTCTATGGTTCTATTACTCTTCAACCTTTCTAGTAACCGATTTTTTTGACTCCTTAGGAAACTGTCAACTTGTCTGCTCGCTCCAACGTATTTTAAATTTAGAACCTTTAAGTAAAATCTGCTGGTGATATCTTCTAACTCATCTTCTGATGGTCCGGCTTTAAGTTCATACTTCTTAACTCCACCTAAGCTTTCACGATAAGCGAAATAAGCTAAGTAAAGTTCATTACTATCACTTATATATCCTTCAAACTTAGAATGGATACAGTCTTCTTCTATATCAACAAAATGCAAAATAATTTGGAATGATGAGCAGTTATTTAATGCACAGAAATCTTCATCCTTGGGTTCAATATCATTTTCTGAAAGTCCCTTATCTAGTAAAAGCCTTATTGCATCAAGTATGTTCGTCTTTCCTACATCATTCGCTCCGATAATTAATGACTTTTTATTAAGATGAAACTCAGCATCAATGAAATTTCGATAATTTCTAAGAGTAACTCTGGTTAATAACATTCCTTTCCTCCTTATCATGAAGCTATTTATCCTTTGTATCGTACCACTGATAGATTGGATTGTTTATTTGATTAGACGATACATTGAAAGATCATATTGGGATTTAGTCAAAGAAGATGGTATTTTTTCTCCGTTATAATCAAATATTATATCTTTCAAGTTACTATTGGTAATGAAAGCACCTTCAATATCAGAAATTTTACCTGATTTAATACGTTGAGATAATTGCTGAGCTAGGTACTGTGACAAAGAATTTTTTTCATCTGTCCCACGACCGCCAATTTTATAACCTAGTTGTTGAGCAATATATGGATATCGTTTGTCTAGTTCAATTGCTAACTGGTAGGCTGTTATAAATGGAGTTCCGAAGTGATGTTCAGGATTGCTTGGATACTTGATTTCTGATAAAACTTCTTTGATTTTATCTTCCACATCATATGTATCCCATACACTCATACATTTGTCCCCCTGCTGTAATTCATTGCATTAATAATCTTACAATGCTATATTTGTTTTCATTATTAGAGTCAAATAATCCTTCTATAGTTCCTCTAATTAATACAGAAACCTGCTACAATTGGTAATGGCATGAAGAGAGGAGAGGTTTTATGTTATTCACATGGTATATGAGGACAAAGCAAAATAAAATAAAACAAAGAGTTTTTATTGCTTTGGCATTACTCTTTATTCTTATTTTATGTTTATCTCTGCCTGTACTATATAAATTGTATTGGACCTATCTGTGGAAACCACTAGGTAACTAAGACTACTGGAGAAGTAGACGCAGCACTTATTAATTTAGTATCGTCACTTTTAGTAGGCATGTTTACGGTCGGGGAGACACTAATAGTTACATATGCAATTAATAAGCAGACTCAAGAGATGACATTATTGATAGCTAATGAATGCGCGACCTTTATTATGAAAAGCGTTTGAATGCCTACGAAGAATTAGAGAATTATCTGCAAGAGATTGAAGAACAGTTAGATAGTGAAAGTATGGATATAGAAATGCTAGAGAAAATTCGTAGAAAGGTTAAATCTACGACATTTTAACTATTCTGTACCCATCTGTGAAGAAGTTGCTGAGGTGCAAACCTCTATTGAGGAATACATAGATCTTTATAAGGGTGAGTTGCCTATTGAATATGACTCTGACGAAGATAAATCTATAATGAAATCAGAAATGTTGGAATATAGTATAGAAATAATCAAAGAGGGAATAGCTGAAATTCGAAGTCTTATGGAAGGTGAAATTAATTAGTGTTCTGTAAGGAAACCGAATTTAATACAATCAGAATGATTGTTAGACTCTTTAAATAAGTTAGGATCTTGATATAGCTTAAATGAAGATGCTATCTGTAAATTATAATGATTAATATTACGGGTAGCCAAAATAATACTGTGATAGAGTTAGGGAGAGACAATAATTTGAGACTACTTTATACTTATTATTGTAGGAACCAAAGGTAAGGTAGTCTAGCAACGTTAATCCTTACAAAATACTTGATATATAAGACTTCCTTAGAGCACTTCAATGAAGGGGTCGTAGGTTCTTAATGAACCCCAAAAGTCCAGACATTTGAGCCGCACTTGAAGTGTAAAGTTGGCGTTTCCTTGGGTTCTACAACCAAAAGTGAAATATGGAGCCATTCTGGTCAAAAATGGATTTTGTGTATTGACATACCTTAGGTACCGCACCATCCGCTTTGTTTATTCTCTTTTTTTCCCAATCCAAAATGCATTTATCAAAACAATTGCAACAGCTACCGGTATTGGGACGATCCATTTTCCAAGAGGGTCCAAACAAGTAGGCTTAATCGGGAAATCAAATTGTACCAAGTAGCAATCGAAATATTCAAATAACACCAATATAACGTACACAAAAAGAAACTTGAATAAGTGAGGAGCGATTTTTATCATATTCTCCCCTTCCCACGTAGAAAATCGTTTCTACATATCCATCTATAATATTCGTGAAGAAGGCCGGATTTTGTGTTTATGACGTTCACGATGGACCCGGAAAAAACTTAATGAACCCCAAAAGGACATTTAAGCCGCATTTGAGGTATTAACCTGGCGGAACTCCTTCGGAGACAGGTATCTCAAGGCAGAATGCGGCCGCTGCTCGTTGTAAAACCGGATGTAGCGTTCAATGTCTTTTTTGGCATTCAAGAAGGAGGAGTAGTCCTGAAGCCAAACCGTTTCCTCTTTCAACGTCCGAAACCAACGCTCGATGTAGGCATCGGCATCCGGGTTGTTGTAACCCGTTCGTTCCTGCTTGATTCCGGCGTCGCGTAAAGCTTTGACATAGCGGCGGCTGGTCATTTGGCATCCGTTGTCGCTTCGAATGGTGAGACCACAACCTTTGACGCCTTGGGGGAATCGGTACTCCAATGCCTGGTTGACAGCAGAAAGGAGCTCATCGGTTCGGCAGAACCGAGAGAAAGAATATCCCACAATTTCTTTGTCGTACGCGTCGATCACAGCGAACAGATAGCCCCATCCGTCACGTCCGCACCAGATTTTCGTCATGTCCACCTGAAAATGCTGATTAGAGCTGGTGACCGGGATCCGGCCCGATTGCTTTTTTCTTTTCGCCGTTCCCCCTCTGGAGCGAGTCAACAGCCCTAACTCCTTCATGATGCGGTAAACGCGTTTGTGATTGACGCACAGTTGATACCTCTTCTTCAACCATACCCGGATTCGGCGATATCCGTTGGTCGGGAACTCTCCACAAAGTTCCCGGATCTTTTGACGAAGCTTCGCTTCGTCAGAGCGTTGGCGTTTCCTGGGCTCATATTCCTTGAGCAAAGCATACCCGTAGGTGCGGTTGATGCGAAGGGAAGCCGTGATTTGTGGGACCGAATAACCTTCGTCGTGTAGGATCCGCACCAGATCCCGAGTCTTACCTTCGGCCCCAATTGGTCTTTTTTCGGAGAATCTCAATCTCAATCTCCTTTTCTCCGATGAGGGCTTTAGCCTTTTCCAGCTCTTGTTCCCGCTTAGAAATCCCTGTCTTCAAAGCATTTAGTCCACCTTGAAGGAAGGCTTATCTCCATCGATAATACTGAGTTTGCACAATACCGTACTCTCTGCAAACCGCGGAGATATTGGTCGCCGGTGCCATTCCGGCCAGCACAATCTCCATTTTTTGTTCAGCGGTCCACTTTCGTCTCCCCATAAAAAACGACCCCTTTCAACTCTCCTGAATTATACTCTACCATTTGTCTGAGAGCTTGTGGGGTCATTATAAATATCGTACTGTCGAACACAAGAATACGAGTTATACAACAAGCTCGTTATTTTGATGTGTGATCAAAAAAATTTGCGTTTTGCAGGAAATTCACTTTGCAAAAACACTACTCTAAAATGAGGTTGTGTAAACATGAGTTATTACGAGCAATTAAATAATCGAAAAAAATCGGGTGAAATACTGGCATTTTAATAAAGTTACTAGAGAAGAACTAATAAAATTATGGTTTGATGAAGGTATTCCACAATCAAAGATTGCTAATCTATTCAGTATCCCAGTTAGGCAGGTTCAAAAGAAACGTTTAAAAATGGGTATAAAGACTCGCTGATTTTAGAGAAACGCCTTATGGAATTGTTAAGGCCATGGGGAGAGGCAATGGAAATTGAAACAGAACAAATACATGTTCATATAAATTATTTAGTAAATATTTGCTCACCTGATTTTCGAAAAACGATATTAGCTGTAATGGCCATGGGAAATGCAATAAATGTTGTTGATGCGAAAACAGAATTAACAGATAGAGAAGAAGGTAATGTTATCACAGCTTTTTGTTTTAGAAACACTATTCTAGAAGATGTTCATACTGGTAACTTAGATTTGAATGACAAAATAATGAAAGATTTAATGATAGAAAGTTCAACCAAAGTAACTGAATGGATCAAAATGAGAGATTATTTAAAAGGACGATGTCCTAGCATACAATATAATCTTAAATTATTATCAGGATGCATACACCAAAAATTGGACAAAAAAGTAGCTGGTAAATTAGAAGCAAGAAATATACGGATGAAATGAAGTTGGACTTTGACATATTTGGCTTAAAAGTCGTTGCACGCTATGTCTCTGTTGCGAAATGAGCAGTGATTGTGTTCCGAAACGGATAGGGCTTGTGACTGATGGATTTGTTGGATCTAAGAGAAGACATGCAACGTTGTATAGATAAAAAAGATATACTGGAACGCTGAAAGTAAAAAAGCTTCACTATTAACAAAAGATGGGGATAGAAGCAAAAGAACTACAGACATCTGTAGCTCTCTTTATGCTCAAAAAACCAATCCTAATTTTAGAACTGCCTTTTAATCAAAGATGGATATATTTATAAGATCCCTATTTTCAAAAATCATTAATTTTTTGATGATAGATCCTAATGCAAAAACCTTGGGAAAAGAAAAGATGCAACATCAACATTCCAATGCTTTATTGACCTGCATGACTAATTAGTATCATCGTCATCTCCCATAACGATAGCTGCTATAATTTGACTAGATGCCATAGAACTCATCTCCCTCGGTTGTTATTTTAAGATCAAACAAGAGATCCCGTAAGGCGGTCATACACTTGTTTGAATCATCTTTTTTGTCAATCATATCAAAGCAAATGCTCAGTTGCAATAAGGCTGTATATTGCCTGTGTCTATAATTATGCTTTTCAGTAAGAAATGATGCTTCCTGATAATAGGGAACAGCTTGTTCAAATTGATTTTGGCGAAAGTAAATATCCCCCATTACGATTAACGCTTTTGTCAATCGAAAGATATCAGGAATTTCACGGCCAATTCCAATGGCTTTTGTTAGATGTTTAATAGATCTTTCCCACTGATCCTGGTAGGAGTATAAAATGCCCAGATAAATATTTGTATCTAAATGTCTTCTGGGGTATTTTTCCTCTTTGTCCAAGTCGATAGCGGTTTGAAAACGGAGGAGCGCTTGATCATATTCTTTCATTTGGATATAAATACTTCCCAGTACATTTAAGAGATCAAGGTATCGATTTAGGATGTTATTTTTTCGAGCTAATTGAATCCCTGCTTCACAATACTGAATAGCTTCTTCATTTAGCTTTCTTCCGCGTAAGATAATGGACCGGGATTTATACAAGTCCAGTCTAATAGGAATCCGGTCAATTTTTGGCATGAAAGGCCATACTTCAAGTAAGATTTGAGACGCCTGATCACTTTGAGAGGATTTTAAAAGGTAGATAATTTGATTACTCAATAAGTGATATTTAATATCATTTCTCTCCAGTCCTTCATCAACTGCATTTAAACCTTGTTCTACGTAATCGAGCGCTTCTTTTAGATTGCCCTGGTTATATTTACAAGTACTCATTTTGTTGTAACATACAGCTATAATATTGTCTTTTGGACGAAGTGAATAGTGATTGCAGTGGCGAATGGCTGTGTCAAAGTTTTTTTCAGCTTTTTTCCATTCTTTTAACTCGTGATGGTACAAAGCCTTTAAATATGAGTAATACACGGAAAGCGGATGGAAATCCTCCATCGATATTTGATTTAGCTTATCTATACCGGTGGATAGATCGCCGTTTTCCAGCATAGTCTCAATGGATTCCAGATGGAACTTTAGTACTTCTATTTTTTTCTCTTCTTCTTGTATCATTTGAGGTAATTGGGTTTTGGAGTCTATACCCAACTTTTTTAAAAGATAATCAAATGTTTCAGGTCTGACCTCCTCTCCTCGCTCTACATTGCTAATGCTTGCACTGGAAATGAGCCCATCTTCAATATCCTTTTGTCTAAGCCCCAGCTCTTTTCTTGCTTTTCGTATTATGTATCGAACCAATTCAATATCAAGTTGTTCTAACATGGTATACCCCTCCTTATTTTCTAAAAAAACCCAAATACATTATGGCATAAAGGCTGCGAAATTAAAAGATTGTTTATCCAAATTAAGTGAACAATTTGAAATGGGGCGTTAGTAGGATTGGGAAAAGCCATAAATACAGTAGATATTGTTAAAAGAGGACTATCATTTCAAGAATAAACTTAATTGTAAATAATATTGCGATAATTACTGAAAAGGCTATATAATTTAAGTGCAATAAAGCTTTTTCAGTGCGTTCTTGGCTGAAGTTGTTTCTATTTTTGAAGAGGAGGTTAAATATTTGGTTAAAATCCAAATTGAAGGTCCAAACCATGAGGTTCAATGCTTTTTGTATGAGCTTCAACGATGCTCTCAATTCAAGAGTCTTAAAGAACAGGTGGCTTCAAGTATTAAAAATGAAACTAAAGATGGTACAGAAGCCGGGTGTTTTATCAACTATCTTCCGGATCAACGAATGCGGATCGTGCAAATGGTGACACCTGAAGGAGGAGAAATCAGGATTCCATTGTTCGATGTCATCCATGTGGAGATTGAAAAAGGAGTAAAGGTGTTTGCTGGTAAAGGTTTTGACGCTTTCTCATAAAAAAAGAGCCACATATTGAATGGCTCAATAAAAATGTTTTCGATGATTCTATTATAGCACTCAAAAAGTAAATCAGAAAAGTTTTCCTTTCGTGAGTTGGAAGGGAGTGGAGTTGTTCAAAAGGGGAGGAAATGAGTTTGGAGCAAAAAAAGAACCTGGTGCAACGTGAGTCGGCAATGATTAAAAAAGGGGATGCAGTCGGGGCGATGATCTATGTTTTAGCAAAACTGGGTTATTCCCGGCCTGAAATCGAAAAGGTAAACAGGGAACTGCAAAATGCATTTAATCTCAAGTGTTCAGGCCGCGTCTTTGATATGAATCTGACTAACGGCAGGGTGGATCGTAAAAATCTACTGCCAACCATCACTAAACAGGACAATCACGTAAATAACAAAATTGATGGGTAACCGGATGGATTATACGAAAAGTAAGGAGAAGTAAAGTGTATGGGGGAAGAGAGTGAGAAAACAGAAAGTCTCATCCCCCTTGGTATCTAAGCTCAGTCGAAAGTACATTTTTATCTTAATACATCTGGATCTCGAGTGAGCCCAATCATTTGATCTGGGAGTGAGAGAAATGTTGAGACTGCGAGTCGAAGGACCTGTGAATCAGGTAAAGTCCTTCATGAGAGATTTTAGCAATCATCCTCAATTTGATGTAAAGGCTTCGTCAAACCTCCATCAAAACGATTATTTAGAGAATGATGTGATCAGCTCGTTTTGCCACTTTGAGTACCGCCCTTTAAACGAAATCGTCCAGCCGATTTCTGTAACCTTTGTAACCCCTGATGGAAGAGATCTCAGTTTTGCACTTTTACGGGGTAAGGTCATTCGAATGGGTGATGTCGTCTTTATTATGGGAAAAGCGAATACAGGGCTTTTAAGAAGTGGCAGAAGAATTGGAACGAAAGATCAGGAGTGTCTAAGCAGGAAAGGGGCATCTAAGCCTGTCTAGAAGATAGCTTCATTGCAAGGGGAACCCAGTAGCAAAATCTCAGGGTTATCATCTACTGACCGAAAAAACATGCCTTCTTGTACAAAAATAAACAGACGGTATTCCAGTAAAATGCCGTCTGTTTATCAAATTCTGTTGGCAGAGAGGGAGGATAAGTATTGCATGTCAATTGTGCGGGAATGATCCTGTTTTCTATCCCGGATAAAAAGGTGCTTCTTGTTCAGCATAAAGAAGGCCATTGGGGATTTCCCAAAGGACAGATTGAACAGGGGGAAACCGAACTGCAAGCTGCATGCAGAGAGTTACAGGAAGAAACAGGCGCTTTTTGGAATGGTATCTTAAATCCGAAAAGAGTCAAGTTGTCAGAGGAGTATTTGGTTCATACTGTGAAAGGGTTAAGAAAGTCTGTGGTTTACTTTGTAGCTTTTACTTGTGATATGAAGCTGAATTGGCAGCCAGGAGAAATTGTAAATGCGAGGTGGCTGTCATTAAATCAAATAAATCAGCTTAGATCCTTTTACTCTAAAAAGCTTTTGGCACCATTGGACAAAATTCTACAGTCGGAAGTAATCATTCGGGTAGATGAACAAGTTGACTTAGAGATGCCGTTATCCTCGTCCGCCAGGATACAAGGTTCAAAACATGCATACTCCCGTATAGCACCATTACTTTTTATATATAAAAGCCTAAAAATCAACAATATTCCCCGTACCATCGACTCTTATGCTATTCATCAACTGATCCGGTTGTCTTTCCAAAACCATGGTCAGTTATTAATGATCCCTCCACATTTAAGCAACTTATCCCGCTCGATTATGAGTTGCATTCCCGCGTTGCTGTTTATCCATCCTAAAGTCCGGTTTTATCAGCCGAAGGGTTGTCAAATAGGCGAAAGGAAAATTGATTTATATCTTCAGGTGATATGCCGGTTTGGAGTTCAGTTGAAACTATATGATGACGGCATGGTTGAACTTGAAAGAGGCGTACTTGAACCCACTGCGATTAAACTTCCATTTCCTTCGTTTACCGGTTCTTCTACAGCAATTATCCTGACAAGCATGGTAAAGGGAAATTCCTATATTGAAAATATATCAATAGAGCCGGAAATCATCGAGTTAATAGAAGTTTTAAGGTTATTGGGGCTAGATGTTACGTTTTTTACTGAAAGAAATATTGTCATTAAGAATAGATGGAAACCTAAGCTTGTTAACTGGACGTTGTCCGAAGATAGAAATGTGTTGGTTACGAGATTAATGATGGCTTTGATAAGCGGGAGAGAATTTAAATACACTTCGCAAAGGCCATTATACCTTACTCCTTTGATGGATGTTCTGGAGAGAATGGGTGTCCGCTTTTCCTATAGCCCATATTCGATTCATTTATTCCCTGATCAGCTGGAGCATTTGAAGCCTGTTCATATTACATGTGATCATTTTCCGGGGTTTTGCTCCGATTGGCAGCCATTGATTGCACCAGTTCTTAGTAAGATAAATGGTACATCAGTAGTGCAAGACAGAATTTTTGAAAACCGTTATCGTTATATTGAACAAATAAATCGAATCAATCCCAATTTTATTTACGAAGTCCGGTCTGATGAATTACGGATTAAGGGGATAAAAGGAAATCATGGGGATGCTATGGATGCAGAGAGCATTGATTTAAGAAGTGCTGCGGCAAATATCATTGCACTTGTCGGTGAAAATAACTCCTCCAAAATAAAGGGTCTCTTCCAATTGCTTCGGGGTTACGAGGATATGTTGTCCGATTTAAGGAGTGTGGGGGGATTCCATGTCACATTTGATGTGGCCGGTTCGTAAGGAGCACGAGTGCAAAGAAAAGTTGCTGAATGTCATAAATGAACTGGGCCTGTTTGAATGCAGCATTTATATTGCCGGGTCATACTTTTTTACTGCCAAAAAAACGATGCACTTTATAAATGGCAACAGTGATATTGATGTTCTTGTCGTATGCCCGGTTAATGGTAAAACGCGAAAAGCACTGCTTCAAGTATTGCCTGTTTCAGTTGTACATGGATTTATGGATCAGTATTTTGGTATTGCAAATTTCACATATCAATATGGACAGGGTAGAAATGCATTCAATATCAAGTTTATGTCAAAACAATTATTCCGCGAAATAACAGAGTTGGGGGAAATCCAATTTAAAAGTTTTCGCAGTACCTCTTTAAAAGGCAAGGAACTTATTAAATTTTATTGTAACAATGTAAGCTGGCCACCTCACATCTTTCGGTATGAAGAGTTGAAAAATCCTTGGGGATATACTCTACTGTATAGATTTCAAATGATTCAAGACGGGCTTATTTACTTGTCAGATATCCATTCCATGGTTTTGTTCAGTATATGTATTCAGGACGGTTGTAATGTTAGGGAACTAAAAGAAAAAATGATGATAAGGATGAAAGAATATACTGAACAGTGCCGGACTCGTGAGGATGTATTGAATATGTTCCGTTATTTTTATTTAAGAGATTTAATGGATGCCCGTTGTGAAGAAGCTTTGCTCCGATTCTTTTGGAATAACGGAAAAAGCGACTAATGCCGCTTTTTCCGGGTCATTTAGATTGTGACTTTGAAATACTTATGTTTACCCACACGAACCATGCAGGATTCTTTAATGGCATCCTCCAGCTTGAGGATTTGTTCAGGCTCGCTGACAATTCTTACCCCTTGCTGGTTAAACATCCGGCGCAGTTCGCTTTTGCTTTTAAACTGCCGGCTCTCAAACAGGACATTGAAGAAAGTTTCTCCGGCAGCAGTTTGTAAATTTATGCAATCTTCTTCGATAATCTCCCGTTTTGAGTATTTACGCTCAAAATGCTCTCTTTCTTGCAATCCATCGGCCAAATTTTTTGTTTCAAGAGCTACCAGAAAAGCTCCCAATTGTTTTTTGGCTTCGAGCGGGTGGTCAGTAATAAATTGTTGGAGAAATTCAATTTCCCTTTCATGCACATCGGCAAAACTGCGGAAGTATTGGAAGATCAGGTTGTCAGGGATGGACATGATTTTTCCAAATTTATCTTCAAGTGAAGCATTTACCGCAATGTAGTTGTTAAAGCTTTTACTCATTTTTCGGCCGTCACCAGTGGTTCCCTCCAGGATGGGGGTCATGAGAATCACTTCTTCTTTCATTCCATGCATCTCCATGATTTTTCTGCACTGTTGGAAGTTGAGCAATTGGTCGATTCCACCCAGTTCAATATCTGAATTTAAGTTCACAGAATCCAGCCCCATTAACACCCCGTAACAAACTTCAGCAAGAGAAACCCCCTGATTGTTTTCCATTCGTTTGCGAAAATCGTTGCGTTGTGTTGCTTCAGCAAGGTTTATTTGTTGAAAGATTGAAAAAATGTCAGGCAAAGACACGGAATTAAGCCATTGTGAATTGTAGTGTATGTGTATTTTATCGACGTTTATGTATTTGGCGATTTGATCCTTGTATGTTTTTGTGTTCTCTAAAATTTCTTCAGTGGATAATGTCTTGCGGCTCGTTTCCCTGCCTGAAGGATCACCGATGCGTGCAGTGAAATCCCCAATGATAAAGTCCACTTGATGTCCCGCTTTAACAAACTGATTCAAAAGTAAAATGGGAACCACATGACCCAGGTGGATGTCAGATCCAGTTGGGTCAATCCCCAGCTTTACTCTTAGTTTTTCTTTTTCCTCAAGCGTTTTCTTTAGTTCCTCCACCGTGAGAATCTCCTGGCATTTAGGACGAATAAAGCCAATAAACTCATCGGCATTGATTCCTTCCCAGGACTCCAGACTTCGATCAAAAAAAAGTTGATCAAACCTTTGCATGGATTGTTGTCACCTCTGATTTCTCATTTCTATTTAGTGTAACCAAAAAAAATGATCCAAAAAAGAGGGAGGCTTCTAAAAAATGAAAATCCATTCGCTTATAAATCAAGGTTTGGTGCAATGTGTGATGGGAAGGATTCCTGATCCCATGGAGTGCGTATTGACTGTGTGGGCAAGAAGGAAGCCAAAGCCTGTATTTAAGGCATTTATTGAGCTGGCCAAAGTTCTTAGCCCGTATCCTTTAAAAGTGTTTGTTGACGATGTTTGTTCCCAAACCGTTATGAAAATAAGTGATGATAAGCAAAAGAATTTGAATGAAGCGTATGAAAAATATTTTTCTCATTATAACTGCTCAGTAACTTTCAGCAGTCATTTATATGAGCGAGTTTATGGAGATAAGGTTCTTTTAGAAATTCTCCGGTTGGGACAATCGATTACATTAAATGAGTTTCAACGATGTTTGCCGCAAAAGAAGAGAGACAAATATCAATCTCTTCAGCTGGATGAAATACTGCATTGCCTGCTTCAGTTGTTTTTGTTTAAGCATATTCAGAGTAAGTCGCGTGTTTTGTTAATCGGACAGTTTAGCCAGGCGATTGTTGCTTTACATAGGGATGTATCTGAGGAGCCATTGTCAGCTGTCGTATTGCCGAAAATGGAGGGGTTGGAGGGAATTGAGGAATATGTTTTGCAAATTAGAGGTGGTTTTTAGGAGAGATATCTGATTTATTCAAAGTAAAGCTTTATTTGAAAAGATAACCCTTTAAAGCGGCTCCTAGACTGTAAAAGAGCCACTATAACTACTGCCTAGTTCCTTATATTATCTTTTGGATTAATGTTGTATATTTCTTTTTGCATAATTCAATGGCAAAAAATACTTTGTCTCGGTAAGCCCATGATCTTTTTCTTCTTAGCAAATACGGCATTACAAAAAAGATATACGCTGTTATGGGGGAATAGTCCTCAATCCCATTTAAAAGGACGAACAAAAAAATACTTCAAGCCGAAGTAGAATTGGCAAGGCTCAATTCTTAGAAGTAATCGTTAAAACGTACAACATAAGCGGGATAGTACTAAAGAATATAGGCTTGTTCGGTCCTCAACAAATGAATCAGTTTATAAATTGTTGCTTACATTGGCCTATTTTAAATAAGGAATATTGTAAAAGAAATGTATATTCATATATAATTTCAAAATGGTTGCCGCTATATCATTTCTCATGTTGAACCCGAATGAACGAAATTCCGTCGAACGAATCCGGTTTGAGAAATTGAAAGAAACAAGTTTCCGTGTAGTCATAACTTTTGATTGGACAGACAGCGTTGACTTTCTGACGGTCCTGTTCTTAAGAAAGGAGGGAATCCGTTACGGGAACTAAAACTTTATATTATGCCCATACGGTGTTTCGGGTGACCGGGCATATTAAAATAGAAAAGGGATGAGAGTTTTCTTTTTTTTCCGTAACGGGTGATATGTGTAAATATTCTTATCGATTCGTGGTCCTCATTCTCTTCGCGTTTGTTTTTAGCGGGGTCTTGGGCTTCGGTACAGTCTACGCTGATCCCGGATTTGAGATTCCCCGGGTTGATGACCATTTCGACCCGGTTGAAAAGGGCCCGTTACCGCAGAAAACGGAGCCGAACCAGAATGCACAGGAAGAGGGTGGATTCTGGAATGAGATAGGAAGAAAGTTTGATCACGCCTGGGAAACCCTCTCCGATCTCTGGAAGTGGATGAGAAAAGTGCCTGCTAACTATTGGGAGAAAGCGATCAAAGAAGGGGATTTTTGGGCATGGACTCTGGGCTTCATCACCGCATATGTGGTCGTAAGAATAGGCACTGGTAAGGGACTGGTGAATGCCCTTGTTGATGCATTAAAAGGGATTTTGAATGTGATCAGAAATCCCAAAGAAACGTGGGATAACACCATCTATGCGATAAATCACCCTATCGAGACATTAACAGCGATGTGGAAATCCATTTCCGACTCATTCAAGCGCGATGTCATAAAAGGAGATCCAGGCACCGCATCCCGCTGGGGTGGCAATGCCATCGGTCAAATCCTGTTATCCTTTGCGGGGACAAAAGGGGTCGACAAAGTAAAAAATATTGCTACAGGAAGTAAGATTGCACAAAAAGTGAGCTCAAAAGTGTCAAATTCAACTTTGAAGGGGAACGGCCAGAATTCTAAAACGAGATTCACCAACCTGTGGCGCGGAAAGAAGATCAACGGAAAAATGGCGGTCTTCTCCGGTTTAGCCGGGATCGCAATGGTGGTTGCCGGTTTTACTATCCCGTTTATGAAGCCAGTGATCAACAAGACAACGGCGTCAGTAAAAAATGTTGTAAGTAAAATCAATCAACTTCCTGACCCTTCTTCTTTACGACTTGCAAGAACGAACGAAGGTCCAGCCACTTTGATACCCACCAAAACAATTGGTGATACAGCATTTGGGGAGTGGATGCAGAAGTTTGCTTCGAAGGGTGAAACTCAGGGGACTGGTAATACTGATCTTTCAAAGATTAATATAACAACCCAAGATGCTAACAGAATTATGAGTCGGTTAAGTAAGTCTGGTGTAGGCAAACAAATTGAGGCTTATATAAAAAGAGGCGATTTTACGGAGGTACCGGGGTATAGGGATCTTTTGTTACAGCTAAAAGATCCTAAAATGCATGATTCTGTTCTCCAAGCGTTGCAGGTGGGTGAAAGAATTCAGAAATCTAGTAAAGGTAAGCTCTTCTTTGAATCAAAAGGGCCAAATTATGATATTGATGTTGGAGATAAGCTCCCCGACGGGACGTTAAATAATGTTTATCAGTTAAAAACAGTTGATACAAACAAAAGTGTTTCTAAAAACATTACTAAGGCCGCTAAGCAGCTGGTAAATGCACCAGCTAATAACAAAATTATTGAGATTCAGGTCAAAGATGGAACATGGGATGAATTTCAAGCGCAGGGTAGAGTTCAAGGTATAGAGGAAACTTTTGCTGATCATTATCCAGGTATTAAAGTAAATATCATTTTCTCTGATGGGGTGACTAAGTCATGGTTATTTTAGAAAGACCCATTGCTGATTGGTGGTTTGAGGATAGGACTGAGCTAATATCTTTTGTTGGACCTGAACAGGTTAGCTCACTTATAAATATGTGTGAGAAATGCATTTCAATCTTGAAACGGTATGAATTGTTATCTCCTTCAAAGATTCTCTTGCCTGGACCTTGGAAATTCAATGATAATGTAGGAGGACAAGTAAAGCGGCGACAAGTTCAAAAAGCAGATGTTTCAATAGAGTATCCTGGTCACAATGAGAATGAATTGGCAACGTATGTTTTGGATAGGTTGAATAGCGAACAAGGCGCGACCGGTTACGTATATCCTTCTTTTATTCAAATTGTTGGCGAAGGAAAGATTATAAATAATGACGGTGTGAAGCAGGGATTTGAGAATGTAGTAAGTATAGAAGCATGGTTTACTGAAGCATTAGTAGTTGATGTAATCACGTATAGTACTGCTTGGTTGCCTAATACTTTAGCGGGAGTACCTCAACAACAGATCTTTGAATTTAATTCACACAGGCTGGAAAAAGCACTTAATGAAATAGAAGCCGCTCTTGGAGTTGAAGCGATTACAGATGAGGTAAGTGATTTTTGCCGCATTGACGGCTATAGGTTGGATAATTTTCGAGATGTTGACGGAGATGTGGTTCCAGTTGATGAGACTGGTCGATTTATGTAGTTCCAAACACACTAGATACTCAGATCTCTGGAAAGGGATTTTGAATCAATAAGAAAATGATGTAATGTTGGCGCTGCCAGTGTGAAATGCCGATGTTAGATAAAGAAGAAGCAAAGAGAATATGGCAAGTTCTTCAAGAGTGTTTGAGGAATCGACGAGGAAATTCTATTGATAAGATATTTGAACCAGTAACAAAAGAATATGAAAAAATAACTGGGATGGCTGGAGTACATCATAATGCAAAATCATGCATCATTTTTTTCCATCTAAGGAGATCATTGTACAAATTGGGGGGCCCCTGAGAACACCTAAAGCAAAATTTTGCGCTGCATGTGGTCATCCAAAGGCTTCAAAGGAAAGTAAATCTGCATTCCAGGGTAATCATTAAATATCAGTTGAATAGGGATGCAATAAACAAGGCATATGAGATATAGCTCAGACTCCGGGTTATAAAGCGGGTCCATAATCACTTCTCCAACATGTTGAGAAACCTGGAATTCACAAATTTAGAGACACTATGTTTTTTATAATGTGATCGAAACAATGAGCGTTGCTTTTTTAATATTCCAAACAACGTAAAGAAATCCATGTTCCGTAACAGTAAGAATCAAGGAATCCCCAAAGTTAAAAAGGGATTCCTTATTAATTGAGCGCGATAAAAGAGGTAAATCAAATAAACAGCTGAACCAGCAAATTCTACATTGTATTTTCTTCCAGCTCACTCTGCCACTTTGATAGCTTTATTAATATCAGTATAGCAACCGAAGTTTTTGTATTTCCCGTCAACTTTCAATTTATCCTAATGAATATGATCATCACTAAAGGAGTTTTGATTATGGAGTGGTACAAGAATGTAAATGCGGATGCCAAAGTAGCCTATTTATTAACCTTGACAGAAAAAATCATGGATCAAACAAAAAACTGCGAGTGGTATCATCTAGTAAGAAAAATGATGGACATGTGCTGGGAATGGGTAGAAGAGAAAAAGCATAGTGCAGACGAACTTTATGAGAGGTTCGATGATGAAGATGACGGGTTAATCTTGATTGAAGGATATGATGAAATAAAAGAAAATCCCCAAGCCAAGTTTGTCTTGTTTTGTATCATTGATGCAGTATGTTACGCTATATGGCAAGCCTATCAATATGAAAAGTCAGATTATATTCCACAAGTCCTTGAAATGGAAAGTGATCAATCCATTGATCAGTTTATGGAGAGAATAGAAAAAGTAGATGAGTATCAAAAAAGATGGGCAGAGCGTCTAAAACAGTATTTGCTTGAACGTTGTTCACCAGCAAGCAGTGATAATAAGATAAAAAAAGACGAGATTTTAAGTCAGATTTGAAAATGTCGTTAGTTTAAAAGAAGGCTTGTCCCTGTGTAAAGGGGATCAGCCTTTTTGTATACTTAGCCAAATTCCTATAGCATTCCTAAAACGGATTGAACGGAACAGTTGGAAAATCAACAAGACCACTTAATTACTCGACTGGAGCAAAAACGTTTGAACAAATTTACAATTTATAGAAAGAAAGACATGTGGTCACTTTTATAGAGTCACCATAATAAATAATATCCAAAGAGTATGTAATTAATTTTGTGTAAATGGTAATAATTTCTTGTAAGGAGTTGACCATTTATGCAAAATTAATTACATACTCTTTGGAGGGTATTTCGAACTTTTAACTTACCAGTTAAGGAAATTAAACATCTGAATCCTCGCTGATAGCAATACTATCAATGACGCTAGGCTGAACATGGGGTGCTAATCCTTTAATTCGCTTTAGTAAATCTTCCAAATCCTCTAGTGCGATAAATTTACAATAATCACTTAGACCAATCTTCTTAAATGTTGGTCTCCTTAATTCTTTCATAACTTTTCCTTGTCTTTCTTTCGGTGCAACAATGTATAGCTTTATTTTCAGAGCTGGAACAACTGTGATTAAATCAGACATCCGCAACAGACCAGAATAAACAGAAGTTGTAGTTTCAACCTCAAAAGCACAGATTGGAGCGTTGTGACGAATCCAAAGAATATCTATAAGTGAGATTCTGTTTAACGCTTCAATATTTAGGCCAAGATTTGGAAGGCTGTCGATACAATTGTCGCCCAAAGCCCGTCCTTCGTACTTGCGATTTCGGTCATTAGATGCTATCCATACGGACGTTCCCGTTAACATACCGATCTTAATAAGCATAGACTGGGCCTTTGAATGATTAGATTCTTCTTCAATTGTTTCAACTGACATAACTGTGTCAACCGTGTTATCGTCACCGTTTTCGTCTGCGTGAAGTTCTTCTTTTTTAGTCTGAGTAACGACAAGTTCTGCTTGTTTCCTTTTACTGTTCCGCTTTGTACGACTTTTGCCGACTTTGTTTTGTTTCTCATTTGTTTCATTTTGTCGCTGAAGTTTTGCTTCTTGCAGAAGTTCGTTTAGATTCGTAACATAAAACTCTATAGAGTTTGGCTGTTTTCTTATCTCATGAGCAATAATTTTAGATGATTCCTCTGGAAGGGATGACTGACTAAGAATCCTTATTCCGTAATTAGTCCCCCAAGCATTGGTTAAGGAATCTCTAATCTTACCTAGAATCGGCAATCTATTTTCATGGGATAATACGTAGAGGAACTTGATTTGTATTCTATGTGGATAAAGCCGATTTTCCCAAATAGTATCCTCTGAGTAAAAGGGTTCTCCAGTAACCTCAGCAAGTGCAGCAATTTGTTTATCTACTGTAAAAACTAATAATTCCCCTGATTTCCACTGTTTAAATCGGTTGTTGTGTGATCCCCATAAACCAGCTTTAAAACACGTTAGAAATTGGTACTCATCTACTTTTACAATTCGCATAGGTCTTATCTCCAATATCAAGACAAATGGATTGTTTTGAAATAAATAAATAGTATCTCTATTATAGAGTACAACGAAACTAGAGATAATCATAGACTGAGTCTCAAATTCTTGCATGAATATGTGTGACACAAGGCGTTATAGAGACATCAGAGGTAGAACTGCTCCTAAGCGGGGGGGGGGATGCGTTCGATTTAAAGGAGTACTCTTTCACCATGAAGACTCAATAATTCAGCATTATACTATCACAATGTTTAGACGATGTTAATAATTTTCATGCTGTATCAAAAAAAGTTGTCTATACATTTTATTAGGTTAGGCTTGTTGATTAAACAAATACTCGATTGGAATGGAGGGATTTCTGAAAGCAATGGCATTTGTCGTCGCAGCAAATCGAAAGCATTACGGAGTGCACCGCTGGGCCTCGGCGGACTTCTCTAACCATTGATCCAATAATTCCATTGTTGTAATCTCCTCGCTGTATGTATTCTGCGAATCTGCACCGCATTGGACCAGTCCATCTTCTCGTTGAACTGAATTCCTAAAAACTCTTTGTGTTCTACCCTCCTCAGAACTTTCTAGCATCAGGGTAAACCAAATGATTACTGAAAGTAAACCTGAGAAACTCCATCATAAGATAACCCCGCTTACTTTCTGGGCATGGCAAAGGATGTTTTTTGGTTTGCCGAGTTTGAAAATTAGATAGAGAAACATTGCCATTGAGATGGGCGTAACAAGTGAAAAATGATCTGGATTTATTCATTCCATTTTCTTTTGATTATTTTTTTCATCTCTTCAATACTTAACCAGTTATCACGTTCTCGATGAATGATTCGATGACAATTAGCGCAAACAAGGGCTATATCTTCTACCTTAGTTATATCTCCAACATCATCACGTTTAGATATAGGGAGTTTATGGTGGCCTTCTATATAGTCTAATCCACGGTTACCATACATTTGTTCAAAGTCGAAGTTGCATATCTCACAAATCACCTTGCCATATAATCGTTTAGCCTTCCGAATAGCTGCTTTAATTACTCTTTGGTCACGCTCTCTGGACATATGCGTGATAAGTCTTTTTGCCCCTTCACTATACACAAGGTCTTTCTCTATCTGGTAGGGGCTGTCCCAAAAGGATGGGATAGCCCCGAGCTTTTTTGTAGTTTTTTTGAGAAAGATCAAAAAAGAAATCGCCCCGTTGTAGTAAAATGAATGTAC
>NZ_JAECVR010000035.1 GCF_016055185.1 Paenactinomyces guangxiensis
AGTAAAGCTCCACGGGGTCTTTCCGTCTTGTCGCGGGTAGCCAGCATCTTCACTGGCAGTACAATTTCACCGGGTCTCTCGTTGAGACAGCGCCCAGATCGTTACGCCTTTCGTGCGGGTCGGAACTTACCCGACAAGGAATTTCGCTACCTTAGGACCGTTATAGTTACGGCCGCCGTTTACTGGGGCTTCGGTTCAGAGCTTTGCGTTAGCTAACCCTTCCCCTTAACCTTCCAGCACCGGGCAGGCGTCAGCCCCTATACATCGCCTTGCGGCTTCGCAGAGACCTGTGTTTTTGCTAAACAGTCGCCTGGGCCTCTTCACTGCGGCCCCCTCGGGCATACACCCTAACGGGGCACCCCTTCTCCCGAAGTTACGGGGTCATTTTGCCGAGTTCCTTAACGAGAGTTTTCCCGAGCACCTGAGGATTCTCTCCTCGCCTACCTGTGTTGGTTTGCGGTACGGGCACCTGCTTCCTCCTAGAGGCTTTTCTTGGCAGTGTGAGATCAAGAACTTCGGTACTCATCATTTCCCTCGCCGTCACAGCCTGGCTTGAAGAAGAAACGGATTTGCCTGTTTCTTCAGCCTCACTGCTTGGACGCGCTCTTCCAGCCGCGCGATTCTCTACCCTCCTGCGTCCCCCCATCGTACAAACGGAAGCGGGTGGTACAGGAATTTCCACCTGTTGTCCATCGCCTACGCCTTTCGGCCTCGGCTTAGGTCCCGACTAACCCTGAGCGGACGAACCTTCCTCAGGAAACCTTAGGCTTTCGGTGGAGGGGATTCTCACCCCTCTTTTCGCTACTCATACCGGCATTCTCACTTCCAAGCGCTCCACCCGCTCTCACGAGCGGGCTTCGATGCCCTTGGAACGCTCCCCTACCATCGTGCCGCATTCACTCCAGCTTTGAAAGAGACGCCGTTTAGCCAAAGGCATTTCGCTGAAAACTTGAAGAAAGATCAAGGTTGTTTTCGGCGAATGAACGGAAATATCCGTTCATTCCTTCAAAGACAGAGTGAATGCGGCACCATCCACAGCTTCGGTGGACCGTTTAGCCCCGTTACATTTTCGGCGCAGAGTCACTTGACCAGTGAGCTATTACGCACTCTTTGAATGATGGCTGCTTCTAAGCCAACATCCTGGTTGTCTGGGCAACTCCACATCCTTTTCCACTGAACGGTCACTTGGGGACCTTAGCTGGTGGTCCGGGCTGTTTCCCTTTTGACTGCGGATCTTAGCACTCGCAGTCTGACTCCCGGAGTGAGAGTCGATGGCATTCGGAGTTTAACTGAGTTCGGTAACCCGTGGAGGGCCCCTAGCCCAATCAGTGCTCTACCTCCATGACTCAATCTCCGAGGCTAGCCCTAAAGCTATTTCGGGGAGAACCAGCTATCTCCGGGTTCGATTGGCATTTCACCCCTACCCACACCTCATCCCCTGGTTTTTCAACACCAGTGGGTTCGGGCCTCCATGGCGTGTTACCGCCACTTCACCCTGGACATGGGTAGATCACCCGGTTTCGGGTCAACGGCTGCGTACTGGATCGCCCTGTTCAGACTCGCTTTCGCTGCGGCTCCGGCTTTTCACCTTAACCTTGCACGCAACCGTTACTCGCCGGTTCATTCTACAAAAGGCACGCCGTCACATCTTACAGATGCTCCGACTGATTGTAAGCACACGGTTTCAGGTTCTGTTTCACTCCCCTTCCGGGGTGCTTTTCACCTTTCCCTCACGGTACTGGTTCACTATCGGTCGCCAGGGAGTATTTAGCCTTGGGAGGTGGTCCTCCCGGATTCCCGCGGGGTTTCACGTGTCCCGCGGTACTCAGGGTCCGTCTCGGAGAGCAGGGGGTTTCAGTTACCGGGCTGTTACCGTCTGTGGCGGGTCATTCCAGAACCACTTCACTTACCCCGTGCTTTTGTAACTCCGTGTGAGACGCCCTACAACCCCGCCGGCAAAAAGCCGGCGGTTTGGGCTGTTCCCTTTTCGCTCGCCGCTACTGGGGGAATCGCTTTTAGCACCCACGAAAGTATTACTTTCGCGGGGCCCGCTTTTGCTTTCTCTTCCTCAGGGTACTAAGATGTTTCAGTTCCCCTGGTCTGCCTCCGGCCGCCCTATGGATTCAGGCGGCGGTACTGGCTCTTCCAGCCAGTGGGTTGCCCCATTCGGAAATCTCCGGATCGACGCTTACTTACAGCTCCCCGAAGCATATCGGTGTTCGTCCCGTCCTTCATCGGCTCCTGGCGCCAAGGCATCCTCCGTGTGCCCTTAGTAGCTTATCCTACTTGTCCCTGTGGGACTCGGTTTTCACTTCTCCGGTGAATGCAACTTGACATACTTGACCAAGTGTGTCATTTGCTTTATTCCATATCTAATTTTCAAGGTGCGTTTGTTTCGTTTGCGTTCACCGCTCACCGCAGCGACAAGAAATAATATAGCACATACAAAAAAACAATGCAACCCTTTTTTTATACTTTTTATCTGGAATTTTAATATACTTGTTTTTCTGCGAAAGTGTGTGAGGGTTAAACAAAAAAAGGCTGCTAAACAAACCCAGAGATTAGAGTTTTAATTATTCCGGGGAAGCAGAATTCTGGGGAGTAACCTTTTGCCGATATCGACCCAGCGGGAAAACAGAACAAGGGAAAAATCGAGGCAACTCTTCCCTGCCTTATACCTATGCCCCTTGTGTAGTTTTTGGAGTGCCCTTCTCTACTTCCTTGTTGGGCGCTGATCGGGAGCGAGACAGAATGCTGTCTTCCCCCCACACTGATATACACTTTTACAACCCTTATGGCTTACCGGTACAACTTCGGGATGAAAGTTATCTGATTGGACCCCCGCTCCCAAAATTATATTTTACGACATAGAAGCTCTGGAGTTTTCAACTCTTAGAACTTCTTGTCCCCGTGGGTCTTCGTTTTGTAGCGGTGTAAGTCACTTGCCGCAAATATAATTTCTCCGCTCTATTATTCAATGACACTTTCACAGAAAAAGCTACTGACTTATCAAGTCAATAGCCCATCAATCAGAGCAACAAAAAGGCGATGGGTGTAACAAGAATCAGCGTAAATATTGTACGCTCCACCCAAATGACTAATAACTCCCAGATATTAAGCGGGATCTCCGTAGATAATATACAGGGAATGGAGGCAGAGAAAAACAAGATCGCGGAAACGGAAACGACACCAATGATAAACCTGGTCACCAATGGTGCTTTGGCGGCAATTACAGCTGGTAAAAACATTTCGGCAATTTCAATCGCGGATGCCTTTGCCGCCAACATCGGCTCCGGAATCTGCAATAACCAGGTGATCGGATAATAAATGATTCCAAGTACGTCAAAAACAGGGGTAAACTTGGCCAAAACCAGCCCAAGGAATCCGACGGACATAATTGAAGGCAAAATTGCCATCGTCATCACAAAACCGTCCTTAAAATTACTCCATACATTTTTGGCTAAAGGAGGTGCATGCTCCACTGCCTGCATCGCTTCTTTCCATGATTTTTTCAACAGCCCTTTTTTCGACTCCGGCTCCGGTTCTCCCTTTTCAGTCATATAGGCATTGCTCTTTCCTGAAATCGGCCAGATCCGCACCGTGATCACCGTAACAAGGAAGGTGACAATCAAAGCTACCCAGAAATATAAATTCCAATATTGCATGATTCCAAGCGTTTTGGCGACAATGATCATAAAAGTGGCAGAAACGGTTGAGAACCCGGTTGCAATGATGGTTGCCTCTTTAATCGTGTACTTGCCTTCCTTGAATAAACGGTTTGTAATGAGTAAAGCGATGGAATAGCTGCCCACAAAGGAGGCAACGGCATCAATGGCCGACCGGCCGGGGGTCTTCCAAACACGCGTCATGATCGGCCTCATCCAGACTCCGATAAACTCCAGCAGTCCGTAACTGACCAGAAGCGCTAAAAAGACAGAGCCCAGCGGAACAAGTAAACCTACTGGAATCACCAACTTTTGAAAAAGAAACAGACCCATGTCCGGCTCAAACAACCACTTGGGGCCGATTTGCAAATATATCATCAGTGCAACAGCAAACCCGGCCACCTTTAGACAGGAGAAAACGCGATCAACCATGCTTTTATTCCAGGAACCAACCGCAAACGGATAAACAGCTCCCGCAAAAATAACAGCCAGGGCATAGACCGGGACTGCGGACGGTACAAACCCGTTAATAAAGGTTACCAAATGGTCTAGCGGAATTGATGACTTCCCGCCAACGGACACAGGTACAAAAAACATAAATACTCCAATCAAACTGTAGATCAAAAACCTGGCAACATTGCCCGGCAGATTAACGCTAGGTCCCGGTTGCATTCCCATCCCCGGCTTGCTCATTCCACATCTCCCTCCACCTGTAGCATTTTTCGCTGCACGAACCCGGTGAGAAAAGAAAGCATCACATGAACACCTGCTTTGATAGTCGACCGGGCAATATCCTGATACGGATCCAGGCAAACAATGTCCATCGCCCGTACTTTGGGGCAGGAACCCGCCAGTTGAACCACCTCAAACAATTCATCTGTTCGCATTCCCCCCGGGGTTGAAGCAGGTGCCCCCGGTCCCACACTGATATCCAGCACATCCATATCAACCGTTAAGTATATGGTGTCAGTTCTTCGGCTCAATTGCCGTAAGGCATCTTGAATCACATTGTCGATTCCTATCCGGCGTGCCGCTTTTAAAGTGGTAAAGTGAAGGCCCGCTTGATGGGCGTAATCTCTCAATGACTTGGCGTTAAAAAAACCGTGCAGTCCGATATTATAAACATCTTCCCCTTTGACCACGCCGCTTTCGATTAAGTTTCGGATCGGAGTGCCGTTGCTGGGGCCGTTGTCTTCCAGACTGCGAAGATCGAAATGGGTATCCAACTGAAGGATGCCGATTCGTTCCTGTGGATGAGCCTGTTTCCATCCCCTGACCAGCATCGCAGTAATCGAATGATCCCCGCCGATCATGAGAGGGAAAGTATTTGGATGATGGGTGCGCATCGCAACCATTGCCTCCATAATATTCCGATGGCAGGTGGGGATATCGGTGACATGCTGCCTGACATCTCCCAGATCAACCACCCGCAATACGGATAAATCTACATCCTCGTCCAGGTTATAGGTTGTAAAATATTTCCATCCCCTGCGCATGGCATCCGGGTTTTCACTGGCGGCAGAGGCACTGATAGAAGAACGGGAGAGAGGGATTCCCAGCAAGGTGACATCAATCCCTGACCAATCAACCGGGCCGCCGGACTGCATATCAAGCGTTTGAATCCATTCATGAACTTTGGGCTCATTTGTCTTGTCGCGGACATTCCACTGAAACGATGGGGGTTGTAACATCGGATAAGGATACCTAACCAATGGACTCACTTCTTTTCTTATCCTGAATCAACACTTTTCCGCGTTTGATAACTGTGTGAACATGGTTGATCCCGTAGTAATATACAAGGCTCTTATAATTTGGCACATCAAAAATAATCAGGTCAGCCGCCTTTCCTTCTTCAATGCTGCCGATCACATGGCCGCGGCGGATGGCATGAGCCGCATTGATCGTTACAGCCGCTAAAACTTCTGCCGGGGTCATCCCCAGTTTGAGGCATCCGAGGTTCATGATTAACGGCAGGGAAACTGTAGGTGAAGAACCGGGATTACAATCCGTCGATAACGCAACCGGTACTCCGGCATCAATCATTTTGCGCCCGGAAGCCATTTCAGCCATCAGGAAAAAGGCTGTTCCCGGCAACAGCACTCCTACAACTCCCCGATCCGCCATCGCTTCAATTCCCTGCTCAGACGCGCGCAGCAGGTGATCTGCCGATACGCACCCGACCGAGGCCGCCAGTTCCGCTCCGCCGTAAGGCTCAATTTCATCAGCATGAATTTTAGGATGAAGGCCGTATTGCAGCCCCGCTTCCAAAATCCGCCTGGACTGTTCCGGTGTGAACACTCCCCGCTCGCAAAATACATCATTAAATTCGGCTAACCCGCGGCGTGCCACTTCGGGAATCATCTCATGGATAACTTCGTCCACATATTTCTCCGGGTTCTCTTTATATGGGACAGGTACGGCATGCGCTCCCATAAACGTGGACACCACATCAACATCGTGTTTTTCATTCAATTGTTGAGCTACTTCCAATTGTTTGATTTCATGTTCCAGTGATAAACCATAACCGCTTTTCGCTTCCACAGTTGTTACACCATATTGCAGAAATTGATCCAGACGCCGTTTACTTTCCGCAAAAAGCTGCTGACTGTCCGCTTGTTGCGTCGCAGTTGTTGTCGCGTGAATTCCTCCGCCGGCATTCATGATTTCCATATAGGTGGCACCCTGAAGCCGCATTCCAAATTCATTTTCCCTGCTTCCGGCATAAACAAGATGGGTATGCGGGTCCACGAGTCCCGGAGTCACCAGCTTACCAGTTGCATCGATCACGGTTGCTTCTTGTAAACGGCTCTGATAAAGCCTGATTAATTCCTCATCTGTTCCGACTTTTTGAATAACTCCATCCTCCAGCCAGACACTGCCATCTTCTATGATCTTCAATTCATTCATCGTCTGCTTGCGAAGAGGGCTGCTTGAACTGCCTTTCAACGTAACCAGTTGTCCTGCATGGCGAACAAAGAGCGGCTTTTGTTGCACAGGGAATCCTCCTTATCAACTCCGGGAATAGGCTGAAAAGTGTTCTGCCCTATTCCCGTTGATTTTACAATATCATCGGTGACTTACCTGTGAAGCATCGGAATGTGAACACCTTTCTTGCTAGCTGTTTGAATAGCCAGCTCATAACCCGCATCTGCGTGGCGGGCAACTCCTATGCCCGGATCGGTCGTGAGCACACGTTCAAGGCGCTTTTCTGCCTCTTTTGTGCCATCTGCTACGATAACCATCCCGGCATGAAGGGAGTAACCCATTCCCACTCCCCCGCCATGATGGACAGATACCCAACTGGCTCCCCCGACCGCATTGATCAACGCATTGAGAATCGGCCAGTCGGCAACGGCATCACTGCCATCTTTCATCCCTTCGGTTTCCCGGTTTGGAGAAGCAACCGATCCGGAATCAAGATGATCGCGGCCGATCACAATGGGGGCTTTCAATTCTCCGGAGGTAACCATCTGATTGATAATCCTGCCAAACCGGGCCCGTTCGCCATAACCTAACCAGCAGATACGTGCCGGGAGTCCCTGAAAGGCAATTTTCTCCCGAGCCATGCGAATCCAGTGGCACAGGTGTTTATTTTGACTAAATTCGCGCAAAATAACCTCATCTGTTTTATAGATATCCTCCGGGTCACCAGACAGGGCAATCCAACGAAAAGGCCCTTTTCCTTCACAAAATTGGGGCCGGATATAGGCCGGTACAAATCCGGGGAAACGAAATGCATTTTTTACCCCTTGATCTTTGGCCACCTGACGAATATTGTTTCCATAGTCAAAAGCAACGGCTCCTTTTTCCTGCATGGTTAACATCGCTCTCACATGGTTGGCCATACTGAGCTTGGCCTGCTCTTCCACCCGTTTCGGATTTGTTTTCCGCAACTCTGCCGCTTCTTGCAGAGACATCCCCTGCGGCAAATAACCGTTTAACGGATCATGGGCAGAGGTTTGGTCTGTAACAATATCCGGAATAAACCCTTGTTCAATCATCTGCGGCAACACTTCAGCGGCATTACCCAGCAATCCGATCGACAACGGTTTTCCTTCCTGTTTGGCCGCCTGTGCCATCACCATCGCTTCGTCCAGTTGATCGGTCATTTTATCCAGATATTTTGTATCCAAACGGCGTTGGATTCGTGCCGGGTCCACCTCAATCGCAATAACCACTCCATCATTTAAGGTGACCGCCAGAGGCTGGGCTCCTCCCATTCCCCCAAGCCCCGCAGTCACTGTAATCGTTCCGCGCAGGCTGCCGCCAAAATGTTGCCGGGCACATTCAGCAAAGGTTTCATAAGTACCTTGCACAATCCCCTGGCTGCCGATATATACCCAGCTTCCCGCCGTCATCTGTCCGTACATCATCAGACCCTTTTTATCCAGTTCATGAAAGTGATCCCAGGTAGCCCAGGCAGGAACCAGATTGGAATTGGCGATCAGGACCCGCGGGGCATCCACATGTGTTTTAAATACCGCTACCGGTTTTCCGGATTGCACCAGCATGGTTTCATCATTCTCAAGCTTCATCAATGTTTGGACAATGGCATCAAAAGCCTCCCAATTGCGCGCCGCTTTTCCGATTCCGCCATACACAATTAACTCCTCCGGGCACTCAGCCACTTCCGGGTCCAGATTGTTCATCAGCATTCGCAGTGCCGCTTCCTGAATCCATCCCTGTGTATGTAGATCCGTGCCCCGATAAGCTCGTACCTGATGTCCTCCAGTTTTCCCGCTCATCTTTTCACACACCATCCTGTGACGATTTTGTGACTAGATAGAGTATATCGAACCATACACAATCTTCATAGATAAATAAAATTTGAAAAAGGAGGCTTTTTTTGGTCAAAAAAAGAGAAAGCCAACGCTTTCAACAGTTTTTTAACTTTATTTTGTTTTTCTTTCATTTCTTTTGGGGCGGTACTCCCGTGGAGAACATCCTTTCGTTCTTTTGAACACACGGCTAAAGTAGTTTGTATTTTTATATCCCACCCGATTGCCAATTTCCTGGATGGAAAGGGTTGTTTCTTTTAAAAGGCGGCAAGCGTGCCGAATCCGGATCTCTGTTACCAGTTCGCGAAAAGTAATTCCTTTTCTGGTGGTAAGCAAGTGGCTGAAATAAGAAGGATTTCTTCCAACCTGCCAGGCCACTTGCGGCAAGTTCAGATCTGGTCTGTGATAATGTTTTTCTACATACTGTACCCCTTGTTCAATAATATTGGAATTTGCATCTGTGAGTCGGCTTTCAGCGCCGCACAGAAGATCATAGGTAAATAATAAGATATCCTGTACAATCCGAAACAGGACCGGACTGTAGAGAACAGAAGCAAATACCCGATGGTAATGCGATTCAAATGAGGAATCCTCATGAAGCCGGTGAGACTGCATAAATCTCCTCAATTGCGCCAGGATACTTGTCAAGCGAATCCTAAGCAAATCCGGGTCGGGAAACGGGGGCTCCCGATAAGAAAATTGTTGGTGCATCCATGTTTTGATCCCTTCTTTATCAAAGCGGTTCAGCATCTCTAACCACTCTCTTTGCTCATCTGTTGAGAGAAACGGATCGATGGCTGTCCAATCCATCTGTTCGTCGACGAAAATCACTTGCCGATGCCCTTTAAAAAAACGCATTTCCAATGCTTTGGCGGCCAACCTGTATTTTTGGTGCAAGGATAAAAGCGGATCACGATGGATGTTGATAACCAGAGAAAGAGGATCTTCATAACGTTCCGACCATTCATTGAGCAAACGATGTCCTTCTTGCAGGAAAACTTTTTTTTCATCCGCATAAACCCGTGGAAAAACACAGACAACTGCATCACTGACCGGAAATAAGTCCGGCTGGTCATGAAAAGGGTATTCCTGCAAAAAGGCTTGGAGGACCGGCACGCATTTTGAATGTTCCGGTTGCACTAGCATGAGGCTTCTATTTTCTCCGAATGATTTTTGATCCAAAAACAGCGTTTGATAAGAAACCCGGGCATGTGCGGGTTGAATGCGGGAATCCGAACCGGTATGGCTCTCTGCGATCTGCTTGTAAGTGCGGTTTAACATTCGTTTGATCCGGTCAGGCGAAATCGGTTTAACCCATAAATCAACAGTGTGAAGTTCAATCGCTTGCATCGCTCGTTCAAAAGTGGCTTCCACTGTCATTCCGATTACTTTTTTTACATAATGAAGCACTCTTTTTTTCACATTTTCCCAGTCTGAACGGGGGATCATGTCAAGCTCAATACACAACACATCAGGCACCTCACGTTCAATCAACCTGATGCATTCCATTATATTTCCGGCAAGAACAACCTGATCAAAGGGAATGGGGTAGGCTTGAACCAGCCACTTTAATCCTTCTCTCTCTTTCGGATCACGGTCCGCAATCAACAATTTAATCATGGAAAAATCCTTTCCGCCCTGAAAATGCTTTCACCTTTATTTTATTTGCTTCCCGCCGAAGATTCTATAAGCCCGTTTACTCCACAAAAGTTGAACAAAGCAAAAGTATAAATTAAAGGGATTTTCACATAAAACGCGGAACTTTAATAAAAAAATCATTTTTTATTCAAAATCTGATACACAGGGGTGAGGGAGTGCTATGAAAAAAGTTATGAAGCAACTGTTACTGGTTAGTATCGTTTTATGCTTCATTTTTACAAGCGCCTGTTCTGAGCAGCAAAAAGCAAATGCAGACAAAAACCAGGTGCTTACTATCATCAGAAATGTAACCAGTGAACCGGCCAATATGGATCCTACCTTTTCCGATGATAGTGCTGCATTTGAAGTTTTTCGGAGTATCATGGAAGGATTAGTCGCGCTTGATGAAAAAGCACAACCGCAACCCGCGATTGCCAAAGAATGGACTGTCAGCGAAGACGGGCTCGTTTATACTTTTAAACTGCGGCCAACGAAATGGAGCAATGGGGACCCGCTCACTGCCCATGACTTTGAATTTGCCTGGAAAAGAATGTTAGACTCCAAAAACAAGGGGCGGGCGGAATATGCTTATCAATTGTTTTATTTAAAAAATGGCGAGAAATATCAGCAAGGAAAGGCAAAAGCAGAAGAAGTGGGAGTGAAAGCAACCAGTGATGATACTCTTGTTGTCAATCTCGAGCAGCCGGTCCCTTATTTCCTAAGTCTTACTTCTACTCCCGCCTATTTTCCTCTGAACAAAAAAGTGGTGGAAAGTGATCCAAATTGGGCCAAAAACGCGGATACCTATGTGAGCAACGGCCCATTTAAGATAAAAACCTGGATTCATGATCAAAAAATAGAACTGGTTAAAAATGAAAACTACTGGGATAAAGGGAAAGTAAGATTAAAACAAATCAATCTTCCTTTTGTTAATTCAGCCCAAACGGCTTACCAGATGTTTTTATCCAATCAAGCAGATTATATTGCTGGCAACTCGATCCCGGCAGATTTGACACCCCAGCTTTTAAAAGAAGGCAAAGCCAAAAGTATCCCGGATACAACTCCTTATTTTTTCATTTTTAATATGAAGAAAAAGCCGCTTAATAATGAGAAAATCCGCAGGGCATTTTCCCTCGCGATCGACCGTAAGGCGATTGTGGAAAAGGTCGCCCAGGGAGGGCAAAAAGTAGCCACCGGACTGGTTCCGTGGGGAATCCCCGATCCGGCGGCCAATAAGGATTTTACTGACGCGCATCCGGCTTATGTACCAGAGACAGCCAAAGCGGAGGAAGCCAAAAGATTGCTTGAGGAAGGGATGAAAGAAGAAGGAATCACCGAGTTGCCCGAAATCACCTTTGATTACAATACCGGTGAACTGCATAAGAAAATCGCCGAAACGGTGCAACAGATGTGGAAAAAGAATTTGGGTGTGGACGTACAGTTGCGTAATTCCGAACTTAAAGTGTTCCTTGACCGTATTGATAAAGGCGATTTTGTCATTGCCCGCATGGGAATTGGTGCTGACTATCTCGATCCGATGTCCTTCCTGGATCTTTATCTCACCGGCGGGGACAGCAACAGCAGTTATTGGAGCAACACAGAGTATGATTCCTTAATCGCAAAAGCGAAAAGCACGGCAGACCAAAAAGTGCGAATGGAAACCTTGCATCAGGCGGAAGCCCTGCTCATGAAAGAAATGCCGATCGCTCCTATCTATTACTATTCATCAATCACCATGAAAAAAGACAAGGTGAAAAACGTCAAACATAATCCGGATGGAACCACGTTTAAATACGCTTATATCGAGGAATAGGCAATATGACCAAACAGAGGTTAAAATAACTTTAAGGCCCCAGAGATCCTGATCCCCTGGGCCTTAAACAGTTGAATGTTTTTGGTAAAATTGATTTTCAAGCGGGGATTCCCCGCTCGAGACTGCTGACAAAGTAAAAGGTCAGTGGTCTTTTTTGTCGAAATAAATAGGAACCCTACAAAAGAACGGAGTTTTGACTATGTTTCAAACAAATTCTCATCGCCAAGGTGGTTTTGAGTTTGTAAACATTGAAGAACTGGTTCCTAGAGATCATTTGTTACGGAAAATCGATGCAACGATTGACTTTTCGTTCATCGCAGAAAAAACATGATCATTGTATTGTGAGAACAATGGTCGTCCATGTGTAGATCCAGTCATGTTGTTTAAAATGTTGTTCATTGGTTACTTATTTGGCATTCGTTCCAAACGCCGACTTATTGAAGAAATTCGTGTCAACGTGGCTTATCGTTGGTTTGTGGGACTCTCTTTAACAGATCCTGTTCCTCACTCTACAACCTTTAGCCAAAATCGCCGCAGGAGCTTTAATGGAACAACAATCTTCCAAGAAGTTTTTGATGAGATTGTTTTGCAAGCCATCCGTCACGGATTGATCGATGGAAAAGAGTTGTTTACTGATTCGACCTTTCTCAAAGCAAATGGGAATAAAGGAAAGTTTGTTCATAAAAAGGTAACCTCATCAACCCAAGCTTATTTGAAGGAATTATACGAAGCCATTGACCAAGATCGTGAAGCACACGGTAAAAAGCCGTTTAAAAAAAGACCAAATATCAGTAAATGAAAAAGAAAGTCGTGTAAGTACAACTGATCCGGAAAGCGGATATATGGTACGGGACGGAAAACCCGAAGGCTTTTTCTATCTCGACCATCGCGCTGTCGATGGTCGGCACAACCTGATTACTGATGTTTTGTAACACCCGGAAATGTTCATGACTCTCGCCCTTATTTGGCTCGTTTTGGCTTTCAACCTGAAGCGATCGCATTAGATGCTGGTTATTTAACGAGCCCTATTTGTCATGCTCTTAAAGAAAAAATATTTTTGCTGTGATTGCCCATCGCCGTTTTCGCCCTGAAAAAGGGCTATTTCACAAGTGGCAGTTTAAATATGATCCTGATCGTGATGTCTATGTTTGCCCGGCAAAACATAATTTAACTTACCGTACAACGAACCGACAGGGATACCGTGAATATAAATCTGATCCTCGTACCTGCACCGATTGTCCGTTGTTAAACCGATGCACACATTCTCGTGTAAAAATAAAAACGATCTCCCGTCATGTTTGGGAAGATGCAAAAGAATGGGTTCGACAAAACCGATTCAGTGAGCGAGGCAAACTTCTGTATAAACCCATTGAACATAGTTTTGCGGATGCTAAAGAATTACATGGTTTAAGATACGCACGCATGAGGGGGCTCTCCAAAGTAATGGAGCAATGCCTCCTGACTGCCGTGTGCCAAAACATCAAGAAAATAGCCTTGCTCCTCTAGAAGAGGGGCAAGGGCCATCATCCTACTTCTTTATTTTCCCTTCATTTTTTATTTTACAAGTAAACCCAGCACACCAAACCTTGTTTGGGGCAGGGTTTGTCAATAATCTCACGATATGATTCCATCTTATCGTCCTCCTCCGCTCGCCAACTCTCTCCGTCGTCCTCAAGCTGTCACATATCGTATCTTTCAGCCGAGTGTCTTGATTAGAAAAACAAGTTTTTACATGGAAAGCAGGATTCCAGCTTGTTAAAAACGAATATTCTCTCGTAAAAATTAGATAAATTCCTTTGGAGATGGTTGATAAATGTATGAATATAAAACGATTAAGTTAAAACATCTGGAAATGGTAAATGACTATGGAGCGCAAGGATGGAGAGTTGTATATGTGAGGTATTCCAATTGAAATGACCTCTACTAACTACTCAGCATCAGCCGAAATACCAATCTTCTTCTTTGCTTCTTCCTGAAGATCTCGGTATTTTCCTATATGTTTGACCACTTTCTTAGGTTCAATTAATCTGGCCAGTCCTTTTTTTAGTAATTTTTCTATAGTACCCCTTTTTTCTAAAAATGTGTATAATAGTGTCAGCCAATTCCCTAATTGTTCTCTGCACCTACACATAGTGGGTTGCGCTAAGCCGACTGTATTCGAAGTGGCCTTTTCACTCGCTATCTTGTGAAGATATCTTGCAAAGATCTTGTACTTGTCTTTGTCTTGTTCTCTTTGTGATGATAGAGTGCCAGCGCCGACACCTTCATACTACCTTCAAATTCCGGTGGAAAATTAAACAAAGAAAACCGTTGGGTGCAATTAGCCGGCCGGAATGGGTCTTGTCCGCAGTAGTATTAGTAATTTATGGTGAGGGGATGTAAAATGATGAAAAAAAAGCTATTAGTACCTCTGTTAATATCTACACTATTATGGAATCTAGTACCGAGTTTGACTTTATTCGCTCAACAAGATTCTGAATCATTTGAGAATCCAGTTATATGGGCTGATGTTCCAGATCCTGATGTTATCAGGGTAGGGGATGTTTATTATATGACCAGTACGACGATGCATATGAATCCTGGTGTTCCGATCATGAAATCGAAGGATCTCGTAAATTGGGAAATCGTCAACTATGTTTACGATATACTTGATGATGGTGACAAACAAGCCCTTAGGAATGGGCAAAATGAATATGGAGCAGGGTCATGGGCAAGCAGCCTTAGATATCATAACGGCACCTTTTATGTGGCGTTTGCTTCCAATACTACCGGCAAAACATATATTTTTCAAACCAGCGATATAGAAAATGGCAAATGGACAAAATCAACACTGGATGGTCTTTATCACGACCCGTCTTTGCTGTTTGATGATGGGCATGTATATATGGTTTATGGCAGTGGCGACATTAGAGTGATCGAACTTACTTCAGATGCAACAGCGATCAAAGAAGGGGGTCTTAATAAAGTAATCATTCCTGATGCAAGTCTAGTTGCAGGTCCTAACGTTGGTCTTCCTGCTGAAGGTTCGCATGTCCTAAAAATTAACGGTAAATATTATGTATTCCTCATAACATGGCCAAAGGGAGGTAGTCGGACTCAATTAGTATTTCGAGCAGATAGTATAGACGGTGAATATGAAGGAAGAATTGCCCTGGATGATTCCGGTATTGCGCAAGGAGGGATTATTGATACGGTCGATGGGGATTGGTATGCTTTTTTGTTCCAAGATCACGGGTCAGTAGGACGAATACCGTTTCTGGTTCCAGTTTCATGGGAAGATGGGTGGCCAATATTCGGGGAGGATGGTAAAGTTCCTCAAGAAATACGTATTCCGGCTGGGGATACGAATCTTAAAAATTCCATTGTATCCTCTGATGAGTTTTATCAGGGATCAAAGAAGATTTCAGCGTACCATACAAAGACTAAGACAAATGGAGAAAACGATTACAACGGATCAAATCTTTCGTTAGTGTGGCAGTGGAACCATAATCCTGACAATAATAATTGGTCTCTTACCGAGCGCCCAGGATATTTAAGGCTTACTAACGGACGAAAGAGCACAAATATTCTAGATGCCAGAAACACACTTACCCAAAGAACATTTGGACCAGAATGCTCAGGATATACTGCAATGGATATAAGCAATATGAAAGATGGAGATTTTGCAGGCCTCGCAGCATTCCAAAAAAACTACGGATTCGTTGGTGTAAAAATGTCTGGAGGTTCTAAATCTATTGTTATGGTGAATGGCAGTTCTGGATCACCGCAGGAAATAGAAAGTATTCCTATCACTCAAGACAGAGTATATTTTAAAATTGACTTTGATTATAAAAATAAGACAGATAAAGCATATTTCTATTACAGTCTTAACGGCGTTGAATGGACAGCGATAGGGAACACCCTTCAAATGACCTATACAATACCTCATTTTATGGGATATCGCTTTGCTCTGTTCAATTACGCAACAAAAACAACAGGTGGGTTTGTTGATTTTGATTACTTCAGAATAGACGACAAGCTAACGGGAACAGATACATCTGCAACAATCCTAAAGGCGTATCTAGAAGATGTTTCTGATGTTGTCGGTGCCCCAAACATTAAGTTTAAAGTTCCAGTAAAAATGGATGCATTGCCAGAAGGAGAATACTCATCTATTTCGGCATCCTTCAACATACCAGAGAATCTTACCGTAACTGGCGTGGAATTTAATTCTGAAAATATTGATGGAGATAGCTCGTATACGTTCTCCAATAATCGGTTGCAGCTAAATGTATCAGGTGATGATGTTAATTTCTCAAATCATTCTTCTAATTTGTTTGCAACAATTAATTTTAAAGTTGATGATTTTGTTCCATCTGACCGAACAGATGAAATTAGAACAGATTATATAAATGTTGATGGCGGAAATGTTGTATATGATGTTCACGATGCTGTGGCAAACATTGGGTTAAAACAACTGGATACGGAAGCACTTGCAAAAATTCCAGGGTATGCTAATCCCCTTATCAGCCATAAATATGGGGCAGACCCATATGCGATTGTTCATGAAGGAAGAGTCTATATTTATATGACAAGTGACGCATATGAATATGATCAAGACGGAAATATTATTGATAATACGTATAGTCAGATTAAGTCGATAACCGTTATCTCATCCGCTGATATGATCAACTGGACAGACCACGGAGAAATCCCTATTGCGGGGCCAGATGGTATCGCAAAATGGGCAAATAATTCTTGGGCTCCGGCAGTTGCACATAAAAAGATTAATGGCAAGGACAAATTCTTTCTCTATTTCTCAAACAATGCATCAAATATTGGTGTCCTAACAGCAGACAGCCCTATTGGACCCTGGACAGATCCGCTAGGTGAACCTGTAATCGACAGGGATACTCCAGGAACTGATGGTGTAGTATGGATTTTTGACCCCGCAGTATTGGTTGATGATGATGGAACAGGCTATTTATACTTCGGTGGAGGGATACCTGGTGGTTCAAATCCGTCACAAGAGCAAATTGCAAATCCAAAAACTGCAAGGGTTATTAAATTAAGTGAGGATATGATTCACACAGAAGGAGAAGCAAAATTAATTGATTCTCCATTCCATTTTGAGGATTCAGGTATCCACAAATATAATGGTAAATACTATTACTCATATTGTTCTAACTTTTCCGGTATACACCCAGAGGGGACACCGGGCAAGGGTGAAATTGCTTACATGGTAAGTGACAAACCGATGGGCCCCTTCACTTATGTTGGAACTATCTTAAAAAACCCATATGAATTCTTTGAAGTTGGTGGAAATAACCATCATGCTATCTTTGAATTCAATAACCAGTGGTATATAACATACCATGCCCAAACGCTTGGAAAAGCAAAAGGATACGTTAAAGGTTATCGTTCCACCCATATTAATGAGGTTGAGTACTATGAAAATGGATTTATAAAAGAGGTTGAAGCTGACATGGAAGGTGTATCTCAGGTTGCGAACCTTAATCCATACAAGCGTACTGAAGCTGAGACCATCGCTTGGAGTGCAGGAATTTCCACTGAAAAGTCTGAAGCACCAGGAAGCATGCTGGAAAGTCTTAATCTAAATGTTACAGATATTAATAATGGGGACTGGCTTGCTGTGTCAAACGTTGACTTTGGTGAAAACGGAACAAAGACATTTGAAGCCAATATCGCATCAGCTGTAAGAGGTAAAATAGAAATACGCTTGGACAGTCCAATTGGTGAGGTAATTGGTACTCTTGATGTTAAGCGTACAGGCGGAGAACGAAAATGGAAACCAATGGAAACTGATGTAAAAAACGTTAAAGGGGTCCACAATATTTTCTTTATGTTTATTGGCGAAGATAAAAACAACTTATTCAATATTGACTACTGGAAATTTACTGAGAATAAGGTTAAGAAATCAAAGAAAAACTAGAAATGTATAAATAAAAGGTTCCAGATCTGTTAACATACACAAAATTAAAACGCCTACATTTCGTGGTGTCATCACAGAAGAGGAAGCAAAAGAGTACAACAAACTTTTTGATATGTTCTTGGATATGCTGGAGACGAAAGCGGAAAAAAACGTAAGAAGCGGGATGATTAGTGTCAGCTAACTAGATCATCCCGCGATTTTTTAGTTCCTTCTTTGAATCCATGATGTCTTTTTAAAAGCTACTTTTTGTCTAAGATGGGGTCTTGTGAAGGAGAGGTGTCTAGAGGGAGTTTTAGCTGTTCGTATTTATAGCTATCTTGCTCTGAATTATTGGAGAGCATTTGATATTTTCTTTTCAAGTGATTCAAATCCACTCTTGCCAAATTTTTCTTATGCTTAAGTTCTGTTTTCTCTTTCATTATAGATTCTAGATATGGTAAAATCTCCGCTTTCCGTTCTTCAAAAGTTTTTCCTTTTAGCTTTAACTGTGTTAACAACTTGGATTTTTCTATTGAGAGTCTATTAGTTAGTTCATTATATTTGTATTCTAAATTATAGTATTTTCTCTCAGCATCTTTAATTTGATCAATTAAATTATTCAGTTTCTCTAAAGAACTCAAGGATATACCCTCCTTTCTTAATTCTCATACTTTAATTATACAGAAATATCTGTAAAATTAAAATAGTAAAAATGCACCGATCACTAACTCTGAAAATTTGTCCTTTACACACAATAACTCACCTTACCCCTATCTCCCCCCTAGACATTCGGAACGAAATTTGAACGCTCTACGGGGATCCTAGGGGCCTCTAACGCTGTCTCAAAGGCAAAATAAAAAAGAGGGGTTCACCCTCTCGAATACCAATCACTATAGATTCCAGTGGTACCTTGGTAGCCGTTCCCGAAACCTCAGCTTTTACAACGGTTTTGACTGGTATTTTCGGGCAACTTGGCTAACAGTGAAAATCCAGCCTCAGATATGCTTTTGTGTACAGACAAAAAAACTGGAAAATCCCTGAAAAAACTGGACTGCGAGCGAGGCAGACTATTTTTGACATACGAAGGTGCTCGATTACGTATAGTTTGTGTTTTAAGAAGAATTGTTATACGATAGTTCCTTTGCATGATTAAAGGTCTTGCATGGAGCAAGATCAATAAGGTAAGAGTACATACTGGAATATAATAATTCTGTGGTGTGACGACTCTGAATCGTCAGCGGCACACGCACAGTAAACTTTTGCCCTATAGGCACTTGTATTATAACATTTTTCTGTTATAGGAAACCACTTGGGTTAAAAAACCAACGCCTGTAAATCCCTTGGTGCATAATCCCGGCCTAATACAGTAATTTTCTTTTCCAACTGATCGGATGTCGCTGTTCCGATATCTACACATGACTTGATCTTATCGATGGTTAATCACTTGGTCCAATCGGTATTTGAGTTTCCACTTTTTGCTGTTCGGCCAACTGGCAGATAAAAACCGAGTATTGAATGTGATCACCCATCCCTTTCATGATTTTAAAGACTTTTCGCCAGCGCTTGGGTTCCGAAATATCGTAACAAAGTGAACTACATCCTTGAAGCTATCCCGTTCTTCTCAGCAATCTTCGATCAGTTTTGATAATTCGCACAGTAGTTTAAGGGTTTCTGGTTTTCTGTTATTTTCCTAACTTTCCTTTAATTCGGAGACCAGCTTTTTCAATCGATCAGGGGGGAGTTCCTTCTTCAAAGGCTTCAGAGCTTCCTTATCTAGGATATCATCTATGATAGTTCTTTTATCTTTTTGTTTTGCCATCTCTACCTCTGCATCCTCTAGAATCTTAAGTATTTTCCCTATTTCCTCTCTTAGTTTGTTTAACTTAGGTCCTCTATTTCCTAAACATTTGAGACCTTCGGCAATCCACCTGATTTCGTTCAGGGAAAGGTCTCGATGATCATTCAAAAGAACATACAAGCCCACAACTCAACGGTTTGCCAAGAGTTTTCGAGGATTGGATTCTCATGCTTAGTCCTCGCTACCTGCCTCTTTACCTTTTCTAAAGCTTCTCTAACTGAATTAGCCATGACACCAGTGGAATAGACTTTCCCTGTCCCTAGACCAGGGCCTTTGATTTTGTATCCCACTCTATAGTCGAACCTTGACAAACCATGAATTTTAGGAATTTTAATCTCCATTTCTTATCACCTTTTCGATTATTTTTGACCAGATCAATGGTAAATCACTTTCCCAAACAACCGCTCGATTTACATTCTTCCTGATTTGCCATTCGACATCAGACAAATCATACTGTTTCTCCAACTTCTTCTTGTTGAGGAGTCGTAGCTTTTTGTACAGTTGCTTCCTAGTTTCATCATCTTCCGAGAGTAAGAGTTCAAGCCGGAGATCTTGAATCTCCGATTGAATTTCTTCAATCTCCTTTTTCACCTCGTCCCCGACGAGACATCATTAGCAACAACATTCAACCCACCTCCGGTTCTAACTCAAATTCCCTGCCAAAGTCCCTACCACAAACTTCGTACCTTTCACCCCCATTTTCCCGATTTATTTCGGGTAGCTATTTGTTTGTTCTTTGACGTATTTTATAAGGTTAGCGCGCTCCACATTGTTTTGGTCGTATATGCCGACTACATACCAGACAAGGAAGAAGAGTCCGCAAAGCAGCCAGAACCCTGAAGGAATAAGGGGTTTGTTTTCCTTGATAAATTGAGCTTTTGCCTTTGCCTCTACCTCTCGCCATTCCCTTTCATACTCTTCTGGAATCACAAGTATCATCCTTTCGCGATTTATTCCGCTTCGGTCCAATCAGGATCTTTGATTTGTTTGACAAGCTGGCCATTTTCATAGATCCGCAAATAATCATCATAGTCTTCAAATTTAGGTTGTTGTTTCTTTGGTTCAGGTACCGGAATCAATTCAATTGGTTCACTTAAATCCAAGACTTGACCATCAATTTGCTCCAAATCTTCAATCTGATTTTCGGCACGTTCCCAATTGCGGATAAGTTCACGTGCTTTTTCAATGGGATGGATCAAAGCGGAACATTACCTTCACACAAGATAGGATCAATGTTCCTGATCCAGCCAAACACCATTTTCTGTGAACGACCTTTCCAGATATTGATATCGTATGTGTTCCGGTTGTCTGAGTAGGTAACCTGAATTTCGTATTTTCTTCTCTCCGTTGTTTTGTACATTTTTTCACCGCATTTCTATCTTTGGATGAAAAAATTTTAAAAGTGAGAAGCCCCTCCCCTCTTCCGTTCGCCTCCATCGAACTCCCCGGCGGTTAACGATCACGCGCTTTAAACTCTTTACCCTGCCGTAATTGCTGACTGCATAACGGTCCTCATACACTACAATTGGTTTCCAAATCTCAGACATTGAGTATCAGCTTCTTTCTTGTAATTCCATTGCCTTCAGAATCAGCAGATTTTGGACCTGTTTCCGACTGTCTTCGTCCCAAGAAGTATCCCGGATGCAACTCCATATTTTTTCATTTTTAATATGAAGAAAAAGCCGCTTAATAATGAGAAAATCCGCAGGGCATTTTCCCTCGCGATCGACCGTAAGGCGATTGTGGAAAAG
>NZ_JAECVR010000036.1 GCF_016055185.1 Paenactinomyces guangxiensis
GTGAATTTCATCCACCCTCTACACTAAAATAAAATTTCTGTAAACAACATGAAAAGGAGCTGTACCTTCAAGTAGATTTTCTACTTTTGGGACAGCCCCATTCAAGCTTTTTACTTTGCATTGATGAAAATTTGGTGCTATCAGGAAACTCCAGATCAAATGAGCCAATAATCTTGATATCAGATGTATGCTCTTTAATTAAAAAACCAGAATAGTCCTCATCTGTTTTAATAATCCTCATTCGTACATCTGGTAACGATTCTTTTTTTAGATCATCTAAATATAATGGTATTTCACCTATGTCATATTTTCCTGTTATTCTCTTCTTTTTAGATCCAATTTTATGTTGGGTGGATATAGAGTGAAACCTATAATGGTTCGGATAAGCCAGTTTAACAATAGTTGAAAAAGAGCTACCCAAGGAAAGCTTAGTTCTACCTTGCTTTAATGTAATTTTACCTTCAATAACACGATCATGTGGCTTGAACTTTAGAAAAACGTAACCTGCTTGACCCTCTTGGAGATCTTCCACATTGAAAAAAGGTCGAGTCTTCACTGGAATACCAGTTACAGCCTCAAGAAAAATGGATTGGTCTAAAACTTTTTCAGCTACTCCCTCGTCTTCGTAAATAGCCCATGAGTGAGAATTTATCATATGCTCACTTCCCAAGATGTTAAGTCAAAAGCAACTTTTCCTTTTGTAGGCCTCTTTATTGTGTCATAGTAAGGAATCTATTATATAACCAGAGTATTAATTAATTTAATAGTTTTCTATTTTATTTTAACACAACTTTAGTCATATCTTGATAACTAACAAGGTATAACAGGGAATAATAAAATAGAAAATTGTCCTAACTCTTAATATATTTTGAGTTGGGAACACTGAAGTACATAGAGAATGATCTGCCTTGTAACATAATTCAATCATCCCGATATAGGGAAATATGGTTATTTAACAGCAGAGGTGTCGACAGTATGGTTCAATTAATACTTTATAATGAATATTCGCGTAAGGATGTTCACGATATTTTTGATCCCTTTTCCAAATTTTCTCCTAGTAACGGAACTTGGGGATTACATGGAATAGTAAGAATCCCAAATAGACAAAAGGATTATGTCTTTTTTGTAACGTTTGGACAGAAGCAAGGTAACCATATCTTTGATGAAAATGTTACAGATCAAGGCATACTGACTTGGCAGTCACAACCTGGTCAAGGGTTAGACCATCCTTGGATACAGGACTTTATCAATCATGATCATTTAAACCATAATATCTATTTATTTTTAAGAACAAGTAAGATAGATAAAAAGACAAAGAAAGCGAAACCTTATACTTATCTAGGAAGGCTAGCATATATCGCACATGACCCTAATCTGGAGAAGCCTGTTTACTTTAAGTGGCAAATTCTTGATTGGAATCTTCCGGGTGATATAGCACGGAAAATGGAATTAGAGATTATTGAAACAACGACAAAAACTGAGTATCAATATAAATGTCAGTTGGAGAAGACAGAGGCCCCGATGCCTCAATTAGTTAAAGAACGTAATACAAACAATTTTTCTGCGAGAATTTTTGACTTTGCAGAAGATAACCAAAAGAAAAAAGAATTAGGAGTCAAAGGTGAGCAGTTGGTTTTGGTTTATGAAAAGCAACTCCTGATCGATGCAGGAAGAAGTAATTTAGCAAAAAAGGTAAGGCATGTATCCATGGTTGAAGGGGACGGTGCCGGTTATGATATTCTTTCGTTCACACCGGAAGGAGAAATTAAATATATTGAAGTTAAAACGACTGTAGGAGGGGCCAATACGCCTTTTTATATGACTATAAATGAATTGAATTTCTCGAAAACGTACTCAGATCAATATTATCTGTATCGGGTTTATAATATGAACTCCCACGGCGGTAAAGCTAACTTTTATGTGATTAAGGGAGACATCTCGTTACAAAGGGAGTTGCTGCCTACAGTATTTAAGGTGATCTAGTAATTAAGTATTATATTATTTATCTTATTTTCAGTCAGTATCAGACAACGGTTTATGTCGCGTTGACGGTGATTCCGTTTTAGTTTTACTGTTTATATTCACTGGATGGTAAGAGCTCTGAAGGAGATATAGATGGTAAAAAACTGTTTCCTGTTTCTTTCAAGCTAGGAGTTCAATTGACATATGTATGATCAGATTGTTTAGTTGGGGAAGCTATCTTGTGATAGTTATTGGAACGCAGGGGTCGGAATATGCGTGAAATAGACGTCCATTTATACGATAAATAAAAATAGTCAAAGCTAATTGCCCTAATGATAAAGGGCTTTTATTTTCTAATATGATATTTAAATCTTGATAGACTTGTATCTTCGGTAATGGATATGTAAATGGATAATAGAATAAATTTAACGATAATGATATAATGAAAATAACATTGTTAATGTATGGAATAACTGTGAGAAGGAAGGTGTCTCTTATTAAGGAACTTTTGAAATATTGGAATTTGAATTTAGAAGAGGCTAAATATATTGATATCAACGATGAAAATATATCTCCTCTGCATAGCATAAGTAGGGAAGAATTTTTTGAAGGGAAAGTTTCAGATCTTACACTTTTACATAAGCATTGTGCAGATGAAAATAATGAAATATTTATATGTCCGAAGTTATATAGAAAAAAAGTAAAAAAAGACAATGGTGAATCGAAATATATCTACTCTGCTTGGTTAGTGATACCGGCTAAAATCACTTCTACGGGGAAACTTGTGGTTACTCGGCAACCATTTATCCCCAGGAAATATTTGCGCCCAACTTTGCGCCCCACTAAAGAGGCTTTAACATTGTCTTCAATCTCTGAAGTAGATAAATACTGGAACAGCAATCCTTTTCCGGAAAATCCAAGTTGGAAGCGCACTTTGGAAATATGTAAGGATTTTTTTAATAAAGTGCTGGATAATGTGATCTCAATCATTACTTTAAACTCTTATGAAGAATTAAAGGAAGTAATGATTTTTGATGCAAATGAATGTTTGGGGTCCGCTACTGATCGTCACGTGAAAAATTTTTATGAAAACCACATAGTAAATAAATTCAGCAAAAAGAAATATCCCGAATTATGTGGGAAGAGTCCAATCGTTTCAAAGCTTTTTAATTTAAATGGGGAAGTGAAAAAAGAAACTTTATCAGATCATGAAAAAATGACTTCAAACCATTTGGGGCAGATAAAAAATCAATATGAACTTACTGAATCGCAACGGAAGGCTCTTCACCATTTTTTAGCTTTGCAGGATGGGGAGTTATTATCAATTGAGGGGCCGCCAGGTACTGGGAAGACTACATTATTGCAAAGCGTATTTGCTTCTATGTGGGTAAATTCAGCCATGGAACAAAGGGAGGACCCTCCGATCATCTTGGCTTCCGGAGGTACGAATTTAGCCATCACCAATATTTTAAGAACGTTTGATGAGGAGATTGTACTAGAAAAGAGTCAATTTCCACAAAACGACCTTTTCAATCATATTGATCTATTAGTGGAACGATGGATTTCTGATGTGAAAAGTTTGGGAACGTATTGTATTGCACCATCTAAACAGGGGGAGAATCAAAGTTACCAGTTGATTACTTTTGATAAAGAGAGAGATTCGGGCTTATCAACGAACTGGATTAACTTTGAAGAACTTGATTTAGAACAAATACAAACGTATGAAGCAACATTTTTGGACAAGGCGTCAGCATTTTTCCAATTTAAGATCTTAGATATTCAATCCGCTCGACAGTTGCTATTCTCTAGATTGCAACAGTGTGTTTATGAAATGAGGGGAGCATTAGAAATTTTGTCGGAGGATTATCTGGTAACAAAGCAAACCAACAAGTTATTGGAAGAGTATGACCGGGATAGTTTACAACAAATAATAACAGAATTAAGCGAGCAACTTAAAGAGTTAGAAATAGAAAGGGAGGATATTGAGAAGAAATTATATAAATGGGACAGCCAAAAGGGAGTTCGTAAGCCATTAGAAAAATGGTTATTGAAGATACCAATGATGGGTAGATTATTTGAAGGACTGTTTGTCTATGCAAATAAACGGTTTGTAGATAGATATCTTAGCGATGCGTCAATATCCTCTTATTACGATTCAACTATAGAAAAGTACCTGGATGGCTTAGAAAAAGAGTGCGACAAGAAGATAAGTGAAATTGAAGCTAAAAAGATGTTGGCAGAAGACTTTAAACGTACAAAAGAGCAAGTAACAAGGAAATTGGAAGAATGGGATGATAAATATGAACACATTCCAAAGGATTTAAAAGAAGCAGAAAAAGAGATTGATAAAAAACATAGAGTATTGGCTTTTCATTTGTCGACCCACTATTGGGAAGCAAGGTGGATTGAAAAGGCAAAAGAAAGAGTGACTAAAAAGCAAGGGCAATTTAGCAATAGGAAAGAATTTTACCGAGAAATGGCAATGTTAACGCCCTGCTTTGTTTCAACCATGTACATGGCACCAAGATATTTCAATGAAAAGTACAACTATTTTTATGGATTTACTGATTTGCTGATTATCGATGAAGCGAGTCAGGTATTGCCACAATACATGTTTCCTGTATTAACATTTACTAAGAAAGGACTGGTTGTCGGTGATTCCAAGCAATTGCCGCCTATTTCCAATTTATCGGCAGATCAGTGCGAAATTAATATTAATAAATCGGGTTTGAATAAGACCTTTATAGATATGAACGCTATGGGGATTAAAGCATCTAATGGAAGTATGTTAAAATTAGCCAATTACTTCACTCGTTATGTAGATGACGATTCAAGACCTTTTATGTTAAAAGAGCATTTTCGCTGTCATTCTTCTATCGCAAGTTATTTTAATAAGCAATTTTACAATGATAAGCTGATAGTCTGCAGTAAGGACAAAACATCTGGGTTTGGAATACCTAATTTAGCGGTGGTTAACGTAAAAGGACAAGAAGAAAGGTCTGGAAGCAGTCGGATCAATCATATCGAAGCCGGAACGATTGCTTTATGGATTAAAGATTTTTTTGATAGATTTGATATAACAACAGAAGAACTTCAGAGAAAAACACTGGCAGTGCTGACTCCTTTTGCACAACAAGCGAGAGTCATTAGAAAATATCTAGGAGAATTAAAAGTAAGTAGCATTGTTGTTGGAACAGTGCATGCTTTACAAGGGTCTGAATTTGAAATTGTTATGTTTTCACCTACTTATACATCTCTAGATACTGAAAAACATTTTTTTGATCGAGAACCATATATTTTAAATGTGGCTACCTCCAGAGCGAAGAGTGCTTTTCTTACCTTTGGAGATATGGAGGCTTTTGGAGTTAATAAAAATGTACCTTCAGGAAAACTAAGAAGTTACAGTGTTGATGCAACAGAAACAATTATTTTACCTGAAAGAAAAGAAGTGGATCATCTGCTTGAAACGATGAGAAAAGCTTTTTACAGTAAGTTACCAGGGAGGGTACACCAAATAAATAAAATTAATATTATCAATAGTACCATTGATCAGTCGCAGGTTGGAATCAACGAAAATGCTACTTTGAATATAAATTAGGAGGAAAACCTATGGAAACCAGAAATGTTAATATTAACATCAGTGGAGATGTCAGGAGCAGCCAAGTTGGTGATAATCGTAATGCAAAAATGACTGTAAATACTGCTACTAATAGACAAGATGAAAAAATAGAAGAGCTAAAACAACAGTTAACTAAACTCATTCAATCAATTGAAACTACAACAGAAATTGATGAGGAAACAAAAGACGAATATCTTATGTCTTTAAGTGGGGCAAAAACTGAGATAGAAAACGGGAAATGTTCTAAAGGAGTATTGAGAGGCCTAAACAAAACGTTAACCGAATTTGGTGGAGTAGTGGCCGGAATTGCTGCATTAGGACAGGCTGTTAGTGCAACAACGGATGTTGTAGAGACGGTACTAAAAACTTTTTAATAAAACAGAAGAGGGTCTGTGCCTCTATCTTATCAGGGGGTCACAGACTCTTTTTTTGCAAAATGACGATAAGATTTACATAGGAAAAAATTAAATGTAAGCGATAAGACTTGTATGTAAGCGGAGATGATACCATGACTACACATGAAGCTGTCAGACCCATTTAGACAAAAAATTCACTATTGACTGATATTTATTCGGAAATTAAAATATAATTAGATATTTTAGTAGTAAACGTTTACGTAAAATTGGCTGTGTCGCTGCTTACAAAATGGAAGGGGGGTTTTGAAAGTGAAGTAACTGAGAGCTTTTTTCAAGCGTGAAGTGCCAGTTCCCATCCGTCCATTGATGTGGCAGCCGTAAGGAATCGAAGAGCCGGCGCCCATAAGGACGTTAGTTACTTTGACCTCAAGTCTGCCATATTCTCATTCAGTAAATCAATACTGCTGACACAATATATATTTTTTGAAATGATAGTAAACGTTTACGTTTATGAGGCTCTCTTTGTTAACTAGAGGGTTGGACAATGAAAGTTGGGAAAACGGATGAGGAAGCGCATTGTTGTTCACATATACTCCGGTATGGTTTTGCAATAACTTCTAAATTCAAGGCAGATACTGAATTTGAATGATTTTGATCGGTCATTCGTGCACGGCAAAAAATTAAAATGAGGTGATTGATCAAAACATGGGGTTCATTCTGCGTGATGAACCAGGAGAGGTGGATCATGAAAAATATAATGGTTTTTATGCATCTAAACCTGAAAAAAGTGTAAGCGTTTTTAATAGGATGATGCTTGTTTTTTTGTTAGTCCTCACTTTCCTCCTACCAGCTGTTCATACAACAGATCAAGTTTTTGCCTATTCAGATGGGAGTGTGATTCAGGAAGTCAGTACCGATTTGCCACGTTATAATCCGGGGCAGAAAGTTAATATTACGGTCAATCTTGCCAATAAGACGGGTGTTTCTTTGAATAACGCCACTGCCACGTTGTATTTTAATCATCTGGAAAAGCAAATTGGTTCGGACAAGAAGACTTTTACGTTGAACCATAATGAATCTGCTACGCTCTCCTTTTCCTGGCTGCCTCCAGGCACAGATTTTCAAGGCTACTTGGTTGAAGTGTGGATTAAGGACTCCGCGGGCAATATCATTGATCACTTAAATACGGCTGTGGATGTTTCATCCACTTGGACCAAATTTCCACGCTATGGCTATCTATCAACCTACAACGCTCAGTCGGCTGAAACGTCCGCCAAGCATGTTGAAAATTTGGCCAAATACCATATTAATGCGTTGCAATTCTACGATTGGCACTGGAAGCATCATGTGCCGCTCTCCGGAAGTGTTGACAATCCAAGTGAGACCTGGAAGGATGTCGCCAATCGGACTGTCTATAAACAGACGGTGGTTGATTATATCAATGCGGCTCATCAATCCAACATATCAGCGATGGCCTATAATCTGATTAATGGGGCTTTCGACGGGTATGAAACGGATGGTTCAGGTGTGAAAAAAACCTGGGGCATATTTGAAGATCATACGCATAACAACCAATGGGGGTACCCCTTGCCCAATGGTTGGTCAACCTCCAGGATCTGGTTCATGAATCCGGCGAATACGGAATGGCAAAACTATTTGATAAATAAACATAAAGATGTATTCAGTGCATTTAACTTTGACGGCTGGCATGTGGATCAAGTCGGAGAATGGCCCAATATTAATAAATTTGATTATAATGGATTTCCTATTGATCAGGCGGAGGGTTTTGCTTCCTTTCTTAGAAATGCAAAAGCTCAATTACCCAACAAGTCAATTGTTTTTAATAATGTGAATACCTATGGCTACGAAGATACAGTAAAGAGGGACGTAGACATTTTGTATATGGAATTGTGGGATGATCGTGATTTTTCCAACGTGAAAGAGTTCCTGGATAAACAAACGACGTTAAGTGGCGGCAAGGCCTCTGTTTTTCCACTTTACATGAATTATAACTATCAAGAGAAGTTCTCTGACAGCAGTCCCGGTTATTTCAATACACCAGCGGTTTTACTGGCAGATGCGGGCATCTTTGCAATGGGGGCGCAACATCTCGAACTCGGCGACAATTTAAATATGCTGTGCCATGAATACTTTCCCAATAAACACTTAATCATGTCGGAAGAATTGAAAAAAAAGCTGCTCGTTTTATATGATTTTGCAGTTGCTTACGAGAATCTGCTGCGTGATGGATTGGTCAACACGTCAAATCGTGTCGAACTCGAAGGCTTACCCTCTAGCACGAAGTCAGAAGCAAACAAGGTCTGGACGTTTACCAAAGCCGGAAAAGGGTATGAAGTGATTCACATGATCAATCAATTGGGGATCAATGATCCCGCCATTCGTGATAAAGAGGGAACGAAACCGGCACCAACGGCGAAAACCAATGTAACCGTAAAATATTATTACTCCAACGGACCGGTAACCCGGGTGAACTATGCCTCTCCTGATTACTATAACGGGAAAACGTATCAAATACCGTTTACGACAGGTTCTGATACAAATGGGAACTATGTGGAGTTTACTGTACCAACCCTGCAATATTGGGACATGGTTTACATTCAGACTGGAAGTGAACCGGGTACACTGTTGACGAATGGCGGGTTTGAGACGGGTGATATTCAAGGCTGGACAGAATGGCATCCATCTGGACAGACAGCGAAATACGGCGTTGATTCAAACGATGCATACGAAGGAACTAAAAAATTGTATTTTTGGGATGTCAATGCTTATCAACAAAGCGTTCACCAGGTCAAGACCGGATTGCCAAACGGGACGTATACATTAACAGCCTGGGTAAAAACAACGGCCTATGCCGGCCAGCCTTTGATTGCGCGTATGGAACTGAATGATTCTTACACCAATATGGTTGTAGATGGAACATGGAGGCAGTATTCCGCCGATATCTATGTAAGCAATGGGCAAGTCGATGTCGGGTTTTACATTCATTCGCCAGGGGCGACATCCATGCAAATCGATGATGTGAAACTGATAAAGAAATAATGAATGATTCCCGCTTGGGGGTCAGGTGTGTTTACTTGCCAAATTCAGGTTGATGATGGAGGCGGATTTTGAATCTGCGTTCTTGGGTGCTTTATCAGGAAGCCGCTCCCTCGCCGTACTCCGACGAAGGCAAAGCCAGAGTCTTTCTCAGTGTTGTTTGCTTTCCTCCTTCGTTCGGCACTCCGCTTGATAAAATGCTCCTGGTAACGAAATGTTCAAAGCCGCCTCCATTTTAATAGGCGAACAACACGCTTGAGGGGGATATTTATCAGATAAATGATAAATTTTATCATATACGAAATACAATTGACAATTGTGAAATGGGACCCTATAATAACGATAGAAAACGTTTACGTAATGATATAGCAGGAAGGGTATTATATGGGTCCAACGATTAAAGACGTAGCCAAAAAAGCGAAGGTGTCTGTGGCCACCGTTTCCCGAGTGCTTAATAACCAGCCCGGTTATTCGGAAAAAACGAAGAAAAAAGTATTGCAAGTGATTAAAGAAATGGGCTATCAGCCGAATGCGATCGCACGCGGGTTAATCAATAAACGCACACAGACTATTGGTGTGCTGTTTCCGTCGGTTTCGAGCCTCTTTTCGTCGAAAGTTCTGCATGGGATTGAACACATTGCGCATGAACGGGATCACAGTGTCATCGTTTGCAATACGGATACGGATGGAAAACGAACAATGAAATATCTTCAAGTCTTAGGCGAAAAACAGGTAGATGGCATCATTTTTACCAGTGAAGTGTTGACAGAAGATTATTATCGTGTTTTAAAGGCGATGAACATCCCGGTTATCCTGGTTTCCACTTTCTCTTTGCGGTACCCGTTTCCTTATGTGAAGGTGGATGACAAACATGCTGCGTATCATGCAACGGAGTATCTGATAAAACAAGGACATCGAAAAATCGCGATGATCAGCGGAACAGAAGGGGATGAGATTGCCGGCACCCCGCGTATCGAAGGGTATCGGGAGGCGTTAAGGGATTATGGGATTCCCTTTCAAGAAAACCTGTTCGTTTTCGGGGATTTCGGGTATCGAAGCGGGTGTGCGGCCATGAAGAAACTGCTGGAGAGAGGAGAGGAGTTTACCGCCGTTTTCGCAGCCAGTGACGAAATGGCCACAGGAGCATTGAGTGTTGCCTATCAACATGGCATAAAAGTTCCCGACCAATTATCCATCATCGGTTACGACAATCTACAAATTGCCGAGATGTCTGTTCCGCCATTGACAACCGTGGCCCAACCGCTGTTTGAAATGGGAAAACTGGCGGCTGAGATGTTACTGACCATGATTGAAACCGGTGTCACGGTAGAGAGCAGAATCATGCCGCATTCGATTATTGAACGTCAGACGGTGGCGAAACCATTGTAAGGGTTATTATTTTTTTGGATTTACCGTAAACGTTTTCGTCAGTGTTTTCTCCACAAAAGCGTGGCCGGGTTTCCCCAAACCCAGACCAACCAAAAACAGAGAAGGGAAGGGATACGATGAAAAAGGGGATTTTAACCACGATCGTTGCTTTACTCACCTTATCACTCGCAGCCGGGTGCGGTTCATCCACGGACGGGAAGGTGGAGATTGAATTCTTCCAAAACAAACCGGAAGCTAAGGCGACATTTGAGAAACTTGCACAGGACTTTGAGAAGCAGAACCCCAATATCGATGTGGTGGTTACCACCCCTCCCGATGCCGAAACGGTGTTGAAAACGCGGATTGCAAAAAATGATGCGCCGGATGTGATCGGCTCCGGGCTGAACGCCACCTTTGCTGAATTGGCCCAGAACGGCATCTTCGTTGACTTCTCCGGTGACAAGCATCTGGAAAACATTCAACCCGCCTATGTGGATATGATCAAGAAATTGACCGGTTTGCAGGAAGTAAATGGAATTCCGTACACCGCGAACGCCAACGCCATTCTTTACAATAAGACTCTCTTTAATGAACTCGGATTAACAGTTCCAAACACCTGGGATGAATTGATTGCCACCGCGGAAAAAATTAAGGCATCAGGGAAGACTCCATTTTACCTTACTTTTAAAGATTCCTGGACAACCATGATCCCGTTTAATGGATTCCAATCTACAGGGGGACAATTTCATTGAGGGTCGCAAGTCGGGAAAAACAACATTCCAACAATCCTATCGGGAAATTGCCGAAAAGCAACTGAAATTAATGGCATATGGTTCCAAAGACCCCTTTGGCAAAGGATACAATGATGGAAACGCCGCATTTGCCAAAGGTGAATCGGTGATGTATTTACAAGGGGTTTGGGCGATTCCCGAGATTAAAAAAGCAAATCCGAACATGGAGATCGGTTCGTTTCCGTTTCCCGCAAGCAATGACGTTTCCAAAAACCGACTGGTATCTGGCGTAGATACGTTGCTTACGATATCCGCAACCACCCGGCATCAAGAGGAAGCAAAAAAATGGATCGATTTTCTGTTGAAACCCGAAAACGCAAAATTTTTTATCGATGACCAGAAAGCGTTTTCTACCGTGAAAGGTGTGAATCAATCCGACCCAAGTGTGTCCGGATTGAATGAAAGCTTCCAAAAAGGGATGTTGGTTGACTTCGCGGACCATTATTTTCCGACGGCCATGAAGGTGGACAAGCTCAACCAGTCTTTTTTGCAAAATAAAAATATAGAGTCATATCTGAACCAACTGGATGTGGAATGGAACAAAGTTCAGTCGAGAAAGTAGTGCCAAGGAGTGCCAACCTTCATTTCATTTGAACGCTTCTATGGTTGGCCCCGGGGAGGTTTGAAATGAGCAAACACAACACTGCCTATTATTTTATGACGATTCCTGCCGTTCTTTTGTTCTTTCTGTTTCACACGTTTCCTGCCATTCAAGGTATTTTCTATTCTTTTACAAATTGGAATGGGTTTGCCCAATCCTTTGAGTTTGTTGGGTTAAAAAACTACATCAACCTGTTCAAAGATGAAAATGTGCTGAATTCTTACCTTTTTACTTTTAAGTATGCCATCCTGACCACGATTCTTGTTAACGCCCTCAGTCTGTTGATTGCAGTGGGATTAAACGAAAAAATCAAGTTCAAGAATTTATTTAAAGCCGTCTATTTCCTCCCCCCGGCTGCATGAATTATAAGATGGCAACAGGAGATCATTATGAAGCAGCTGATGTGAAGGGAATTCCCAAAAGAACCGCCTATCTGTCGAGGATGAATAAAGTGCCGGGCTGGGTTGGTGATTTCGGGAAAAAAGAGGAAGACCAAATCATCTGGACAGTCAAGGTGGACAAGGGAGGAAAATACACTCTCAAATTCCTGTACGGTCATAATAACGATAGTCATCCTGAAGGGAAACTAACCGTAAATGGGAAAGTGGCCTCCACCCTTTTGTTTGACCAAAAGACAGGCTGGGGAAATCCGGTTGCGGTAAAGGAAGTCCAGGCGGATTTGTCAGCCGGTGAAAATAAGGTCATTCTGCAGTTAAATACGAATCATCTCTGGCTAAACGTTGACAGCCTGACAGTCTCCGATCAAGAATATAGTCAGGAATACGAAGCCGAACATGCCGAACTCATCAGTTGCAAAGTGGATCAAGTCGGACATGTCGGGTTTTTTGAAACGGACGGTGACTATATCCAATTTGATGTGGAGGTTCCATCCACCGGGGATTATCCACTCATATTCGGTTACGCGATTGACAGAACTGAGGTAATCCGTAACCTGTATGTGAATGGTACCCGGGTGAAAAAAGGGTTGCGATTCCCTGCGACCGGCGGTTCGGACCTGTATGACCAAAAAGAAGAAACAGTGCAGCTTAAGAAAGGAAAAAACACCATTGTCATAAAAGCGGAAGGCGTGAATGATAATGGCATGTCACTCGATTATGTAAAAGTGGGAAACCAGCGTCTTGAGGCGGAAAAAGCGGCAAAAATCGGCTGGGAGCCGACGGTGCAGCCGATCATCAAGACAGAGATGGATGAGAGCGGAAACGGAATGATATCCGAATTCAAACAACAGGGCGATTACATTGAGTTTGCTTATGATTCGGAACAAACAGGTGCTTTCCCGCTGACCATACGGTACAAAAACATGGGGGATGATACAAAGCGAAGTGTTTATGTCAACGGGCAAAAAGCGGGTGTCGTGTCGTTTGGGCGTGCACAAGAGTGGACAGAGACCCAAATACCGGTATATGTCACAAATGGGAATAGCTGGATTCGCATAAAGGCAGAAGAAGCTTCTACCCCTGTCGGTATCGAAGTGGATCGGATAACTGTCAATGGAACCACATTCGAGGCGGAAGATGCACGGATTGGCTGGGAACCTGTTGTTGCAAAGACGGGCGGTGTACAAATTGCACCGGGGTATACGGATAACTTTGGGCATAAAGGACAAAGCGTTTCTTTCCGCATCGATGTTCCCGAAACACGTGAATATGGCTTGAAGTTTCATTACCGTTCAGGCAATGACCCGGTTGTCGATATTCTGTCAGATGGGAAAGCCGTGGCCGAAAAAGTTACATTCCGCAATACTCCAGATGGATGGGGCGGTGCCATGGTTGAAAAAGAGGTGAAAGTGAAGCTTGCGTCCGGAACCCATGAGATTACCGTGAAAATGGTGTCGGAAGGCCAATTCATGAATCTGGACAATCTGACAGTAGATGATAAAGTCTATCAAGTTGAAGATGCGACTTTTACCCCTGAACATCACGGCATCACCCATACGGTCGGCTACGTGCATGATTTCAAGGATGAAAACGATCAACTCACTTTCGATGTTTATGCTCCGGCAGATGGGCGGGAAGACTTGAACTGGAGATACATGAGCGACTCTGAATCCAGGCGCCCAGCAGTACGCGCACTGTATGTAAACGGGCGCAAAATCACCGACCTTTCATTCACACATGCCGCCGGATGGAATGATCTCGCTTTGCCGGATATTGAGCTCAAGAAAGGGCGGAACCGGATTGTAATCAAAGTGGAGAATCGGGATGATGATGGCATAAAGCTGGATTATTTGCAGATTGGCTCCAGGAGGTATCATGCCGAAGAAGCGGAGTTCACTCCACCGATGGTAATTGAAAAGGATACGATTAAACATTTCGGTCATATCGGTGATGAGGTAACTTTTGACATCCATGTGACGCAACCGGGAGAAACATCCTTTATTTTCACCTATGTGAATCAAGGGCATGAAACGAAAAGAACTTTGTATATCGACGGAAAGCCGGTGTTGGATCAAAATGGAGCACCCGTTCAAATCGCGTTCAAAGGAACGGAAGGAAAATTCGATGAAGATGCATATCATGTTGTGCCGTACTTGGCCAAAGGTTCACACCGATTAACGTTGAAACAGGAGCCGGGGCAGAAGGGCTCCATCGATCTGCGGCGAATGACCATCGGCTTTTTTGATGAACCGTCTGTTCTTCTGATGGATGCGGGATTGGGAGCTCTGGGAGCAACCCATATAGAGTTAGGGACAGCGGAAAAGTTGGAGGAAGGACCCAATATGCTGGCCCATGAGTATTATCCGAATCGCAGCAAAAAAATGAAGACATCCCTAAAAGAAAGATTGAAAGAGGTATATAAGCTTTATACTGCTTATGAAAACCTCTTGTTTGACAGCAAGGTGGATCATCAAGTCCAAATATCGGTACAAAGACAAGACGGATCGAATGTGCCGGCCGATAAAAATGGTTCAAGTAAAACGCTTTGGTATGTCGCCCGCAAAAATGACAACAACCGCCGATTTGAACATTATGATGTTTTGCATCTCATCAACTTGCTCAATAATGATGGCAATTGGCAAAATGCGGCAAATAAACCGGATAAACTGCAAAATTTCAAGGTAAGCTATCCGGTTGGTGTCACGAAGGCGGATGCCCCGAATTTGAAAGTGTATGCGGCTTCCCCCGACCGGGAAGGCGGAATACTGAAAGAACTGAAAGCTGAGTGGAAAGGTTCAACACTTGAGATCCAGGTACCCACACTGGAGTATTGGGAAATGATCCTTATAGACCGGAACCCTGAGACTGGACAGTTGAAAAGCTGAATCCTGCGAAGAACTTTTATCAAATGAAAAAGAAATGACACATGGGAATAAAGACCTTGAAAAGTTGACACAATTGCCAGGAGGGGCCTTACGTGGAGGTCCCTCTTTCGTGGAAAAGATAGAAAACGTGAAGGAGTCGAACGTGATGGAGAGAAAATGGTGGAAAGAAAGCGTTGTGTACCAAATCTATCCCCGCAGTTTCATGGACAGCAATGGAGATGGCATCGGCGATTTGCGTGGGATCTTATCCAAATTGGATTACTTGAAAGAATTGGGGGTCGATGTAATCTGGCTTTCTCCCGTTTATCAGTCCCCCAATGATGATAATGGGTATGACATCAGTGACTATCAGGCAATTATGGATGAATTCGGTACGATGCAAGATTGGGAACGATTGCTGGAGGAAGTGCACAGGAGAGAAATGAAGTTAATCATGGACTTGGTCATTAACCACAGTTCGGATGAACATCCGTGGTTTATGGAATCGCGCCGATCGAAGGACAATCCGTACCGCGATTTTTATATCTGGCGCCAGGGGAGAAACGGTGCAGAACCGAATAACTGGGAATCGTGTTTTAGCGGTTCAGCCTGGCATTTTGATGAAGCGACGGGGGAGTACTATTTACATCTTTTTTCGAAAAAGCAACCTGATTTTAACTGGGAAAACCCGGATCTTCGCCGGGCATTGTATGACATGATGACCTGGTGGCTGGATAAAGGGATCGATGGGTTCAGATTGGATGTCATCAACTTTATTTCAAAGGAGCCGGGCTTGCCGGACGCGCCGAATCGGGAAGGGAAGAAATATGTGTTCGGCGGCCAATATTTCATAAATGGCCCGCGCATTCACGAATTCCTGCAGGAGATGCACAAAGAGGTCTTTTCTAAATATGACATCATGACGGTCGGAGAAATGCCGGGTGTCACCACGGAAGAGGCGATTCTCTATACAGGTGAAGACCGCCATGAATTAAATATGGTATTCCAGTTTGAACATATGGATCTGGATTCGGGACCCGGCGGAAAATGGGATGTGAAGCCCTGGACGCTCAAAGATCTGAAAACGGTCATGACAAGATGGCAAAAGGCGCTGGAGAACCGCGGCTGGAACAGTCTGTATTTAAACAATCATGACCAGCCCCGGATGGTTTCCCGATTCGGCGATGATACGGCGTATCGGGAAGAATCGGCAAAGATGTTGGCCACGTTTCTCCATATGATGCAGGGCACCCCCTTTATTTATCAGGGGGAAGAGATTGGCATGACCAATGTTCGTTTCTCTTCCATTGAAGACTATAGAGATATTGAGACCTTGAACATGGTACGTGAAAAGGTAATGGAAAACGTCGAGGATATGGGAAAAGTGATGCGTGCCATTCACATGAAAGGCAGAGACAATGCGCGGACTCCTGTCCAATGGGATGATACCAAACATGCCGGTTTTACTACGGGAACACGATGGATCTCCGTCAATCCCAATTACAAAGAAGTGAATGTCAAGAAAGCCTTGCTGAATCCCGTCTTCTACTATTACAAGAAGCTGATACAATTGCGGAAACAGCATGAGATCATTGTTTATGGAAGTTATGATTTGATATTGGAAAATCATGAGCAAATTTATGCATACACACGAACTTTAGGAAATGAAAAATTTGTGGTCATTTGTAATTTTTTCAACAGCACCCCGTGTTTTGAGTTGCCAGCATATCTCAAATCATATAAAGAGATAGAACTGGTTATAGCAAATTACGAGGTCGATTCGGCAAATGAGATAGAAAGTATGGTTCTGAAACCATTTGAGGCAAGAGTCTACCGATTGGTTTTTTAACATAAGGGTAATCCAATCTTTTAAGCCACCTAAATTTCAGGTGGCTTAATTGAAGTTGGGGCACTGAAAGGGAGTGAGCATGAAATCAATCAACCGGAAAGAGCCCATAGGGTTATTTTTAATCTTTATATCAATCCTTTGCCGTCAAACAGTGTCTTTTTCTCTACTCTTTCAACGACCCCAGTGTCATTCCTTTAACAAAGTATTTTTGTAAAAATGGATACACGCATAATATAGGTAACGTGGCGAGCAAAATGGCGGCCATTTGAATCGTTTCCGATGGGGGCGGATTGACTAAGAGCTGCTCTCCACCCTGCAGGGCGGCCTGGGCTTCATCAACAATGACGATCTGCCTGAGCATCACTTGAAGAGGCCATTTTGCCGGATCATTAATATAGATGATTGCTGAAAAATAGCTGTTCCAATGACCAACAGCGTAAAACAGGCTAAAAGCGGCTAATGCTGGTTTCGACAGCGGCAAGATGATCTTCCAGAAAATTTGCAATGCATTTGCTCCGTCAATTGTTGCCGCCTCATGAAGTTCCTCCGGTATGTTCATAAAAAATTGCCGCATGACAATTAAGTTAAATGGGCTAATCGCTGCCGGGATGATGAGAGACCACAAAGAATTAATCAGACCTGTCGCTTTTACAATCATATAAGTTGGAATCAACCCGGCGTTGAATAGGAATGTTAAAACAACCATATACAGGAGTGTCCTCTGCCCGTAAATTGGACGGGAGAGCCCGTAAGCCATCGTTGCCGTAAAAAAGAGGTTGACTATTGTACCCACTACTGTAATATAAACCGTGACAAAAAACGATTGGAAAAATCGGCTTGAACCCAACAGGTATTCATAGGCATCCGTAACCCAATGTTTGGGCCACAATATGAAATCACTCCTTATCACATCCTCAAAGCTGGAAAAAGAGACTGCGAAGATATATAGAAAAGGAAACAGCATGGACAGAGCGATCAAGAGAAGAATGATGTTATTCACCCGATCCATCCATTTTTCCTGCCTTGTCCTGAGCATCATCAAATCCCGCCCCCACCAAATTTTCTCGCCATTTTATTAGCTAAGACGACCAGTATCAAACCGACCAGCCCTTTAAACAAACCGACAGCGGTTGCGAAGCTGATATCCCCCTGCCTAATCCCTTTAAAATAGACAAAGGTATCTAACACATTACCCACATCCATAGTATATGGGTTGAGCATCAGAAAAATCTGTTCGAAGCCGGTATCCATTACGGTACCTAACCGTAAGATTAGCAAAATGATGATCGTATGGCGAATGGCTGGCAACGTAATACACAAGATTTGTTTCCAGCGGCTGGCTCCGTCGATGATAGCTGCTTCGTACAACTGGGGATTGACCCCGGCGAGAGCAGCCAGTATGATAATCGTTCCCCACCCGGATTCTTTCCATATCACTTGAATAACAATGAGCAGTTTGAACCAGCCCGGGTCGGTCAAAAATCGGATCGGTTTTATGTCTAATACAGTAGCAAGGAAACTGTTGATTAGCCCGTCATTTCTCAAAAAGATAACAAAAATACCGATTACTACTACCCAGGATAAAAAATGGGGAAGATAAACCATTGATTGAATGAACCGCTTATAGAATGAAACTCTTACTTCGTTGATCATAATGGCAAGGATAATGGGAAGCGGAAAAGCAAACAAAATTTGATAGAGGGAGATTTCCAGCGTATTGATAATGACTTGCAGTGCTTCTTTATCTTCAAACATCTTTTTAAAATGCTTGAATCCGACCCAGGGACTGTCGAAAAATCCGAGAAATGGGCTGTAATCTTGGAAAGCCATCGCTAAGCCAAACATCGGAAGATATTTATAAATGGCAAAATAGAGCAAACCTGGCAAGATTAACAGATATACATACCGGTCTTTCCATATTCGAGATAACTGTTTCCCCATGTGTTCACCCCTTAGTATGTGACGTTCCTCAGTGGGTGTAAGAACAAACTCTCCCGGATTTTCTTCATAAACACCAGTGGCCTGATACTACCCAGGAAAATCACTCTTTCCTGTACAAGAAGATCCCTTATTTCCAACCAGGTTGAATCTTTTTCTTCTGGATCTCCTTATTCACTTCATCAATGATTTGGGCACCACCACTATCTAAATATTGCTTGACGATTTGATCCCAATCGGATAGAGGGCGGTCGCCGGTAATGATTTTGGACTGTTCGTTTTGCAGTTCGATCAAAATCTCCAAACCTTTTTCAGCATTCGTTTCTGAGAACACTTGGTGGATGGGGTTTTGATAGTGCTTCGTGTTAGAATGCATCGTTTCCAGATCCTTGGTCACTCCCCGTAATATCGGATTTTTATAGGTTTTAGAGTACTGGTTCGCTTCATCGCTTGGTGCCCACATCTTGTTGTCTAACATATATACCCAGGGATGCTTTCCTTCTGTCCATGGAGTTAATACAGGGTTTCCTTCTACCAGCGTATATCCTTTATTTTCATAACCGTAAATCCAGTCAAAATCTTTATTCTCAGAGTTACGCTGTTCTAAGGGATAAAATCTACGGCCAAAATCGATGATATCCAGAATACGGCGCACTTTCCCCGGATCATCGGCCAATTTCGCCGAAAGCGTAGTTGCATTATAAAAACCGGAACCAGCTGTATACCCTTTTGAACCATCAGGTGCTTCAAACGGTGGGATAGACGTTAATTTTGCATGGGGATGAATTTTTTGCAGTGTTTCACTATAGGTCTCTTCCATTCCCCGCGGCGATCCGACCATTATGCCTGCTTTACCGGAGTAAAAATCTTTCTGTGCTTCAGTGGGTTTCATTAACACAAACTCTTTTGTAATCGCCCCTTCTTTGTACAGATCAGCCATGAACTTCAACCATTCTTTACGCTGTTCAGTGATCACACCCGGAATATATTGACCTTTCCTGTTCTTGTGGTACCAGGCGGAGTAGTCCCAGTAGGCGCCAAAATTATAATGAGGCCAAAGTTCTTGCCCCAGAACCATCCCAAAGGTGTCATTTTTGCCGTTTCCATCTGGATCCTGTTTGGTAAAAGCGATAGCCACCTTTTTCAGTTCTTCATAGTTGGTAGGCATCTGTAAATCCAGTTTGTCTAACCAATCCTTGCGGATGATAGGGCTATTCAAATAATTCTTAGGAAAATATTTTGGAATGGCGATAATATTCCCGTTCACTGTGACTGGGTTCCATACTTCCTGGGGAACGGTTTGCAAAGTGGGGTAATCTTTAATGTAGTCATTTAAGGGGAGAAAAGCGCCCTGTTGCGCCCACCTGTAAAAGTTTCCATCAAGGCTTTCAAATCCGATCACATCAGGAATATCTCCGGAAGCAATTCGCGTAGCAAGCGTTTCATTATAGTTGGTGAAAATCCCATACTCTCGCTTGTAATTGACGTTGAACTTGTTGTTGATCATTTCGATTCCTTTTCCATTTTTAGGAGGAATATCCGAATACAAAAAGTCGAGAGAGGTAATTGTATATTTTTTATTTACATCGTGCTCCTTATTAGGAGTACAAGCAACCACTCCTCCTGCCAGACTCATGATAAGAATAAGCGTGAAAAGCAAACGCCATTTCTTCATTTCGATATCCTCCTCGTATAGTAAGTTTAAATCCTCAAAAACAATCCATTTCCAGTTAAAACTCGTTCTTTGAAAAGTGAATATCCATCATTCATAGGGGGTGGACT
>NZ_JAECVR010000037.1 GCF_016055185.1 Paenactinomyces guangxiensis
CACCCCCTATGAATGATGGATATTCACTTTTCAAAGAACGAGTTTTAACTGGAAATGGATTGTTTTTGAGGATTTAAACTTACTATACGAGGAGGGATTTTTGATGAATTTACGAAGTAACCAGATCGGAGTACTATTTATTGTTTGGACTGCCTTTTTGCTATCGTTTGTCGATCGGCTGTCATGGCCGCCTGTCATACCGATCGCTTCCCACGATCTCGGTATTAGTGCCGCACAGGCCGGGGGCTATATGACCGCCTTTTATATTGGATATGTATGTACCCAGTTGCCTGGCGGATTATTAACAGACCGATTTGGATATCGAAAGGTTTTGTTATCATCCTTTCTAATCATGGGGGTCTTTACTGCATTGATGGGTACCATTCACAGTTATGGCCAGGGGTTTGTCCTGAGGGTTCTTGCGGGATTTGGCTCAGGTGCCGTTTTCTCCGCCTGTGTCCGGGCGATCTTTGACTGGTTCCCGGGCAAAGGCCGCAGTACAGCAATGGGACTTTTCATGACCGCTTCCTCACTGGGAGTCTCGGTTGTCAACTTGTTTGTACCCTCAGTTGCAGAAAGTTACAGCTGGAAAACATCATTTTTCGTGGCCGGATTGCTTCCCCTCATCGGTTTCTCGTTTGGATTTTGGTTTCTCAAAGAACGGACTCCCGTTCATCAACAACGACAAAGCCAAACACCGGCAGAGTTTTGGAAGAATGTCGCAAGCCTGTTGAAAAATCGCAACCTGATGCTTACATGGCTTTCGGGATTTTGTGCCATGTGGGCCACCTGGGGCACTGCCACCTGGGCAAACACCTATATAAATAAAGCTTTGCACCTTTCATTGGCCGAGGCGGGTGCAATCATGTCCATTTACGGGATTACGGCAATTTTGTGCAAGCCCATCATCGGAATTTGTTCTGAGTTTATCCGGAGCAAAAAAATTCTCTTGTTTTGGTTATTAGTCACCTTTGCCCCCATGTTATTATGGTTCGGATCGAATAAAAACGTCCATTTGCTGTATGTATTGGCCGGTATTCTGGGCATTTCCGCCTTTGTTTACAGCCCGGTGGTCAACAATTTCATCGGAGAACTGGTGGATCGAAAACAGATCGGCACAGCTACAGGGCTGGTCAATACAATCTGGCAACTGGGATCGCTATTGTCCCCGCTTGCAGTCGGTTCTGTCCTGGATCAAACTCATAACTATTTCTATGCCTTTGGCACACTGGCACTGGGGCCTGTTTTAGCGGCGATCATTATCTTATTTGTCAAGGAACGGGGATTGGAAAAGGAACATCAAATAGGAACAGAAGCACAAGCGTAAAACATTTACAAGATAAGGAACCGGGGACAATCTCCCGGAACACTCCCCGCCCCCGTACATCCAGAGGGGCGGGGAATTCCTGTGTTATGATAATTAAAAAATCCTTAATTCAGATGAATCAAGGATTTTGTTGGTGCCGAGGGTCGGACTCGAACCGACACGATAGTTACCTACCGCAGGATTTTAAGTCCTGTGCGTCTGCCTATTCCGCCACCCCGGCGTATATAAAATTGGAGCGGAAGACGGGATTCGAACCCGCGACCCTCGCCTTGGCAAGGCGATGCTCTACCCCTGAGCCACTTCCGCAACACGTGGTGGTTCGGGACGGAATCGAACCGCCGACACGAGGATTTTCAGTCCTCTGCTCTACCGACTGAGCTACCGAACCTTTTAAACTGCCAGTCTGTGTTGCTGACAAAGAAGATTATAGCACGGCTGTATCCATGAATGCAACCTCTTTTTATAAAAAATTTATTAGCTCCAACCGCAAAGAAATGTTTTTCCACATGATCGCTCCACTGTTTGCGAAAGAGTTCGATTTGGTCCAAAAGAGCCGGGAGACCCGTGATTTACAGTTGAACCTCCCGGCCAATCCTGATCAGGGCGTATTTTCCTTATCGTGTTTTCTGGCGCTTAACCGTTCGTTCATCAATTTGAGTTTGGCCTGAATTCTGGCTTGTTTTTCGGCTAAATCCTCTCTGTTCTCCATGCTCTCCGATTGCTCGGTCTCCGCGTTTGCTTGCATCTGTTTCAGTACAGTACGTGGTAATTTCTCTCCCCTGGCGGGAGTCCTGCCCGTTTTTCCAGCGGCTTTTGGCTCCGGCCTCTTCCTTTTGATTTCCCAGTTCTCTTTTCGCGCTTGTTTCAAAGCTTCCTCAACGGTTTGAACACCAAGCCGTTTCCAGTGGCCTGCAATTTTTTCAACTAAGTTTCGGGGCAATTTGTAGTTATATTTCAACAGAACATACTCTAACAGGACATTGATGACTCCATGGGGCAAGCCGTAATGCCGGACGAGTGATTCTACCAGTTCCACATCGCTGTCGGGAATCCTTGCTCCGCCCTGATAAGCTGACAATAATTCCAGAGGGGAAATCTCCGCTAATTGCTGAAAATGTTTTTCTTCTTCTGTCAGCGCTGTTTGATCCTGAGCTTTGTCAGAAGCCGGATGCGGGGTTTCAAGTGCCCGCAATTTACTTTTTCGCTTAGAGATGATGGGCGGCCCCCCAAAACGCAGGCGATATTCACTTTTCACAAACGAACGCAATCGATCCATGTCAATTTTGCCATGTCTGGTTACATAGGGGTTCTGTAAGGCTTTAAGCAGATCCCAGTCGTCCAATTGGTAGAGAAAGCGAATTTCGCGCAGTTCAGCGATCAACTGATCTGTCCATACTTCCTCATCCACGATTGAACTCAAACGCATCCGTATCATGGATAATTCATCTTCCTCATTCAATTGGGGAAATTGCCCGTCGACAAGGCTTTCGTCGATTTTTCCCATTTCCCAGACTGCTTCCTTCTCCATTTCAACGGCTTTGGCCATGTCCACCGGAGACAAACTCCCAAATACATCTTGAAAGGACTTCGTGACATTGGTTACTTGTATATGGTCTGAACGGTTCTCTGCCTCTCCGGGATCGACTAACTGTTTGCGAATCGCCAAATACTGCTCTTTGCCCAACAGATTAAACAGAGTTAAACTTAAAACATCGCTCTGAAAAAATTTGGCAGGTGTCAGTGGCGGCACCACTTCATATTCATAGAAACGTCCATGCTCGGGATCTTTCTTTTCATAAGTATTAAGCAAACCTACTCCTTCTAACAGATATCTCGCTTCAGACATCTGGTCAAAGGATAGGGAACATAATTGAAGTAAGTATGAATGCCTGTGAATATTCGTGACACCGGCTCTGTGCAGAGGGAGCTGGAAAGCCAATGTCATATACAGGGCAATGGCGGCAGTCCCAACGATGGGCTGGTACAGATGGGTTAACCCGAGCAGATCGCCGTGATGAATCGGTCGCCGGGTACGGCAACACCACCCGGCATCTTTCCAAAACATCGCCATCACAGAGCCTCCTCATTTAGCGTTGCAGGTGGGATTTTTTCATTGTATCACGAGAACCCCGGCTGAGGACAAACCTCATTTTTAACCAATTCTCCTCATGAATCGGCTCTTTTTTCACCCGTAAGCGCTCGTCGGGAGCGACTCAGTAAATCTTCCAATTCACTAACAAATACATTAATATCTTTAAACTGCCGGTACACAGAGGCAAACCGGACATATGCCACTTCATCGATATCGACCAGCCGTTCCATCACCATTTCACCAATTTCTTTAGAAGGGACTTCTGCCGAGCCCGCTTGCCGTAACGTCCTTTCAATCTCCGCCACGACACTCTCCAGCCGTTCCAGAGGCACAGGCCGTTTTTCACAAGCACGAATCAGGCCGCGCAATAGTTTTTCCCGGCTGAATTCCTCTCTGCTTCCCTCTTTCTTAATCACAATCAACGGCTGTTCTTCAACTGTTTCAAAGGTGGTAAACCTCTGTTCACATTGCTCGCATTCTCTTCTGCGGCGAATCGCTCTTCCTTCATGAACCGGACGGGAATCTAATACGCGGCTCCCATTGTTCCCACAGAACGGGCACTTCAAAAACAACCCCTCCTATCTTCTCCATATGCTCCTGTTAACCATCTTAGACAATCAGATTAAACTTTTCTTGTCCCGATCTACTTACGATTTTATGGAGGAAGATTTTTTCTTTCTTATCATTCTCTGATAATCGTTTTAATCCCCTTCTATTTAATCACATTTTTCCCTTACTAATGACTCAAACATAAAGTATCCTGAAATAAATAATATTTAATCATTGGTCAAATAACTTCGGGTGATGGAAAATGGTAAAATTTAATCGTGAACAAGTGTTGCAAACAGCCCGAACCCTGTTTGTTGAAGAAAGCTACTGTTCTGTAACCATACGTAAAGTTGCCCGTGCATTGGGCTACTCTCACGGAACCCTGTACTATCATTTTAAAGACAAAGCAGCTTTGATGCATGAGATTTTGCAACGGGACTTTACAAAAATGAGAGCAGAAATTGTTCGGCAAAACCGGGAAAGCGATGACCCGCTTCAACGATTGCAAACGATCTTGAATACCTTCATCCGATTTGACGTCACCCATCCTCATCACTATCACTTGATGTTTATCGAACGGGACCCGGACTATGAGCAATATCACATGAAAGAGTCCCGCGAATCCATTCAGCTTTTTCTTCAATATATTTCCCAGACCTTCTGGCTATTTACAAACGATTCCTCCTGATCAGACCTCCTGGATGCTTTTTTTGGCTACTCACGGGTTTACTCCCGTACCATTCGTGAAGAGCTTTCCCTGCAAGAGCTTACCCCACTGATCAATTCTTTTATCGATATGCTGACTTCTTTATATAACAGCCTGCTCATTTTAAAAAAATCTTTAGCTTCTCTTAACAAAAGTCACCCGATTCCAATTCTGCATTCATTCATGCCAACTATAATCAATCATATTGACATCTTTCAGTGGCACGAAAAAGAGCATGCAGAGGGAGCTGTTCATCTCATGAAACTACGGATTTTCTCTTCCATATTCATATTTTTTCTCATCCTTCAACTGGTTGGATGCAGTACCTCCGCCAACCCGAAAAGGGATTCCAGCTCATTGAGTAAAGAGCAGATTCTCCGCCTGACAATCCCTTACTCCATAAAAAAATTTGACAGCGCACTTACCCATGATTCGTTTTCATTAAACATCTTAAGCAATGTGAGTGAAGGTTTGATGAGATTGAATCAACACCATCAGCCCATTCCCGGCCTGGCTGAGAAAGTGGAGGTGAGCCCCGATCAAACCGTCTATACCTTTACTTTGCGCCACTCAGAGTGGAGTGACGGAAAACCGGTGACAGCTCATGATTTTGAATTCGCCTGGAAACGTCTCTTATCCCCTGCGACAAAGTCACCGGAGGCTTATCTGTTCTACCCAATCGTGAATGCCGAAAGCTTTCATGAAGGCGAAGTACGCGCAGATAAAGTTGGCATTGATGCTCTCGATGACCGTACTTTGCAAATCCGTTTAAAACGCCCTGTCCGGAATTTTCTCAGCTTAGTGGCTTTAACTGAATTTTCACCGGTACGAGAAGATCTCTTACAGGATCAAGGAAGTCAATACGGTAGAGATCCGACAAAAATGGTATTTAATGGCCCATTCACCATCAGCATGGTCACAGACGAAGGAACCGTGATCCTCACCAAAAGCAAACGTTACTGGGATCACAAAAATGTTCATTTGCAACAGGTTTTTTTCTATGTCTCCAACGACTTAACGAGAAACATGGGTCTATACCTTGCCGGTAAAATTGACACGACCAGGATTGACCAGGAGTTTGTACCTGCATATATGAAATCCAGAGAGTTTCATTCCACTCAAACATCGACAACGCAATATATCCGTTTTAATTATAAAAATCAATTTTTCCAAAATAAAAAAATCCGTCAGGCGATTCATTATGCAATTGATCGCGAGAGATTAGTCCGGATCGTAAAAATGGGTGCTGAACCGGCAGGAGGCCTGATTCCTCCCTCCATGAACGGGATCAAGTCCTCTTTTCAACATGAAGCGAACATACCGGAGGCCAAACAGGATATTGCGAAAGCGAAAAAACTGTTTCATGAAGGCCTGGCAGAACTGGGATTGAGCGAGCCCCCCGTCAGTCTAGTCATGTTAAGCTGCGAAGATGGCCAAGTGGAATTAGCCATTGAACTTAAAAGACAATTAAGGGAACACCTTGGCTTAAATATTTTGCTCAATACCACTTCCCGGGCTGCAAAGCGGTCTCTTGAGCAATCAGGGAAATTTGACATAGCGCTCTCAGACTGGTCAGCCACCTATCCGGACCCGGCTTCATTATTAGAGACTTTTACATCCAGGCATCCAATGAACACCGGAAAATATCAAGATACTCCGTTTGATGAAACAATCAAACGCGCGGTCAATTCGCCCTTTTTAGATCAGCAGATCAAATACCTGATCCAGGCCGAGAAATTTCTCGTCCGGAACGACCAGGCGTTGATTCCGCTCTACTATGTCAAAGATCTGTCGTTGGTTAAGCCCTATGTAAAAGGACTCATTCGCCATCCGTTTGGTTCAACCTATTCATTAAAGTGGGTATATATTGAGAAACATTAGCCATTCATCCTCAGCGCGGCTGGGGGTTATTTTTTAGAAGAAAAGAACAGAAAAACATTTATATTGATACAAAATATGCCTTGCCAACTCTCTGAATATACCATAGAATTTATAATAACGTAAATTATATTATTTTTTGGTCTCTTAAAGATTTAATTTAAAAAAGGAGGCTATCATGCAAGGCCGGATTGTGACCAAAGACTCTTTTCAGATTGTAGGATTTGGGTGGACAGGACCCTATACCATGTCAAGAGAGATTCCAAAACTCTGGGAAAAATTTATCAAACGCATTGACGAAATTCCCGATCAAGTGAGACCCGGTGTTTTCGTCAGTCCCTGCCATGATCGTGTCACCGATTTCACCTGTTATATCGGGGTAGAGGTCAAGTCTGCGGATCATCTTCCGGAAGGCATGTTAGCACTGACCGTTCCCACACAACGATATGCGGTGTTTACGCACAAAGGGGCAATGAAAAGCGTTCCCGCCACTTATCAAAGAGCCTGGACCTGGATCGAAAAAATGGGTTATCAAAAAGATCATAGTACACTGGGTTTGGAGGTTTTTGATCACCGTTATAACCCGGCGATCCACGATCCAACCGCGGCCGACAATGCTTATGAAATTTATATCCCTATAAAAAAATAAAGGAATCCCCCGGCTTCCGAACGAACCGGGGGATTCCGCATTTGCTTGAAATATGGATGATGCCTGAAAACTATGAAGCTGATACTTCCTCTAATTGGCGATTTTGAGTCATCGTTTTTCCGGTGTATTTGACAAGATCGACAACGCGGCAGGAGTAGCCCCATTCATTATCATACCAGGCCAGTACTTTGATTTGCCGGTCACCGATTACCATCGTGGACAGGGCGTCGATGATCGAAGAGTGGGAATTTCCATTAAAATCGGAGGAAACAAGCGGTTGGTCACAATACTGTATGATTCCTTCCATCGTTGTTCCGGAAGCAGCCTTTAAAGCTGCATTTACTTCTTCAGCCGTCACCTTCGTCCTTAAATCAGCCACTAAATCGACCACAGATACATTCGGTGTAGGTACCCGTAAAGCAAAACCGTTCAATTTGCCTTTTAGTTCGGGAATGACCAGCCCCAATGCTCTGGCAGCACCCGTTTTAGTGGGAATAATGGATTGGGCACAAGCCCGTGCTCTGCGCAAATCTTTATGTGGATTGTCCAGATTTTTTTGGTCGTTTGTATAAGCATGTACAGTGGTCATCAAACCATGTTCAATCCCGAAAGCCTGGTGCAATACTTTCACAACCGGAGCCAAACAGTTGGTGGTGCAGGAAGCATTGGAAATGATATGATGCTGTTCAGCATCGTAATCGCTTTCATTCACACCCATGACGATCGTAATATCCTCATTTTTTCCGGGTGCCGTTATAACCACTTTTTTTGCCCCTGCCTGGAGGTGTTTGGATGCTCCCTCGCGGTCACAGAATTTACCTGTCGCTTCAACAACGACGTCAATACCAAGCTCTTTCCAGGGAAGCTCCCAGGGATCACGATTTGAAACCAGTTTGGTCAAATGGCCGTTTACAATCAGGCCTTCCCCGCTTGCTGTCACTTCATGATGGTACATTCCGTGAATTGTGTCATACTTAATCAGGTGAGCCAGTGTTTCAGCCGGATAACTTGCGTTAATTGCCACCACTTCAATGGATGGATCTAAAACTGCTTTTCTAAACACCATTCTTCCAATCCGTCCAAATCCGTTGATAGCGATGCGGAGTGTCATTGCTATTGGTCCCCTTCCCATTTGTTACATACAAATCTCTCTCTTTATTATAATCAGTATGTCATAATTTGCAACATAAACAAACAAAAGCCCTGTTCCATCGTAGAACAGGGTAACTGATTACTGCTTATTTTTCGGCAGATGTTGATATAATTGTTTGTACTTTTCGTAGTAGTTGGTGACACGTTGAATATAGTGACGGGTTTCCCCATAAGGAATTTGGTCAACATTTTGTCTGGTTCCGTCCCAAACTCCTTGATCCAGCCATTTGTGTACCCGGCCCGGCCCGGCATTGTATGCTGCCATCACGGCTACTTTATTTCCTTTGAATTCCTTTGTCAAGGCGGCTATATACCAGCTTCCCATATGTATATTGATCGCCGGGTCCTCAACGTAATCACGAAAAGAAGGAGAAAAGTTTCCTTTTTTAATTGCGAAGTCAACCGTCTCCGGCATTAACTGCATCAACCCTCTGGCTCCCACGCGTGACTGTTTGTCCGGATCAAACTTTGTTTCAACCCGAATGATCGCCATAACTAAATAGGGGTCAGCTCCGGTTGCTTCTGCACTGTTGACAATATATTCTTCATATTCCAGCGGATACATCAAACGATTAAAGAGTGGAGAAGCCACTAACAAGTATAACAGCAACAGCACAAAAGCAATCAGCAGCGTCCGTTTAGGCGGCAACGCTACGATTGCCGGCTTGATCCACTTTTTAATGTTAGATAGTTCCATAACTGATCAACCTGTCTTTCTGTCATCTCCAGAGATCCACTGTTGTCAATGACATAGTCTGCCAATTTCTTTTTTTCCTCTATACTGAGTTGAGACGCAATCCGTTTTCGCGCCTCAGCTTCAGACAGCGAATTCCGTTTCATCAGCCTCTTTAACTGGATGGGTTCAGGTATATATACCACAATAACCTTTTCGACAAATTGTGTCAAATTTCCCTCTATTAACATAGGGACGTCCCAAATCACAATCTCCGACGGATTTTTTTCAAGAACAACTCTTGTTCTTTCCATAATAACATCCCTGATGAGAGGATGAAGCAATTCATTTAATTTCTTTCGCAAATCTTCATTCCAGAAGATGATATCTCCTAAAACACTCCGGTTTAAACGGCCGTCTTCATGCAAAACTTGTTTCCCGAAATGTTCGTAAATTCTTCTTAACCCCTCTGTTCCCGGCTCAACAACTTCTCTGGCCACTTGATCTGCATCGATGATAACCGCACCACGCTCTTTCAGCATAGCTGAAACGGTACTCTTTCCGGTGGAAATTCCACCTGTTAAACCGAGAATCATGTTAGACCACCACTCCTTAAAAAAAGCGCATCAGGCCCAGCAAAACAAGAAAAATACCTGGTAAGTAATGAAGAATCGGGCTTCGGATTTTATTCACACAGCGAAAACCCATCCACATCCCCAGACGCAAGAAAAGGGCACTCATTCCGGCAATCAACAGGGCAACCGATGCCGGCGGAAGCCCAATCATCACAGCGGCCAGTCCGGCTCCAAATGCATCCAGAGACAGGGCTGCACCGAGCAAAACAGCTTCTATCGGCGAGATCGAACCGGAACGGTCCATATCTGCCGCCATTGGAGTTTTCAAAATTTGAATGACAAGACCGATGGTCTTCAGCTCAAAGGTCCACACTTTGATCCCGTTTGTGCCTTTATGTTTGGAAACCGCTGCCTCACCGGGAAGAGGTTCCGGATGGTTCGCATTAATAAAGCCCTGGTAAAGAGTCCAACACCCTAGCACAATTAAAATTAGTGCACCAATCATACTGGCGATGCCGGGGGAAAGCCATCCGGCCAGCCAGCCGCCTGCTTTCATCGAACCAAAAATCACCCCGCCTGAACAGCAGGCGATGATCACCGTCGATAAGAAAGGAATGCGAATCTTGCGCATACCATAAGTGTTTCCTGCGCCAAAGCTGTCCAGACTAACGGCAAAAGCCAGCCAGATCATCGATAAGCCGTGCCACATCACCGACACTCCTTCACAAGACAGGATGATAACCTATCTTATGAAGCTTAGGAAAATGGGTGAATGATCACTGCTGGCACCGGCGGCAGATATGTGTGCCCCTGCCGGCGACCACTAAGCGCTGAATCGGGGTTCCGCATCGAAGACACGGTTCATTTTTTCTGCCATACACTTGAATCTGCAGTTGAAACATCCCCATCTCCCCCTGTCCGTTCAGGTAGGAGCGTACAGATGAACCACCCGCCTCCACCGCCTCAGACAAAGTCTTTTTAATGCTGTAATACAACTTTTCGATTTCCTCCGCAGTGAGAGACGAAGCGGCACGTTCAGGGTGAATGCCTGCCGCAAACAGAGACTCGTCCACATAAATATTCCCCAACCCGACCAGATATTCCTGATTTAACAGTACCGCTTTGATTTTTGACTTCTTTTTCACAACTGTTTCTTGAAACCAGTCGAGGGTAAATGCATCAGACAGCGGCTCCGGTCCCAATTTAGCCAGGGGGGGATGCATTTCTTCCTCCCCCAGTGGAAAGAGATGCATGGTTCCGAACTGGCGGACATCGCGATAGCGCAACTCCGTTTGATCGGTGAAATGGAAAATGACATGGGTATGTTTTTCCAGTGGTTCACTCTGCTCCACAACCCTGTATTTTCCCTCCATCCGCAAATGGGAAACCAGAACCCACGGCCCACAGATGATTTTCAGAAACTTGCCCCGCCGCCTCACATCTGAAATCGTTGTTCCGATTAATTCATGGCGAAACTGTTCAACATCATCAGGGCGCCGAATGATCCGCGGCAGATTGACAGTCACGTTTTCAATGGTTTTCCCCACAATCAGCTTTTTTAACGTTCGTCTCACAGTTTCTACTTCTGGTAATTCAGGCAATGTTGTTTCCCCCTGTTGTTATTTGGCTTCGTACCAGCTCTTCCCGACATTCACATCAACCTGCAGCGGTACAGAGAGCGGCAGGGCTCCCTCCATCACTTCAGGCACCAGTGTCCTCATCACCGGCAGTTCTTCCTCCGGAACTTCAAAAATCAGCTCGTCATGTACTTGCAAGAGCATCCGGCTTTCCAGCTTCTCCTCTTTCATTCGTTTATCCATTTCTACCATTGCATATTTGATAATATCGGCGGCAGTCCCCTGAATTGGCGTGTTCATCGCCGTCCGTTCGGCAAAACTGCGCAGGTTGAAATTGCGTGAATTAATATCCGGCAGATAGCGGCGACGCCCGAGCAAAGTTGTTACAAACCCCTCTTTTTTGGCCTGTTTCACTACAGTGTCCATATATCTTTTTACACCCGGGTAGGTTTCAAAATAGCGGTCAATAAAATCTTTGGCCTCTTTGCGGGTAATATTCAGGTTTTGTGACAGGCCGAAATCGCTAATTCCATACACAATTCCGAAGTTAACTGCTTTTGCATGCCTGCGCATCAGCGGGGTTACTTCCGTTTCACTCACTCCAAACACATCCATCGCCGTTTGGGTATGAATATCCAGCCCATGCTTAAAGGCGTACTGCAAACTCTCATCTTCTGACAAATGGGCGAGGACGCGCAATTCCACCTGTGAATAGTCGGCGGCCAGCATATACCATCCTTCTTTAGAGGGGACAAACACCTGGCGGATGCGCCGGCCCTCTTCCAGGCGAATCGGGATGTTTTGCAAATTAGGTTCGGTACTGCTCAGGCGGCCGGTTGCAGTGATCGTTTGGTGAAACTGGGTATGGATTTTGCCATCCCGGCCGATTTCCTTTTTCAGCCCCTCAATATAGGTAGAATAGAGCTTGCCCACCTGGCGGTAGTGAAGAATCTTCTCCACGATTTCATGCTGTGGAGCTAATCTCTCCAGGACATCGGCACTAGTCGAATATCCGGTTTTGGTTTTCTTCAGCACAGGAAGGCCCAGTTTATCAAACAAGATTTCTCCGAGCTGTTTTGGCGAGTTAATATTAAATTCAACCCCGGCAATTTCATAGATTTCGTCCGTGAGCCGGTCCATGCTTTCCTTTAATTCAATGCCCAGATCATCCAGCCGCTTTTTGTCTACCCGGACCCCCTGCTGCTCCATCCCGGCCAGGACACCCGCAAGCGGCATCTCCAGTCCGCACATCAGGTCATATAAGTCCGCTTGTTCAAGCTCTTTTAATAAAACCGGATATAACTGGCAGATCGCAGATGTTTTACGGGCCAGGTGCCGGGCCAATTCCTCCCCTTCCAAAGCCCGCCGCTTCGCCCCTTTGCCGTACACCTCTTCATCTGATGGCAAAAAGCCTTGTAAATGGCGCTCCACCATGTCGCTCAATTCATACCGGGATTCAGAGGGATTAAGCAGATAGGCGGCCAGAAGTACGTCAAACTGAAAGCCATCCGTCTGAAAGCCTTTGTTTTCCAGAGACACCATTGTTTTTTTCACATCATAAACGATTTTGCGCCGATTGCCATCCGCCAACCACGCTTGAAACGCTTCCCAGTGTCTTGCTGTTTCCATCGGGATATAAAGCTGGGCCTTCCCGTCTGAAACGGCAATCCCCGTCACTTCGGCACGATGGGGATTCTCCTCTGTCATCTCCACATAAACAGCCAGCTGATCCTGTTTTAACACTTTTTCTGTCTCGTCACGATGATCTGCTGTGACGATTTGGTATGAAATCTGTTCCGGTTCAGCCTCCCGAACCTCTTCCCCGGTTTCGCCACCTGTGTGAATCCGGTTGAGCAGCGTTTTAAACTCCAGTTTTTTAAAAACCTCCGACACTTTTTTCAGGTCTGTCGGGGGCAGCTTTAAATCGCTCACACCAAATTCCAGTGGAACTTCGGTGTAAATCGTCGCCAGCTTTTTGCTCAAAAGAGCCTGGTCTGCATGTTCACGCACTTTTTCCTGCAATTTCTTTCCCGGCAATTCATCTGCATGCTCAATAATTTCCTCCACCGTAGGGAACTGATGCAACAGCTTTAATGCCGTTTTCTCCCCCACTCCGGGGATGCCCGGAATATTGTCAGACGGATCACCCATCAAACCTTTTAAGTCAATGATCTGTCCGGGAGTAAGCCCGTACCTCTCGTCCACAGCTTTGACATCATAACGTTCTGTTTCAGTAACGCCTTTGCGCGTCATTAAGACCTGAACATGGTCATTAACCAATTGCAACAAGTCTTTATCCCCGCTCACGATTAAAGTCTCCAGCCCCTCCGCTTCGGGAGAATGAGCGAGCGTCCCGATAATGTCGTCCGCTTCATAGCCTTCCAGCTCAAAAGAGCGGATTTGAAAAGCATCTAAAACCTCTTTAATAAGCGGTATTTGCTCCGACAACTCACCGGGGGTTTTCTCTCTTTTCCCTTTGTACTTCTGATAATCGTTATGGCGAAAAGTAGTTTTGCCCGCGTCAAAGGCGACCAGAAGGTGCGTCGGTTTTTCTTCCTCCAACACTTTCAGCAGCATCATCGTAAATCCGTACACAGCATTGGTATATGTACCAGTGGCATTTGTTAAGAGCGGCAATGCATAAAACGCGCGAAACGCAATGCTGTTGCCATCGATTAAAACTAATTTACCCACAATCTTCCCCCGCTCATTTTCAGGATTGATTCTATATACATGCAGCAGCCCAAACATCCTGTATCAATTGTAAGAACATGTCTATTTTACACGAGATAACTGCCAACTTCCAGTAAAATGGCATGATGAAGCGAACAAGCGGTCGCTGTCAAACAACCATTGGTACAATCCGGATATAAAAATTGTAATTAATAAGTCATATATTAAAAATATTATTGACTATAAGACTATTTTGTTTTAAAATTAAAGACGAACGAATATTTGTATTCGTTTAAATTACAAAACAATTTATTAAGGAGGGCTACATATGCTGCTGAAGCTCGTGAAGTCCCTGGCATCCGGAAAATCGGTTGCATCCGGTGATGTAAAACCGGAATGCTATACGGATCCGGATTGTCCCACCTGTTATGTCAATTGTGTAGATAAATGTGTGTTCTGGACCACATGCATGTAAGATAAAAGCATCACTGATACAGAGGGAGCATGAGCGGCCATATTAAGCCATCATGCCCCCTTTTCTGCTGAATAGAAGTGAAAAATACCATACATAGATCGAGTGGGTTATGGTCAATGAAGAAAAGATATAGATTTCTATTTAATTTTATTTTCAAACACGCCAAAGATTGGATATTTATTTCATTGATCTTTAATATACTATTGGGATTTTTACCATTAGCTTCTCTTTGGATCACAGAAAACCTGGTAAATGAAATATCGAAAATGATTAGCTCCAAAAGCGGGGCTGATTTCGGGCCATTACTCCATCTGTTATTCATACAACTAATTATTCTTCTGTTTTCTTTTTCCTCCGGCAACATTACAAGACTTTATGATACCCATGTAGCAGAACGGTTGAACTATCATTTAACCAAAATCGTTTCAATCAAAGCCGCATCGGTTCCTTTAGCTTACTTTGATCTTCCGGAGTTTCATCATCACCATGAACGAATTCACGGGCATTTGGGAGAACGGGTTTTAAGTCCGGTCAAAAGAATATATGCTTTTGTTAAGGAATCACTCACTCTGTTTTCATTGATTGGGTACCTATTATCCACTCATTGGGGGTTGTCCGTTTTATCCATGCTGGCTATTGTCCCGACATTAATTGTGCAAATGCGCTTCAGCAGCCAGCAATTTGTTATGATGAAATATCAGACTCCCAATGCGCGAAAAGCCAATTATTTTGCTCTCTTACTCAACTCCCGGGAAATTGCCAAAGAGGTACGGCTTTTCAAACTTAAAGACTATTTCATTCAACAATGGTCCAAATTTTATAGAAAAAATATGAATGAATATCTAACGCTGCTTAGAAAACAGGAGTATATACAAATCGGTCTCTATTTACTTACTTCGCTGCTTTATGTTGCCGCGGTTGTCCTGGTTATTTCTCTATTGCGCTCAACCTCACTAAGTATAGGTGCCTTCGTAGCCATTCTCCAATCTTTTGAGCGTACGCAAAACTCTGCGAATTCAATAGCGATTAATGTATCCCAGTTCTATAAAGACCATTTATACATAACGGATTTGGTTGGTTTCCTTTCTTTTAAAGAAGACAAAATCATTGAGTATACGGGAAAAACCCCCTTTCCGCATACACTTCAGAAGGGAATTCGCTTTCATAATGTTTCATTCAAATATCCTTTTAGTGAAAGACCCGTTCTAAAAGATATATCTTTTGAGATTAAAAGCGGAGAAAAAGTGGCCATTGTCGGGGCAAATGGATCTGGAAAAACCACCCTGGTCAAGTGTTTGATGGGATTATACCCGGTTGAAAAAGGTCAGATCTATTTTGATGATATTCCGATTACAGATATGAATAGAGATGATTTGTATGAAAAGATTACATGTATTTTTCAGGACTTTGTAAGGTTCAATCTGTCTGTTAAAGAAAACATAGCTGTTGGCAGTATTTCTGATATCAATCAATTGAGTAAAATCCAATCCGCTTCGAAAAAAGTGGAAATTCATGATTTAATTACATCTTTTCCTGATCAATATGACACGGTGTTGGGCAGAGTTCTAATGGATGGAGAAGACCTGTCGGGAGGGCAATGGCAAAAAATCGGATTAGCCCGCGCACTGGTCAAAGAAGGGGAAATTTATATCTTAGATGAGCCAACGGCTGCACTGGACCCGTTATCGGAGCTAGAGGTGTTTGAGAAATTTGAAAATTTAACTTCCAATAAAACAACGATTTTTATTTCCCACCGAATGGCGGCCGCCAGGTTGGCAGACCGTATTCTGGTGTTAAAGAACGGAAAGTTGATTGAACAGGGCAATCATTGGGATCTGATAAGCTTAAACGGTGAATATGCAAACATGTACAGAATGCAGGCGAAGTGGTATGAGTAGGGGGGAAGGGTTATGGAGTATATCAGTTTATTTATGAGAACTATTTTGTTCTGCTTGTTTTTAAGTACCTCCTTGCATAAGTTAAAGGATTTCTCTCACCATGTTCAAACGTTGACCAACTATAACTTGCTGGAACGAAGGCTGGTTGTCCCGCTTGCAATCCTGGGCGTGATACAGGAGATTGCAATTACGATCTGTATGCTTTTCGGATTGTTCATTGAGTGGGTTTCACTGATCAGCATAGCCTTACTGGTCATTTATACTCTTGCCATCTCCGTTTCTTTGATAAGGGGCCAATCTAATCTGAACTGTGGATGCGGCGGAATTGCGGGAAATCATAAAATTTCCTGGTGGCTCGTGTTTAGAAACATTCTTTGGACAATCCCTTGTACTTGGTTGGCGGTCAATCAGCAACGGTTGTTTCGCTTAGACGATTATTTCATTTCGGGGAGTTTCTATTACGATATTTCATCTCTTTTTGCAGTTTTTTCCGGACTGGTTTTTTCTTTGATCATAGGTATTTTAAATGAACTCAAACACTTGAACACAATGAATGCGAGGTAATGAAATGAGTACGCCCTGGATCATTGCTTATATTATTCAATGGATTGCTATCTTGTTTATCATGTTGATCGTATTCAAACTGATGAAACTAGTTGGGCAATATGTTATGAAAATAGAGGAACTGGAGAACAGCGGATTTACCTCCACCTCCCCCTTTGTCGGCAAGCCTTTCCCTGATATCCGGCAACAAGCTGTCAATAGTGATGAGGTTGTGACTGTGAATGCCCAGATTGCGGAACCTGTTACCCTGTTAGTGATGGATACAGCCTGTTCCGCTTGTAAACTGGTAATGAAAGCAATGCAGGATAAAGGGATCCATAACGATCAACAACCCCATCGGATTATCGCTGTGATCAACCGGGATACAGAAGAAACCATCAACACCTATAGTAAAAAGTTATCCATGATGAACATTCCTCTAATCATCTCGGATGATATCGTAAATCTGTGTAAAAGCAAGAAAACACCCATTCCAAATGGATTTGTGATTGAGGAAGGAATCGTCACGAAAGAAGGCTCAAGAGTGATTGATAAACTGATTGCTTGACTTTCATTTTTAGATTGCTGGTGAGATTCTCGTCGCCCAGCTTTGGCGGGGCGGCACTTTCTTTTTGTTCATCCAACGTGACAAATATTAAGGGGGGGCGGAGAAATGTGGATCAGACGAATTCTAATACTAATTGGATTTGTGTTTGGAGTACTTTTGATCGCGGCGTTACCACGATTATTGGAAATGTTATTGTTTAGCTCAAGTAGTTCAACCATGCCCAAAGAGTATAATGTGCTGATTTTTGGTACGTTGGATCCGTCAACACTAAAGGTTTCGACACCAGAAGCGTTTCGATCAATCTTTGACGACATCTTCGGGTATGTCAAAGGAATTCTGACCGGAGAAAGTTTCACCTATAAGCATTTTCTTTACTTCAACCAGAATGAAGAGGTTTCGGAAACCCGCAATTTTTTCATAGAAACCCGGCCTCTGATTGTTTATTCAGCTGTGAATATGGTATTTGCCAGTGTACTGGCTCTTCTATTGGGAACATTAATCGGATTACTTCTGGCCCGTTCCAGGGGATGGATAAAAAATGCACTTGAATTTCTTGTAATCATTCCTGATTTTGCCACTGCTTTTTTCTTGCAGCTTCTTGTCGTATTTCTATATACCCGGACTGACATTCTCATAGCTGAAGTGGCCACAACCAGTATTGATACAGCTTATCTGTTGCCGTTTTTAACACTCTTTTGCCTTCCGTTTGTTTATATCGTCCGGATGGTTTCCAGTCATACATACAAAGTCCTGTCAGAGGACTACATTCTTACTGCCAAGTCCAAGGGATTGAAAAAACGAACGATTTATGCACAGCACATTCTTCGTAATATACTGCCGCTGATCAAGGCAGATTTGTTCCGAATCGCATCCATCATGACCGGAAACATGATCATAATCGAATATCTGTTCAACTCTCCGGGAATCACCCGTTTCCTTGCCCCCGGATTGGACAGAAATCTGGGGTATGTTCCGGACTTGTTTCACCAAAAGCCAAATCTGTTTGACCAATACCCGATTATGGTTAACTCGTTGTGGAGCTTGATCCTGATCTTCTTCCTGACATATGGTGCGATGCGCCTGACCATAACCGGTTTGGAACGGAGGTTTGCACATGACTAAGTCTACCCGTGGAAACCTCTCCCTTTGGACAGGACTGGTTCTGCTGACGGTATTTGCAGTGATTGCCGTGATTGGTCCCCACGTCGCTCCATATTCACCCCAACTTGAAAAGCCTCTCGTGTTTAAAGGAGCTGAACCGATCACTGCTCCGTCTCCTCCGGATGATGATCACTGGTTCGGCAAAGACCAGAGAGGACGTGATGTCTTATCATTGATGTTATATGGCCTGAGACATACGCTGGTATTTGTTGCAATTGTCTCTCTTTTGCGTGTCTCGCTTGGTGGTTGGATCGGGGTTTGGATGGGGATGAAAAAAGAAAGAGAGAATTTTGTTAAACCAATAAAAGATAACAGGAATAACCTCTTTTCCCTGACCGGCTTATTCGGAAGTATCCCGGCTATCATCCTGCTGATTATCTTGCTCTCTATCCCGGTCAAAATATTTTCCTATTGGATATTGGTTTTGCTGCAGGGGACGGTTTTGGTGTTGTTTGGCTTATCTCCTGTGGCTACAACAATCGCCGAACAGACCCGGGAGCTGAAAAACCGTTTGTCTGTAATGGTTTCCAAAGTGATGGGAGCAACCAGAGGATGGTTGGTCCGAAAGCACATCCTTCCAATGCTCAAGGAAAATTTCATCATCCTGTTCGTACAGGACATGATTCTGGTGCTCAATGTCCTCGGCCAACTCAGCTTGCTTAAAATCTTTCTGGGTGGAACAGAAGTCAAAATGTACGATAACATCAGAATCGAGTATTATTCAAAAAGCTTTGAGTGGGTGGGTTTGATGGGCCAGAACAAGCAATGGGTCATCGCTTATCCGTATCTGATCTGGATTCCGCTGGCTGCTTATTTTTTGTTGCTGTTGTCGTTTTTCCTGATATCCAAAGGATTGGAAGAGGGATATCGTCAGATTTACAACAAGCATCCGCATATATAACAAAAAGCCGGGGGAATTGAACTGGTCAAGAGTATGTAGACAAAAAATTAAAGCCTCGTTAAGCACTCATTCGATAAGGAATAGGTGCTTGGTTTTTCAGCTTCATTTGTGGACGTTGATGGTTCATGTAGCAGTTCTTCCGGGCTTTTAGGACGATAGTCTGTATACAATTCATTCTTAAACCATCCGAAAAAGCTCTCGACAGGTGCATTGTCAAGGGGA
>NZ_JAECVR010000038.1 GCF_016055185.1 Paenactinomyces guangxiensis
AAAAGTCCACCCCCTATGAATGATGGATATTCACTTTTCAAAGAACGAGTTTTAACTGGAAATGGATTGTTTTTGAGGATTTAAACTTACTATACGAGGTGAGGGTAAAGGTATGAAAATCACCAATATTGAGGTATTTCCTTTAACATTGCCAATGAAACAGAACTTCTCCATTTCAGGGGGGAAGGTAGGGGATCAGTCACAGGGGGCGCCCCATGTTTATGTCAAAATCACCGATGACCGCGGGGTGGAAGGATGGGGGGAAGCCCGGCCCAGCCACCGCTGGAGTTATGAGACCCTCGAATCGGTCACAACCACCATCAACCATTATCTGAAACCGGCTCTGACCGGCGAATCAGCCACTGATTTAAACCGCATCCACCAAAAGATGAACCGGGAAATCGCCGCCGGATTGAACAAAGGCATGCCCATCGCAAAGGCGGCCGTCGATATGGCCCTCCATGATTTAATTGCCAAAAATAACGGAACCCATCTGCCCGGACTTTGGATGGGAACATATAAAGACTCGATCCGCCTTTCCTACCTCATCAGTACAAACGATCCCGAACAGGCACACAAAAAAGCACAATACGCCAAAGAGAATGGTTTCCTTGCCGTTGATGTCAAAATTGGTTTAAATCCGAAACAAGATGTCCGGGTCCTGGAAGCCGTTAAACAGGCGGCACCCAATCTGTACTTTCGGGTGGATGCCAATCAAGCCTATGATCTCACACAGGCTGTTCGCCTGTCCCGGGAAATGGAACGAATCGGGGTAGACGTATTTGAACAGCCCCTGAAAGCAAACAACCTGCACGGCCATGCTGAATTGCGAAGAAAAACCGTCATTCCCATCGCTTTGGATGAGAGCATCTGGACAGCCGGTGACCTGATTCAGGCGATCCGTATGGAAGCATGCGATATGGCCGTCATCAAGGTGACGAAAATGGGCGGACTCCGGGAAGCGAAGCTGTGTGGCGAGATCGCGAAAGAAGCCGGTCTGGGCTTGTTGGGAGGCGGATTAACTGAGTCTTCTCTGGGATTGACAGCCAGTGCACATCTATTTAATTATCTGGATATCCAAATTCCCGTGGATCTAAATGGCCCCTTCTTTCTCGATGATGACCCGGTCGCAGATGGATTGCAGGTTGAACAGGGAACGGTCCGTTTGTCCGGCCTGAACGGAATCGGATGCACCATTTCCGATGATAATCTGCAAAAATATTTAATGAAAAGTTGACCGTCGCCACAGGATCGCAAACAGGAGAAAGGCTGGTAATCAGTCTTTCTCCTGTTTTCTTTGGCAAACTTAATGAATATAGAAATAATTTACAAAAATAATCACATATATTAAAATATATTATAGCCAAATTTATTCAGACAGGCGTGATTATTTTGAACGAGGAACAAATACGCAGATATGCTGAAAAAAGGGTGCGCATGAAACAGGGGTTTTATTACCATTTGTTGGCATTTATTTTAGTTAATTTGCTTATAACCATGATGCGTGTAATGACTGAAGGGATTCATTGGACATTGATTTTTCCTTTCCTGCCGTGGTCGATCGGATTAATATTCCATGGATTTTTTACTTTTGTCGGAGGAGATCCCATTTCGTTTGAAAGCAAAGTACAGAAAGAGATGGAACGTCTTAAAAGCCAGATGAAGTGAGCGGATTGGAAACAGCGTAAGGGGCGGTTTCTGCCTGATGGAATGACAAAAGGCGGAAACTGCCCCTTCTTTCCGGTTCAAACGCTACTCATCCTGGACATCTTTTAACCACTTATCCAAAAAGTTGTAAGCCATTTCCCGAATCTCCTCAGGAAAATCGTGGCCGCTGTTTCCGATTAAAGAGACAAATCGGTCCCCGACACCGAGCCATTGATAGAGTCGGGTTAAATCTAACAAAGCTTCGGCCGACGACTGCCAGTGCGGAAAAATCGTATCCTGCTGCCCGATCCAGTTGAAAAAAGGAACCGGAGCAAGTGCCGCAATCTCGTGCCATTCAAACGGAACCTGCCCCCCGTTCACATCTTCGCTCAGTTGCGGTATATGGGATAGCCAGTCTCTTTTCCCCCAGCGGTGGGGATCGGGGTCACCGGTGAAAGTACAAAAGCCGCAGCTGGATACGACCGCCCGGATTCTTTTGTCGATCCCGGCCAGAAAGAAGGCGTTATAGCCACCCTTGGAATGCCCGATCGCTCCGATCCGTCCCGGGTTGACAAAAGGCAGCCGGCACAGAAGGTCAATCCCCTGGCGATGGTCAGCCAGCATTTTGCCGGTTGCTGTCCACTCGGGATGCTCCTCGTAAAATGGGGCCGTGCAATAAGGTTTATATCCCTGATAGATCCGTTCCCCCATTGTGATCGTATCCGGGGCCAGGACAATATACCCTCTTTTCGCCAGTTCCAAGCCGTACCTGCGGTTTTCTCTCCCTCCGGGGGTGGCGATGTCCGCTTTTCCTTCTTCAACAGTAGGATGAAGGGCCAGTACCGCAGGGAGTCCGGCACCGGACCCCTTCATATCCAAAGAGCGGGGGATTAACAGGTAAGCTGTCACCTTATCATTGTGAACCGTATTGTAAACAATGTGTTGACACCTGTACCCATCCCCTGCTGTTTCAGACAGAATCCGGTACTGAACCGGGACGGGATCGGGCAGCCCGCCCAGATAAAGGACCCATTTTCGCAGAATGCCGCTTCGTTTCGCCTCCCACTGCTCTCTGTTTTTGATGTTTGTTAAAAGAGAGGGGATTCCTTTTGCATGAAGATCGGATAAACGGTAGCCCATCCGCGTCCCTCCTCTGTTTGGCTGCACCCTGAGCACTCCGGCAGCATCTTACGGTCCGCATCACTGTTCCACTTTCACGATACATGTCGCCGTTTTTCCGCCATCATCCGTCGTTACAGTGATCACAGCAGTTCCCGGAGCCACTGCTTTGACCTGCCCGTTTCCGTCTACAGTCGCCACTCCGCTGTTGCTCGATTCCCAGGACACATCTTTATTTGTGGCGAAAGAAGGTTCAACCGTTGCTTTCAGTGCAGCTGTCTCCCCGATGGATAAAGATAATTCTGTCCTGTCGAGCACAACTCCGGTGACGGAAACGGTCGGGTCTTCAATCGTGTAACGCCACAGGGTATTTCCGTATGGAATACTTTGCCCGTCCTTAAAGTAAAAGTTGCCCATCCTGTCCCGGGCCAGCCGGTAAGATCCCTGTTCCCGGAGTATGGTAAGTTTCTTCGTGCCGCTGTTGATCTTGAAAAATATACCGCTGACAGTGCCGTAAATATGGCCGTCTTTCCCTACATCCAAACGGGCGCCCCCGCTCGAAAACGGTGCACCACCAACCTGATCGGCAAATTTTTCCTCCTTGTAAATCACCTGCCTGGTATCGGGATCAAAGATAAACAATGTCCTGTGTGCCAATCCCCAGATGTTTCCGTCAGGGCCGACCGTTAAGGCTGGAACCGCCGTTTGGCCGGGAACGGGTACAGTTTCAAACGTTTTCTCTCCACTCTCCACATCCCAGACAAACAATTTCGCTTCTTTCTCCACTGGATCTTGTCCAAGTCCGCCGGCAATACTTGTTCCGGCATATACTTTTCCGTCTTTATAGGCAAGGGAAACGATACTCTGGTTCTCCACAATGTGGCGGTGTATGTCTACCTTTCCGCTTGCGAAATCATATACTGAAAACGCCCCGCCCAACTGGCCGTAATACGGCACTGTCCCGATAAACAGCTTACCCTCTTGTTCCGATCCGACCATCGCCACCGGGCGGTCTTGTTCCTCACTGTACAAATCAAATAATAGTTTGGGGTTGATGTTGCTTCTCCACGGTTGACTGACATCATACTCATATATTTTTGCATGTCCATAAACACCAAAAAACATTTTTTGACCAACGGACGTCATTCCTTCCACTTGACCTAACCCCGTGTACTGTACGGTCTTACCCTTCGCTGGTGAATAGACACCTACTCCGCCGGATAAATAGCCGCCGCTGTAAATGTTACCATCAGGTCCTGCACCCACATGAAAGATGTCAGTGGGCTGTTTAGGCAAAGGAACCGTGAATGTTTTTAAACTGTTTGTCTGTGAGTTGTATTTAAAGGCTTTTCCTGTATAGTTGCCTGCGAAACCGAACAGGGTGTAACCGGGGAATTCCGAATCATCTAACCGTACATAACCCCAACCGATGGTATTCGCTTTCAAGTCAACATCATTCCCGCCGACTTTCACCTTTTCTGATGTTTTCGACTCCAGGTTGTAGGCATACAAAATTCCTCCGAACGTATAATAAACGGCCTTCCCATCCGGTGATAACGGGCTGACGCCTCGCGAATGGACATTCATCTTGGCCTCAATTTCTCCTGTTTTGACATCCATGACGAGCATTTGATAATTCGGGTCAAGTTTGATAAACAGTTTTCCGCCTTCTAAATCCAGATCGTAGACAGAGGTATAATTGGCATACTCGGCAGGTAACATGTTTTCTTTTTTCCCTGTTGCAATATCGTATTTAATGAGGTGCGCGTGTTGGCCGACGCCGGCGTACAGGGCATGTTGCTCAGGATCGTAAGCCAGACTCAGCACATACTCTTCCCCTTCTACCATCGTCCCGAAATCGGTGAAGCCTTTGTTTGGATCATATTCAAAAGCATGTCCGCCATAATATGTGCCACCGTACACCTTCCCGTTTTTTCCGGGGATCAAGCCGTAAATCACTGTTTGCTTCGGGACGGGTTGGCCCAAATCTTCCACGCGGTCCGCACCGGGCATGTACTTGTACAAATGTCCGTTTGGATAGGTTCCGACATAGGCGGCCCCATCACTCGCCACTGTGATTGCCCAGGCCCCCGTTGCCCCCGGAAGATCCAGCACCTTCAAAATCTCTTCCGATTTAGCATCGACAACCACCAGCTTTCCCGGATCTCCGACCACCACCGTGTAAACCACGTCATTTCCGGATAAATCATGGCCAAAGGCAGCGGTCATGATCGTGAGATTGGACACCTGGACACCTAGATTGGTAAAAGCCGGTTGAGCTATAACAGTTGCCTTTTTCTTCGCCAGGATTTCCCCGCTTTGATCAATCAGTTTAAAGGTGATCACATAGGTCCCTGTTTTGGAGAACTTAAACGTCCACTCGGTCGTTTCCTTATATACAGCGGGCAAATCAAATCCCGGACGGCCCCAGTCCCCCCGATTTTTAAAGGAATGGATCTTATTCCCCTGATCGGTTGCTCTAAAAAGGACATCTCCCGGACCGGACGTTTTTTCAAAGCTGATATAAACACTTTCGTAGCCGCTTTTGCCGGGTCTCTCCGTTTGCAGCGTCACAGGTACTTGAACATATTCACCAACCCCGATCCGGTCAGGCCAATCGTAGCTGAATTCGTAAGTGGAATGGTGTCCATGGTTACCTGTTTTTTTCCCTGCCGGCGATTTGTTTGCAGTGGCCACTGACACGGGAAAAATCGTCATGGACACTAAAAGGAAAGCAACGAAAATAGTTAAAGCCTTCGGTGACATTTTCATGCAGCAAGCCCTCCCCTTTCGTTTCTCTCAACCCTTCCCAAGACCGAAAATATAAAATATTCTATATAATTTTTATACAATCCGCCATGGGTGGCGGAAGCAGCCGGAGGGCATGCATTTTCCCTCCAACTGCTTTTGCAGCACCTCTGTTCCGCTCCCCTTATTTGAAATCCTCCACTTTAAAGCCCACCGCCCGGATCTGCTCCACATATGATTGGAAAACTGCCTGGCCTTTGTACTTGGTCAATAGCTCCTGGCGATATTTCGGCCAGTTTTTGCCCGATTTCTCATCAAACAGCAATTTCGCCTGGTATTCATTCATTTTGGCCCGGAAGTCAGCGAGGTTCAGCCCTTTTGGAGGGGTGACGTTTGTCCCGATGGATGGTATTTTTGGATAAGATTTTATGGTCTCCACAATGTTCCGGTCACGGTCCGTCATCCGCGGATCAATCACTTCCAGACCGAGCACTTCCGGAGCATTTGGGGTAAAGCAATCATATATATCGAGAAAATTGCCTTTTTCCACAATATCTTTCTGGATCGCATCCGGTTTCAGGGTGATTTTGTTGCCCTCACGGGTGTAATGTTTTCCTTCAATACCATAATGAGTGAGAAGAAACCCTTCTTCACTGGCAAGCCAATCCAATATTTGCACCGAACGCTTAATTTTCTCCGGCTCTTGATCAGCAACTGATTTCGGGAAGAGAAATGCCGTCTCAGGCAGGTTTTCTGACCAAATCCCGGGCTTATCCTTAAACGGGTTAAAAGGAATCCAGTCAGCTTTGGGATCAATCGCCTTTGACTTATTCTGCAGACTGTTCGGGTTTGAATCAAGTATTAAGTCCCGCGTATTTCCCGCGACAATCCCGACTTTCCCCTGTGCAGCCCGGTCAATATGGGCTGTGCCTTCATTTAAAAACCAGTCGGGGTCAATCGTCCCCTCTTTCATCATCCCAACCGTTTCATCAATCACTTTTTCGATCCGGGGATCAGATTGAACATCGATCAGTTTCCCTTTATCAATCATAAACACGCCGATCAAATCATTGTGAATATACTGAGGCAAATCGATGGAAAGCTTCTCACCGTTACCTGATACCGATATGCCATAGGTATCCTTTTTGCCGTTTCCGTCGGGGTCCTTAAAGGTAAAGGCGCGCATGACATTCATCATGTCATCGTAGCTTTCCGGAACCTGTAACCCCAGCTTATCCAGCCAGTCTTTCCGGATATAGTACGAACGGTATACATTCCGGTCAAACGGAACCGGGGCGCGCACAAACTTCTTCTCAATCGCATAACGTTTTAACTCTTCTTCTTTGACCCATTTAAAATAATTGGGCACCGTTTCCGGAGAGACAAACGGTGTCATATCAGCCAGTACACCGTCTAAAGCCAGCTTTTGTGAGGTGACCCCCAGCGTCATAAACATGTCCGGCACATCACCGCTGGCAACTTTCACATTTAACTGATTATCCCGGTCCGGACCGATCGGCATATACTCCATTTTTAAATCCACATTAAACTTTTCTTCAATCTTTTTTTTCACAAAATCATTTTGTGCATCCGGCAATACCGAGGTCGCCTCATCAACCACCGTAAACCATTTTAACTCCAGTTTCCCCCCGCTGTTCCCCTGGTTGTTCTCTTTATCATTTGCTTTTTCTCCGGTAAGAAATGAACAACCGCTAAGAGAAAGAGTAAAAATGAGCAGCAAAATGGCCAGACGCTTCAAGTTCATCTCTTCTTTCCTCCCTTTTCCCGTTGTGAATCTCACCTTTCAGGCCAAATCGATCCATCTGGCGGCATTTCATCTTCGCACCGGTTCATTCCTTAATCGACCCGAGCAAAAATCCTTTCACAAAATACTTCTGGACAAACGGGTAAATCACAATCACCGGTAAAATCGTGACGACCACTGCTGCCATTTGCAGCGTTTCCGGGGGAAGCTGTTGAAGCATTGTCGGGTTTTGCGTCAACAGTTCCTGGCTTACGCTCTGCGCCTGCAACATATTCCTCAGTACCACTTGCATGGGATAGAGTGTTTTGTCCGTAATGTACATAATCCCCTGAAAATAAGCGTTCCAGTGTTGAATGCCATAAAACAGGGCCATGGTCGCCATAATCGGCTTTGACAGCGGCAGCACAATCCGGAACAGGGTTTGGAGTTCCCCGCAACCGTCAACTTTGGCCGCATCTTCAATCTCTTCCGGAAGGTTCTCAAAAAAAGTTTTCATAATCAGCAGATTAAAAGCTGAAACGAGCCCCGGAATAATCAGCGCCCACACGGTATTCAGCAGCCCCGTCGCCCGTACAACGAGATATTGCGGAATGATTCCCCCGGAGAATAGCATGGTAAACACGACGATAAACAGGAAAAAGTTCCGTCCGGGCAATTGTTTCTTTGACAACGGATAAGCAAGCAGGGTAGTCACAATCACGTTTAAGGCTGTTCCCACAACCGTCACAAACACGGAAACTTTGAGAGATTGCGGGATGACAGGGCTTTCAAAAATCGCCTTATACCCTTCCCAGGTCATTTTTTCAGGGAAAATGACAAACCCGCCGTTTTTAAGGACGACATCAATCGGCGTAACCGACATGACAAATACATAGTAAATGGGAAAGAGTGCGGCAAGTGAAAAAAGAATTAAAACAGTGTACAGGATGGCATCCACAACACGGTCCGCTTTTGATTTATGATGTACAAACATACCGTCACCCCCCTACCAGATCCCGGATCCCCCAAAGCGCTTCGCCAGTTTATTTGCGCCTATGACCAGGACCAATCCGACAACACCTTTAAAGAAGCCGACTGCGGTTGCCAGGCTAAATTCAAGATTTTCCAATCCTCTTCTGAATACCCAGGTGTCAATAATATCTCCCGTTTCATACACTCTGGCATTGAGGAAAATATACACCTGATCAAAACCGGCATCCATGATATGCCCGATGCGAAGAATCAACAGCAGGATAAACACATTGCGAATGCCCGGCAGGGTAATGTGCCACAGCTGCCTCCAGCGTCCGGCTCCGTCGACAACTGCCGCTTCGTACAGCTGGGGATTGATGGTCGCCAGCGATGCCAAGTAAATCACCGCTCCAAAACCGGTTGATTTCCAAACGTCACTCGCAACCAAAATGGTCCGGAAATATTCCTGGTTGGTCAAAAAATCAATCGGGTCATATCCCATACTGCGGAGCAGCGTGTTCACCAACCCTGACTCGGGGGCTAAAAAGGAAAATGTCAACGCATATACGATCACCCAGGACAAAAAATACGGTCCGTAAGTAATCGTCTGCACCGTGCGCTTAAACCAGCGAACGCGAATCTCATTTAAAATAATTGCCAGCAGCAAATCGGGCAACATGCCGAAAATGATCCGGTACAGGCTGATAATCAATGTGTTTCTTATGGTTCTGTAGATATCGGGAGTGGTAAAAATCTCCTCAAAATGTTTGAGCCCAACCCACGGGCTGTAAAAGATCCCGTCTGACAAATTAAAATCTTTAAAGGCGATCACAACGCCTGCCATGGGGAGGTAATGGTAAATGAGAAAGTATAAGAGGCCCGGAAGCATCATCAAATAGTACCAGCGGTACCGGTAAACCTTCCGCCCAAGACGGGACACCTTTGTTTGCTTTCGAGTAAGCAAATCTGTTCCTGTGTCAGTTGCCGTATGATTGGCCATATCAGCCCCCCCCTCTTTGTATGAGCTAAATCCCCAATCCGCGATATACCTTGGATACACCTTCAATCATTTCATGAATATCTTGCTCGGTTAGCAGCGGACTGACCGGCAGATAAACGGTTCTCGCCATAAGATCGGTCGCACGGGGGCACATGTGCTCCGAGTAGACAACCGGCCGTTTAAAGGGATAGTTAAATGGAAATCCGCCGGCATCTGAGGTACGCTGGTGCAATATTTGCGGCACCATATAGATGGGCTTCCCTCCGTACAACAGTGAAACGCCTATGTTTTCCGCTTGAAGAGCTTTCACAAATTTGCCGGCAATCTCTCCGGAAGGAAGAATCATCCCCAGGTTGGAGCCAATATCCCCGGCTTCATCAACCGTTTCGCGAAACTTTATGTTCGGGATTTGCGCAGTTAATCCATCGCGGATGGTCCGGTAATTGTTTTTCATCCGGGCAAGGATCACGTCCAGCTTGTTCCACTGGGCAGACAATACAGCACCCGTGATTTCGCTCATCCGGTAATTTTGCCCGACAAAAGCGTTTGTTTCTTCATGAGGGTTCAGCCCGTACCGCTCCCGATCCCGAAACAATCCCTGGTCATGATAACGGACCGCACGTTCAAACCACTCACCGGAACCCGTCACCACCGCTCCGCCTTCACCCGCTGATAATATTTTGTTCACCTGAAAACTAAATGCTCCGATATGGCCGATGGTCCCCAAGTATCTGCCTTTATATTTAGCCCCGCAAGACTGTGCCACATCTTCGACAACATAAAGATTGCGCTCTTGTGCGAACGCCATGACCGCATCCATATCACACGGGTTTCCCAGAATCGGAACAGCTATAATCGCCTTTACTTCCTCATCCGTGACGCGGGCTAAATCGTGCGGATCCAGATTTAAACTTTCGTCAACATCACAAAAGACAGGTACCGCGTTACAACAAATAACCGCACCGGCAGTTGCGATAAATGTGTTGGCAGGGACAATCACCTTATCTCCGTACCCGATTCCGAGTGCCTTCAGTGCCACGATCAAGGCGGCCGTTCCGGAGGAAACTCCAAGTACATAAGGGACACCCAGATCTTTTGCCATTGCTTCTTCAAACCGGCGTACCGCAAACTGCACATCAGGCCCGTAATAACGAAAAGGCGATTTCGCCAGAATCGTCTGTGCGGCCTGTTCCGCTTCCTCCTTCCCCATCATCACGGCTCCGGGATAGTTGGGAGGCAAGGGCTTACTCCGGGCCGGCTTCCCCCCGTTGATGGCAAGTTCCATTCAATATCAACTCCCTGCAAAAAGGTTCTGTTATGCCTGGAGCAAATCGTTTCAACATCAGAGTTTTTGATCTAATTTAAATTTTATAAAAACACCTTTTGCAGCAAAAGGTGTTTTTGATGACAAAGCAGTCTACGATTTTTACATTCTACTCTGACGGTTTCTTTTTTTGAGGGCAAAGGTGAACATTATTGACTTCTGCCTCAGCGCTGTTTCGCCGAAATTCCCCTGGAGTCATGCTGAATTGTTTTTTAAACACCTTGAGGAAATACTTGCTGTTGGAGTAACCCACCCGGCCTGCGATCTCGTACACGGGCAGGTCGGTACGTAATAATAACTGCTGTGCCCGCTCCAGACGGTAGGAAGTCAGGTAATCTGTAAACAATTTGCCTGTCTCTTTATAAAACAGCCTGCTAAAGTAGGAAGGGTTCACATGAATATATCTGCTTACCTTTTCCAGTGTCAGGGGAGCCATATAATGTTCATGCATATATGAAAGAGCCTTTAAAATCAACGGATGACAGCGCATATTCCGCTGTGCCGCCTCCCATCGCTCATGCAGCTCCCGGCTCAGCCGCTCATAAACAGAATGCATCTGGAGAACATCGCCCGGCTGGTCTGCAACTTCCCATAAAAGCTGCCATCCGAACCGGTCCGCATATTGCGCAAACCGGTGAAATGTTTTTGCAGGGCAAGCAGGAGAAAGAAGCAGCCATTCATTTTTTTCCTTTAAAAAAACCGGGGACCTGTCTGTTTCTTCCATATGTTTGCGCATAAACGAGTGAACTGTTTCTTCCTCTGATAAAAAGGGAGTGTATTCAGACCCGGACCCACGGTGAGAGAGAATACGAAAAACACATAAATACAGGGCTTCATCCATTATTCCGGCGTTATGTAACATGCGGGTGATATGGGGTTCCAACACAGCGGAGCCATTGGTTACGATATGTTTTAACGCCTTGTTTAAAAGCGCCTCACGGCTTGCCCCGGCAACGTCCGTAATCAATTGCTGGTATTTCTCGATCGACCGCTTCTTATCCAACTCCTCAGCCACTTTTTTTAAGGTGTTCACAAGTTCGGCAGGGGTCATGGTCGGCTTATGGATATAATCGCGTACCCCCAGTTGCATCGCCTGCCGGACATACTGAAAATCATCGTAGCTGCTCAGAACAATCACTTCACACGGCAGCTCCTGCTTGCGAATCGTTTGCACAAGCGCCAGCCCATCCATCACCGGCATGCGGATATCTGTCAAAACAATGTCGACACGATGACGGCGGAATATCTCCAGGGCCTCCTGCCCGTGTGAAACATCCGCAACCAGATGAAAACCGTTCCCTTCCCAGTCCACAATCGCTTTCATTCCCGAGCGGGCCAGCAGCTCATCCTCAACCAGTAAAACGTTCCACATCGGTTTGACCCTCCCTCTCTTTCATGATGACCGGCCAGACCACACGCACCTCTGTTCCCTGATTCGGGCTGCTTTTGATCTTTAAATCGGCGGAGGCGCCAAACTGCAAGCGCAGACGATCATACACATTGCTCAACCCGACCTTGTTGAAGTTCTCCCCCTGTTTGGATTGTTTCGCCGGTAACAGCAGCCTGCGTTGTTCCTCTTCAGCGATACCAACCCCGTTGTCCCGGATCACCGCAACATTGGCCTGATCACAAACAGACACCTTCACCTCAATCAGCCCTTTTTGATTCGACGGAACAATCCCGTGAAAGATGGCGTTTTCCACAATTGGCTGCAATAAAAAAGGGATTACCAGATGGTTTCCGATCCGTTCATCCACCTTAAGCCGGAATTGGAATTGATCGTTCCGCATTTTCATCAGCTCAACATAATGCTGCAGCAACTCCAGCTCCTTCTGTAATGTAATCAGAGAATCCTGGTTTTTCGCGCTGAATTTCAGCAGATAGACAAACGATGTAATCAGATCGGCTAGCCGGTGGTTCCCGTCCATCATCGCTGTGAAACGCAGCCCGTTTAAAGTGTTATACATAAAATGAGGATTAATCCGCGCCTGTAAAGCACTTAATTCGGCTTCCCGCTTCTGCCGCTCTTGCCTGCGAATATCTTCGACCAGCATTCCAATCTGATTCACCATATGGTTAAATCCGCGCGTCAACTCCCCAACCTCATCACGCTTCACAGAAAACAGGTCTTCTCCGCTATGAAATTCGCCTCTTTCCACTGCTTTCATTTTTACTCTTAACCGGTACAGCGGTTTCACAATTCCGGAAGTGATCAGATGGGCCAGAATGGACGCAACCAGCAATAACAGAACGGTTACTAAAATCATCACATTGCGTATTTGCCGGGACTCCCTGATTAAATCATCTTTTGAAGCGTAATAGGTAGATTTCCAGTGAGTAAATGAAGAGACAGAACTCACCTGCAGCACCTCATCCCCCTGCAACCGGGGATTCAGTCCAATACTCGCAACGACCGGCTTCCCCTCCTGGTCATAAATCACTAATTTATTTGAACCTGTGTTCACCCCCGCCAGCTTTTCCAGCGTTTCCACCTTCACATTAATCGCCAGCACACCGATCGGGTCCAGGGTTTCCAGGTTCTTAATCACCCGGCTAAAGGTCACAACCTCCTCCGGCCGTTTGTCATATTGATTGTAAAGCTGTTTTTCATCCCGTTTTCCGCTTAATACCCAGGCACCGTCCCTGGCAACCGTCTTCTTAAACCACTCCTCCTGTCTCCCATCATACGCCGAATTCCAGTATTTCTTCGGATGGTAATAATAATTCCGCCCGTTATTCCCGTAAATGATAATACTGGAGATCCCCGGCTTCAATTTATAGATTCCACTCAAAAAATTCATCATTTCAATCTCTTTGTCAAAATAGTCCCTCGTCCTCTGATGCCCCGGATTGACAGGCTCACTTACATTCTTTTGCACAATCGGCCTTTGAAAAATATTTAACGAAAGGTTTTCAATATCCGTAAAATACTGATCAAACTGCTGATTCGCCAGCTCTGAAACCGTATGAAACTGTTCAATCGACTTTTTTTCAAGAATACCTTTACTCTCCCAATAAATAACAATCGTAATCACCAACAGCGGGACAACCAACAACAGAACATAGCTGAGGAAGATTTTATTTTTTATGGTCACAGCAAAATCTCCCCTGTGCATCCGGATTTTAAAAATGTAGGAACGGTTCCACTGTTCTCATACTATTTTAACAAAATCTTTATTTTTCGTATATTTAATCTTTGACATCAACACCATGTCCTTAATTTGTTACTGATTTTATATATATTTTTCCTGATATAGAGATGAAATTTAGTTTCGCTTTGCCCTTTTGGGTGTTGACATACTTTTAAATATTGTAGAATAAGTCTTTATTTATGTATAATTTTAAAGAAACAATTTCTGTTATTTATTTTGTGAAGAGAGGTGAATCCGTTACGGAGCACGAATCACTGTACCATTGGGTTAATGGTCACAATATTCGTTTGAAACTGAAAGAATCAGCTTCCTGAACTCTCCGTAGCGATACAAATGGTTAACTATTTTCGGGTTATCATTATTTTACTTTTAACACTTGTTGGAGCCGGGGTCCTTGGCAGCGGTACCGTTTACGCCGATCCCAGCTTTGAGGTCCCCCGGATCGATGACCATTTCGACCCGGTTGAACAAGGTCCGGCACCGCAGAAAACACAGCCGGTGAGCCAGAATGCACAGGAAGAGGATGGCGTCTGGGATTGGATCAAGGAAAAAGCCTCCGGCGCCTGGGAGTGGACCAAAGAAACAGCATCGACTTACTGGGAAGTCAGCAAAAAAATGCCGTCTTATTATTGGAATAAAGCAAAAGAAGGGGATTGGTCAGCCGGGGCAATGGCAATCATCTCCTTGATTGCGGTCGTTGTGATCGGCTACCATCTGGGGGGATGGGATGCCATTGTTGCAACATACAAAGGGATTGTGAATATGATCAAACATCCCGATGAAGCTTTCAATCATCTCCTCTATGCCATTCAGCACCCCATCGAAACAGGAAAGGCCATGTGGAAATCCATCTCTGACTCATGGAAACGCGATGTCATCAATGGAGATGCAAGCAGCAGATCCCGCTGGGCTGGCAGAGTCGTCGGGGAAATAGGTTTAGCCATTATCGGTACAAAAGGAGCAGACAAAGCCAAACATATTGCCACCGCAAGCAAGATCGCACAAAAAGTAAGCTCAAAAGTGCCGGGCACCCATGCAGCGAAAAATCTGAAAACGAAATTCACCAACCTGTGGCACGGCAAGAAGATCAACGGAAAAATGGCACTCTTCTCCGGCCTGGCCGGGACAGCAATGGTGGCCGTCGGTTTCACTTACAGCATACCGTTTGTAAAGCCGTTTTTTAGGTATTTGGATAACTGTTTCTCGTATCAACAAACCACGGGTTATTACGCGGTGGTGTTGTCTCCTATTAATTGTTCAGATTCATCTGATGGTGCAGGGGGAGGTTCGGGTATTGCTGGGAATCCGAATGTGGATCAGGAGACGGGGGCTGATAATCGGAAAATAGTTGGTAGTATAGAGGGCAAAAATAATGATGGAGGTAAGGATAAGGGAACGGATAAAATTCCTACATGGAAAGGGTCTGGTCCAGCCCCTGGGGTACTTGGGGTAAATTCATCCTCGAAATCAGTGGAGGCAATTAAAAACTACTATCCGAAAAACTGGGGAATTGAATTTGTTTTTGATGCTAAAACAAATACCTTTGTAGTTGGTTCTCCAAAAAATGGAGGCTATGTAGGATCTCCTCATGAGAAGCTGGCACAAACTATAAATGCCGATGGAAGTAAAACTACTCTAGGTGGGACATTTAGTCGTGGACCCAATGGAGAGATAAGGACAACAGAAAATAGTGGACATTTCGGACGAAACTGGACACCAGAGTTAAGAAAACAGTTCAAAGAAGTTATGAAAAGCTATGGACTTCCCGTGCAGCATGAAGAATGGAAGTAAAACTATTCTGGATGGGACGTAGCCCCCAACGGAGAGATAAGGACAACAGAAAATAGTGGACACTATAGACGAAACTGGATAGAAACAAAAGAAAGTTTCTTAAAACATAATGAAGTCTGTGCTTCATATGAACAAAAAAGTTGGTGAGAAAGTAATGGATGAGCGTTTAAAATTGATATTTAACTCTGGCTTATTGGAAGCTGAGTATAGGGAGTCTACCCTGATTGATTCTAACATTAAGGTTAAGTGGCTGCCTGTCCTTCGTTGTGGCGAGACTCATAGGAATATGGGTCTTATAGAAGACGGGACCTGGGTTGTGGAGGAGAGCCCCGGATTGCGGCTCTTAAACAAAACGCGCTCCTTTATGCGTGTAGTCGTCCTTCTTGAACAACCAATGGATAAAGTTCGCGATGAGATTAAAGAATTTTTTTCACAGTTTAAAATTGATTTGGATATTGATCTAGTTTTTCCGTTTGTTGATGTAACTAGAGCAGGATTTGAGTTTGGTACTGAATACTGGGCTGAGTTAGCATTCAAATGGTACGAAAAACTTCCTCCCAAAGATAAGGCTTTGTTAAAGGCATCCTTGCTAACAATCAGCGATGTAAAATGGGCATCTCAGAAGTTACGTCACAAGGCCAAAAGAGAGTTAAAAACAATTTCACAGTATAACGAAAAAAGGTGGTAACTGGTACTACAGTGCCACCTTTCTCTAATTATTTGTTAGGTTACAATTTAGAAGCGTTGTGATTAATCAAACATCAACGAAGCAAAAAAGAAAAACATGATGGAGAAATGAAGCGAAATGGGGTTCAAACATGGCGAAGTCAACCCTGCACATTCCCCAACTGGGCTGTGGCGGTGCAGGAAATGGGACATTCGTTTGAGGTTTTGAATAATAGCTGTCATTGTCACTTGCTGCTGTACACGCCAAAGACGCCGACGCGGTCACGTCGAAGACCATGCCATTCTTTCATAACAGGAAAGGCCATGTGGAAATCCATCTCCGACTCATGGAAACGCGATATCATCAATGGAGATGCAAGCAGCAGATCCCGCTGGCTTGGCAATGCCGTCACACAAATCGGGTTATCCCAAAAGGGAGTACTCAGGTTAACAACTATAAAAAAGCGAAAATAGTATTGAAAAATGATGGGAAAGGTAGCTTTATTGTTTTAACAGGTTATCCAGAACCTTAAGAGAGGAGGACGAATAATGGGTCATAATCAATTTGATGATTTAAGCAATTTTTTAGGTGGACATTTTCACCAAGATATGGGATCACCAGAAGAAGCATTAGCAGAGTATATTAGAGAAACGAAAACGGAGTGGATCATTGAGTTAACTGAAACCATTTCTGCCTTTTTAAAAGATCACTCGATGAGTGAGGATGAAAAAAATAGGTACATTGAATCTCATGCAGAAGTTTATTTCCCATATTATCAAGTGTCCCCGGTAGAATGGCTTACAGATATTTTAAATCAATTAGAAGAAAGTATAAAGAGGTTGTTGCATTATCGTCATAAATAAATAGAAAAATCCGCCAATTTGTGGTTGAAATGAAAGCGCGACCCATCATCAAAACCACGGAGGCGGATTTATTATGAGTTTAGCACGACTTTCACCAAGAAACCATCCACTTTATCAAATTTTTCATTGTATTGATAATTTGATGATGCGTTTTGTGGATCGTTTGCCGCGACGCGGCAAACCCAAAAGATTTAGTGATGCAGAAATCCTGAAATGTCTTGTATACCAAGTGTTTTATCGTATTCGTAGTTTTCGGGAATTAGAGTGGAAACTAACTCAAGATTATTGGGCAAGACGAAGCATTGGATTAAAGGCTATTCCAGACCATACAACACTTTGTCGACGGGTTAAGCAAATGGAAGAATCATTGTATGCGAAGCTATATGAAGAGATTCTGACAG
>NZ_JAECVR010000039.1 GCF_016055185.1 Paenactinomyces guangxiensis
TAGCGTGATGCGTTCAAAAGGAGTCCTTGTGGACCCGCAAAAAAGGGAACCCACATTTCCAAAGATGAACAGCTTAACCAAATTCAAACGGGGCCGGGGGCTATGATTTCTCTTATCTTGGCATGGTCCGCTTGGCGTCGAAAACACCAAGCGGTAGCCATGTATTATCATTATCAGAAACGGCTACGCTTTTCATAAGTACAACTGTAGTACTAGTAGAATGTATACCTCAAGAGAGGAAAGAGATATTGAATAAACAATTCCCCAGTGCAATGGGGTTTCCAACAAACATGATTGAAGGAGCATCCTTCTAAGCTTCTCTCCATTTTTTCCAGAAAAACAATCCTGAAATAGTAATGAGTAATAAGAGAACGATTGGAGTGACGATTTTATATAACGGACGAGGGGGTCTTTCGTAAGAGAATTGAAAATCCATACCTTTCTTTACAGCCAGATCTTCCAAGTCGCCCATATCTGTTACATCTGTGAGCGTCATAAAATCCTTTCCGGCAGGAGCTTTTAACTCACCTGTTACTTGAGCCTGACTGCCACCCACATAATAAGCGTCCAAATTTGCCACATTATCTTTCGCTATTTCATTTTTCAATTGTTCCAGTTTCAATTCCTGAGCTATTTTTTGAGGTTTTAAATGATAAATATAAGAGACAACTCCGATTGATATTAGCACAAACAGAAGAAAATAGCCCCCTTTTTTGACTGTTGAAAGTTTCATATTCCATCTCTTCTTTCATACACATCAAATCTATTTGAAGGTATATTAATAATTTTCCAATTTTGAATTATATATTACTATCTCTGCTCAATCAATCTTATGACTCTGCCTTCACATAAAGAATATTTCTTATTTATAGGATTGTATGTATAGAATCGCTGGCAGAAATAGATGCAGCCCGAGGAAGGTTTAATCCCACGGGCTTTTGTCCATACAGGGGGACTTCCTGCCGCCCGAGACAGGGATGTTTGCATGGTTCAGGATGACAAAGCAGTCATGCTTATTCTTTTTTGAAAGGACCCACTGTAACAGATTCCTTACCAACAGGTTCAACTGATAGAATACCGACTCGTTCACCCGTGATGGTAAACTGGTCTTTACTCAGGATATCAAGAATCTCTTGATCTGTTTGGTCATTCTCTACTTTGATGATGGCGCTCAGGCTTGTCGTATACGATTCTCCGGGCGAGATATTTTGTGGAAACAACAATTGTTTTTCACTCTTGATCAGCAGTTTTTGCGTGCCTTCAGCGAACCTGGGTTGGATCTGGTGATTGACACTATAGGCAAGCCAAGAGTCATTTTGGATTTCAAAGATATACAAAACTTTTTTGTAATCATCTATATTGGTCCAGATCTCTTCCATCTCAGCTTCACTCAGTCCATAAGAAGAAAGAGCTCCTTTGTACGTAATATGTTTCTTTAAAGGAAAAACTTTCACATTTTTTATTTTAACTACCATTGCATCGTTTTTTAAGGAATTGTGATAAACGAAAGCAAACGCACTGATCAATAGAATGAGGGATAAAAAGAGAATCATCAACATCTTCTTGTTCAAAAAACGCATGTGGAGCCTCCTGTCCTTTTATTAGCGATACATACTCAGCAAAGTATATTAACTTTACTCTACTTCAAACTTATCTTTCATTTTCACAATATATAACTTGGGCGTTTCACCACTATCGATTTTTTCCGCTAGTTTATCATACACATCAGCATTATATCGATCGCCTGTATGTGCTGAATACTTTAATCTGCCATTTTCAATATTTGTAATCATCGTAGCATGATCTACATCGCCATTATCAGAATTATCCCAGTAAAGCAGATCTCCCGGCTTGACTTTACCGCTATATTTCTTTAAATCATCTAAAGAAGTGATCTCATAAGTATCTACCGCAAAGCCATTATCTTTATCCGAAAAGTACTCAAATTGATCATGAGCAACCGCCCACTCTGGAGAAAAATAGCCAAACCAATTTCTGAGTTTTGGAATCTTGTTAATGAAGTCGTCTTTATTTTCTTTCTTATAATACCAATCATCATTCATTTCAAGCCCGCTTGCAAGTAGCATTTGCAAGACAAAGTTGGCGCAATCTCCTCCAAGGTTTAGACCATAACTGTCAAATCTCTCGAATTTTGGATTCAACTTGCCCGGATTGTTTGGATCACTCCATTTTTGTGCATATTCTATTGCTTTTTTCCGGTTATATGTTATATATCTTGGTTTTCCGAAAAAAAATTCTTTGAGCGAGTTCAAGAACCCGCCATTTTCACTTTGAGGTGCAGGGGCATTTTTGCCCGCATCAAAATCGTCATTGATTGGAGGCACTTCAAAGGGTCCAACCGGATCAGCATAAACATGACCGCTGCCAACGATTGCCGCTCCAACAACTGCCAGGAGAATAATGATTGTTAATTGATGAAAATACTTACCCATACTAACGGTTACGGAAAACGGATGGTCCCCGGCATACTGTTTTACCTATTCTGTTTCGCCATATGCAGAGCGTATGGGCGTCAGATCCAGTTTGGTATAATTCGTTCTCCGTACCGGATTCACCTCTCCTTCACTAAAAAATAGATAGAAATATAAGGACAACTTCCAAAATAATTATTTATATTAGAAATTGCACCAAAATACATATGAAATTCAAATATAATTTTAAAAAATTTCATCTGAATGCCATATTTCAGATAAAGAGCCTTGTAATCAACCTGCTTCTCCATGATCATCTGACTAATAGAACATAAAAAAAGCCCCAAAGGTTATACCCCCGGAGCCTGAGATTTAGTCCTGAACACTTATTTATTTTCCAGCAGCCCCACTTTCACTAATCCGTGAAGGATTCCATCCTCAGAGGAGGAGGTTGTGATTACATCAGCGGCCGCTTTTGCCTCCGGAACTGCGTTACCCATGGCAACTCCTGTTCCGACCAGGGCAAGCATTTCCACATCATTGGCTGCATCACCAAAAGCATAGCTATTTTCCTGTTTTATATCAGCCGCTTCAAGCAGTTTGTGAATTCCGGCGGCTTTGGAGCATCCTCTGGGAAGAAAATCTGACGCATACTCATGCCATCTGATAAAGCAGTAGTCAGGATAACGTTCTGCATATATTTGCTCATCATGGGCCTGGCAGAAAAGGTGTCCTTGATAAATCGGTGTATGTTTAAAGTACTCCCTGTCTTGCGGGGGATGATCCAACTTTAAAAAGTTGCGGAAGCTTTCTTGAATAAAAGGATGATTCTCTTCACTGACTTTCACCTGTTCATGGCTGCAATAGGCAACCGCATGGCCTTGTCCGGCCGCCAGTTTCGTTATATCGGCAAGCATTTCCGGATCCATCGGATTGGCATAAATCACTTCTCCGTCAAATACGACATATTGTCCGTTGATGGAAACATAAGAATGGATGTTCAGCTCTTCACGAATCCACTCAAACATCTGCGGACCGCGACCGGTTGCAATAACGGTATAAATCCCCTTCTCCTGAAGCAGGTGGACAGCTTTTTTGGTCGATTCTGGTATTTCTTTTTCATCGTTCAGCAGCGTTCCGTCTATATCAAAAAATACGATTTTTCTTTCCATATGACCCCACCTCTTGTTACATATAACAACCCTTTGATCGATCCTTCTGCTTCATTTCAAAATAACCTAATTTCTACTATTAAAACGAAATATATTATACTACATTTGGCCTAATCTGCTTTTTGTACTTCAATTTGTGCAAGTAGTGACCCAATGTCTGCATCAGAAGGAATTCCGGGATACTGGCTCATTGCATTGGCAGCGGCACAAGCGACACCCAGTTTTAAAGACTCTTCTATATCTCCCGTCTGCACATAGTTGGAAACGAAACCACCCAGCAAAGTATCACCGGATGCAATCGGGTTTACCGCAGGTATAGACGGTGATTTAATACGGAAGCATCTCTCCCGGCCGGCATATAATAATCCATCTTTCCCCAGAGTTACAATGATTTGCTCCGCACCCTGATTCACATATTTTTTCATTTCTTTTAATAGATCCCGGTAATCAACCGTATGGGGATCAAATCCGGAAATTTCTGCAAACTCTTCCAGGTTTGGTTTGACTAACCACGGTTTTACCTGCATCGCATATTGAAGTGCCTTACCGCTCGTGTCCACAATAATTTTTGCTTGTTTCCCGGACAGAGTATCCACCAGCTCTGTGTAAAAACGGCTCGAAACACCACTTGGCAAACTTCCTGACATGATCACAATGTCATCTTCACGGGTATCGGTTTGAAGCTTATTTTTCAAATCGTTTTCTTCTTCTTCCGTTACTGTTGGCCCGGGTTCATTGATCACCGTAGCCCGCCCGGTATCCTTCTCCACATATATATTGCAAACTCGCGTATTTCCTTTTATTTCTGTCCATCTGTCAAAGATCCCCATCCGCCGGCAGCCATGCCGGATTCCCTTCCCTTCTGCTCCTCCGACAAAACCGTATACAGTTGTATCCTTTTGAAAATACTTGCAGGCACGAGCTACATTTATTCCTTTTCCACCCGGAACTACATAAGTACTAATGGCCCTGTTCACTTCATTCACGATCAGTTTTGGCAATAGAATGGTACGGTCTGTAGCAGGGTTTGGACAAACGATACGGATCAATTGGTTCACCTCAGCTCATACATACCAATGATGTATATGTTTTACACACGGGAATGTTTTCTCCCCTCCCCTTCAAGGCGAAAACATTCCCGCGCAAATTGGTTTGTCAGCCATCTATATTGTAAAGATATATTTCGATCCGGCCAACTGATTTTCAACCATTTCCTGAAAAGCAGTTAGCCCCTCTTGAAGACGATACGTTTTGGCTAACAACGGTTTTAACTGAACTCTTCCTTGTTTTACATACTGAATCGCCGTTTTCCACTCATATCCGGGAAAAGGGGTGCTATACGACATCCAGGAACCCGTCACTTCCAGTTCCCCGCGTAAAATCTTTTCAAAAGTGGCCGGGGGAAGGACAACATCTTTTTTTGCAGTACCGACAAAAACAACTTTTCCTTGCTTTCTTGCAAATTCTACTGATTGTTTTTGAGTGGCCGGAGTGCCTGCCGTTTCAATGATCACTTCCGGAAGATCCCGATGGGAGAAATATTCCTCCAGACTGGTATGAAGCGGGTTTACGATTTCATCAGCCCCCAGCTTTTTCGCCAGATCCAATTTAGACTGAACAATATCTACCATTATGACATGGGCAGCACCCCGCGCTTTTAAACATTGTAATGTGAGTAACCCAATCGTGCCTGCGCCAAAAACCATACACTCAGAACCAGCCGGTATATTTACCCGCTCAATTCCGTGTAACGCAACCGTGAGAGGTTCAATCATGGCTCCCTCCAGATCATCTACCTCATCGGGAAGTTTTAAAACATTTTGCTCGGGAACTGCTACATACTCCGCCATCGCCCCGTTTTTTCTTGAACCGATAAAGCTGTAGTGATTGCAAAGCGCCGGCCTGCCTGAACGGCAGTTATCGCAATGCATGCAGGGCAACAACGGAGCACCAGTTACACGGTCACCCACTTGTACACTGGACACATTTTGCCCGATGGCTGCTACTTCACCTGAAAATTCATGCCCAAGTACGATTGGAAAAAAATGAACTTTGCCCTCAAGCGCCCTTGGCAGATCAGAACCACATATACCACATGCTTTGACTCGAATGACCACTTCATGCTCACGGCATTCAGGCTGAGATCGTGTTTCATAACGTAAATCGTTCGCTCCATGCAATACGAGTGCATTCATGGTTCCCATCGTTTCACAGGCTCCTTTCTGAAATAAAAAGCCAGAGTCAAAACTCCAGCTTTTTTAAGCATCTGTTTCAACGTTTTGTGCTTTTTGTTTTTTATAGTACAAGTAGGTAAATACCAGACATGCCGCGTATATAAGACCAATGACAAGTAATCCGGGGATGTTCGTTTGCTCAAAAATTTGAATCAGAATATAGGTAATCGGGGAACCTCCCTGGTCCAACGAAGCCACTTGGGAAGCACCGCCGGCCCCTGTTACTTTCGCCAGTTGTGTATGCAAACCGATGGTTTGTGTGGAAATCCACAGCGTCATGAACATAATGACAAATCCTGAAATGAGGGTTCTGAATAAGTTCCCTTTATGAATTCCCACTGCCATCGCTACAAAGAATCCGATGGTAGCCAGGTCACCAAAAGGCAAAACTTTATTACCCGGAACAATCATCGCAATAATAATCGTTAATGGAACAAACAATAAACTTGCTGCCACAACCTGCGAATCCCCCAACAGCAAAGCCGGGTCTAAACCAATGTAAAACTTCTTGCCGCTAAATTTCTTCTCCAGCAAGCTTTTGGCCGCTTCCGCAACCGGGATCAAACCTTCCATAATACATTTGACAACTCTCGGCATCAGTACCATGACTGCGGCCATTTGAATACCTAATTGCAATACGCTTTTGGTCTCATACCCGGCAAGGAAGCCAATCACAATGCCTAACACTCCGCCAATAATCATCGGCTCTCCTAACACCCCGAGTTTTTCTTCAACCTTTTCAGCGTTGAAATTAATTTTCTTCAATCCCGGAATTTTCTCAATCAACCAGTCGATCGGCACTGCGAGCGGCCCCAGGTATGCACTGGTTCCGTGGGGAATGGCAACTCCCTCCAGGCCGAAATAACGCTCCACCACAGGGGCAAACCAGTCACCCAATTTGTACACAATGGCTGCATGGATCGCTACACCGATCAGCCCGATTGTCCAACTGCCTGTTGCTATTTGTAACATGGCTCCTGTAAAAGTCATATGCCAAATATTCCAGATATCGATATTGACAACTCTTGTCCATCCCACAATCAACATGACAACGTTTACAGCAACGGCTATAGGTATAGCCAGACTGCCTACATGTGAAGCCCAGGCCATTGGAGATGCACCCGGCCATCCAATATCCACTACTTGCAGCGAAACGCCAAAGTTTTGTGCCATATCTTTCGCCGCAGGCCCCAGGTTATCAAGGAGAAGCCCGATGACCAGATTAATTCCAACAAACCCAACACCAATCATGATCCCAGAGCGCACTGCTTTGCCAAAACTCTGGCGCAGAATCAAGGATAGGATAATGATTACAACCGGCAGCATAACTGAAGGACCCAGATCCAGCACATATTGAATAAACTGCATATTTCTCCCCTCCTGCTGTCATTTCCATGTTGCTGATTATTGCAGATGCGATAAAATCTTTCTCTCAAGTGCTTCCTGACCAATCCCTGTAATGAAGGCCATACCGGTTTCCAAAGGAACACCGTAATCTTTCGTTACTCTGGCCGTTGTAACGATCAGGTCCACACCGTTCAGATTGGCACCGATTTCAGATACCCGGCATTGAATAATTTCTGCGTCAATTCCCGCTTTGTTACAAAGCTCTTTGATCTTGTTAGCTGCAACAGTTGAGGTAGCAACGGCTCCGCCACAAGCAACGATGATTTTCTTTTTCATATTCCATCCCCCTTTTGAATGAAAAAACATTGAAACTAAAGGTTTTCACCTAATACCTTGACAAAGTTCTGTTTATCTTTCGTTTCTTTTAATTGGCTTAACAGCGGCTGATTTTGAAAAACCGCCATTAACTGTTGCAAAAATTTCAAATGGTCCTCACTATTATTAATCGCTAACAAAAACACCATATCTGCATCAACTGTGCCACTGTCTTCACCCATTAACTCAAAAGTGACCGGCTGGTCCGGCACACAGACAGCTATTTTTGTCTGCTTGACATACTTGGAGTCGGTATGAGGAATGGCTACCCCTATCGGGCCTATTTGCAAACCGGTGGGGTACTGTTTTTCTCTTGCCAGTACCGCATCTGTATAATCAGGGACAACATAGCCTTTCTCGAGTAAACGTTGACTTAACGCAGTTAATAACTCTTCTTTGTTTTTTGCTGAAAATCCTAACAGGATCAAATCTTCTTCTATGATCGTTTTGTTTGGCATACCCATCCGCCCCTTTGATGGTTGCGTTTACATTTTCGCTTACAAATTGGCAACCGTTACTTTTGTTCCGGTTTCCCGAATTTGCCGGATCATCTTCTCTGAGGCATTTGAATCTGTGATCAGAATATCAACATCATTAATTTTGGAAATCCTGACCGTTGTAGTCACCTCAAATTTAGAATAGTCGGCGAGCATCACATTCAGTTGGCTTCGCTTTATCATCATTTTGGTTACTTCTGCTTCTCCAATGTGTAAATTGGTATAACCGTTTTCCAATGAGATTCCTGCAATCCCTAAAATCGCCTTATCCACATAAAAGTTTTCCAGACACAGGCGGGTTAAAGGGCCTGACAGTGAAAGTTCACCATTTCGCAGATTTCCTCCGGGTATAATTAAGTTAATATTCGGCGAATCAGATAATTCAATGGCAATGGGAAGCGAATTGGTAATTACAGTTAAATTTTTCTTCTCTTTGATCTCTTGAGCAAAAAACAGAGTGGTTGTACCCAGATCGATAAACAAAGCATCCCCGTCTTCAATCAGACGCGCCGCTTCTTTTGCAATCGCTTTCTTTTCTTCGATGTTTGTTGTTTTTCTGGTCAAATAGTTGGCTTCGATATTGGTTTTGCCCAATACCGCCCCTCCGTGTACTTTTTTCAAGAATCCCATTTTCTCCAGCTCATAAATATCACGCCTCACCGTCTCCCTGGTGACATTTAATTCATTGCACAAATCCGCAATACGTACAGAACGGGATTCTTGCAGTTTTTCCAAAATAAACTTATATCTGTCTTCCTGAAGCACGATTCCCCACCTTTCTTTGCATTAAATTCAATTTGCAAAAACTTTCTTTGCGTATTACAGTAATAGTAGTAACTTATCTTTGCAATTTAAATATAATGCAAAATTAAGCAAAGATCAAGTGCTATATTTGCCAACCGGAGGGGAAAAGATGAAACGTCATATATCCAAAGAAAAATATGATTTGCTGTGTTCAGTTTCAAACGATCAAGGAATGATTACGGCTGCAGCCATGGATCAACGCGGTTCGCTAAAAAAGTCAATTGCAAAATATATGCAATCAGAAGTATCGGCCAACCAGCTCGCCACATTTAAAACGATTGTTTCAGAAACTTTATCCCCTTACACAAGCAGTATCTTGCTTGATCCTGAATATGGCTGGCCGGCTGCAAAAAAACGCAACACAAACGCGGGACTGATCATGGCATATGAACAAACCGGTTATAGTGCAGAAGATGAAAACCGGATGCCGGACCTTTTACCCGAGTGGTCGGTACTGCGTTTAAAGGAACGAGGAGCGCAGGCGGTAAAATTGCTCGTTTATTACGATCCTGATGACAAAGAAGAAATAAACTCCGTTAAACAAGCTTTCATTGAAAGAGCAGGACTGGAGTGCCAGGCCTTAAACATGCCTTTATTTCTGGAACCGCTCTGTTATTCAAATCGCATTCCGGACAATAAAGGCACAGAGTTTGCAAAAGTTCGCCCCCAAAAAGTAAAAAAATTAATGAGTGAGTTCTCCAAACCGAAATACCGAATCGATGTCCTAAAAGTTGAAGTGCCGGTAAATGTTCATTTTGTTAAAGGCTTAAAAGCAAATGAAGGCAATCCTTCCGTACACACCATTGAGGAAGCCAAAACGCTGATGAAAGAGGCCGCAGAAGCGTCAGAGGTGCCATTTATCTTTTTAAGCGGCGGTGTAACAGATGAAGTTTTTGCAGAAACTCTTGAACTGGCCGGTGAAGCAAACGTTCCTTTCTCTGGTGTTCTTTGTGGACGGGCAACCTGGCAAGAAGGAATTCCCATTTATGCCGCCCGCGGTGAAGAGGCTTTGAGAGAGTGGCTGTTAAAAGAGGGCGTGCAAAAAGTAAAGAAGCTTAACGAGGTAATCGAAAAGAACGCTGTCCCATGGTGGGATTTCTACGAAGATCAGTAAGGCAAGCCGGAGGAGTAAGCAATCCATTTTAATGCATATGAAGTAATCTCTATTTATCATCCATCTGGTCTATTTTTCATAGTGAAAATATGTGTCAAGGGGGGAGGAGGGGGGAACTCTGCCTCCCCAATGTTTGAAAATCTTTGGTCCCCATTGGTTTAGATCAAGGCCGAAAGAGAACAAATTGAGTAAACATTCCCCATTCGGGGATTTTAAATTTCAAAACCATTTCAAATTATTTTCCACCCGTAAATGAAATCCCTTTAATAAATAGGTTTCATTTTGGTATCCCCTTTCAAAAGTTCAGATTACCGGACCATTACTGAAAATCCGGTTGTATTCTTCTCAATGGTTACATCAACATGATTATTATGACGTGCAACGGTAAGTGATAACCTACCGCTTCCGATTGACAGATCGGAAACTGATTCTAATAACTTTGGAGACAGATAAATTTCCCGGTTCAGGCTGTCAGGGAATAACCCCAGCAAAGCTTGAATAAATACCAGAGTTGTACCTGCTGCCCATGCCTGTGGCTGACAAGCAACCGGATATTTCACGGGTCTGCCTGTCGCATGATCATAGCCGCAAAACAGTTCCGGCAGACGATCATATTCAAAATGGGCTGATGCTGCGATTAATCCGTTGATCACAACCTTTGCCTCCTGCTGGCGATTCACTTTGCTCATACCGAGCAGAATGATACTGTTAACATGGGGCCACACGCTTCCGTCATGGTAACTCATCGGATTATAACCCGCTTCTCCCTCTCCCATTGTCCGAATCCCATTATCCGGAGAACATTTTTGGAGGCAATAACATGTTTGTTACAGCTTCAACTTTTTCCTCGTCAAGCATTTCCGAAAGCAAAACATGCCCCGGGTTGGATGTAATTGTTCCAACTTGTTTTTTCGTTGCATCAAGAGCGATCGCATAGTAGGATCTGATTGGCAACCTTCTTAATTTTTTCCCTTGTTTTTTCATTTACATCCGAATATCCGTTTAAGGCTCTCGATACTGTCGTAACTGACACTCCTCCAATTCTTGCAATGTCTTTAATCGTCGCCAATTCCAAATCCTCCAAAACGTTTTGGATTCATTTGTAGTTTGAATTATAACTGAAAACGATTACAATCCTTTTAATATAAACAAAAAAAAGACAGGTCCCACGTCCAACCTGTCCTCACATGATGTTTACCCGTACCCGTATGTTCGTTGGATTTATGCCAACTTGAAGAAGAAAGAAATTTTCCAGGTCCATCAGCTTTATTTTTTAAAAGCTCTAAAAACCCCTGAAAAACGATCTTTCCACTTACCCTCTTTTTTCTCTTTAAATCCGGGGCATTTCTCTTCTGCTCTGAGAACTCCTACCGGCTTACCATCCGGATATTTGGTACAAACTGTTGGATTTGCAAGTTTGTTATGTTTACACGTTTCACATTGAATTTCCAAAAACTCGATTTCCCCGGGTTTCGTCCAACTGAAATAATCATCCCTGTCTCTGCTGTCCATTTAGCTGCCTCCTTTCAACACTTCACAAGTAATTTCCAGCTTCCCCCCCACAGGTTTTACCTCAGTGATGATCATTTTTTGCCCCTTATCCAGCAAAAGCTCCATTTCATCGGGAAAATGGCTGAGTCCCCCGACATATGCTCCGGGTGTTCCTTTTGGTACCTTAATATTAAACATAATATCATTACTAAATGCACTGGAAGGATTCACAGATGTACTCATAAACCCTTTATCCTCGATCACCTTGCCAACCAATTGATCCGGCGGTAAGTTTTGATATTTTCCTAACGCAACTTTTCCTGCTCCCCGATAAACCATGACATCCTCCGGAACAGGGTGTTTTTTCAATGCCTGACTGATTAAGTCAACATATTGTCCATTTTTACCCTGATACGAATGTTCAATGCCTCTTAGAACGTTGTTGATATTCGCGTAATTGTTGCCGGTATAGGCCCTGACTGCTTCATATTCCGCTTTCGTAAGAGTAGAAGGCCAATTTCCGTAGTGCTTATTGATCCATGTTTGAGCTTCCACCAGATTATTGAACTTAGTAAAAGGTTTATTTGGTACATGTTGAGTAACTTTGCCAGTTTTACTTACTACCTGACTTCCTTTACTCAGTTTAGCTGCCTTGTCAAGCCCTTTTGTACCTACCAGTGCTAACGCCACTTGTCCGATGGCATAGCCGAACCATTCAGCCCTGCTATTTGCATCCCCGTTTATAACATCTCGTTCCCACGAATCGGAAATCAGTTTCCAAATGGCCTTTCCTGTATCGATTGGGTTGGTAATCGCATGAAAGAGGTTTTTCACCGTCTCAACCGGACTGGTGATTATATTCCAAATCCCTTTCACTGCGTCAACGACCGCATTCCATACTCCCTTCAAGAAGCTGCCAACCACAATCACAACAGAGGTGATCATATCTAAAACCCCGGTGAACCAATCCCAAAAGTCGGAGGCCACTTCTTTGGTCCACTCCCAGGCGCCGGAGGCTGCATCTTTGATCCAATCCCAGACCCCGCCGTCCTCTACCTTTGAATTCTGATTTACAGACTCCTCTTTTTGTGGACCCGGACCTTGTTTCCCCTTGTTAAAGTCGTCATTGATCTGGGGAACATCAAAACCGCCCCCGCCGGTAGCATAAACTTCACCAAATCCAAAGATACCCGTTCCAACAATCACGAAGAGAATGAATACAAATAACCGATGAAAATACTTACTCATATACAACCGTTACGAAAAATGTAAGAACCCCCATCAGAAACTGGTATTTCTGTTTCAGCGTATCCGCTTACGCCATCAGCAGATGGAATCAATCCCGGGCACGAGTGATTCGTTCTCCGTAACGGATTCACCTCTCCTCACTATAAAATGATCAAAAAAAGGACAGGCTCGACTTTAGGTCAAATCTGTCCAAAAAATGAAATTCCATAAAACCGTGATTATTTAGGCAATATAACTCCCACGGAAACTAAGACCGGCTGATTATCTTTAAGCCTGGTCGGTTTGACGGAATTTCGTTGCGATCTGGGTCAGTGCTTGAGAGATGTTATCCAGCAAATGGACGAAGTTTTCCATGTTTTTTCTGGCTTCCTGGAAATCCTGGAAGAACCGTTGCTTGGTCATCCCATCCCATTGGCCTTCAAGTCCTTGGATTTGTTGATTCAAAGCATTAATGATCTGACTGCTTTCTTCACGTTTTACTTTAAATTGTTGTGCTACTTGTTCCACTTCTTCAGGCGTAATAAGAATACGTGCCATGCAAAAATCCTCTCCTAAGTTTACTAAAATTAATTATGTTAGAAATTATACCTAACGTATTTTCTATTTGCAATGTTGCTATTTAATCTTAATATAAAAGTCATTTTTTAGACGAAAAATATGATCACAAACTTACAGTCTATTTCATTTGCTTTATTTAACTGGCACATTGGGCGGAATAAAATAGGATTTTTCTAAACCGTATGAGACGACGGCATACAAAAAAAGCGCTCTTATGTGCGAACGCCTAAATAAAGATGGATTGGCATATATTTCCTTTAACACCTATCATATTCCATATACTTGCTAAGTGAAGTCTATATATAAACCCGCGTTTCCCTTTAAGGTTTTAATTCAATGCCAAATAGAGATTTAAATAAGCTAAATAAGAGAACTCGATCATAATCCAAATTATTAGAGGTATATTGATCCGGGTCACGATTTACCCACCCGTCTGTTATACAATAACCCTGTTGATCCGGCTGAACATGCAACTGAAAAATGCAAGATCCTGTCCAACTGCGATGAAAGTGAATTTCCCCATCCTGATAATGTACGTACCATCGATCATCCATATCCCTTGGAACAAAACCTGCTTGAATACGCTCAAAATCCTTCTTTAAGATTTGAACATTTAGAGGCAAGTGTGCTCGTTTTTCCGGCAGAGGGGAACACAACCTGCCATCTTGATTAAGATTGTCTTTACTCATACAATTGGCTCCCTATATTTTTGATTGAACGATATAAAAGTTCCAGTCTCTCCCATTTATCATAGCAGATTCCCCATTTCTATAAAAGATCGCTTACCTCAATTGTTTGATGATAAAAAAGGACAGGGCAGCATTGGGCTGACTCTGTCCAACAAAAAGTCAATGTTTGTATATAAAATATCTGATTTTGGAACCATCACTGCTTTTAAGAATAAACCTTTTCAGACTTGGCTTACTTACTTTCTTTGATCTGGGTTTTATACTTGTCCAGGTTACTGAAGTCAATCGTTTGTATATCACCTGATATATTGTACCTGACCAAAAGATGTTTACCCGGATCTTCGTTTTTGGGTGCGGATTTTAATTGATCGTCATGCACAAAGATCTCTAATGTAACATCATTAAAGTTCATCTTTTTTAACTCGTTAAGGAGCTTGGCAATATCTTCTTTTTCCTGGCCGCCGTGTTGATAAATCCTGACCACCAAAAGGAGTGAAAAATCCTTTTCCCCTTTTTTTAGTACGTCAAATACGGAAGGGATATTCCCTTTATATTTTGTTTTCTCAGTGCCGTCACTATAAGATAAATCATCTATCTTTCTTAGATCTACTGTCTTATTCACAATTTCTTTTATATGGGGCTCCAATTCATTCGTCCACAATCGATCTACATAGGAGTCCCGAAAGTTATCAGGCGGAGTGCCTATGACATGTACAACAGTTTTTTTCTCATCTTGCATATAACCTTTAATATCATAGGTATCTCCAAATACCTGGCCTTTCTGTACTTCCTCTACAACAAAGTCCTTCGCATAAGTTGTTTTAATATAGTTTACCGCCGCTTCCTTTACCTTTTTTTCTTCTTCCGGAGCCATTTTGGTCAGGTCCTTTGAAGCGGTATTGGAGGTGCAACCACTTAACAGGATTGCAAAAATCATGATCACTAAACCAAACCATACCCCGAATTTCCGTAAAACTCCAGACATGCCATCACATCCTTATCTATCTGGGAACAAAGTTTCCATTTTCATCATAAGCTTCAGGCAATGGAGAATCAAAGGGTTTTCCATCATCTGTCTTTCCGGTAAAGTTTTTAATAGAATGAGTGGAACCTGCATCAATATTCATATTCAAGAGATCGTTATCCAATCCTTCATCTTCTTGAGTCTTTCCATGCTCATCGATATGATATGTTTCACCGGGTCTGTAACCAACTCCACCCACCAAATCGTGATCAAAATTGTAATTTCGGATTAAACCGTCATAATTACCAAGACCTTCGTTGATGGCTTGCTTTCGGTTATGGGGATCAAGCATGTTAATGATATAGTTAGATCCGGTACTTACAGGACCGCCTAAAATGGTTGACGCATTCACGTTCGGGAAAAGATTTTTACCGGCGGCATTAAAAGTGACTGTTGGAATGTTATACTTTGCTCCCGAATCAACGGCCAAATACCCACCCAATGAATGGCCGGTCAGAACAAACTGATAACCTTTATAATCTGGATTATTTAATACTTCTTTTACAAAATCTCTGGCGGATTGCGCTTGGGGGTTCGACGAATCAAGCCCGAGAGCAATTGAACCATCCGCAATTGCTATATCATTAAATTTTCCCTCTGTTCCTCTAAAAGCAATAATAATCTCCATTGTTTCAGGATTTCTAAACACTCTGGCTTGAAGTCCGTTCGGTAAATCCCTCATCATTTTGGGGTCTTTTTCTACAATCCATTTTCCCCCTAACCAGGCTGTAACTTGGTCATCTGAAAGATTATCGAAATAGACGATTTGGGATGCCATAGCTAAGGTCTTGTCATTTACCTCCACATCTTTTAGTTCACCATGAGGGCGGCTATTATCAACACCTATCAGATTTTTCCCCCAGTTCAACATCTTATTGCCGAAAGAATTGATAAATCCGGGGCGTTTCCACAGGGTAAAAGCTGCACCGGCAGCCAATAATCCCAAGCCTACAACAAATTCTATGTTCCCAACAATGATTTCGCCGATCCTCGTTGAGCGGAACCAATCCCAGGCTTGTGAGAGTGTTTGAGTGGTCCAGTCCCAGGCACTGGTAAGTGCGTCTACGGTCCAGTTCCAGGCGCCAGTGACTGCTTCTGTGGTCCAGTCCCAGGCACTGGAGATCGCGTCTGTAGTCGCATTCCAGGCGTCGGTGACTGCTTCTGTGGTCCAGTCCCAGGCGCTGGAGATCGCGTCTGTAGTCGCATTCCAGGCGCCGGTGACTGCTTCTGTGGTTGAGTCCCAGGCACTGGAGATCGTGTCTGTGGTCCAGTCCCAGGCGCCGGTGACTGCATCCCCGACCGAATCCCAGAACCCTTTCTCTTCCTGTGGAGGCGGGTTCACAGGCTTCTCTTGTTGAGGTGCGGGTCCTTGATTCCCCTTGTTAAAGTCGTCATTGATCTCAGGCACATTAAAGCTGCCCCCGCCAGTAGCATAAACTTCACCAAGCCCAAAGATTCCGGCCCCGACAAACAAGAAGAGAACGATGATTACAAACCGATGAAAATACTTCCCCATACTTACCGTTACGAAAAATTCATGAAACTCTATCAGAATGCTGACATTTTCTATTCACCGTATCCTTTTATTTACCGGAGTAATGCAGGCGTATCAGATCCGGGCAGAGTTATTCATTCTCCGTAACGGATTCACCTCTCTTCACTATAGAATCATTAGATAAATGAGATCATAAAAAATGACACGAAAAAGAATATATGTATACTTAGCAGCATCCATACAAAGATAACATGATCCCTTAAAACCATGTGAAACCCAAAAAAAGGACAGGCTCGACTTTAAGTCAATTCTGTCCAACAAGAAACAAAAGTTTATATGGAAGCCTTTCCGAAAGGAAACAATGTTCCTTCCGGAAAGAGAACCCGGTCTTAAGCCTGGTCGGTTTGACGGAATTTCGTTGCGATTTGGGTCAGTGCTTGAGAGATGTTATCCAGCAAATGGACGAAGTTTTCCATGTTTTTTCTGGCTTCCTGGAAATCCTGGAAGAACCGTTGCTTGGTCA
>NZ_JAECVR010000003.1 GCF_016055185.1 Paenactinomyces guangxiensis
TGACAACTTTTAAGATACAGGAAAGGGGTCTTCAGGTGGTCAACTTTTTTTTGAGCGTTGTACCACTAAGTGGTCAATAATTAGATTAGCATTTACAGGATTTTTCCTTCAAAAGAGTTATGCAACAACCTCAAATATATTTAAAGTAGAAGAAATAGACTTTATTAGATTTGCTCATACAGTTTTCCTTGCAACCGCCGATTTTCATCCTTTAATCGCTTATTTTCACTTTCTAGCTCCTTAATGCGATCCCGTAACAATTGTATCATTGCATCTTTGCTTTCATCGCTCATTTGACGTTTAAGACCTTTGGAGACTTTACCCGCTGCTGTTGTGCAACTGATCCAATATTTCTGTAGTTTTTTCTGTCATAACCTTTGGTTGGCAGGCAAGGCTACTTGTTAAGGTTTCTGTTCCTGATGTTGAAACAAGCATCAATCAATGTTTGCACCTGATCAGATGACAATATCTTTAATCTCTCTTTTGAAACCTTGAGTTTGAGTATCTTGATGTTTTTCGTCTTATTCTTGAGTGTATGATGAAGGAAACTCTTGAACCTCCCCTTGAAGCAGCTTGTTTTTTGAGTCGTTCTGACAAATTCATGGAGCAATCTTCATGTCTCATTATGTAGTCGTAAAACGCATATATCTTGTCCAAGTAGATATTGATTGTTCTAGCTTTGCGCTTCTTTGAAGTGCTATCAATACTTGTCACTTTAACATTCTGGAATGGATTTTGAAGCCATCGAACAAACAAAAGTCCAGCTTTGTAACAGCTGAACTTTAGAGTGTAACCTTTGTGAGAGCCATGGAAGTTACGACAGTTGATTGACTTGCTGTGCAGATTGACGGTCTACTTGTACCTGTTTGCTGAAGTCCTTTGCATTATAAAGACCTTTGTTTTCCATATAGGTGTAAACATCTGCATGGAATTGAATGGCTTTTTCCAACTGTTGATGAAGAACACGGCGAACCTCGGGCGAGGAAGCCTCCGTCAGTGCAAAGGCTAAATCGCGAACCCCCGTTTTTGCGCTTAATAATAGGTCAGTCGCAATGATATTGTCATTCATTGCGGGAGTTGTTCCTGCTCCTGGCACATTATCCAAAATGCTCATTTCTCCATACCTCCTTATTGTGCATAGTTTGAGTTGGTCAAAAATCTCTGGTATTCACTAATCGCCTCGCGGGAACTATTCAGTTCCCTTTGAATAAGGGATTTCAGCTGTTCATCTTGTGCCATATTGACCAGCATGGAACATTTCGCAACGGTGCAAGTCTTTGCCATCGATAATTCATGGAGATCGGCGGCTTCATGCATTCCTAACTGCATCTTGGTCACCTCCTAGCTTGTGCGAAAAAGGAAAAAATATCCCTGTCAACAATTTTGTTGCTTATCAGCCCGGTTCGTGACAATTTGCGTCTACAGTTCTGCATGAGAATTGTACTGCAGCTTCTTCGTGTGGAAAAACATTGGATCACTCCTTCAGGGTTTGCATCTCATTCCACCTGTTTACTATACTCTCTTTTTAATACGAATCTGTCTCATGCCCCTTGTTTTCAGCTTGTTTGACGGCCTCTCCGGTACCGGTTGCCCCGATGGGTCCATGGCTTGATTCATCCTTTTCATGATGCTGCTTCAACCCCTCAGCCACACGCCGGCCATAATCCTCATCACACTTTGTAAACATCTCAATCATCTTCTCCTGAATCCGGGGGCGGCAGGTTTTGAGGGAGTTCACCAGGTTCAAGATCAGGTCATCACGCTCAAAGCCACTAAATGCCCGGTACGTTTCGCCGGCTTGTTTAAAGTTGCTGGTCCGGTCTATGCTCTCGCGTACAAGTTTTCCTTCCACATGAGGAGTATATTCTTTTCCGGATGGCCGCGCTTCCTTGAGACCGTTTAAGGATGAAGGCTCGTAGTTCACATGCGGGTTCTGTCCAGGTGCAAGATCAACGTAATAGGTCATTTGACCGTCACGCTGGTTCGTGGCCACATGCTTTTTCGGTGCATTGATCGGCAACTGCAAATAGTTAGCTCCAACCCGGTAACGCTGTGTATCTGAATATGAGAATGTCCGTCCCTGGAGCATCTTGTCATCCGAAAAATCCAATCCGTCGACAAGGACACCTGTTCCAAAGGCAGCTTGTTCCACTTCTGCAAAGTAATTTTCCGGGTTTTTGTTCAGGACCATCCGTCCGACAGGCAGCCACGGAAATTGATCCCTCGGCCAAATCTTCGTATCGTCCAGCGGATCAAAGTCAAGTTCGGGATGTTCGCCGTCACTCATAATCTGAACGTACAGCTCCCATTCGGGATAATCACCGCGCTCTATCGCTTCATACAGGTCCTGTGTCGCGTGATTAAAGTTCTTTGCCTGGACTTCCTCTGCTTCTTTTTGCGTCAGATTTTTAATTCCTTGTTTTGGTTCCCAATGGTATTTGACAAGCACAGCCTCTCCATCTTTATTTACCCACTTGTATGTATTGACACCTGACCCCTGCATTTGCCTGTAGTTTGCCGGGATTCCCCACGGTGAGAACAGAAAAGTAATCATATGCATGGCTTCCGGCGTATTGCTGATGAAATCAAATATCCGTTCGCTGTCTTGTATATTGGTCACCGGATCGGGCTTGAAAGCATGAATCAGATCCGGAAACTTCATGGCATCCCGGATAAAGAAAATTTTAAGATTGTTTCCGACAAGATCCCAATTGCCGTCCTCAGTATAAAATTTAACGGCAAAACCGCGGGGATCCCGCAATGTTTCCGGAGAGTGAATCCCGTGAGTGACAGTTGAAAACCGTACAAAAACAGGCGTCCTTTTTCCCGCATCCTGAAATACTTTGGCGCGGGTATATTTGGATATCGGTTCATCCCCCACTTTGCCGTACGTTTCAAAAAATCCATGGGCACCCGCACCGCGGGCATGAACCACCCGCTCGGGAACGCGTTCACGGTCAAAGTGGGAGATTTTTTCAATAAAATGATAGTTCTCAAGCGTAGCCGGTCCGCGATTTCCTACAGTCCGAATGTTTTGGTTGTATTTTACCGGATGGCCCTGGCGGGTCGTCAGTGTCCGCTCATCTTCACCTTCTGCCATTCGTTTATCAAGTGAATCACCGGCTCCTGTTACTGATATGCCATGCTCCATGGCATCCTGGCGGTTTTTTTGTTCTTCATTCATGTTTGTGCTGCACTCCTATAATTCAAATCTCTTTGCTAACGGTATTTTTCCCATCATTCACCATTTCATTCATAAAAAATTGTACCTGTTGCCAGTGGAAGATTTTTGACGCCCGTGTCCCGGTTATGCCCATTCATATAATCAATCACAGCGTATGCAAGAACAAGGATCGTCACAACCACGATCAGAGCCTTTTTCGTCATATTCATTCTTCCAGCTTACGGGATGATCACTTGCCAATATTTTTTCTCCAGCTTGGACTTTATTATGCAGTCACCCGTGTACCATCCCCCACGATTTGGCAGATCATCCTGTATCAAAAGGCCGGAAAAGCCGATTTCCCAATATCTACGGGGCAAAGTCCCCGGTGATGATCGGGAAACCGGCTTTTAAATGATCAGGGGGTTCAGCATTTATATTTTTGAAAAAAGCTTGCCCGGTCCATAGGGAGCGCCCTCTTTCTCCCCCTATAATTGCAGATTTAATCGCCGAAACGGTTAATATCCAAATCCAAATCCCCCAATAAATATAAAGATTGTTGCAATGACCAGGAGGTAGATTAAGAGAGTTCTCCAACTGAAACCAATTCCGTAACCACCACCGCCAAAGATAGCCATGATACTCACCTCCCTGTTTTTTTTCATCAACAATATATGCAACATGTTTGTTTATGAAAGGACTGTTAACTACCATTTCAAAAAATGTTTGATTGTCCCTATGCGGCTGTTTGGTTGCCGGATCATCGGGTTTCCGCTGGAACATCCCCCAAAACCTTTTTAATCTTTTACATGGGTAACAATTGCTCTTTCGATTCGGGGGATCAAAAATTGGATCAGGGGCCCGCTTAAAAAGGTATAAATCACTGTCCCAAGGCCAATTGGTCCGTCAAGCACCAGCGCAAAGGCCAGTGCACAGGAATCTCCGATCGTTTTTGAGGCGGTCAGGCTTAAACCTAATCGCCGGCAAAGAGCAATCATCAGTTGATCAGCGGGAGTAAGGGCAAATTCACCCTGCAGATACATCCCGGTACCCGCAGATGTAATGATCAGCCCCAGCCAAAAAGTGAACACCTGCATCTCTGCACCCTTTTGTTCCGGATGGATCACATACAGCCAAACATCAATGCACAGCCCCAGAATGATCACCGTGATGAGCGAAAGAAAGTCCGGCCTCCTCTTCATCAGATAAGAACTGCAAAAAATAAAGATAACCCCGAAGATAATCAGCCAGAAGCCCACGGTTAAGCCAAAATGGCTGCACATCCCTACATAAAATCCGTCCCACGGCCCGGTCCCCAAGTCAGAACGAATCATCAGCGCCAGACCCAGTGCTTGTATAATCAGTCCTGCTATGTAAGCAATGATTCTGATGATGGTTTTGTTCGTCATAAAATGAACCAACCTTAAAAGAAGAAGTTATCCATAAATATATGTACAAGTTCCGGGAAATAGGCATTGGGATTTTCAGCTTGTGGTTTCATCCGAAAAAATAACAAATCCAGCCGTTAAGGGGTGGTGGTAGCGAACATCGATTTTGGGTTCATTTGCCCAATAAATGAAAAAATGACTTGAGATGCCACGTCCAGGCCTCAAGTCATTTCGTGTTTATACAGGAAACTCAGAGATGACACGTTCATAAAAACCTAGCATTATTAGGACCAATTCCAAATGGCAATATACGCTAGGAGTACAAGTATTACGATGGCAAAGCTAATCAAAATCATGATCCGGCACTGCATCTTTTCGGGAAAATTGTACGTATAGACATATTTATTAATAACAGCGAACAAGCTCACTGCGAGGACAGTAAGCCTGTCAACAGATGATCAACACCACATTGATATCAACAATTTACTACATTTAGGCTTAAAGTGAGCCATGTTTCGTTTAAAGAGCTTATACTTGCAATTCAAACTGCTTGGAATACAGGTGTGCATACGCTCCATCGTGTGCAAGTAACGCATCATGTGTACCTTGTTCCACAATACCGTCCTCGGTTAATACGATAATCCGCCCTGCATTGCGGATAGTGGAAAGGCGATGGGCAATAACGATGGTTGTACGCCCATTAGCTAACGATTCCAGTGATTCCTTGACGATACTTTCACTCTCGTTATCTAGCGCGCTCGTTGCCTCATCGAAAATGAGAATGGGTGGATTTTTTAAGAATACGCGAGCGATACTTAATCGCTGCTTTTGGCCGCCGGACAGTTTGACACCTCGCTGTCCGATCTCGGAGTGGTAGCCGTTTGGCAAGCTCATGATGAAGTCATGGGCATTGGCTCGCTTGGCTGCCTCGATAATTTCTTCATCGCTTGCTGCCGGATTTCCGTAGCGGATATTTTCCATTACCGTTCCCGCAAAAAGATAAACATCTTGCTGTACAATACCAATGTTATTTCTTAATGACTGCAGGTCGATATCACGGACGTTGATCCCGTCTAGTAACACCTCCCCATCTGTCACATCATAAAAGCGAGGGATGAGCGAGCATAATGTAGTTTTCCCCGCACCAGACGGACCAACCAACGCAACGTACTCCCCCGGTTGTACATGAAGCGACAGGTTTCCTAATACATTGTCTAAATGGTTCTCGTAGCGGAAGGAAACTTGCTTGAACTCAATTTCGCCATGTACCTCTCGCAGGGTCACGGCATTCGGTTTGTTTTCGATTGCCGGCTTCACATTCATGATTTCCATAAAGCGCTGGAAGCCAGTGATTCCTTCTTGAAACTGCGTGCTCATATGAGTTAAGCGTTGAATTGGCTCAATCATAAAGCGGATATACAGTAAAAAAGTAATTAAATCAGCTAACGCTAAAGTGTCGTTGACGATACTGGCACTGCCAAAGATAATCACCGTGATCGTCATCAGTTGCAGAAACGTTTCAACTCCATTGAAAAAGTACGCTTCAGCCCTGTACGTTTTCTTTCGGCTATCGAGGAAACGATTATTCTCTCGGTTAAACTTCTTAATCTCTACCTGCTCATTGGCAAACGATTTTACCACGCGAATTCCTGATAGACTATCCTCTACCTGTGCATTAACGTCCGCAATTCGCTCTTTGTTTCTTCTTAATGCCTGGTTCAATTTCCTATTAAAGTACAATGTAAAGACACCCAAGAATGGTAAGAAACAGAATACGGTGATCGTTAATGGAGCGTTAATAAAATACAAAATGACAAACGCTCCAATAAAGCGGACGAGATATTTAATGTAGTCTTCTGGACCGTGATGGTACAGTTCGGAAAGCAGTAACAGGTCGTTCGTTATTCTAGACATGAGCTGACCTGTCTTTTCCTTATCGTAAAAACTAAAGGAAAGCTTTTGCATGTGCTCAAACAGCTCGCTGCGCATATCACTTTCCATACGAGCACCGACTTCATGACCTTTATAGTCCACAAAGTAGTTCCCGATATTCTGGATCGCGGCTAAAACAAGCATCAGCCCACCAATCCAATACACTTCACTTAGCGCAGTGGACAAGTCTCCTTCCAGAACATCTTTCGTAATATACCGAACGAGCAACGGAAAAACCAAAGTCACAGCAGATACGATAAAGGAGCACGCCAATACAGAAAGAAACAACGTTAAATACGGTTTATAATATGAGAAAAATTTTTTTACTGGAAAACAACGCATGATTTACCCCTTTTTTTGTGTTATTAAATAAACACATATAAGGGGTACACCGTTTACAATTAAGAAAGTGTTCCGCCCTTATATGTTTGTGCGATTGGGATCGTTATGTTTTTCATGTGAATTGCCTCCTTGTTCGTTAATACTTTCAGTATAAATGATTTTATGTAGGAGTAAACAGTATATCCCATAAAATTGACACTACACAAAATTATCAATAAAATATTGTTTTACTTTATGGGAATCTATCACACTACACCTATTTTTATACATGCACATCTTCAAGAAGTATTCCGATCTGGCATGGTCCAATCTATTTCACCGCATAAGTTACGCCACTTCTTGTTAACATGGCTAAAGAAACAGGACATTGACGATGCACTCATCCAGCCTTATTCTGGACATGCAAGCGGTAAGCCGCTTGAAGTGTATTCTAAATTGGCCATTACCGATGCTCAGGATGAATATGAGCGTTGTCATTTCTGAGTTTCCTGTATTAAACGAAATGACTCGAGTCTGCATGCGTAGCAACTCGAGTCATTTTTCCATTTGTTGGGCAAATGACCCCAAAATTTGACGTTCTCTACCACCACCCCGTTAAGACAGGTTTCTGTCCAGCTGGATGGTCAAAAAAATATAAAAGAGGTTGAATCCATAGACGGTTATACCGTTACATTTTAATCTTTTGGCTCTCGTTTTTTTCCCACAGAGCCGCCAGTAATTCCCACTTGCCCCCATGATTCCAAAATTGTGTCTGTCAGCGGAGTACTCACTTCAACGCCATACAGGTCAAACTTGTTAACGGCCGGATTTTGACGTCTCTGCACCTTTTCTTCGTTCTTTTTTTCTTTTTTTCCCATTCTGCATCCCTCCAGTGTCGGGGAATTACAGGTTAGTATACCTTTATGGCCGATCATGCATGTACGGGCTAGTTGGCCGTTTTTTGCGATAAGTATGTGTAACCAAAAGAGTGAGATTTCATAAATAATCCTTCCCTTACCAAAAAAAAACGGAATGATTCTAATCCCCCGCTTCCACCCGGTATCTTATTTAAACATGATGTATTCTTTCCTTTTGTTCCTGCCCTGTCGGGGAAGGAGCGGCACGGTGATTCACCAGCCAGACTCCGAGAAGCATAAGGGCGGAGCCGATCAATTGAACCGGTGTCGGCACATCATTTAAAATCAGCCCGGCCAACACCAATCCGGAAACTGGCACAAAGTACATAAATACGGCGGCTCTTGGTGCCCCGATTCCTTTAACGCCAATATAATAGAACCAATTTGCGATCACCGTGGGAAACAGAGCGAGGTAGAACTGATTGGCCCAAAAACCGGCACTGAGCCCGGACCACTGGACCTTACTCAGATCGGAGATTGCAAAAAATCCGAGTGCGATTGAGCCGAAAAGCATCGCATAGGCTGTTGCAGGCATGGGATCGACCTTATGCAGCAACTTTCTGCCAAGAAGTGTATAGACCGACCAGCACACGGCAGCGGCTAAGAACAGCAGGTCACCCGTCATGCGGCGGATGTTCACAACTTCCCCCAGACCGATGGCAGAAAAGAAAACAAGTGATCCGATTAAAGCGAGGCATAGTCCGCCCACTTGTTTTCTGCCCAGTTTTTCCTTGAGAAAAAGAGCTGCCAGCAACACGGTAACCGCCGGGCTCAAAGTGGGAATAATCATGGTTCCGTCCGATGCCCGTGAAAAGGCTAGCCCCCAAAAGAAAAGAAGATTATAGACGGCAACACCCAGAAGCCCGAGGATGGCAAGGCCAAACCAGCTTTCACGGGGGACTGTGCGGATCTCTTTCCGGCGGGTGCGGAGAAATAACAACATGAAAAGGGCTGCAAGACCAAATCGGATCAGAGCCGCTACCGATGGCGGAACCGAATCGATGGCGACTTTGGATGATACAAAGGCACTGCCCCAAAAAACCATGGTAGTGATTAGCACAAAGTAAGACATTCGGTGTCCCGGATCGGATGGATGAGTGGCGGAGCCTTTTGTCATAGGGAGCACCTCCTTTTTATCTTTAGCGGGGGAGAAAATCAGGCTAAATCAATTTGTAGATTTCTTCCATCGGGCGTAACCAGTTTTGCTTCATCACTGCCGCGGCTGTATCTTTATCTCCCCGTTCAAGTGCCTCAATCATCGCAGCATGTTCTGCAACAGACTCATGCCCGGCCGAGGCAGGTTGTTGCAGAAAAACGTACTTGAGCCGGCGGATATGCATTTGCAAATTGGAGATAAAGGAAACAAGGTACGGATTGGCAGCCGCTTCAACGATGATATTGTGAAACTGCTCATCCAGTTCCATCGCCTGAAACGGCTGATGCTGGCCGAGAATCCGGGCAAACTTTTCATTTACCTCCCGCAAGCGTTCAATCTGTTCCGGCAAAATCTTGGACGCCGCCAGTTCGGCTGCCAGAGCTTGCAAAGAAGCGAGAGGCGGATAAACCTTCAAAATATCTTCTTTTTCTATGGTTGTCACCCGCGTATCCCTTCCCCGGTGCATTTCGACAAACCCTTGCATTTCGAGAAGCTGCAATGCTTCGCGAACCGGAGTTCTGCTCATTCCCAATGCTTCTGCCAGCTCGGCATCATTCAGTTTTTCACCCGGTTGAAGCGTTCCGTCTATAATCCAGTGTTGCACCTGGGCAAAAGCGCGTTCTTTTGCAGACACTTGAATCGGCTTAGAGAAGCCTTTCGGTATCGGCATCAGTCATCACCCCTTAACGAAGAACTCCCATACGTCCCTATAAGGTAAGTCACCGTTTATTTGCTTCTTCAAAATTAATATATTACATATGAATGTGATATTCAAGAATAGTGATATAACTATTTTCATTTTTTTGCTGCATACAGACATAATTAAACCGACTCCCTGTATGCCGGGGAGCCGGCTCCTTCGATAAATAAAACTATACATATACATGAACATTTGCTGGCTATAGATCCTGTTCCAAACGACAGGCTAACACTATTTAAAATATTGCCAAACAGTCCCTTTGCCGCCTTCTGCTTCTACTTCGGCATAAGCTCCGTTGATCAAAGTGATTTGCGGAGGGACATGGCCACAATCAATGTCATAAATAATGGGTATTTGCAGCTCGTCAGAAAGTTCTTGATAAATGTCTTCAATTGTATAGTTCTCTACCGGATGATTGGCAGGACTCCGGCCAAACATAATTCCTGAACATTGTTCAAACCAGCCCGCTAACTTCATTTGCACAAGTGACCTGCGTAAATCCGTTGTTGTCATATCACAATTTTCAAAATACCATAAAACAGATTCCCCGTTGGTAAACTGTTTTCTGAAGCCTTGTACATCACCGAATGGTGTACCGATTAAGTGTCGAATGACATCTATACACCCGCCTAGCAAACGTCCTTGTATTTTCACAGGATTACTGGAAGCGGTTTTCCAGCAGGTTTGTTCCGTTAAATGAAAAACACATGGTGTAGGGTTATGGTGCTGCCATTCTCTTTGATATTTTGCTGAGGAATGTTGCCGTACGGACCCTCCGGCTTCAGTTGATAATACCGTCTGCCACATCGCTGTCGTATCGTCCCAATACTCTCCTCTTAAATCGACGAAATTAGGTCCATGGGCAGTTGCGACCCCCGTCTTTAAAGTGATTGCCAATAACAATACACTTGTATCCGAGTAGCCTAATAACCACTTTTTATTTATATTTTCAAAATCTACATATTCCAGCATCTCAATCAATAAATGCCCGCCCCAGGGAGGAATGATGAGATTGACCTGTTCGTCTTGCATCATTTGATTAAATTCATCGGCACGTTTTTGGGCAGGCGATGATTTCGCCTTGTTTTGCGTCCAGACCGTATCTCCGCAAACAACTTTAAATCCTCTCTTTTCCATGCGGCTTAACGCAAGTTTAAACATATCATGCAACTCAGCCTGTACCCCGGATGAGGGGGCTGTTACTCCAATTGTTGCCCCTTTTTGCAAAAGCGGATATATGATCATCCTTCTACCCCCCAAACATTTTCTATGATTTTATCAAGCCAAAGTTATTTGAACAATAGTTCTTTCATAATTCTTACTCAACAAATCGCCCTTAATAGGAAGGATCATCCCTCTCATTTAAACATTTCAAGCTGTTGTATTACGCATACTTTTTATTCGGCAATGTCTTGTTTTCCTTGAATCCGGCGTTATAGTGCGATGACGGATGATTTGTCGAACTTGACTAATGGGATGAATAGTGTAAAATAAACTGAAATAACCGAATATAGTGGGAACAGGTACTTCAGGAAGAGTTCCTGAAGTTTAAAAGGGAAACCGGTGAGATTCCGGTGCGGTCCCGCCACTGTCACAGGGGAATCAGCTAAAGGGTAAAGCCACTTATGTTACATAGGGAAGGCATTTAGCTGATGTTGATCCTGGAGCCAGGAGACCTGCCTGTTCTGACAACACTGTCAGACCTACGGTAGATAGGAAGGTGTTGAAATGTAAGAGCTGAAGTCTTGCCCATCACTTGACTTTGATCACAAAGGCATTTCCACTTTTTTACTATTGCGTGGAAGTGCCTTTTTGTTTACGGAGGGAAACCATTTGAAAAAGATGAAAGTGAGCAATCTGGGATATCCGCGAATCGGGGCAAAACGAGAATGGAAAAAAGCACTGGAATCTTTCTGGGACGGGAAATTGGATGCACCCGGGCTTGAAAAAAGAATGAAAGAAATCCGGCTGGATCACCTTCAAACGCAACGATTAAAAGGGGTCGACCTCATTCCGGTCAATGACTTTACCTGCTATGACCACATGTTGGACATGGCAACCATGTTTGGCTGGGTTCCAAAACGTTTTAACCATCAGGGAGGGCCTGTCCCACTCCAGGACTATTTTGCTATGGCACGCGGGAAACAGGATGCCGTTGCATGTGAGATGACCAAATGGTTTAATACCAACTACCATTACATTGTTCCCGAATATGAAGAAGAGATGGAATTCAGCCTTTTGGAGAACCGGCCTCTCAAAGCTTTCAGGGAAGCGAAGGAGGAACTCGGGATCGATGGCAAACCGGTGATCATTGGTCCTTACACTTTTTTAAAACTGTCTAAAGGTTATTCTTCAGGACAATTTGAAAATCTGTTAAACAGGCTGATTCCTCTCTATATACAAATGCTTGGAGAATTGGCGGAGGCGGGCTGTAGTTGGGTTCAGATGGACGAGCCTGTCTTCGTTGCTGATCTTTCCAAAGAAGATATGAAACTTGCCAAAGAGATATATAACCAGTTCAAACGTGCGGTCCCTGAGATTCATTTGATCATTCAAACTTATTTTGACTCGGTTGAGCATTATGAGGATTTAATATCCTTTCCCGCAGCCGGCATTGGCCTTGATTTTGTGCACGGGAAAACAGGAAACTTAGATTCAATTCGCAAATACGGTTTCCCTGCTGACAAATGTTTAGGGATTGGTTGCATTGACGGAAGAAACATATGGCGGAATCATTTACAAGAGACGATCCGGTTTATTCAAGAATTGGACGATTTTATTTCCCCGAGAGAATGGTTTTTACAGCCTTCTTGCAGCTTATTGCATGTTCCGGTACGGAAGGATCAGGAAACCGATCTGGATTCGGTTCTCTATCGCTCTTTGTCCTTTGCCGATGAGAAACTGGAAGAATTACATTTGCTCAAACAGGCACTCTCCCATGGCAGTGAATCGATCTCCGAACAGCTGAATGCCGCAGCCGAAGCACTGGATGACCTCTCCACCCATGAAATGCGCCATCGCCCTTCGGTGCGAAAACATTTGAAACATTTAAGAGAAGAAGAATTTAACCGCAAGAGCCCTTTTCAAATCCGCCAGCAGATCCAACGGGAATATTTACAATTGCCACTGTTGCCAACAACCACAATCGGCAGTTTTCCGCAAACGCCGGAAGTAAGAAAGGCACGGAGAAAATGGAGGATCAAGGAGTGGACACAGGAACAGTACGATGAATTTATGCAAACAGAAATTCAAAAATGGATGCAAATCCAGGAAGAAATCGGATTAGATGTGCTTGTACACGGAGAATTTGAGCGTAATGATATGGTGGAGTTTTTTGGCGAACGGTTAGGCGGGTTTGCTTTCACGAAACACGGTTGGGTACAGTCTTACGGTTCAAGATGTGTAAAACCTCCTATTATCTATGGAGATATAGAGTTCAGGTCTCCGATGACGGTGAAAGAAAGCAAATTTGCCCAGTCTTGCACAGAGAAGCCGGTGAAGGGAATGTTGACCGGTCCTGTCACCATCCTTCACTGGTCCTTTGTGAGAAATGATCTGTCCAAAAAAGAGGTTGCCGCGCAGATTGCACTTGCCTTACGTCAAGAGGTACAATCACTCGAAGCAAATGGAATCCGCATCATTCAGGTAGATGAGCCGGCCCTCCGTGAAGGATTACCTTTAAAGAAAAAGAATTGGAACCATTATTTAGAGTGGGCGGTTCGATCGTTTCGTCTAGCCACTTCAGCGGTTGATGACCGGACCCAGATTCATACCCATATGTGTTACAGCCAATTTGACGATATCATGGAATCGATTCAACAACTGGATGCTGATGTGATTTCCATTGAAGCTTCGCGAAGCCACGGGGAACTGATTCAGACGCTCAGAAATCATTCCTATAAAAAAGGAATCGGTCTCGGTGTCTATGATATTCACAGTCCCAGAATTCCCTCAGCAGATGAGATAAAAACGCAGATCGAACATGCTTTGCTGGTCTGTGACAGGCAATTATTCTGGGTTAATCCTGATTGCGGGCTAAAAACAAGAAAACAAGAGGAAGTGATCCATTCTTTAACCCACATGGTTACAGCAGCGAAACTTGTCAGGAGCGAAATTGCCCGGAATGTATGATGTTAACAAATCATGAATCCCGTCCCCGCCTTCATTGGCGGGGATTAAAGGTCTTGAGATTACTCTTTTTTGATTAAACGGGCGATGAAAAAGCCATCACTGTGAAAATGATGCGGCAGGATTTGGACCCAGCCTTCTCCCGTCAGAGCTGTCTCCCGCACAATCGGCGGCAACAGCCGGTTCATCTCGGGATCAGGTTCAAATTCCGGGTGGCGCTGCAAAAACTGCCCCACTTGTTCACTATTCTCCCGGAGTTCCCAGGTGCATGTACTGTAAAGCAGGGTTCCTCCGGGACGCAGCAGGGAAGCCACTGTGTCCAGGAGTTCTTTTTGCAGCCTGACCAGGGAATCTATTTGTTGCGCTTCTTTGCTCCATTTGATATCCGGTTTGCGGCGGATCACCCCCAGGCCTGAACAGGGGGCATCCAATAAAATAGCATCAAATAGAAATCCCTGTTCCAATCGGGCAGGCAATTCCCTGGTATCAAGAGCTTTCGTCTCCACAATGGCTGTTCCCAGACGATCCGCGTTGGAGCGAATCAGGTCTATTTTATGGGGGTGCAGGTCACACGCAATAATCAAACCTTGATTGTTCATCTGTTCGGCCAGATGGGTGGTTTTCCCCCCGGGAGCAGCACAGGCATCCAGCACGGTCATGCCTGGTTGGGGGGCCAGCAGACGTCCGACGAGCATGGAGCTTTCGTCTTGCACCGTACAAAACCCTTGCTGGTACAAAGAGCTGTAAGCAGGGTTTCCCCCGCCCTGGATAATCACTCCATCCGGCACCACTTCTGAAGGAACTGCTTCTCCTTCCTGCTTTTCTTTCCACTTGCGGATGAAAGAGTCGCGGTCCGTTTTTAAAGTATTGACGCGGACAGATATTTTGGGCGGGGTATTATCGGCTTCCATGATTTGTTTTGCCGCCTGGGCACCCACCATTTGCTCCAGGCGTTTGACCAGCCATTCGGGATGAGAATAAGCAATTGCTTTTTCCGAGGTTGTTTGCGGGTCAGCGGGTAGTGCCAGCTGTTCTTTTTGCCGCAAATACGAACGCAAAACACCATTGACTAAACTGGTGATTCCTTTGTGCCCCCTTTTTTTGGCGATATGTACTGTTTCGTGAACAGCGGCACGCACTGGTATCTTATCCAGATAAACAAGCTGATAGATTCCCAGTCTGAGAAGTTGTCTGACCCAGGGTTGCAGGGAAGCAATCCCTTTTTTAACAAGTTGGTTTAAGATCCAGTCCAATGTGTTTAACCGTTGGATTGATCCGTAAACCAATTCGGTGACCAGCCGCTTGTCCCTCTGGTCGAGACGGCTGATCTGTAATGCCCGGTTTAACAAGAGATTGCTGTAAGATTGGTTTTGTTCCACTTGCAAAAGAATATCCAACGCCCACTCACGGGCCGTTTTACCAGCCATCATTCATCACCCAGCCGTTCTCCTGCCTCCATCTGGCGTCCACGCGCAAACTCCTCCACCGCCATCCGTTTTTTACCCGCCGGTTGAACTTCTGTGAGCAGCAGTGACCCTTCGCCGGTTGCCACAACGATCCCGTCTGTCCCGATCCTTTTGACGGTTCCCGGTACTTCCCGGGCCGGTTCATCCAGCGGCTCTGCCCACCAGACTTTAAATGGCTTCCCTTTCCAGAGGGTAAAGGCGACAGGCCAGGGGTGAAGTCCCCGGACCTGTTGAGCGATCGCTTTCGCGGAACGGGACCAGTCAATTTTTTCATCCTCGCGGCGGATATTGGGGGCATAGGTTACTTTGCTCTCATCCTGGGGGACAGCGGTAATCTCCCCTTTAACCAGACGCGGCAGTACTTCTTTCAGCAAGTCTGCCCCTGTCCGGCTCAATTTATCATGCATGGTGCCTGTGTGGTCTTGTTCGGTAATCGGTACCGACCGCTGGGCAATCATATCCCCTGCGTCCAAGGCTTTCACCATGTACATGATCGTAATCCCTGTCTCTTTTTCACCGTCGATGATTGCCTTGTGAATCGGCGCTCCCCCGCGATATTTCGGCAATAGGGAAGCATGTACATTGATACAGCCCAAGCGGGGAACATTTAAAATCTCCTCTGGTACGATCTGTCCATATGCCGCTGTAACGATCAGATCTGGCTTATATTCCAGAACTTTTTTGATGGCCTCCGGATCGCGTAATTTTTCCGGCTGATAGACAGGAATACCATAATTCTGTGCCGCCACTTTTACCGGGGGCGGTGTCAACTCTTTTTTTCTGCCCTTGGGCCGGTCGGGTTGGGTAACAACCGCAACCACCTGATATTTTTCTTCCACCAGTGCCCGCAAAGAGGGCACCGCAAAATCAGGGGTGCCCATAAAAACAATTCTCACTTGATCACTCATCGCTGTCCTCCTCATTCTCTTCCGGTCGGAACACTCGTTCAGCGATATCGATAAATAAAACTCCATTCAAATGATCGATTTCATGCTGAAAGGCCCGGGCCAGATAACCGTCAGCCTCAATTTCGATCGGCTCGCCATTACGATCTTGCCCGACAACTTTAATGCGGTTGTACCGGCGCACCTCTCCCAATAAGTTTGGGATGCTTAAACATCCCTCCGGCGGTGAGATTTGCTCTCCGGATTTCTCTGTGATTTCGGGATTAATCATCTCAATCAATCCATCTCCAACATCGACAACGATCGCTCTTTTTAAAATCCCGACTTGCGGTGCAGCCAACCCGACACCCTGCGCGTCATACATGGTTTCTGCCATATCATCGAGCAATTTGTGCAAACGGGCATGAAATTTCGTGACTGGTTTTGCTTTTTCTCTCAAAACAGGATCGGGATACTGGACAATCTTCCGTATCGCCATCTTTATTTCCTCCCTTTATTCAGTCATCAATTCCGGAGTTCCAATCCTTCCCGGTCAATGCTTATGCGCAACTCTTTATCATCAAAAAGGGTGTCCATCTGTTTCAAAGCGCTTTTTACCTGTGCCAGCCGTTCTGAAGAGGGTTGCAGCTTGATCAGCATCTGGATCCGAAACCGGTCTTTGATCCTGGGAACCGCTGCCGGAACCGGCCCAAGCAGCTGACAGTCGGCCGGGAGATGCCTGCGGATAAACTGAGCCGCGTCCTGAACAGCCTTCATCAGCAACACACGATCCGGATGGCTGAACAGTAAAGTAAACATACCACAAAACGGTGGATACCGGTGCTGTTTGCGGATGGAGCATTCCTGGCGGTAAAACTCATCCACTTGCAGGGTTGCCGCCATTTCCACACTGTAATGGTCCGCGCTGTAAGTTTGGATCACCACTTTTCCCGGTTGCTCATGGCGGCCTGCCCGCCCGCTCACCTGTGTAAGGAGCTGAAAGGTACGCTCCGCAGCCCGGAAATCAGGCAGATGCAGCATGGTATCGGCGGCAATCACACCCACTAAGGTGACTTTGGGAAAATCCAATCCTTTGGCAATCATCTGGGTTCCCAGCAAAACATCGGCCTTCCCCTGGCCAAAGGCGGTGAGCAGCTTTTCGTGTGCCCCTTTCCGGCTGGTTGTATCCACATCCATGCGAATCACCCGTAAGCCGGGAAAACGGCGGACCAACTCTTCTTCGACCCGCTGTGTCCCGGTGCCGAAATGGCGAATATGCCTGCTCCGGCAATGCGGGCATTCTGACGGCACCTTCTCGGCATAGCCGCAATAGTGGCAGCGGACAGTACGGTTGGTCTGATGGTAGGTGAGTGAAATATCGCAGTGCGGGCACATTAATGATTCTCCGCATTCACGGCACATCACAAAGGTGGAAAACCCGCGCCTGTTTAAAAACAAGACCGCCTGCTCCCCCCGATTCACGCACTGGATCAGGGCGTCTCGCAGTGAGGTGCTGAACATAGTACGGTTTCCTTTGCGCAGTTCCCGGCGCATATCAACGATTTCAACCTGCGGGAAGGGGCGACCGTGAACGCGTTCTTTTAATGTAACCCATTCATGGACACCAGTACGGGCAAGGTAATAGGTGTCAATAGCCGGAGTGGCCGATCCCAGTACAAGGGTTGCTCCATGCATCTCCGCTCTCCATGCCGCAATTTCCCTGGCGTGGTATTTGGGGTTCTCTTCCTGTTTATAGGATGATTCATGTTCCTCGTCAATAATGATCAAGCCCAGATTTTGAAAGGGGGCAAAAATGGCCGACCGCGCACCAATTGCCACTTTCACCTGTCCTGAACGGATTTTCCTCCATTCATCATAACGCTCTCCATCTGATAACCCGCTGTGCAAAACAGCTACTTTGGCCCCGAAACGCCCTTTAAATCTCTGCACCATCTGCGGAGTGAGCGAAATCTCGGGAACCAGTACGATCGCTTCTCGCTCCAGGTGCAACACTTCTTCAATCGCCTGCAAGTAGATCTCCGTTTTTCCGCTTCCTGTGACCCCGTGAAGAAGAATCGATTGATAACGACGGTCGCGCAGAGGAGCGAGAATTGAAGTGAAAGCCTGTTGCTGTTCCGCGGTCAGCGGCAAAGGTTGCGTGGATTGAAACTGGTGATGCCCGTAAGGATCACGGTATTGTTCTCTCTCTTCCCACTCCAGCCACCCCTGCTCGACCAGTTTTTTTACCGTGGAACGGGCCGTTTGCATCTGTGCCAGTAAGGAAGGGAGCATGATTTCTTCGGGATGGTCGATAAAAAAACGGATGATTTCCCGTTGGCGGGTGGCCCGTCCCGGAAGCTGTTCCAGGACTTCCGGGAGTAAATCCGGATCTTTTGGCCAAACCCAGGTGCTTTTTTGCCGGGTCACACGGTCTCCCACACGCTCCTCCACCAGGATTCTCTTTTCCTCTGCCAGCTGTCTGAGGAGAGAGCGGTTGATGTGAGGCATTTGAAGTGCTTCCTCCCAGTCGCACTCTCCATGCTCCTGCAAATACCGAAACAATGCCTGTGCCGAAATGCTTAACAGGGTTTCGGGCTGTTCCAAAGCGGAGGGATGAAGCCGAACGATCTTCCTGTATTTGCCCTTAAGCACAGCCGGAACCATTGACTGTAATGAGGTAATGGTATGGCACAGATATTCATTGGCCATAAACAGCCCTAATTGAATCAATTCAGGAGTCAGCGGCGGAACCAGATCCATCACATCGAGAACAGTCTTTAACCGCCCGGCGGAGGAATTTTCTTTTATGTCCACCACGTAGCCTATCAGTTTTCTCGGCCCAAACGGTACTTGTACCCGGCTGCCCACCTGCACTTCACCCGCCAACTCAGGGGGAATGAAATAATCAAAGGGGCGGTCAGCCGTGCTTGAAGGAACATCGACAATCACTTCGGCGACCAGGTTCTGTTCATTGGACATGAAGTCGTTCTCCGATCAGGGCAATGATCCGCCGGGCCACATCTATTTTATTCATCTCCGGAAGGGAGAGCACTTCTCCTTCCCGATCATAGACGGTTACAATATTGGTATCTGTTCCGAACCCGGCTCCCGGCAGAGAAACATTATTGGCAACAATCAAGTCCATTCCCTTGCGCTCCAATTTGGACCTGGCGTGCCGCTCGATCTCTTCCGTTTCTGCCGCAAAACCGACAAAAAACTGGTGCGGCTCTTTTCTTTTTCCCACTTCTAAAGCGATATCGGGCGTTTTTTCCAGTTCGATCGTCCATGCATCAACTGTTTTCTTCATCTTCCGGTCAAGCATCTGACTGGGGCGATAATCAGCTACCGCGGCTGCCTTGATAATCACATCCATTTGCGGCAGATAATGGAGAACTGCCTCCCTCATCTCTTCCGTCCGCTTTACATCAATCCGCTTCACCTGCTCCGGGGTCGGAAGCGAAACCGGTCCGCTCACCAGGGTGACTTCCGCTCCGGCTTCCCGGGCTGCCGCTGCCATCGCATATCCCATTTTTCCTGAGGAATAATTAGAGAAAAAACGAACCGGATCAAGCGGTTCTACCGTTGGTCCTGCCGTAACCAGCACTTTTTTCCCGGCCAACGGCTGCTCCTGTGAGAAAAACGCCTCCACCCATTCTACAATTTGCTCAGGCTCCGCCATCCGCCCACGACCAACATATCCGCAGGCGAGCTGGCCTTCTCCCGGCTCAATAAAAGAAACACCCCGTTCTCTTAAACTCATGATGTTCTTTTGGACCACAGGGTTTTCATACATATGTACATTCATTGCCGGTGCGATCACAATCGGGGCGCGGGTCGCGAGCAGGGTTGTCGATAACATATCATCTCCCAAACCGAGTGCCAATTTGCCGATCAAGTTCGCCGTGGCCGGAGCCAGAACAAATAAATCGGCATGATCGGCTAAATCGATATGGGAAACAACAGCCGGGTCACGTTCTTCAAAAGTGTCAACCGCAACATGGTGGCGGGATAACGTTTGTAATGTAAGCGGGGTAATAAACTTGGTTGCCGAGGCAGTCATAATAACCCTCACATCTGCCCCGCGCTGTGACAATTGGCTCACAATCGTTGCTGCCTTAAAAGCGGCTATCCCCCCTGAAATTCCAACCACCACACGTTTGCCTCTCATATTTGGACCCCCTCCCTCTGATTGAAAAGTTTACAGTTAAAGCTGGCTGAAAGACAGCGTTGCTCGGCATCCCTTTTGAGGGATGGTAAGAGCAACCAATTTGATGGATAATCGAACGTATGAGCGGTGCTCATCCCACTGGTAGTGGGTTTGTTCCTGTACGTCATGGTATGAGGTTCCAGTGGCGAATTAGTCTCTCCCACCGGTTGAAACCATGAGAGTGAGTGAATATAGACCAGCACGCTGGTAACAGGCGTTCCGCCCATGCGGGTACATGCAACATGAGTTGTAGAACTGCATGGGAAGGGCTGAGGAGACAGTCCTGAACTTGGGAGTTGTCCAAAGCAGAAATGAGTGGCGGGCGTTAACTACCCAGGAATCCTACGGCGACCATCGGAAGTGCCTATGGTGCTTCAGCCGTGCGGAGTCTCAACACATAGAAAAATAACAACCTTTCAGAGGTTGTTATGAAAGCAGATGACAAACATGCTTTTGAGGGATGTTTCCGACACGTCTACCTTTTGGCTCAGACATTCCCGTGAAACATCCCTCTCTTCGAGAAAACTTGTCAACAAGCTGAACAAACAACCTGCAGGAGGTTGTTATTTTTCAAGATTGACGCGATGGTGTGACAAGGATATCTGCTGCGATTTCTTCCAGAGCAACTCCTACATATTTTTTTGAGTTGGGGTTTAATTGAGCCTCTTTCCCGTCTAACAGCTGTCTGGCCCGTTTCGCCGCCATAACCACCAGTGAGTATTTGCTGTCTGCTTTCTTCATTAACTGATCAATAGATGGATAAAGCACCAAAATCCCTCCTACCCTTGACTGAGAATCAATCTGTCTTTGCGACAGTGCTCGGCCATGATAATCGCCTCGATCCGGTCACAGGCCCGTTCCACTTCATCATTAATGACAACATAATCGTAATGATGGATCTGCTTAAATTCATCAATGGCTACACCTAACCGGTCTGCAAGCGATTCTTCCGTTTCTGTTCCGCGATGGAGAATACGTTTTTTCAAATCTTCCATGGTCGGAGGTAATAAAAAGATAAAAATGCCCTTGGGAAAACGCTGCTTTACCTGGAGTGCCCCCTGAACTTCAACCTCCAGGACAATATCTTTGCCCGACTTCAGGGTTTCCTCCACAAACCGCCGAGGCGTACCGTAATAATTCCCCACATATTGAGCCCATTCAATCAGCTCATCATGTTCAATCATTTTTTTGAACTCAGGAACCGTTTTAAAGAAATAGTTGACCCCCTCTTTTTCCCCTTCGCGCGGAGCACGGGTCGTTGCGGAAACGGAATAGGTCAACTCCGGCAACCTCTGGCGCAGTGCCGAGCAGATGGTACCTTTTCCTACACCTGACGGCCCTGAGATTACGATTAACAAACCATCTTTTTGGTAATCAGCTCTCATGATATCCTTCCTATTCCATCATCTCTTCCGGCTGCTCCTTGCTTGCCAGGCGGTGGGCAACGGTTTCCGGCTGGACGGCAGACAAAATGACATGGTCGCTGTCAGTAATAATTACGGCTCTGGTTCGACGACCATAAGTAGCATCAATTAAAACACCGCGATCCCGTGCTTCCTGAATAATGCGTTTGATCGGGGCAGAGTCTGGGCTGACAATGGAAACGATGCGATTTGCAGAAACAATATTGCCAAATCCGATATTTATTAATTTGATACCCAAACCTGAGTACCTCCTCGCCCTTTAGCTTCTGAATGGTATAAATTTCCCCAGCTTGCTGTTTTATTTTCACCCTACTACGCTATTTTAGACGGTTTTCCCCAATGAATCAATGATTTACTCGATATTTTGCACCTGTTCTTTCATTTTTTCTAATTCACTCTTGCAATCAACAACAAGGGAACTGATGGATTGTATATTTGCTTTTGAACCGATCGTGTTTGCCTCGCGGTTCATTTCTTGAATAAGAAAATCAAGCCTGCGCCCTACCGGTTCTGTTGAAGAGAGGGCCAGCAAAAATTGGCGGGCGTGGCTCTCCAGCCTTATCAACTCTTCCGTGATATCAGCTTTATCGGCAAAAACAGCCACTTCCGTCAACAGCCTGTTTTCATCGAACTCTCTTCCTGCCAATAATTCCTGCATGCGAGCGTGCAAGCGATTTTGTATATGTTCCACGGCAAGAGGCGCTTTTTGCTTCATTTTGTCCACCAGCCTGACGATCGTCTGTACACGCCCGGACAGATCCCCGGCCAAATGCCTGCCTTCCCTTTGTCTCATCTTTTTTAAGTCCTGACAGGCCTCCTCCACGGACTGGAGCAATGCCTCCCGGTATTCATCCACATCCCATTCGGGCTCTTCGATGATCCAACACTCAGGTTTGTTGATCAGATCAGCGATGGTGAGGCTGCCACTGATTCCCAAACGCTCTTCCACCTGCTTGCCCACCTGTACAAAGCTTTCCACGATCCCCCAATCAACTTCCACTTTTCTCTCCGATTGCAGGTTTCCTTCCGCTGTGATAAAAACATCGACCCGCCCACGCCTAATCACTTGCTGGACCTGTTTGCGTATTGCTTCTTCCAGCGACAACCATCCATGCGGCAGCCGGACAACGATCTCCAAAAAACGATGATTGACAGAGCGGATCTCTGTCAAAAAGCGAATTCCGTTGTTATCAATTTCTCCACGGCCATAGCCTGTCATACTCATTAAACGACTGTTTTTTTCCATACTATTATTTTGTTCCTCTCCATAAGAAATTTCAAGTTGGCGTTTTTTTGGGGAACATTCCTGGCCCAAACCCCTGTTTTTTCTATAAATTGGAGTTTCTGAGGTGGGATTTACTCTGGGAACCTGATAGAATAGAGAATGTTGCAATATTCATGACTGTCACTTTTACAGATAAAAAACGAATCTTTTTGCAAAGGAAGTTGTCTTCATGGCAAACAAACTGGTGAAAGGCACTCTGATACTCAGTGTTGCCACTTTATTTACAAAAGTGATCGGGAGTTTATTCTGGGCTCCTTTTCAAAATATCGCCGGTGACGAAACAGTAGGCCTGTACCGCATTTCTTTTCCTTTTTATTCTATATTGCTTATGGTGGCTTCTGCCGGAATCCCCATTACAGTATCCAAATTTGTCGCGGAAAGGCTGTCCCGGGGAGACCGGATGGGAGCCCGGCAAGTGTTGAAAGCCGCTTCACTCATTCTTACCATCAGCGGCTTATGTGCTTTTTCCCTGCTTTTCTTTGGGGCTGATTTTATTTCCCGCGTTTTGCTGGAAAATCCGCCTACCAAGCCCTCTTTGCAAATGCTGGCTTTTGCCATTCTGATCGTCCCGGTCATGGGAGTTTACCGCGGCTATTTTCAAGGCCATCAACAGATGATGCCAACAGGGATCTCCCAGGTTGTGGAACAAATCATCCGGGTGGGAACAGTGATCGGATTAACCTACTGGATGGTACAAGCCCACTTTTCAAAGGAGATCGTGGCGGCCGGTGCAACGTCAGGGGCTTTCGCAGGTGCGATCGGCGGACTCTTTATTGTGCTCTGGTATAACCATCGTGATCGTAAACAAGCGCTGATTTCGGACAGGCAGCAGGAAACATTCAAGCCTGAGCCGCTGCGGCCTTTAGCAAAAGAGATTATCCGCTATGCAATTCCTATTTCACTGGCCACACTGGTACTGCCGCTCATCGGACTCATTGATTCTTTCTCTGTTCCCAGACTTTTGATGGCCCGGGGATTTGACGAAGAGATGACCAATACATTGTTTGGCATCTACAGCCGCGGAGAGCCTTTTGTCAATGTCATCTCCACTTTTTCGTCTGCGCTGACGCTGGCACTGATCCCGGCGATCTCCGCCCATGTGGCCAAACAGGAGATGGAAGCGGTAGAACGGAAAATCTCGCAAGCATGGTTGATGACTCTGGTCATCGGACTTCCTTGCAGTGTAGGTTTAGCCATTCTGGCACGTCCGCTCAATATTATGATGTACAAAAACGGGGACGGTACGACTACACTCGCTGTGCTTGCCTTCTCAGCCATCTTTAGCACATTGGCGGTGACCAGTTCGGGAATTCTCCAGGGACTGGGCTACAACAAACTTCCGGTGCGCCATCTTTTAATCGGTGCGGCGGTCAAAATTACAGCAAATATCATCTTTATCCCTGTTTTCGGCATTGCCGGTTCCGCGTTGGCCATGGTTATCGCTTATCTTGTGGTTTGCTGTCTCAATATGTGGATGGTTATGCGCAAAACGAAAGTTCGCGTCCATATCACCGGGAATTTTATCAAGCCGCTGTTCTGTACCCTGATTATGGCAGGCGCCCTTTTCTGTATTAACACCGGAATCCACCACTGGATGGACCTGAATGGCGCCACCCGGTTAACCTATACATTCTTGAGCCTCCTTTTATGCGGCTTTGGGGCGGTCATCTATGGAATTGCTCTCTTACTCACCGGCACCATCGGGGAAAACGAACTCCGTCTGTTACCGATGGGAACCCGCCTGGTGCAACTGTTTAAGAAACTGAAATTAATGAGACCTGCTGAGAATACCATTTCCTCATAACCTATATGTGGAAGTCAACTGCACGGAGCTATCTTGGATCACAGATAGCTTCTTTTTTCTGTGAAAGTGTGTGTCTAATGGGGAAGGCAGAATTCTACCTATCATCCCCCGGTTGGTTGGTAAGTCATAAAATTATTTTGCTTCTCTCTAACACTTCCTCCTGAAAAGAATAAGTTGAGAATAAAAAGAAGATAATATATACCTGTAAATATCTTCTAAACGGAGCTATCCAAATGGAAATCAAGAAAATAGAGACATTTCCTTTACTGTACAGACTGAAGCGGCCTTACGGAGATGCCAATGGTTACAAAAACTATCGGTCCTGTTATTTGTTCCGTGTGACCACAAAATCGGGCATTGAGGGATGGGGGGAAGTAATTGATTGGCTGCCTACGCTGGATAAAGGATTTCAAGAACGGGTGATTCCTTTTTTAATCGGGAAACAGGCGACCCAAAGAACTGAGCTTGTCAAAGTATTGAAAAAGTGGAACCAACGGGCGACAGCGGGAGTGAGTATGGCTTTAACGGAGATTATTGCCAAAGCGTCCGGCTTGTCCGTATGTGACCTGTGGGGAGGCAGATGGCGGGACACTGTACCGGTCTATGCCTCCTTTCAATCCTACAGCGAAGGAGAAGATTGGGTTAAGCATTCCCTGCAACTGGTTGAACAAGCGAGCCTTGCAGGATTTCATCAGATGAAAGTAAAGGTTGGCGGCCGATCCTTGCAGGAAGATCAAAAACATATCCGGCTGCTGCAACAGAAGTTTGAAGAAGAAATCCTGTTGGCAATCGATGCCAATCAAAGCTACGATTATGCTACCTCTTACAAGTGGGAACGCTTATTTGCAAACTGGAGCAATCTTCTCTGGTTTGAAGAGCCCCTTCCTCTTTATCAGATCAAGGAGTATAAGATGCTGCGGGCAAATCTGTCTGTTCCGCTCGCAGGCGGAGAAAATCTGCAAACTACCAGGGAATTTCTCACATTGTTATATGAAGGGGCCCTTGACATCATTCAACCGGATGTCAGCCACCAGCCCGGAATTGACGGGTACAGGGAAACATTACAATTGACCCGCACTCTGGGGTTGCAGGGGTCGCCCCATGCTTTTGACGGGGCTCTTTCCCGCTTATATGCTTTGTTTGCCCAGGCATGCCTGCCTCCCTGGACGAAGATGGAGGAGAATTGCATTGAGCCGGTAGAATGGGATGTAATGGAAAATCCCTTTACAAATCTGGTGCCGCTGCAACCGGTGAAAGGTTTGGTTTCTCTACCAAAAGGAAATGGGATTGGAATCGAAATCAATCACGAATTAATCAAGAAATATTTATGGGATGGGAGTGTCTACTAACGTTTACAAACCTGGTTTAGAACCCTTTCCATTGCAAATGAACATCAAAGAGAGACACTTTCCATTGCATCTCGCACAAAAACCCCGTCCTTCAACGGGACTGTTTTTCAAAAACCGGTCACTCAACTCAGAAAGCTGAGGGAGACCGGTTTTTAGCCTTTAATTGTAAGGATTCACTGTTAATGTTCTGCCTGATTTAAAACAGCATGTTTTCTTGAATAGCTGAAATAGACCACAAGTCCGATGGCCATCCAGATGAGGAAAGCAACCCAGGTAATCAGTTGCAGCCGCGACATCAAGTATAAATTGATGAATACTGACAGAATGGGTACAACCGGCACTCCCGGAGTACGGAATACCCGTGGCAGATCGGGCCTTGTTTTGCGGAGGACAAGTACACCGACCGAGACCAGTGTAAAGGCAAACAAGGTTCCAATGTTAACTAATTCGGCCAGATCACTCAGCGGGATCAGGGCACCAACCAGTGCAGCAACTGTTCCCAGAAACCAGGTGGTGGAAAACGGTGTCTTATATTTTGGATGAACTTTGGAAAAAGCCTTCGGTAACAATCCGTCACGTGACATAGCAAAGGAAATTCGCGTTTGTCCGTACAACATAACAAGCATCACCGTCATCATTCCCAGGATGGCACCCAGGTCAACAATGCCGGCAGCCCAATTTTGCCCCGCTTTTTGCAGGGCAAGAGAAACCGGATGGGCAAGATCAGCCTTAAATTCCCAGTATGGAACAACTCCTGTCATCACCAGCGTGACAACGATATAGAGCAAAGTACAAACTCCAAGCGAGAACAACAGGCCTATGGGCAAATCTTTTTTCGGGTTCCGTGTTTCCTCGGCCGCAGCGGCTACGGCATCAAAGCCGACATAAGCGAAAAAGACAGTGGCCGCTGCTGTAATCACGCCATTAAATCCGAAGGGAGAAAACGGAGTCCAGTGATCCGGTTTTACGTAGCCGACTCCCACTGAAATGAACAACAGAATAACAAGAACTTTGATCAGGACCATGATATTATTTACACGTTTCGACTGAGTGATTCCACGGGAGAGCAAGAAGGTGATGGCAATAACGATCAGAAATGACGGAAGATTAAAGTAGGTAATCATTCCTGCCTTTGCTCCGGGTGCCCCTCGCAAGGCGGTGGGCAAATGAATGCCCAATCCGTCAAGCAGGGATTGGAAGTATCCCGACCACCCGACTGAAACTGAACTAACGGCAAATAAATATTCCAAAACAAGGTCCCAACCGATAATCCATGCGACAAATTCACCTAATGTCGCGTAGCTGTAAGTATAAACAGAACCGGCTACCGGAACGAGAGAAGCATACTCCGCATAGGCCAATGCAGCCAGCGCAGCAGCAAGCCCCGCAATGATAAAGGAGATCACAAGTGCCGGCCCGGCTGTAACGGATCCCGTACCGGTCAGCACGAATATTCCCGTGCCAATAACGGCTCCAATCCCCAGCAGAGTTAAATCCCAAGAGGTGAGCTCTCTTTTCAATTTATTTTTGCCTTTCGTTTCCCGGATTAAATCAGCGATATTTTTTGTGCGAAACAACCCCACAAATTCCCACTTCCTTGAGTAAAATGGATTTAGTCAGATATTTTATATAAATTCAAAAAATAGATACCTACTCTTTATTTCCCGATCCTTCAGTCTGTCCTTAAAGTTAGATTTAAACAAACGGTTAAAAGATATGCAGAAAAAAATAGTATATATTTACCATTTAAGTAGACAAGCAAAAAAATGAACCCACCTTCCGGATGAATCGGGTGGGTTCATCAATTCTCTTCGGTAGAAGGGTTACACAAAAATACCCTGCCTTCAGGCATCGGGAGTGGTCAGCAGATAGCTAAAAAGCATTTCTTCTGCTTCGCGCCAGACGTTTTGGTACATTTGTTCATCCCCTATGACAGAAAAATGCAATAGACTCCCGTCACGCAAGATCCAAAATAATGAACCAACAAACTGGTCATTTACATCCCGGCGAAACTCACCGTTTCTCTGTCCTTCCGCAATCACTTCACCGATCTGGGAGATGGCATGCTGGTAACGATGATCCATCAATCTTTGCAATTCATCTTTACGGGAGGAATACAACCAGAATTCATAGTAAACCTTGCCCAGTTGCCGCATACAGTTAAAGGAACGTTGACGAAAATACCGAAAGAGAAAGTGCAGCTTCTCCTCCGCCGTAGGAAGGGTTTGAAACTGTCCGCGAATCTCATTGTTAGAATGGCGGGTTTGTTCTTCCATAAGCTGAATATATATCTCTTCTTTACTGGAAAAATAAGTATATATGGCCCCTTTACTCAAATTCAGATACTGTGCGATATCATTGATTGTCGTTGCCTGATACCCCTTCAGAGCAAAACAATGGAGAGCTCCCTCTAAAATCTGACTGCGTTTCTCTTCTTTATATTCGTCAGTGACTTTTGGAGACAAATCGTGATCCTCCTCTGCAAAGCATTAATGTGCAAATAACTTTTGCACTGTATCATGATCAAGCTTTTTGATCAAGGCTGTGAGCAGGGTGGCGGCTTGCTCAAAGTCGCTGCGTGACATGAGAGAATTATGGCTGTGAATATAACGGGTTGGAAATCCGATCGCAACGGTAGGGCAACCGATTCCGTTCAGATGGAATCTTCCGCCATCCGTTCCTCCCTGCATCAAGGCATCATATTGCAATGAAATCTCCAACTCATCGGCGGTATCAATCACTAAATCCCGCAGCCCGATATGCGGAACCATGGTAAAATCCATCAACATAAGAAGAGGTCCCTTTCCAATATCAGCCTTTGCCTGATAAGATTCAAAACCCGGAGTGTCATAAGCAGCCCCCACATCCAGAGCAAAAGCGATATCCGGTTTCACCAGGTTAGCGACGGTTGCCGCTCCCCGTAAACCTACTTCCTCTTGAACCGTGGCTCCACTGAAAACGATATTTGGATGGTCTTCCCCTTGCAACCGTTTTAACACCTCTACTGCAAGCGCACATCCGGCACGGTTATCCAGCGCTTTTCCTCCCCATAACTCCCCGTTGCGCATGGTGAAAAAGTCAGATAACGGCGTCACCGGGTCTCCAAGACGGATTCCCATCTCTTCCACTTCTTCCCGGCTCCCGGCCCCTACATCAATAAACAGTTGTGTGAGAGGGATTAATTTGTTTTGTTCTTCTTTCGTTAACACATGGGGAGCCTTACAGCCGATAATTCCCAGGCGCTCTCCTTTTCGTGTTTTAATCATGACGCGCTGGGAAGGCAGAGTATGGGTCCACCACCCGCCCAATTGCTGGAAGCGAAGGAAACCCTGATCGGTAATATGGGTAACCATAAATCCAATTTCATCCAGATGACCGGCAATCAAGACGCGCGGCCCGTTTACATCTCCCGTTTTCCTGGCAATCACACTACCGAGGCGGTCTTTTAAGATTTCTTCTGTCAACGGTTCCAAATATTCTTCCATCTTTCTGCGCACTTCACTCTCAAACCCTGACGCTCCATGGATTTCCGTTAACTCTTTCATCATTTGCGCCATTGAATCCATCCGGCATTCTCCTCTTCTTTTATGTACTCTTACAGATCCAGCTCTTCACACAAACAGGAAAAAAACCATTATACGGTATCCCATCACCTCCTTTATATCCAATCATTTTGCATTTGATTGCACCGGCGGTCCCTTTACCAGCCCGAACCGTTTTCTCCGTTCAATCACTACTGAAAAAGCTGTATGAAAGCCCACCGGTTTCCAAACGCGGGATGAAAGCAAACATCAGCTTTAGAATGTAGTTGTGCACACCGGCTTTTCCTGTTTGGAAAATATCTGCTCCAGCCGGCTTAGACAGGCGGGATCAGACAATTTTACCAAACCATAGCCGACCAGGCTTTTAAAGGAGACAGATCCCATCATGAGAGAGGAAAAATCAGAAATATCCAGATCAACTTCCACCTCTGCCTCTGAATGATCCATAACCCGCGGAAAGCCGTCCCTAAAGCTGACCACGCAACTTTTTTCATTTTCCGGGAGAAAACTGTCACGAATCTTAAAGTTCACTGTACAGCTCTGATTGCCAAATCGGCGCAAAGTTAATTGGGAAAACAGATTTTTGAGGTTAATCACCCGGTACATCAGTCCGACACCTGACACATAACTTTCATGAAAAAGAGAGGGGATCATGCGGTTGGATCCATTCCGGGGATCGGTCAGCAAATGATAAAAATCTTCATCCTGGGTGTTAAACACAATTCTTTGGAACTGATCGAGCTGGCTGTGTAAAAAGGTAAGCAACTCGCTCAGAGACTCGGGCGATTCGTAAATCATTTCTTTCACATGTAAATCATTAAAAAACCGGTTTTCCTCATGAGCGCTTTGAGCTTCCAGCACAAGGTAGCCCCGGATTTGCCCGTCCTGTTTAAAAGCTGCAATCCAGTGACGCTTATTTTCAAATAAAGCATCCAGCTCTCCCTGGGTTTTATCGATCATTCCGTGGGTTTTTTCCATAAAACGCCGGTAACAGGCAAGGAGATTTTCTTTTTCCGCCTCTGTGACAAAAAAGACATTCTCCTTGGACTTTCCTCTGGGTAAACAATCCGGCAAAACCCGGTATTGATTTACCTTTGTTCCATACCCAAATCCCATCTTTTTATAAAAATCGGGCCGAAATGGATACAGTAATGCCAGGCAAGCCCCTTTTTCCCGGCAATACTGTAAAAAGAAGGTGACCAGCTCTTTGGCGATCTTTTCTTTTTTATGTAAAAGGTGTACGGCAACCGTTCCCAGCCCGCCTGCTAAAACTTTGGTTCCATACAAATTCATGGAAAAATCATAAATTTTCATACAACCCAGCAATTGGTTTCCCCTGTAGTATCCGTAAAAATCTGAAAAAAGATCCTCTGTTTGTGTTTTTAAAAAAGCTTCCCGCACTTTTTCTTCAGACATATTTAAACCCGGATATGCATTGGCCACCAGAGGAACAAAATGCTTCACATCTTCAACCGGTATTTTCTTTATGAAGCTCATCATTGTCTCTCCATTCTTGTCATCTCTTTAAAAAATGACCAGTCAGTCTTTTTTATTATGGCATAGTCATTATATAATTTCAAGTAGTCCGAAAATTATTTTTAATATTCATTCTCATAGACCCCTAGTTAAGTGAAAAAAAAACACTCTATTCTCTTTAAAAGAAAAGGAGTGTATCAATGATCTTAAATAATATCATTAAGTAGTTAAATTTATAGGATTCTTTTTTTAATATAATTATTTTTAAATATATAAAATTATTCTATACCCATAGATTATCGCTCATCGTCAAGTCTTATATGAAAGAAGGATTACTGACCGATTTTGGCGTGACTTCATTTTTCCTTCTGCTTCCACAGAATTAACAACTCCCGCTCCTGCTCTCGAGACACTCCTGTTTTCCATTCTCTTTTTTGCTCTTCCCGCAACCACTTGAGCAGATCGTCAACTGTTTCCGACAATGGACGAAAGACAAGCCCCTTTGCAACGGCCCGGGATGCATCCACCCGAAAAAAGCCGAGAAACGGCTTTTCCTCTTCCGTTAAACCTGTCCTCTCAGGCAACCACAACGGCAAATCTGTCCATGGCTGCACATGATTTTGCAATAAAAACTTTTCATCCACCCATGTGAAAAATGCATCACTTTCGCTCACCTGCTGGCATTCGGCTAAGAATTCCTTCATTGTCAAAGGTTTATCAGGTCCCGTGGCGTTGAAAATACCTGTTTGTCTTTGCTCAGCCATGTCTACTACCCAACGGGCCAGATCCCGGACATCGATAAATTGAATCGGTTGTTCCGGCCGGCCCGGAGCCAGGATTTCCCCTCCCTCTGCTACTCGCTGCACCCAGTAGGAGAAGCGGTCGGTATAATCATGAGGACCCACGATTAAACCGGCACGAACATGTAACACACGTCCGGGCATTTCTTTTTCTAGCAACTGCTCGCACAAAAATTTCATCGCCCCATAATGTTCCCCGTAGGGTCCGTAACCATGTTGCTCAAGATCTCTTACTTTTTCCGGCGGGAGAGTTGCAGCAGGAGTTTGTTCATCCACTCCGGGAGAACTGAGATCCTGGTAGACCGACTGACTGGAGATATAAGCATAATGCCCGGTTTTCCCCGACAAAAATTGTATGGAAGGCTTTATTGCCCAGGGAACAAACCCACAAGTATCAATAACCGAATCAAAGTTCCTGCCTCCCAGCCGTTCAATCTCTTTGACACGATCCCCATAAATCGTTTCAACCTGATCAAACAATCCACGATTTGTCAGCCCGCGATTAAACAGAGTAACTTCGTGGTTTCGCCTTAACGCCTCTTCCGTTATAAATCGTCCCAGAAACCGGGTTCCGCCGATTACAAGCATTTTCATCCATGTCTACCTCCATGTAAAGGATTTACCAATCAGGGCATTGATTGTAGGCCAGTTTTCACAAAAATTATTTATATCGTAAAAATATATTATTATGAAAATGTACTATTGTCAATAGTCCTGGTATAACATGCCGATCTGTTTCACTTCGTTTTTTGAAATAAAAAAACCGCTACCTGATTCCAGATAACGGGTGTACAAAGTAATATCCGCATCACTTGTAGATCCCGCATGTCCATTTATGAAGGAGCGGGGGTAAATAACTTTTTTAATACAAGGGTAAAAGCACCGATTACCGTTGCCTGTTTCCCCAGGTTGGAGGAAACGATGGACACTTGCCGGGCAGGTACTTCCAGGGAGCGTGCGTTCACTACCTCTTTCAACGGTTCCGTGATAAACGAACCGGCCCGGGAAACTCCTCCGTGCAAAATGATCCGTGAAGGGTTCAGGGTGTTGATCAAATTGGCTAAACCGATTCCCAGATAGCGCCCGGTCTCTTTTAATAATTCAATTGCCAGGGGGTCCCCTTTCCGAGCAGCCTGATAGATGATTTCCCCGGTCAGCTGTTCCAAGTCTCCGTGTACCATCTCTGACAATGTTGTTTCCTTGCCCGAATGAATCGCCTGTCTGGCCCGCAACACAAGGCCGGACCCGCTGGCAAACGCCTCTAAACAACCAATATTCCCACAGCTGCAGAGAGGGCCGTTGGCATCAATAGTTGTATGTCCAATTTCACCGGCTGAATAGGAGGTTCCGTGATAAAGCTGATGATCGATCATAATTCCGGCACCAACCCCTGTTCCAACATTTACACAGATGAAATTGGACAGATTCCGCCCTTGTCCAAACCAGCTTTCTCCGAGAGCGATCGCCCGTACATCGTTTTCTACTTCAACAGAAATTTTAAATTCTTGTTCAAGAAATTCTTTAATCGGAATTTGCCGCAATTTCAGATGGGGAGCATAGACGGATTCCCCTTTTTGCGGATCGACCAGTCCGTGCATGCCCACTCCGATTCCCAGAACGGGCTGGTTGTCTGCTTCAGCCAACTTTAAACAGTCTCCCACAAGGCTCTTAAGTGTTTGCAAGAACTCTTCCATCGTGGGGAAAGGCGGAACCTTGCTCCCCAGCTGATGGATGATCTTTCCATCCAGGTTGGCAATGGCGGCATTTATTTTTTTCGCCCGTGCGTACACTCCCACTACGTAAAACCGGGAAGAGTTGATTCTCAACATGATGGGTTTGCGGCCGCCTGTGGAAACTCCCAGGTCACTTTCCACTATAAGCTGTGATTCCAGCAGTTCTGCGACGATATTGGTAACCGTCGGAGGGGTTAATTTCGTCATTTTGGCAATTTCCGCCCGGGAAATCGGACCATGGAGGCGAACCATATTTAGGATTGTTGACTTATTGAGAGACTTCATCCATTGAAAACTGCCTGTTTGCAAGCCTGAGACCTCCTTTCCTTTCCGGGAATTTGCCCATTCATTCACTGCACATTGCTACCGAATAAGGATATCGGGACGTTTAAATTCTTGTCCATCCTTTTTAATTGTAATATATATCCACTCATCGGTGTGAGTAAGAATTTCATTGTGTTCTTCTTTGACTAAGATGGTATCCTCTGATTTTAAACCACGAATGGAAGGATTCCATGCAAATGCCTGGTTTAGTTGAACCACTCCTTCACAATCCGGCGTCGCCAAAAATTCGCGCGTCGCATATCCGGTTGGCCCGCCCTGATGCAAATAGTGCCAATCTTCTCCATGACCGGCTTCTTGATAAGCCCGGATTCCTGATTGAAATACCTGTTTAATCTCTGTGCCTGGGCGGGTAGCGCTATTCATCGCCACATCAATCTGTGCCAATTTGTATCGATTTTCGCTCAACTCCGGGGACAAGGGACCGAAGTGGACAAAACGGGTCATGTTGGCGATCAGTCCGCTCTGCTCTGCGCACAATACCAGCATCGCATATGTTTGCAAGCGCTTCGATGTAGGGATCGGATGGCGAAAGCGGTAGATCCTTTCATCGGTGGCTACAAGCATGACAACAGGCCGCATCCCTCTGGTAAAAACTTTTTTCGCCAGTGTAGCCTGAATCTCAAATTCAGTCATATCGGGTTCAATTTCCCGGCAGGTTGACTCCAGGGCTTTTGCTGCGTTTAAACAGATGTTCCGGTATCTGGCCGCTTCCTCATCCGTGAGGGCATAACTTAGCCGGGCGATCTCTCTATCCAGACAGATCCCCTGATCCAGCCCTATTAATTCCGGAGAAACATCAGTGGCAATTTTTTTACCCCGGCACAGATGCTGAATTGTTTTTTCTCTACCTTCGATCCATTCGGAAACCACCATTTCAAAACCTAAACCGTCCAGCTCCTCACTCGCAATTCGCTCCGCTTCCATCCGGGTGGTAATACAGATAGCGCGGTTTTGAGTGATCAGCAGATCAGCCACACCCTGCTCGGTATTTAACTCAATATGATTGGCCTTTCCACAGGTCAGCCAGGAAAAGTTTCGTTTTTTACACAATAAAACACCGTCCAACCCCTTCTGGCCAAGCCAGTGCCGAATTCGGTCCAGCTTCTGATTCACCCATTTTTGTTCACTCATGCAGTTTCTCCCCCTGTTATTTTTTAGTAAGAACTGTAACATCCTGATAGCCATCCGGGTGGGATTGATGCCATTCCCAGGCACTTCGGATGATCTCCTCCAGCTTTTCATATTGCGGATGCCATCCCAATTCACGTTTCGCTTTGCCGGAAGATGCAATTAATACGGCAGGGTCACCTCCCCGGCGCGGGACCATAATAGCAGGAATCGCATGCCCGGTCACTTTTCTGGCGGTGTCGATCACTTCTTTAACCGAATAACCGTTCCCATTGCCTAAATTATAAATAGCACTCCCTTTCCCCCGGCGCAAGTGATCAACGGCCAGCCAATGTGCTTGTGCCAGATCCGTTACGTGAATATAATCACGGATACAAGTTCCATCCGGAGTGGGATAATCGTCACCAAAAATGGAAATGGCCTCTCTTTTTCCAAGAGCCACCTGTAAAACTAAAGGGATTAAATGGGTTTCGGGATCATGGTCTTCTCCGATATGGCCCTTTGGATGCGCTCCTGCGGCGTTGAAGTAACGAAGGGAGATATACTCCAATCCGTATGCTTTTTCAGACCACTCCATCATTTTTTCAATCACCCGTTTGGTTTCTCCGTAAGGACTGGCTGGTCTGGTCGGGGAGTGTTCCTCAATCGGTACTTGTTCAGGTTCGCCATAAACGGCTGCTGTGGACGAAAAGACGATTTTCTTGACCCCGTGTTCAACCATTGCAGTAAGAAGCCGTTGTGCTGACACAACATTGTTGTCATAGTACTTCAGCGGATCCTGGACGCTTTCTCCAACTAATGAATCAGCAGCAAAGTGAAGAACCGCATCCACTTCATGTTCACTGAAAATGCGTTTCAGCAGGTCCTGGTCCCTCACATCCCCCTGATAGAATGGTTCAGCCAGAACTGCCGCATGATGCCCTTTTTTCAATGAATCGAGAATGATCACTTTTTCTCCGCGGTCCAATAATTCGGCCACGGTATGGCTGCCGATATACCCGGCTCCGCCCGTTACCAAGATCGCCATCCCGCATCCCCCTCGCTTAATTCTCTTGCGCCCGCACCGATCTCGGCGACATAAAATGCCGGAGCCAATCCTGTCTCCCGGCTGTAACCCACCTGAACCTGCTGTCGGAATAAATTCAGGACATCCTGATGAACCAGACTGACTGTGCATCCCCCAAATCCTGCCCCGGTCATGCGTGAACCAATACATCCTTCCGTTTGACGGGCAAGGTCTGCCAGTGTATCTAATTCATGGCCTGTCACTTCATATAAATCACGCAAAGATTGGTGAGACTGGTTCATCAATTGCCCAAAACGACTCAGATCCCCCGCCCGCAATGCTTTTGACGATTGCCGCACTCTGTCATTCTCCTTCACCACATGTTCGACCCGTTTCGCAATTGTTGGATCAGTAATCGCATGGCGTACTTGTTCCCATTCCTTCAGCGTTACCTGCCCCAGACACTCCGGTCCGGCCAAATAAGGGGACATCATACGAAATCCTTCTTCCACTTCCGCCCGGCGCTCGTTATACTTAGACTCAGCCAGGTTGCGAGGCTTGTTCGTATTGGTAATCACAAGCTTATATTCTCTCAGATCCAAATTTGTATATGAATATTGCAAATTCTGGCAATTTAATAAAATCGCATGCTTTTCCTTTCCCATCCCGACAGCAAATTGATCCATAATTCCACAGTTAACTCCTACAAACTGATTCTCTGCCTGTTGAGCGATTTGAACCAGTTCAATCATCGAAAATCCGGTCTGATAAATCAGATTCAAAGCGACAGCCGTCACTAGTTCGATGGAAGCCGAAGAAGATAAACCAGCTCCGGTGGGAATATTTCCGTCATATAAGATATCTAACCCCTGCAGGGGTACTCCTTTATTGATAAATCCTTTCAACACACCCTTGGGGTAATTGGCCCAACTGTCTTCATCATGGTACGTGATATCATCAGCATGGCATTCAAACCGGCCGGCAAAAGAAGTAGAGGCAAAGCGAAACAGCCTGTCATTTCTCACCCGAACCCTGGCCCATGTACCAAAGCTGAGTGCTGCCGGGAAAACCCATCCGCCAGTATAGTCCGTATGCTCTCCAATCAGGTTCACCCGGCCGGGAGCAAAAAAGAGTCTCGTTTCCCAGGCGCCTTTTCCGAAGATCTTTTCAAACAGTTGCCGGGTCAAGTTTTTCATTCCCTTCTTTCTCCAGATAACGCTTATAAGCTTCGCGCAGGTGCCCGGCAGTTTCTTCCACGGAATGTGGATTACAGGCAGCCCAGGCCCCCATCTCGGAGGAAGCGTAATATTTGATGCGGTTCCGTTCTCTGAGCGGAGGATAAAACTCAATATGAAACCGATAGTAATCTTCAACCTTTTCTCCGTTAACCGGACGCTGGTGCAGTACCATCATATAGGGGAACTGCCGGTCAAACAAATGATCCATCGCACCCGTCATCTCTTTTAAGATTTCTGCCAAACTGCGCTTTTCACGGCTGGTAAAATCACTGAGAGCGGTTTTCCCGCTTTTACTGACAATAAAAAGACCGTAAGGATAATCAGTGAAAAAGGGGATAAAGGCGATAAAATGTTTATTTTGGGTGATGACCCGCTGTTTAAAACGTAATTCTTCGCGGATTATCTCTTCAAACAGATTTTTGCCAGTCTTTCTAAAATACTTTTTACAGTTAGCCAGCTCAGTGCGAATTTTGAGGGGCATCCGGGAATAAGCATAAATCTGCCCATGCGGATGGGGCATGGTTACTCCGCATTCCTCACCCCGATTTTCAAAGATCATCACGTATTGATGCTCAGGGTTTTTACTCAATTCCACAAACCGCTCCGTCCACAAATCAACCAGTTTTTCGATATGATCCACGGAAAGCTCGGGCAGGGTCTTTGTATGCTCAGAAGAATATAAAATCACTTCGCATTTCCCGTAAGCCTTTTTAACCTGATACAGTTCGGAACCGACCGGGTCCGGTTCAGGCGGTTCTTCCATTAACGTTGGAAAATCATTATCATATTTATAAACATCATAATGGTCAGGAACTTTGCCCGAGCCCGGACAGAATGGACAGAAATCTTTTGGCAGATTGGGACGATGCTGCCGGTTTGAGGCAACCATTGTCCAATCATCCAGTAATGGATTGTATCTTAATTCCACTTGATATCCCCTCTATCTTAAATTATTTAATTATGTATCATCTTAATATTAAATCGTTTTCCTCTCCTTGTAAACCGGTTATTGCCAATGAATCTCAAGGAAAAATTAGAACATTTCATATTTATTGCCAATATTCTGGTATAATCAATTTAGTTTTGTTCTTACCGGAGTATGTCACCAAAAATCATATTGAACCCATCAATCATGGAGGGACCAACTATGAAATAAAGATTACCGGCGCTGGATCCGTCCCTCTCCTTGTGCTGGGACTGGTCCGGTAATGGATCAAAATAGGCAGGAAATCCAACTCCCTGCCTCTATCTGCTTGTATTGATTTATGGGTTCAGGCGTTTCAGCAATTGTTCTCTTTCCGCATCAAATCCCGGCTTTCCTAGCAGTGCAAACATATTTTTCTTATATGCCTCTACTCCCGGCTGGTCAAACGGGTTGACTCCCAGCAGGTATCCGCTGATTCCGCAAGCTTTTTCAAAAAAGTAAACCAACTGTCCGAACGTATGGGGAGAAAGTTCTTTCACTTTGACTGACAAATTGGGGACACCGCCATCCGTATGGGCGAGCATCGTACCTTCAAAAGCTTTGGTGTTAACAAAGTCCAGATCTTTCCCGGCCAGATAGTTAAGTCCGTCTAAGTCCGCGGGTTCCGGCCGGATCGTGACTTGTTTTTGGGAGCGCTCGACAAACACAACCGTTTCAAAGATATTGCGTAATCCCTCTTGAATGTATTGCCCCATTGAATGCAGATCGGTGGTAAAATTAACGGATGCCGGGAAGATTCCTTTTTGATCTTTGCCTTCACTTTCGCCAAATAACTGTTTCCACCATTCGGAGAAATAATGGAGAGCCGGATCATAGTTAACCAGCAATTCTGTTGTTTTTCCCTTCCGATAAAGGGCATTGCGCACCGCAGCATACTGGTAGCTCGGATTTTCGCTCAATCCGGGAAGGCGATAGGCTTGAGAAGCTGCCCGAGCCCCTGCCATCATCTCATCAATATCGATCCCGGCTGCAGCGATTGGCAATAAACCCACAGCAGTGAGAACGGAATACCGCCCTCCCACATCATCGGGGATGACAAAGGTTTCATATCCTTCTTCGTCAGCCAGCTTTTTAAGTGCCCCTTTCTCTCTGTCCGTGGTGGCATAAATGCGGCGGCGAGCCTCTTCTTTACCATAACGCTTCTCCATGTAATCGCGAAAAATCCGGAAGGCGATGGCTGGTTCGGTAGTGGTACCCGACTTGGAAATAACATTTATACTAAAATCTTTATCTTCAAGCAAGTCGAGCAAGTTGGCTGTATAGTTGGAGCTGATATGATTTCCGGCAAAGTAAATCACCGGCGTTTTGCGTTTTGTCTTTGGAAGTTGATTGTAGAAGGAATGAGTCAGCATCTCGATGGCGGCACGCGCTCCCAGATAAGATCCTCCTATTCCGATCACAATCAGGGCATCTGAATCGGACTGAATCTTCTGAGCTGCTTTTTTGATGCGGGCAAATTCCTCCTGGTCATATTGGGACGGGAGATCGATCCAGCCCAGAAAATCAGATCCTGAACCTGTTTTGTTATGTAACATATCATGCGCCAGGCGTACCGCGGGCTCTAATTGTGCCACTTCATGTTCCTGCAGAAACTCTTTTGCATTGGAATAGTCAAATTGGATATCGTTGCTCATAATTCCCTCCGTCATGGCGCTGCAAACAAGCACCGTAAAATGTAATAGGCATCTCAAAAAGCATTCACCCATCGAGGTTAAACATCATTTTAAACCAATTAAATCACGATTTCAAAGTAACAGGTTTTTTTCTGTCAAAGAATGAACCTTTTTGAGGAGAATGTGATTGAAAAGACAATCTCCATTTTCCAAGTCCATCCTGTTGCTAATTAACCTCCTGAATTGACTTAATTTTTGCTGTAATGATGTGAGAAAGAAAAACATAGCCTTGTTCGCTGATATGAAGCCCGTCCTCCACCAGCAACTCACTATAATCAGGTAAATCTTTCATTTCCGTAAACAGATCGATAAAATGGCTGCCCGTCTCCCGGGCTACTTTTTGCACAATTTGTGCATACTTTGCCAGGGTGGCATTATCCCGGTTATTGATCTGGGCAGCCTCTACAACCGGGGGCGGACTGATTAAAATCGTTTTTTCAGGTGAAAGTTGTTCAACGATCAATCGCAGATTTTTTTCGTACTCTTCCAATGATACATCCCGATTTCGAGCCGAATCGTTAGAGCCAAACAGGACGGTAACGAGTGAAGGATAGTAATCTGCAACATCTTTTTTAATTCGGGCTAAGGCGTCCCGGGTGGTTTCACCGGATATTCCTGCGTTGATCACTTTCCAGCCGTTTAATGAATCGGCAATCCGGGGAGTTAATCGAGGGGTTCCATTTGCATCATATGAATCCGCAGTATTACTGTCTCCAAAGCAAACAAGTGTTGGCATCTGATCATCTCCTGTGCAAATATTATATAATTCCAAAAAAAGGGTTGTTTCTATTGTAAGGATTCAATATAAGAAGCGTCAATAAGACTGATTTACGAATGCGCAAACCCAGTACAGCCGGCAGGGGCTAAACTATCTTATCTCCTGACCATGATTTTGTTTTATACTAGTAGAGAAAAAAAGGTACTTTTTAAAGGAGTTAGTTCGCAATGAAAAAAAAGAAAACAGTTAAGATTCTGCTTGTCGCAATAGCGATGGCATTGATCCTGACCGGCTGTGTAGACGCTCATATGCATGTGACGATTAACCTGGACGGCTCCGGTACATACGAGGTAAAAATTCTTTCCAATAAGATGATTGCCTCCCAATTTGATGATTTAAAACAGCGTCTCGCACAGTATGGTTATCAGGTGAAAGAGCTGGATGAAGGCAATAAGAAAGGGTGGGTTGCCACCAAAATTGTGGACAATGTGGTTGAAGAACCACCAGGCAAGGAATTTCAAGATGGAGCCAATGCGGCGCTGGAGTTCTTCAGCAAGCGGACAGCATCAGCCAACACAACGGATCTGCAGTACGCCACTCCTTCCATCTCCGGATTGGGAAAAGAGTTTAAAGTGGAAAACAGCTTATTTACTACTACTTTGATCTTCGATACAAACGTTGATTTGACTGACCTAAACGAAGGGTCAGATACTTTGGGCAGTCTGAATCAGATGATCTTAGATCAGATAAACCTCAACTTTATTCTGACTCTCCCGGTAGAAGTGGATAAGCATAATGCCACCTCTGTCTCGGATGATGGTAAAACGCTTACCTGGAAGATCAAACCCGGCGAGAAAAATCCGATCTATATGGCGATTGATATTCCTAACTTTCTTACCTGGGGGATTATCATCGTTCTCGGGATCATTGTACTTATCATCGTGATCATCGTGTTGGTCAGCCGCAGAAAGAAAAAGAAGCGGTCCGATGATGACAATCGTTTCCCACCCGGCAGCGGTGATTCTCATCAACCCACAACAGCCTTTACATCACCGTCCAACCATTCCGACTCTTCCTCTTCACCCGATTCATTCAGATGGGATTAAGATTGTACATGTTCCTGCCTGCGCAAAGAGGCTGGCCATTATGTTCAGCCTCTTTGCTTTGTTTTGCGTTTTTCAAAAAAGTTAATTTTCTTTTGGTATGAGTTCTGTGACTAATTCCTGCAAAAAAATGGGTCAATCGAGATAGGCGCGATATCATGCTATTTACTTCTTGTGCGGCGGAATCAGGCAAAAAAACATTCCCTGCAATTAATGGATCACCGTCACTGTTTTTTTATATGGATATTGGACAGATCAGGCCCTGATCAGAGCCGTCCCTGCCCAATCCCCTTTTTAGCAGCAAAGCTCTTTTTCCTGTCGGTCACCGGTTGCCCGTTCCGTCCGAAAATGTTTAGCTCTCATCCCATTTCCCTTCAAATACAAATGTTGCCGGTCCGGTCATGTATACATGGTTATCGTCAGCATTCCAGTCAATGTGAAGATCGCCGCCTTTAAGGTGGACGGTGGCTTGACGGGAGCATTTTCCCCGGAGCACTCCGGCCACCACCACAGCACAGGCACCTGAACCGCAGGCCATGGTTTGCCCCACTCCCCGCTCCCATACTCTCATGGTGATCTCTCCAGGGGAGTGAATGGTGATAAACTCTACATTTGCTTTGCGCGGGAACAGTTCATGGTTTTCCAGCAGAGGCCCCCATGTCTCAACCGGGAAGGAGACTGCATCTTCCACTTCAATGACCACGTGTGGATTCCCCATGGAGACACCGGTAAAGTGAAAGGTTTTTCCTTCAGTTTGAACCTTTTGATTCACCACTTTATCTGCTGTCACGTTGATCGGGATTTGCGCCGGATTGAGGATAGGTTCATCCATGTCAACACACACCTGAGAGACTTCACCCTGATCCACCCGGTTCCAAACCATCTGTATACCTCTTTTGGTTTCAATGGTGATTGCCTCTTTTTTCGCTGAAATCCGTTCATAGTAATACTTCGCCACACAGCGGACGGCATTGCCACACTGATCAGCCACCGTTCCGTCGGCATTGATAATGCGCATCGCAATATCTGCATGGTCGGAAGGGTACACCCAGACCAGCCCGTCAGCTCCGACTCCTGTATGTCTGTCACACATTTGCATGGCTAAACGGGAGCTTTCGCTGTCCGGCGGCTCAGTATTTCGATAAATAAGAATAAAATCGTTCCCTAAGCCGTGCATCTTCGTAAATCGCATTGTCTGTCCTCTTTTCTGTAAAAATGTGTACCAGTGGGGGGAAGACAGAATTCTGTCTCGCTCCAGATCGGCACCCTGCAAGGAGGTAAAAGTGGCCGCTCCAAAAACTCCACAAGGGGCTCGGCAAAAAGCAGGGAAGTAGATTCAATGAAAAGTTGCCTCGCATTTTCCCTTGTTCCGTTTTTTCCGCTCGATCGGGCGCCAAAAGGTCGCTCCCCAGATTTCTGCTTCCCCGGCGTGCTTTCATCCCCAGGGTTGTGTCGCTCAGGTCATGGGTTTTCTGTGAAAATGCTTTTGTCAGTCCGAAGGCCGGGCCAGTCATCCGTTTTCCCGCCTTACCCCTGCACTGCTTTTTTCAGACTGGCCGGCCGGATTTGATCCAGGAGTCCTGCTATCAATACGGGCAAGGTAGATGTAACCAACACCAGAATCCACTCTCTAAAGCCGAGGGGAACCGTGTGGAAAATCGGCTGCAACGGCGGATAGTAGATCACTCCCAACAGCAGGAGCGCGGAAGAGATCACCGCCAGTACCAACGCTCTATTGTCAAATGGAGTACGGTTAAAAATCGAGCCGGTTGAGCGGCAGTCAAATACATAAATCAATTGGGCGAAAACCAGAGTCGAAAAAGCAACGGTTTGCGCTTTGACGAGGTCATCGGGAAATTCACTATAAGTAACCCAGAAAGCGGCTAAAGAACAAAGGCCGATCAGCAAGCCGCGGGTGACAATCTTCCATCCCACGCCTCGGGCAAAGACACTTTCCCGGCTGTTCCGCGGGGGCCGGTCCATGCTGTTTACCTGTGCCGGGTCTACTCCTAGCGCCATTGCGGGCAATCCGTCCGTCACCAGATTGACCCACAAGATTTGTATCGGGACCAGAGGCAAAGGAAGCCCGGCCAGCATAGCGAGGAACATGACCAATATCTCCCCCACATTACTGGCTAACAGGTAACTGATAAACTTACGGATATTATCATAAATGCTTCTTCCTTCTTCAATCGCGGCAACAATCGTTGCAAAGTTATCATCTGCCAGGACGAGAGAAGAAGCTTCTTTTGACACATCTGTACCGGAAATGCCCATTGCGATTCCAATATCCGCCGCTTTAATCGCCGGGGCATCATTGACCCCGTCTCCGGTCATAGCCACTACATGTCCTGTCTTTTGCAAAGCCTTCACGATCCGCAATTTGTGTTCTGGCGAAACGCGGGCGTACACGTCGATATCATTTACTTTTTTCAGAAATTCCTCATCGTTCATATTGTAAAGATCCCGCCCGTTCAATGTCAATCCGCCGGGGCGCAGGATCCCCAGTTCTGTGGCAATCGCCATCGCTGTTGCCTGGTGGTCTCCGGTAATCATGGCTGTTTTAATCCCGGCCCGGTGGCAGATACGAATCGCCTCTTTCACTTCCTCCCTCGGCGGATCAATCATCCCTGCCAAACCGACAAATGTCAGCTGGCTCTCCGCGGAAAGATCACTGTGAACATCCCTTTCTTTACCCGTGATCTCCCGATACGCGAAAGCGAGGTTACGGAGAGCCATTCCGGCAAACTCTTCATTCAGCCTGAGGATTTCCGCACGCAGGGAATCGGTAAGCGGCACAGTTTTTTCCTGGTAAACGATCCGGGTACACTTGGCCAGCAAAATATCCGGAGCCCCTTTGGTATATAGCACTTGCCGGCCGTCTTTTCTTTCCAGCAACACAGACATCATCTTTCGTTCTGAGTCAAACGGAAACTCCTTTACCCGTTTCCATTCCTCACTGAGGTATTCTGACGTAAGACCCGCTTTGGCACCTGCAACCAGCAAAGCCCCTTCAGTAGGGTCCCCGTCAATCAACCAGTTCACCTGTTTTTTTATTTTCAGAAGACCCCCTTTTTCTTTCTCCTGAAGCAAAGAGGCGTTATTACAGAGGACGGAAATCTCCAAAATCCTGCGCAGGGGTTGGAAATCAGACGGATTTATTTCCCTTCCCTGACAGGCAAACGCGCCCTCGGGAATGTATCCGTTTCCTGATACTGTTACTTTCCGTCCGTCAGCCCAGATGCGGGTAACCATCATTTTATTCTGTGTCAATGTCCCCGTCTTATCGGAACAGATCACTGTTGCACAGCCAAGTGTTTCCACAGACGGCAGTTTACGCACAATCGCTTTGCGTTTAATCATGCGCTGGACGCCGAGTGCCAATGCAATTGTAACAATCGCCGGAAGCCCTTCAGGAATAGCTGCCACCGCTAAACTGACCCCGGCCAGGAACATTTTGTACACATCGTGGCCGTGCAAAATCCCTGTGATCACAACAACCGCAGTCAGGATTAAGGCGACGACAATCAATACCTTCCCCAGTTGTTCCAGACGGCGTTGCAGCGGGGTTTCCGCTGTATCCGTACTTTCGATCAAATGGGCGATTTTCCCCATCTCTGTATCCATTCCTGTATGTACAACCACTCCCACTCCTTTTCCGCGAACAGCCATTGTCCCCATATAACCCATATTTTTACGGTCACCCAAGGAAACATCCTGCCGGGGCAATCGAGCCGGGTTTTTGGCAACCGGAACAGATTCACCAGTAAGGGCAGACTCCTCCACATACAGATTTTCCGTTTTGAGAAAACGAACATCGGCAGGGAGACGGTCCCCGCTTTCCATATGGACAATATCCCCCGGAACCAGCTTTGATGCATCAAGACGCAACCATTTTCCATTTCTCAGCACCCGCGCCGTAGGGGCAGATAATTTTTTCAGCGCGGACAATGATTTTTCCGCACGAACTTCCTGTACAAAGCCCAGGATGGCATTGAGCAACACAATGGCAATAATCGCAATGGCATCTGTATACTCACCCAGAAGCCCGGAGATTAGTGTGGCAGCCAGTAAAACCAGTACCATAAAATCTTTAAACTGATCGACAAACAAGGCGAGCAAAGATATTTTTTCTCCTTCGGAGAGTTGATTGGTCCCCACCTGTTTGAGACGCTTCTGTGCTTCTTCCTCACTTAAGCCGACAGAGGGGTCCACCCGAAAATGAGCGGTAACCTTTTCCGCCTCCCAGTCAATCCAACGAGCTGAATCCGACAAGTTTCTTTCCTCCCTTTGTCCCAACTGTCTGTTGTAAATGTATTCAGACGAGCCTGCAAACATGCGAGAAAGAAACTGCCAGGAAAAAAGACGGACTGTCTCAATTCCGCAAACTGCCCCTTTTGGTGTAAGATGAATGAGTGGAAAATGCTTTAAATCGTTACTTAGAAAAGGATGAAATAAATTATGTCATTTGATGGAATTGTCACCCGTGCCATCGTGCGTGAACTTGACCAAACATGTACCGGCGGACGGATTACGAAAATATATCAGCCGAGTGATCTTGAGCTTATTCTTCATATTCGTTTCCGCGGCCAAAACCATAAATTGCTCCTATCTGCCCATCCTGCCTACCCGCGGGTACAGCTCACTGATACACCTGCAGATAATCCCAAAGAGCCGCCCATGTTTTGCATGCTTTTACGTAAACACGGGGAAGGGGCCATTATTCAATCAATTCAACAAGTCGGTCTGGAACGAATCATTCATCTTGACTTTCTCACCCGTAATGATCTCGGCGATGAAGTCCCGCGCAGACTGGTAATTGAAATTATGGGGCGGCATAGCAATATTATTCTTGTCAATCCCGAAACAGGAGCCATTTTTGACGGTATTCGGCGGGTCACCCATGCAATCAGCCAGTATCGGCAAGTCTTGCCGGGAATCACTTACATGGCGCCCCCGAAACAAAACAAGCTGAATCCCATGGAAGTGGATCCAAAGACATTTATCGCCGGATTCGACTACAATAGCGGCCGTCTGGATAAACAGATCATGAATCGCTTTACAGGTATCGGCCCTCTGGTGGCCAGAGAAATTGTTCATCAGGCCGGCCTGGGCAGCCGGGAGCGATTGTGGGAGTCCTTTCATGATGTGATCACCAAAGTTCGCCTGCATCAATACCAGCCGTCAATCATCCGGAGTAAAGGCAAAAGTGTTTTCTCCGTCTGGCCGCTCACCCATTTGAAAGGAGAAATCCGAACCTTTGCATCAATGAGTGACTGCCTGGAAACCTTCTTTCGTGGCAAAGCCGAACGGGACCGTGTCCGGCAACAGACACATGACCTTATCCGGAAGCTGAAAAATGAGATTGAGAAAAACCGGAAAAAAATAGACATCTTAAGCAAAGAATTAGCTGAATCGGAGCGTGCGGAAGAGTACCGTATCCGCGGCGAACTGCTCACCGCCTATCTCCACCAGATTCGCCGCGGGGATCAAGAGGTACAGGTGACCAATTATTACGACCCGGAAAGTCCGCAATTAACGATCCGATTGGATCCGACATTAACTCCTTCCGAAAATGCGCAGCGCTATTTTAAAAAGTATAACAAGATGAAAGCTGCTAAAAAATGGAATATCGAACAGATTCAAAGAGCCGGAGAAGAAAATCAGTATTTGGAATCCGTGCTGGTACAGTTGGAAAACTCCTCACTCCGTGAAGTAGAACAGATTCGGGAAGAATTAGAGGAAGAAGGCTGGCTCAAGGCCCGTCCGCAAAAGCATAGGCGCAAGAAAAAAGGAATCCCTTCGCCCACGACCGTTTATTCCTCAGACGGTACAATTATTTTAGTGGGCAGAAACAATAAGCAGAATGATTATCTTACTCACCAGCTGGCATCACCGACCGATACCTGGCTGCACACCAAAGACATACCGGGTTCGCACGTGGTTATACGGACCAGGAACGTTAGTGAAACCACTCTTAAAGAGGCAGCCATGCTTTCCGCTTATTTCAGCAAAGCCCGCGATTCCAGCCAGGTACCCGTTGACTTCACTTTAATTAAACATGTAAAAAAACCGTCAGGTGCCCGTCCCGGATTTGTTATCTACGAAAATCAACAAACTTTGTTTGTCACTCCTGACGAAGAGGTCATACAGGAATTGTTAAACAGAAAGAATCTGGAAGAATAAGGAGAGGCAACCCCGGCATTTAAACCATCACAAAAGATCCGCAAAAATGAAAGCGAAGAAAGTAGAAGGAGCTGATGTTGAAATTGGAGAATTCAGTAGAGGACACTACCGAGGAGGGGAAAAGGATGCTCGAAATGACAAAAGTTCGTGAGGAATTGTGGGATGCTGTCTCCGGCTTGTCTGACGAGGAGTTAAACCAGCGGGTATCAGCGGAGAAGTGGACCATTGCCCAGGTTTTAGAGCATCTGTATCTGGTGGAGAGAGCGGTCGCTTCACAAATAAAACATGGTTTATATGATGAAAGTGACCAGCCGTATGAAGTGAAACCCATTGACAGGGTTTTGAATCGCTCTGTCAAAATAAAGGTACCCAATCCCGCCCTGGAACCGAAAACCAACTTTCAGTCCCTGGAAAGCTTAAAAGTAAAACTGGATAAGTCCCGCCACCAACTGCTTGAAGCAATGGAAAACCTTGACCCCGAACTGTCGGAAAAGAGAGCCCTCCCCCACCCGGGCTTTGGGCGCTTAAGCATAAAGCAATGGACCGAATTCATTCCTTTGCATGAAAAAAGACATATCCATCAGATCAAGGAAACGAGAAAAGAATTGAAATTGCCCTAAAAAAGGAAGAAAACTCTCCCCCCCATCCGCACAGACAGAGCCGGAGGGCACAAAATGGTTTATCTGTCACCAAGCATAAGATTCAAATTTAATAATTTGGAAAAATACACCTTTCCAACATCCCTTTCATCTGCTGAGATCTTGTGTAAAACCTGATTTCATATACAAAACCCGGCTGTATTTACTGGCTGGGTTTATTTTAGGATCCTAAGATGATTGCCGGGGGAATATTTATCTTTGGTAAGTGTAAAAGTTTCGCCAATCATTACATTAATGATCGGGGTCGCAAATTGCAGCACATGTGCAACCGCTTCCTGCCCTTCCGGAGATAACATAGCCTGCTGAAAGTTCTCGGCATCTTTAAAAATCAGGTCTACTTGTAAATAGTACGGAGGCGTAAAGTCACCGCCCTGCAATGCCAGTAAAGGTGATGAGGATAACCGTGTGAACTCGGCTTTTTGCAAGCCTGGTATTTTCATGATTTTAGGTACATGCTCATTAAAATAGATATCATCAAACGCTTCAGGGTCCTCAGGCTGGCTAAATAAAACAAGCATTTTAACCATTCTTTCCCCTCTTTCCAGTTGTGTGCTAAAACTATTTTAATAATTCTCTATTAAAGTGTGTTTCACCTACTTCTAAATGAAATTTTTTGTAGCATAATTATTAACTTTTGTTTTCATACAGTAATTAACCCGTTACAACAGAATAAGCTATGATAATATTCTCTTCGCAATAAAACTACAATTATCATATCTATTAAGTTTAGAACTTAAACTAACCAGATGAGGAGATTATATTCATGACAACCAATCTCTATCTCGTTCAAACAATTCCCATTCAGTTTATACAACGGATGATCTGGGCAGGCGTTATCCGCTAGCGGTTTGATAGATGCATAAAAAGTGACTGACCTGCTGCAAAAAGAATCAATAGAAAGAGTTTGAGGAAAAGCTATTATTTAATAAACAATAAGCCCCCATTCCATTCGGGGACCTATTCTTTTACAGTCTTTATCAGATTAACCGTTTACCGTTGCACGGCTGCCTGGTTTTACTGCCGGCAAACCTTCCTTGCAGAGCGGACAATCCTCAGATGTGTAACTTTGAATCTCTATAGCGGTTAAGGCACGGTAGGGATATTGAAACGGAGTTTTTCCGCCACTGCGGTCCACGATGGAACCGATTCCGGCTATTTTAGCGCCCTTTGCCTCAAGTAAGTTTACGACCTCCTGAACGGAGCCACCGGTGGTGACTACATCTTCGATCACCAGGACACGTTCGCCTGGTTGGACGGCAAAGCCGCGGCGCAGTTCCATTTTGCCTTCTTTGCGTTCGGCGAAAAGACAGCGGACGCCTAAAGCGCGCGCTACTTCGTGCGCAATGATGACACCCCCGAGTGCAGGACCGACGACCACATCCACCTGCTCATCGCGGAAAAGAGCAGCTAAAGCTTGTCCGGCTGCTTCAGCATCGCCGGGATATTGCAGAAGTTGTGCGCACTGCATATATTGGGCGCTATGGCGGCCGGAGGTGAGAAGAAAATGCCCTTCCTTTAATACACCGGTACGTCTGATCGCCTCGTCTAAATTCCACTCTTTATTCATCAAATCCCACTCCTAGCTGTTGGATTTCTTCTACAATCGCCCAAAATGATTTCACGGGATCAGCGGACCGGGTAATGGGGCGGCCTACCACAAGATAGTCGGCCCCATCCCTGATCGCTCTCGCTGGAGTTACCACTCTTTTTTGATCCTGGACATCCTTGCCCAAGGGCCGAATGCCCGGAGTGACCGCAAGGAAAGACGGAGATGTTGCCTGTTTGACACGGGATACTTCCTGTCCTGAACAAATCACTCCGTCCGCTCCGGCCTTTTGGGCAAACTGAGCATAACGGCTGACACACTCCTCTACCGTACCCGGGATTCCAATCTCTTCATTTAACATTTGCTGATCTGTACTGGTCAGTTGAGTCACCGCCAGCAGCTTCATTCTCTCCCGGCCGGCTGTTGCTTCAGCTGCCAACCGGGCCGCTTCGATCATGGTTCTTCCCCCGCTGGCATGAATGGTGAGGAAGTCAATCCCCAGGCGTCCGAGGGACTCAATTCCTTTTGCGACTGTGTTGGGAATATCGTGCAATTTTAGATCTAGAAAGATAGGGTATCCTTCTTCTTTCCGTTTCGCAATCCACTGGGGGCCTGCCGAATAAAAGAGCTGATAGCCTACCTTAATAAAAGGCTTCTGTTCTCCACGCCAATGATCAAGAAACTGCTCTGCCATTTGAGCAGCCGGAAAATCAAGGGCAATGATTACCCGGTTATGCATGTCAACATTTGTTCTCTCCATCCGTATCCTCCTGAGCCATCCGAATCAGATAAACACCGGTTCACCCATTTTTTTGCGGCGGGGAACAGAAGGCTTGTTGATCGGCTCCGCATTCATGTGAATCGATTCCAGTGTGGTCAGCAATGCGTCCACTGTATCCAGAGAGGTTAAGCAAGCGATACCGTGTTCCACAGCTTCACGGCGGATGCGGAAGCCGTCCCGCTGAGGTGTTTTGCCGCGGGTCCAAGTGTTCACTACCAGATCAGCTTCTCCCTGGCGAATTAAATCAAGGATATGTGGCGAGCCTTCTTTCAGCTTATTGATCCGCTCCACCGGCAACCCGGCTTCTTCCAGAACCTTCGCCGTCCCGCTGGTGGAGATGATGCGGTAACCGAGTTGATAGAAGCGGCGCATGAGCGGAATCGCTTCTTCTTTCTCCTTATCTCCCAAAGTAGCCACAACCGTACCAAAACGGGGCAGGGAAATGCCGGCTGCCAGCAAACCTTTGTAAACAGCACGTGCATAGTCGCGGTCGCGGCCCATCACTTCACCGGTTGATTTCATTTCAGGTCCAAGGGTGATATCCACGCTGCGCAATTTGGCAAAAGAGAAGACCGGTACTTTTACCGCCACTTCCGGGCTTTCCGGCCATAAGCCGCCCTCATAGCCCTGTTCTTTCAGCGAGTCCCCCAGCATGATATTGGTTGCCACTTGCGCCATCGGAATACCAGTCACTTTACTCAGAAACGGTACAGTCCGTGAAGCACGCGGATTTACTTCCAGTACATAAACTTCACCTTTATGAAGAACGAACTGAATGTTTATCAGCCCTCTGGTATCAAGGGACTTGGCAATTTTCGCAGTGATCTCCACCAAGCGCTGTTTTTGCTCGTTCGCGATCGTCTGTGGCGGATAGACGGCAATGGAGTCTCCCGAGTGAACCCCGGCCCGCTCAATATGCTCCATAATTCCCGGAATCAATACCTCTTCTCCATCGCAGATTGCGTCCACTTCCAGTTCTTTTCCCAGAAGATAGCGGTCGATCAGTACAGGGTGTTCCGGGTTTACTTTTACTGCTGCTTCCATATAGGAACGCAGTTCTTTTTCTGAATAGACGATCTCCATCGCCCGTCCACCCAGAACATAAGAAGGGCGAACCAGAACCGGATATCCCAATCGGGAAGCTGTTTCAACTGCTGCTTCAACAGAAGTGACCGCGGCACCCGGAGGTTGGGCGATTTTGTTTTCGCTCAGCAACTTTTCAAATTTTTCCCGATCCTCAGCCCGATCAATCTGTTCCAGGGAGGTGCCGAGAATTTGAATCCCTTCTTCACGCAAGTCGCGCGCCAGATTAAGTGCTGTTTGTCCGCCAAACTGGACGATCACCCCAAAAGGATTTTCTTTCTCAATGATGTTCATGACATCTTCTTTATACAGCGGTTCAAAGTACAAACGGTCGGAGGTGTTAAAGTCAGTGGATACGGTCTCAGGGTTATTATTGATAATGACTGCTTCCAGGCCCGCCTGGCGAATCGCCCAGATCGCATGAACCGTTGCGTAGTCAAACTCTACCCCCTGCCCGATGCGGATCGGCCCTGATCCCAGTACCAGAACTGTTTTCTTACCGGTTTTGACCACTTCATCTTCTTGTTCATAAGTGGAGTAGTAATAAGGAGTTTCTGCTTCAAACTCCGCCGCACAAGTATCTACAATTTTATAAACCGGTTTGATGCCAAATTGCCGGCGGAGGGCTGCAACTTCTTTCTCTGAAAGCCCGCTCAGGCGCCCGATCGTCCGATCAGTCAAGCCCATTCGTTTTGCTTCCAGCAACAATTCTTCGCTCCATTCACCCACTTCTTGCAATACCTGTTCAAACTTGATGATACGCTCGATTTTGTACAGGAAAAAGCGGTCAATGCTGGTCAACTGATACGCTTCCTCCAGCGAATGTCCGCGGCGGAACCATTCTCCGAGCAAGAAGAGACGTTCATCATCCGCACGAGACAGTCGTTCCCTGATCTGTTCATCTGACAGGCTGGCTGCCTCCGGTAGATCAAAATAATCCAACCCGATTTCCAGTGAGCGAATCGCTTTCAGCAGGGATTCTTCCAGCGTACGTCCGATCGCCATTACTTCTCCGGTCGCTTTCATCTGGGTGCCCAGCCTGCGGTTGGCAGAAACAAATTTGTCAAAGGGCCAGCGTGGAATTTTGCTCACCACATAATCCAGCGTCGGTTCAAAACAGGAATATGTTTGACCTGTAACCGGATTTTTTAATTCATCCAGGGTATAGCCAATCGCAATCTTCGCAGCAATCCGGGCAATCGGATAACCTGTCGCTTTCGATGCCAGAGCACTGGAACGGCTCACCCTCGGGTTTACTTCAATCACATGATATTCAAAACTGTAAGGGTTCAGGGCATACTGGACATTACATCCGCCGCGGATATCCAGCGCACGAATAATTTTCAGTGCCGATGAGCGCAGCATGTGATACTCGCGATCAGATAAAGTCTGGCTTGGCGCAAAAACAATACTGTCTCCCGTGTGTACACCAACCGGGTCAAAGTTTTCCATGTTGCAGACGACGATGCAATTATCGGCAGCATCCCGCATCACTTCATACTCAATCTCTTTGTAGCCGGCGATGCTTTGTTCAATCAGGCACTGGGTAATCGGGCTGTAGCGGAGACCATTCTCCACGATCTCCTTCAGTTCATCTTCATTGTTCGCAATGCCGCCGCCTGTTCCCCCCAGGGTATAAGCCGGGCGAACAATCACCGGGTAACCGTTCCGACCGGCAAAGTCAACTGCCTCTTCTACGGTGTTGACAATGGCACTGTTCGGCACGGGCTCTCCAATCTCTTTCATCAAACTGCGAAATTGCTCACGGTCTTCAGCGCAGGTAATCGCACGCAAATCGGTTCCCAGGAGGCGTACCCCTTCTCTTTCCAGAACCCCTTGCTTCGCCAGTTCAACAGCAAGGTTAAGCCCCGTCTGTCCCCCCAGTGTCGGCAGAAGACCATCCGGGCGTTCTTTGCGGATCACCTGGGTAATAAACTCCGGAGTCAACGGTTCAATATAAACACGGTCGGCCATGTTGGTATCTGTCATAATTGTTGCCGGATTGCTATTGGCCAGAACAACTTCGATCCCTTCTTCTTTTAATGCCTGGCAGGCTTGCGTACCGGCATAGTCAAATTCGGCCGCCTGGCCGATCACAATGGGACCGGAGCCGATCACAAGGATTTTCTTCAATGTGGGATCTTTAGGCATAATTACATTCTCCCTTCCGTGCACACGAGTCCATCAGTTCAATAAAACGGTCAAACAGGTAGCCGGAATCCAGCGGTCCCGGCGCAGATTCCGGATGGTACTGGACAGAGAAGGCCGGCAGTTTTTGATGCTGGAGTCCTTCAATCGTTCCATCGTTGAGAGCAACATGGCTAACGGTAAGCTCTGTACCTTTGACTGAATCCGGACTGACAGCGTAGCCGTGATTTTGCGAAGTGATCACAGAACGTCCGGTAGCCAGTTCTTTCACAGGATGATTTCCGCCACGATGCCCAAACTTCATCTTTTCCGTGTCTGCGCCGCAGGCTAAGGCAAGCAACTGATGGCCCAGACAAATTCCAAACAACGGAACTTTACCGAGCAATTGTTGGATCGTTTCGATTGCTTCCGGCACATCTTTCGGGTCCCCCGGTCCGTTGGAGAGCATCACGCCATCGGGACGAAACCGTAAAATTTCTTCTGCCGTCGTATTGTAGGGAACGGAAATCACTGCACAGTTGCGTTCCACCAATTCGCGCTGAATATTGTGTTTGGCCCCGAAGTCCATCTGTACCACGCGCTTCCCAAAGCTGGGCGAGATGTGAATGCTCTTTGTGCTGACCCGGGCTACCTGGTCATGCATGAGCGGGGTGTTCAAGCGCTCCTTTAATTCTTCAAGAGGTTCATTCCCTGTTGTAATGATACCTTTCATTGTTCCGTGCAAGCGGATTTTTCGCGTCAACATCCGCGTGTCAATTCCGGAAATACCGAGGATTCCGTACTCCTTTAGAAAGTAGCTGATTGAGTACTCATTGCGCCAGTTGCTGGCAAATTCGGCGTGTTCCCGCACGATGAATCCGTGGGCATAAGGCCGCAATGATTCATAATCATCACGGGATAATCCGTAGTTCCCAATCAACGGATAGGTCATGGTAATGATTTGACCACAGTAAGACGGATCGGTTAAAACTTCCTGGTAACCGGTCATGCTGGTGTTAAAAACAACTTCCCCGATTGATTGTCCTTCTGCTCCGAAAGAAGTACCGGTAAACAGGGTTCCATCTTCCAATAACAACCTTGCTTTCATATTGATTCCTCCTGCACCATTCACATCTCTATTCAAAATCACCAAACGTTAAAGCAGTGTCCGCCTGATTCCAGGTTATGTTTCCATTCATGATCGTGAGTACCGGCCAACCTTTTACTTTCCATCCGGCAAAAGGAGTATTCCGCCCTTTGGACAGGAATGTATCCGGATCAATTGCCCGTTCTTCCTCCAGATCGATCACTGTCAGGTCGGCCGGCAGCCCTTCTGCAAGAACCCCGTATGGCAATCCGAAGATTTGAGCCGGTTTTCGGGTCATTTTATCGATCAGCTCTGCCAGGGTGAGTACCCCTTTTAGAACCAGATGCGTGTATAACAGCGGGAAAGCTGTTTCCAGCCCCACGATTCCAAAAGGTGCCCGCTCCATTCCCATTGCCTTTTCCGCTGCGGTGTGAGGGGCATGATCGGTAGCGATGATATCGATGGTCCCGTCTTTGAGTCCTTCAATCAGCGCCTCACGATCCTTTCTTGAGCGCAACGGGGGATTCATTTTCCAGAGGGCGTTTGGTTCCGGTATATCTTCATCACATAAGAGCAGATGATGCGGTGTCACTTCTGCCGTTACTTTTTGCCCCCGCGACTTTGCTTCACGAACTAAACGCACTGACTGTTCTGCACTGATATGGCACACATGATAGTGAACTCCGATATCTTCAGCCAGCAGAATATCTCTGCCTACATGGATAGATTCCGCCTCGCTCGGGATTCCCTGCAAGTGGTAACGGCTGGCAAACGTTCCGTCATGGACACAACCGCCTTTGGCCAGGGTGTCATCTTCACAGTGAGCCACTACGGGCAATCCGACCTGACAGGCCTTGCGCATCGCTTCTTTCATCATTTTGCTGCTTTGGATTCCGACGCCGTCGTCCGTCACTCCGATGACCCCGGCTGCTTTTAAGGCCGCCATATCGGTCAGTTCCTGCCCTAATTCCCGCACCGTAATCGCTCCGTATGGAAGTACACGCGCACAGCCTGCCTGCTCAGCTTTTGCGAGGATCTCCCGCACCACTTCCACTGAGTCTGTGACCGGACGGGTATTGGGCATACAAGCCACCGTAGTAAATCCGCCTCTGGCTGCTGCACGGGTTCCGGAGGCAATGGTTTCTTTTTTTTCAAAACCGGGCTCACGGAAATGGACATGCATATCGATCAAGCCCGGCGAGACAAACTTTCCCGAAAGGTCGATAACTTCTGCATCCGGATCATTGACGGGAAGATGAGTATCGATTTTTTTTATATATGTTCCTTCTATCAAAATATCTATCTCTATTAAATCATCTGAAACCGGATCCAGAACACACCCATTTTTTAACAATTTTTTCATCTTTGTACTCCCCCTAAAGCTCGTTCTAGAACAGCCATCCGAATAAAAACCCCATTTGTTTTTTGTGCGAAAATTTTTGAACGGGGATGTTCCACCAGCTCATCGGAAATTTCCACATTCCGATTGACCGGGCCCGGATGCATGATGATCGCGTCCGGTTTCATGGTTTGGAATCGTTCAATGCTTAAGCCATAGTTTTTAAAGTACTCGCCTGCCGAAACAAATAATTGTTCATGATGGCGCTCCAATTGAACTCTGAGCATCATCACCACATCAGCTTCACGAATTGCTTCTTCAAAAGGCAGATAGGAGGCGATTTTTTCCAACTCGTGATCTCTCATGGACTCCGGTCCGCTAAAGATGACCTGTACCCCGAATTTTCCCAGGGCCCAGCAATTGGAACGGACCACACGGCTGTGCTTGATATCTCCGATCATGGCTACTTTTAACCCGGACAGGCTGCCAAAATGCTTTTTCATCGTGTAGAGGTCCAATAACGCCTGGGTGGGATGAGCCATTTTGCCTGCCCCTGCATTGATAATCTTACAGCCGGTATCCTCTGTTAACAGTTCTTGAATGGCTTCCGGCTCCCGGTGGCGCACTGTGACAACTTCCACACCTAATGCAGATAACGTTTTAACTGTATCGCAAAGCGATTCCCCTTTGGTTGTACTTGACTCCTCCATATTTACGTTGAGGACATGAAGGCCTAATTTTTTCTCGGCGATCTCAAAGGAAAACCGGGTGCGGGTACTTGGTTCAAAGAATAAATTTGCCGCAAACCGGCCGGCAAAAGGGGCTTGTCCCGGCCGCCAGTTTTTTTCCCAAAAGGCGGCTCTCTCCATGATCTGCTCCAATTCCCACTTGCTGAGCTCCACCGTATCAAACAAGTGGTCAGAACGAATCAGTGGTTGTGTAGCCATGTTCCATCACCTTTTTCTGTGAAAGTGTGTGTCTAAGGGGGAAGGCAGAATTCTGTTCGCTCCCCAGATTTCTGCTTCCCCGGCAAGATTAAACTTTCATCGACTTCCATCCCGGCATAAATGTTTTGTATTACGCCGCCCCAACCCTGGCGTATGTCTCTTTTTCTTCCTTCTGTTTCGGCAAGACAAGGTTGAGGACAATCCCGACCACTGTTGCAAGCGCCATTCCTTCCAGTTCAAGGTGAATGTCCGCAAATCTGAGCACAGCGCCCCCGATTCCGATCACAAGAACAACCGCAGCAATCACCAGGTTGCGCCGGTCATTGAAATCAATGCGATTTTCGATCAACATGCGCAACCCGGCGGAAGCGATAATGCCGAATAGGAGGATGGACACCCCACCCATCACCGGAGTGGGTATTGTTTGAATCAGTGCTGCTAACTTTCCGACACAAGATAAGCCGATCGCCAGTACAGCGGCGCCGCCAATCACCCATACGCTAAAAATGCGAGTGATTGCCATCACTCCGATGTTTTCACCGTAGGTTGTCGTTGGAGGTCCGCCGAGCAAAGCAGCGATGGAGGTGGCGATTCCATCCCCGAGCAAAGAGCGGTGCAGACCCGGATCTTTTGTTAAATCCCGATCCATAATGGTACCGGTCACCACTAAATGTCCAATGTGTTCAGCAAGAACCGCCAGGATCACCGGCAGGATGACCAGTGCCGCTTTCCAGGAGGGAGTTGGGACCGTGAATTGTGGAAGATCAAACCATTTCGCCTGCTGAACCGCCGTAAAATCAACCATCCCGGTAAAATAGGCAACGATATAACCACCGATAATTCCGATCAAAATGGGGATGATATTCAGAAATCCGCGGAAAAACAGACTTGCGATAATGGAGATTCCCAGTGTCGCCAGGGCTACTCCGAAGTTTTCCAGAGAGTATACATGCATAGTAATCTTCCCGTGCTCCGTATCCACATTTTTAATAGAACCGTCCAAGTGCTGCCATTCCGCCGCTGACCGGGGCATCTGCTGAACAACATCTTTCATGCTGGCCATATCGACGGCAGTCCCAGCCAGTGCCAGGCCGATCACGATCACTACAGAACCGATGACGACCGGAGGCAGGATATAATCGAGCCACTTCACTCCAAAGCGGTAGACAAAGAGTGCCACCACCCCGTACATAATCCCGACCAGCAGGCAGCCGAATAATGCTTCCCCAATGTGTTTCCCGCCCTGAGAAACGGTAATAATCGGAACGATAAAGGCGAAAGAAGAACCGAGGTAGGCGGGAACTTTGCCACGGGTTACAATTAAATAAGCGATTGTACCGATTCCGCTTGCCATCAGGGTGACGGACGGACTTAAACCCGTTAAAACAGGAACCAGGATCGTTGAACCAAACATGGCAAAGAGGTGTTGAAAACTGAGAGCGATCCATTTCCATAACTTTGGTCTTTCATGAACATCCATGCGGATGAATTGATGTTTGTTCATTTTTTTCACTCCTTTTCCATCATGAAGGTAAAAAAAATCTCCTTGCCCGTACGGCAAAGAGACGCAATTCACCCATTAAAGCGTGCGTTTTCCCTTTGCCGGCCTCACGGGACCGTCTTAAAAGGGGACTATTCATTTGTTTTTATGCAAACTTTATCTTGTCCGTCATCCACTTCCGTCAGTGTTACAGAAACGGATTCATTTCTGGAAGTAGGTACATTTTTACCAATATAATCAGGACGAATCGGCAATTCACGGTGCCCGCGGTCAATGAGTACTGCAAGCTGGATCATCTGGGGCCGGCCGTGATCGATGAGGGCATCCATCGCCGCCCTTACCGTTCGGCCCGTATAAAGTACATCATCAACCAGAATGACCTTTTTTCCGTTTATATCCGGTATTTGCGTGTCTTTTATTTGCGGGTGCGGATGTTTTTCAGTCAGATCGTCTCTGTACAGGGTGATATCCAACTCCCCAATAGGGATGCTTCGGCCCTCAATCTGCCGGATGCGGTCCCCAAGTCGTCTGGCAAGATAAATGCCTCTGGTTTTAATCCCTACCAATAAACAATCTTGAACGCCTTTGTTGCGTTCTAAAATTTCATGCGCAATCCGGGTCAACGCCCGACGTATAGCCGCCTCGTCCAAGATCGTTTTTCCGACTCCCATCCCTCTGCTCCTTTCGATTCTGTTCAGGCCGGAAGATAAAAAAAGCTTCTTGTCCGCAACTGGACAAGAAGCACATAGGCAGTTTTCACCTATCTAAAATCATCCGTGCCCTTGCCAGCCTCTCCGGACTGGATTTAAAGGTTCTATCATCACTAGATGTTATTATGACCTACTTTAAAGAGGTTGTCAAATGAAATTATGATTGGGAGCGCAAAGTTTGCAACAACCGCTCCATGTCCCGGGGAAGCTCTGCTTCGATGCGGATTTGCTCTCCAGTTCGCGGATGGGCAAATCCGATCACTTGTGCATGCAGGGCTTGCCCCTCAATCGGATAAATATTTTTCTTTGGCCCATATACGGGATCCCCGACAAGCGGAAACCCAATATATTTCATATGAACGCGGATCTGATGTGTTCGCCCCGTTTCCAGGCGGCACTCGATCAATGTTGTCCCGGCAAAACGCTCACGCACGGTAAAATGAGTTACCGCATGCTTGCTGTTTTTGTGAACAACCGCCATTCGTTGACGGTGAACGGGATCTCTTCCGATCGGGGCTTCAATCGTTCCATTTTCATGGGGAATTAATCCATGTACTACCGCCAGATAAACCCTCTCCACGGAGTGTTCTTTTAATTGGGCCACCAAAGATTGATGGGCCAGATCGTTTTTAGCGATCATCAACAAGCCTGATGTATCTTTATCAATCCGATGAACAATTCCCGGACGGGCAACGCCCCCAATTCCGGATAACTCATCTTTACAATGGGCAAGCAAGGCATTAACCAGCGTCCCGGTGTGATTTCCGGGGCCGGGATGAACCACCATTCCTCTCGGCTTATTCACAACCAGAACATCCTCGTCCTCGTAGCGGATATCCAGAGGGATCGGTTCCGCTATAACTTGCAGCTCTTCTGCCGGAGGAACTTGAATCTCAACCGTTTCCCCATGCTTTAAACGGTAATTTCCCTTTTTCGCACTGCCATTGACGCGTACGAGTCCATCCCTGATCCACTCCTGAACGCGGACACGGGACCATTCTTCATTGTATAAAGCAATCGCTTTGTCCAGACGGGTCCCTGCCAGGTTCTCCGGTACTTGCCATTCATGATGCTTCAAGATGTCTAACGAATCTTCCATCAGGAGTCACTCGCTTCGGATAACTTTTCGTTTGACTCAACTTCGGAACTGAATAAGGTGATCAGAACCAGAATACAAACCCCTACCACAATAGCTGAATCCGCCACGTTAAAAATCGGAAAGTTATAAGTACCAAAGCGAAAATCTAAAAAGTCAACCACTTCACCGGTCTTGATCCGGTCAATCAAATTACCGACAGCTCCCCCGAGAATGAGGGCAAATGAAAAAGACATCCACGGCCGTTCACTTTTTAATTGCCAGAGGTAGTACAAAATAATCATGATCACAATAAATGTGATGGTGATAAAAAGCCATTGCTGATTTTCCAAAATCCCAAATGCTGCACCGCGATTCCGGTGGGAGGTAATATGAAAAAATTCGTCGATAACCGGAATCGATTGAAAAAGAGACATATGTTTTACAACCAGCCATTTGGTCCACTGATCTGCGATCAAGATGATCAATGTGGTAAAAAAATATCTCAAGCGTCCTCCTCCTGTCTCCCGCAGTCAAACATCAACATTTTTCCATCTGATTGTAGCACAGCCGCTGAACTTAGCACAAGTTAACGGCTAAACGGTAGTATCCCAATCTCCGGTGAAATCTGTATCTGTTTCTTCCAGGGCCTCTTCCTGGTCTTTTTGCCGGTATGCCTGGTTGTGGGTGATCTCGGTAATATCATCTGTATGACCGTCAATGTCAGCAATGGAAAAACCCTCAACCAGATCAATATATCCCCGCTGTTCATTATGATCGATGGTGAGTTCATTATAGTTGCGCCCTTCCGCGAAATAATCGGGCGGGTTAGAAGTCCCGTACTGCTCCACTTCTTGCCAGGCATCCTCGGCATCATAGGCATTATAATTTCGGTTATCCAAAAAATATAAATCATAACTGGTTGACCGTTCTTCCACAGGGCGGCGGGCAGACGGGTGTTTGTCCGGGTAATGTTCAAGACAATACTCAGTAGTGGGAACAGCCTCAAGCCGCTCAAAGGGGATTTCTTGATGACATACTTTACACAACCCGTATTCACCCGTTTCCATCCGTTTTAAGGCACGATTGATGTCCTGTAAGTGATGTTCATCTTTATCGTTTAAAGCAAGATCCTTTCCCCGTTCGTACATTTCCGAACCCAGGTCAGCCGGATGATTGTCATAACCGGATAATTCACCGAGAGAATCATTCATCCCTATTTCCAAGCCATAATCATCTGTTTGCTTTAAACGCTGTTCAACCTGTTTTTTTTCTTCAATCAGTTGTTGATACAGCTGGTTTCGCTGCTGTTGATTCATCTCCTTTAGCCTCCATCCAATGGTTCTCCATGTACCAGGCATCCATTAAGGACCTTTTTTATTTCGTTTTGTTTTTTAGATTGTCCTGTTAAACCATTTTCATGTCACCACAACGCTAATGGTAATGAATACATAAAAGCGTTATACAGTGGTATCAAACAAAGGGCTAAAATCGTTTTATATTTTTTCTGAATTCAATTAAATTTTTAATTAACCTTTTCTTATTCCTTTATTGCTGTTATGCTTTTTTGTATTAAAGTGAGGAGCTGGAACTGAAAATGTCTGAACAATTAAAACGTGGTTTATCTCCCCGGCACATACGAATGATGGCGATCGGGGGAACAATTGGAGCAGGAATTTTTAAAGGCAGTGCAGATTCATTGTCCCTTGCGGGTCCGGGAGTCATTTTCGCTTATCTGTTTGCCGGCTTGTTATTGTTTCTCGTTATGGGAGCAATGGCAGAAATGGCCGGGGTTTACACACAAACAGATCTGCGCGGAATTATTAATAAAGCATTTGGATCCCATGTCTCGTTTGTCATGGGTTGGTTGTACTGGGTCAATTGGGTCTTAGTTATGGCCGTAGAGATCGTAGCAGCAGGCAGCTTTTTACAATACTGGTTTCCCGAGCTACCCGTCTGGTTTCTCAGTCTTATCGTGGCCATCTGTATCCTGGTCGTAAATGTAGCCAGTGTCCGCTTTTTCGGGGAAATTGAGTTTTGGCTATCCGGCATTAAAGTGACAACGCTCATTCTGTTTATTATCATCGGAAGTTCACTTTTACTTGGCATTGGGGCGGCGGACAGCGCCCCTCAATTACAACATTATACTTCACATGGCGGCTTTTTTCCTATGGGATGGACAGGAGTTTTCTCTTCCTTGCTCATTGTTATTTTTTCCTATGGAGGCACGGAACTGATCGGCTTAACACTCCGGGAAGCAAAAGACATGGAGCGCGTTTTGCCGAAGATTATCAGAGGGGTGGTCTGGAGAGTTTGTCTCTTTTATGTATTGCCGATTCTTGTGATTTGCGGGCTGCTTCCGTGGAATGAAATAGGGGATCATGGGAGTCCTTTCGTTCAGGTGTTGTCCTCGGTGGGACTTAAGGGGGCTGCACATGTCATGAATCTGGTGTTGTTAACTGCGGTCGTCTCCGCTGCCAATTCCGGAATGTATGCCACATCAAGAATGCTCTATTCCCTGGCAAAAGACGGAGAAGCACCATCTGTATTCACACGACTTTCCAAAAAAGGAGTCCCCTCTTACGGACTGCTCGTAAGCGGCATTAGTTTATTTATTGGTTCATGGGCCGCATTTATGACTCCCGAACATGTTTTCCAATATTTAATGGGAATTCCGGGATTTACTGTCCTGTTTGTCTGGATTACCATTTGTCTTGCCCAGTTGAAAGTACGTTCCAAATATCCAGTCACTCCGTCTTACCAAACTCGTTTTTATCCTTATGCAACTATTTTTGCTGTTGTTTCTTTATCTGTCATTCTCGGAATGGTGTTATTAAATATAAAAAATATAACCAGCTCGATCATCAGCCTCAGCGTCATCCTTGTTCTTTTCCTTCTTTCTTACCTTAAAAAGAGCCCGGCTGATCAAAAGGACTCAAAACGATTTGCCGCTTCATAACAGCATGTCAGTCTTCATAAATCATTCAAATCCACAAGCGACACCTGGCTGCGCACAATGCAGTCAGGTGTTGCGTTTTCTGTGAAAGTGTGTGTTAGGGGAAGGGATTTTGGGGATGGTCCGGCCGGTTAAAAAATTCTCTACTTTGTGGTAAGCTAATTTTAGACGATTCAGTCGATACTTGGTTCATTAAAGGAGTGATGGCTATGACTGAAACCTTATTTGCCGAAAAAGTGATGATCTGCTAAACCACAGGGCTTCTTTGATGAATAACTGAAATCACCAGGGATCCTCTGTGGTTGATTAAAACCACCGGGAGGAATCCAATTTGAACATAAATAATTATGGATGGAACAAAACCCAGGAGTTGCTGGAAGTACAATTAAAGGAAGAAGGGTATGTACTGGGGCGCGTTTTGTTGGAGCATCAAAGACTGTATCGCGTGATCACCAGACAGGGGGAAGTTTTGGCTTCGATTTCGGGAAAGTTTCGCTATGAAGCGATCCGACGCACCGACTATCCCTGTGTCGGAGATTGGATTGCACTGGTGGTTCGCGAACAGGAACAAAGGGGAACCATTCATCGCGTCTTGCCCCGTTCCAGCCGTTTTTCCAGGAAAGCTGCAGGAACCGGTCACGATGAACAGCTGGTGGCTACCAATGTTGATACGGTATTTTTAGTCCATGCCTTAAACCAGGATTTCAATATCCGAAGATTGGAGCGGTATTTGGTGATGGCCTGGGAGAGCGGGGCATCCCCCGTGATTGTCTTAAACAAAAGCGACCTTTGTGATCAAGCAGAAGCCAGGCGGGCGGAAGTAGAAACAATTGCTCTCGGTGTTCCTATCCATACGATCAGTGCCGAAAAAAATATGGGTTTGGAAGAGTTGGCGCCCTATCTGCAAAGCGGGAAGACGGTGGCATTGCTCGGCTCTTCAGGTGTCGGTAAATCGACGCTGACAAACAAACTGACAGGAAAGAAACGGCAAATGACTCAATCTGTACGCGAACAAGACGGAAAAGGGCGGCATACAACAACATACCGCGAATTGATTCCCCTTCCCGGCGGAGGCTGCATCATCGATACCCCGGGGATGCGTGAATTGCAGCTTTGGGATGCTCCTGACGGTTTAAATGAAACCTTTGGGGATATTGATACTCTGGCTGAACAATGCCGTTTTAACGATTGTACCCACCTTCGTGAACCCGGCTGTGCCGTCCAGGCTGCCCTGACAGAGGGAAAGCTCTCCCGTGAACGGTTTGACAGCTATTGCAAGCTGCAGAGGGAACTTGCTTATCTCACCAGAAAAGAGAACAAACAATCACAATTGGCCGAAAAAGCGTTATGGAAAAAGAGAACCATTCAAACAAAAAAACATCCAAAACGGAGATAATCGATTTATTTATGAACCAGATGGTGACGCTGATTGCCCCTCACTGTTTGGTTCTTTTTTCTATGAAAGTGTGTGTCAGTGTGGGAAAGGCAGAATTTTGTCTTTCTTCCGATCGGCGATCCGCATTTGGCAACATCTGATTTTTTGGTTTATTTTATCAGGAAGATAGCCAAGTCAAACTATAACAGCCAATAATAATATATTTTCAGGGAAACTGGTTATCAACATAAAGAAGAGAGGGAATATTTGTGAAAATGTATAAAAAACACGAAACGGACGATGATATCATTTTTTATTTTAAAATCCCCGGATTAAGCAAAGATAAAAATATTAAAGTTTTCACCTGCAACCAGACCCTCACAGTTAAAGGAAATTTTAGTGTGGAAAATTCTTATCGTCATTTCCAACATACTATTTCCATCCCATCCAATACAGATGTCGATGGCATAAAGAGTATATATAAAAATGATATCCTTGAGATACGCCTTCCAAAGGAGGAAGAGCCTGCAAATTTAACCAAAAATATTAATATTGAATTTGATGACTAAATGGAAAAATGCTTCGGGTTCACCCCATAAAATTCATATTGAGTCAAAGCAGAGCGGGTATATCAGTCAACCCTCGCTGTTTTGCGGTTCTTTTTTAGCAATAAAGCTTGGGCTAATGAACACCCAAGCTTTATCTCTATATCAATCAAATTATACTGTTCCTACTCCTGCTTCCGGGTAATGCTCACGCACAATGGGAGCACAGCGGTCGCACAGGGTGGGGTGATCTTCCTGTTTCCCCACTGATGGAGAAATGACCCAGCATCGTTCACATTTCTCACCCTCGGCCACGTTCACTTCCACCAGCACTTTTTTATCAGCAGGAACTTCATTTGCAGGCGGATTAAGATGTACATGGGAAACGATAAACAGTTGATCCAGTTCGTCTATTTGACTTAACAATTGATAAGTCTTTTCATTCGGGGTCAACTCAACCGAAGCTCCCAGGGAATTGCCGATTACTTTCGCGGCTCGCGCATCTTCCAGTGCTTTTAATACTTCGTCACGAACAAGCAGCATCTCGTCCCATTTGTTTTCCAACTGCTGATCGAGGAACTCTTCATTAACTTCCGGGAACAGTGTCAACTGGACACTTACATCTTTCACACCCGGAGTATGTCTCCACACCTCTTCAGCCGTGTGCGGGATCAACGGGCTGACCATTTTTACCAGGGAGACCAGCATCTCATACAATACAGATTGCGCGGAACGGCGTACCGGTGAAGCAACCGGCAATACATAAAGCCGGTCTTTCAACACATCCAGGTAGAACTGACTCAAGAAGACGGTACAGAATTGATGCACCGAAGTGTAGACTTGATGGAATTCATACTTATCATATGCCCGGGTAACACGTCCGATAAGGCGTTGCAGTTTGGTAAGCGCATACCGGTCCAACTCGCTCATCTCATTAAAGGCTACCCGGTCTTTATCCGGATCAAACCCATTCAGGTTCCCGAGCAAAAAGCGGAATGTGTTGCGCAGTTTACGGTACACCTCGGCGATTTGTTTTAGAATCGCATCCGAAACACGTACATCAGATTGATAATCGACAGAAGCGACCCACAGGCGCAGGATATCTGCTCCGTACATTTTAACCACTTTTGCCGGATCGATCACATTACCGAGTGATTTGGACATTTTGCGGCCTTCTCCATCCAGGGTAAAACCATGACTTAACACCTCTTTGTAAGGAGCCTGCCCTCTGGTGGCAACAGCAGTGGATAAGGAGGAGTTAAACCATCCACGATATTGGTCAGACCCTTCCAGGTACATGTCGGCCGGCCAGCGCAGATCTTCGCGTTGCCCCAGAACTGCTGCATGACTGCTGCCGGAGTCAAACCAGACATCCATGATATCAGTTTCTTTGCGGAAGCGTTCACTGCTGCAATTGGAACATCTCTGCCCTTCCGGCATCAGCTCTTTAACCTCTCTGGCATACCAGACAGAAGATCCTTCTTTGGCAAACAGATCCGCAATATATTCAATCGTTTCATCCGTGATATGCGGAGTTGAACATTCTTCACAGTAGAAAATGGGCAGCGGTACGCCCCAAACCCGTTGTCTGGAAATGCACCAGTCCCCTCGCTCGGCAATCATGTTATGCAAGCGAACTTCTCCCCAGGATGGTGTCCATTTCACTTTTTTGATCTCTTCCAACATTTCTTGGCGGAAGCCGTCAATGGAGGCAAACCACTGTTCCGTAGCCCGGTAGATCACCGGTTTCTTCGTTCGCCAGTCATGCGGATACTGGTGTGAGATAAATGTCAACTTGAGCAAACATCCGACTTCTTCCAGTTTTTGTGTCACAACTTTATTCCCGTCTTCATAGAAAATGCCCTCAAAGCCAGGTGCCTGAGCTGTAAAGACCCCTTTTCCATCCACAGGACAAAGGACACCTAAATCATACTTTTGTCCCAGCAGGAAATCCTCTTCCCCGTGTCCGGGTGCGGTATGAACACATCCGGTTCCGGCATCCAGATTGACATGATCGCCAAAGACGATGGGGCTTTCACGATCATAGAACGGATGGCTGCAAACAACCCCTTGTAACTCTTTGCCCTTAAAGGTAGCAACCGTTTTGTATTCTTCGATCTCCGCTGTTTTCATCACCTGATCTACCAGTTCGGCCGCCATCAACAGTTGGCGCTCACCTGTTTGCACCAGGCTGTAATCAAAATCTTCGTTCAGTGCAATCGCCAGGTTGGCCGGAATCGTCCAGGGGGTTGTTGTCCAAATAACCACATAGGTGTTGTTTTCGGGAAGGAGCCCGTTACCGTCTTTTACCGGAAAAGTGACATAAATGGACGGAGAGCGTTTATCATAGTATTCGATCTCAGCTTCTGCGAGAGCAGTTTCTGAGGAAGGTGACCAGTAAACAGACTTCATACCCCGATAAATGTGTCCTCTTTTCACCATTTCCCCAAAGACGCGGATTTGTTCCGCTTCATATTGCGGCTTTAATGTGATATACGGATGATTCCAGTCCCCGCGTACACCCAGCCGTTTAAATTGTTCTATTTGGCTTTCAATAAAAGAGAGGGCATACTCTTTACACATTTCACGGAACTGAACAGGGTCAACATTTTTGCGGTCTACTTTTTTCTTTGTCACAATCGCATGTTCAATCGGTAAACCATGTGTGTCCCATCCGGGTACATAAGGTGCATCAAAGCCCTTCAACGATTTATACCGTACGATAAAGTCTTTCAGCGTTTTATTTAAAGCGTGCCCGATATGGATATTCCCATTGGCATAAGGTGGCCCATCATGCAGGATAAAGCGGGGCTGCCCTTTTCTTTTTTGTTGTACTTGTCCATAGATATCAATCTCGTCCCACCATTTTTGCATTTCCGGTTCCCGATTTGGTAAGTTGCCCCTCATGGGAAAATCAGTTTTGGGCAGATTCAGCGTTTTACTGTAATCCGGCATATGATCAACTCCTTTGTCAAAAATAAAAAAAACCTTCTTCATCCTCTAGGGACGAGAAGGTTTCCCGCGGTACCACCCTAATGGTTTCAATTTGACAAAAAGCGAAATCGAACCACTTGTTTCATCCGTAACGTGGATGACGCGGTCTACCTTACTCTATGTTCAGGTGACAGTTCCAGGGTGATTTTCGATAGAAACCCGGATTAGGCTTACACCCTCCCTAATTCGCTGAAACGCGAGTCCCTCTATCTACTCTTCCCTTTCCTTACCTTTAACCCTATATGCTTGTTCTCATTATACACGAGAATGTGGATGTTGGTTCAAGGTTGTTTCATCAGAACATTGCTTTTTTCTTCAGCTTGCGCGAAGTTCTTCTGAGTTCCCGGCGAGGCTCGTCCTCTTCTTCCATATAGGATGCAGCCACTTCATCAATCATGTTGGGATCTTCCATATTACGGTATTCCTGATTGTGGTATTCCTGATTATGATATTCCTGATTGCGGAATTCCTGTGTTTGTTGATGATCCATCAGCAACTCCGGCGTTTGTGTACGGTCAGCATATTGCTCCAATTGCTTTCCGGTCTCCTCCAGATTGCTTTCCAATTCCTCAAGAGATTCCCAATCGGAATTTTCCAGAATATCCAGATGAGATTGGACAAGAGTACGGAAGCGAGCGCGATAAACAGTTGCTTTTTGCTTCAGATCAAGCAGCTCGCTGTGTACGGCACGTGCTTTTTGCAAAGCTTCGTTGATAATCCGGTCGGCATTTTTTTCAGCCTCCTGGACGATCAGTTCTGCTTCTTTCTTCGCATTCAGCCGTACTTCATCGGCCACTTCCTGTGCCACCCGAATCGATTTGTGAATACTCTGTTCCATCGAAGTAAGGGCAGCGGCAGACGGTTGTAATGCATTCATCGGTTCTGTCGGTTGCTGATAACGAGGCTGCAATTGTTGTTGTTGCGGCGGCTGCTGCGGTTGTTGCGGCGGCAAAGCCGGTTGGGGGCCGCTTTGGAACATTTGCTCTCCTTCCATGACACGTTCCAATTCGGCTTGCAAGTCCTCAACTTGTTGTTCAAGTTCCAATTTTTCCCTGGTCAGCAGTTCGAAGTCTTTAATAATCTGATCCAGAAAATCGTTCACTTCATCAACATCATACCCACGAAATGATCTTTTAAACTCTTTATTGTGTATATCGTAAGGTGTTAGCGGCATCATCCGCACCTCCTGGATAAATTGCATTCTCTTCTATTCGACAATATTACCAGATATCCTTCAGAAATTCTATAAGCATCGCCCATAAATAGGTAGATTGGTCTAGATAAAGGATGCTATTTTAACCAAATTTCTCCTTTTTTTAGTGAGTCCGTCCAAACTCATGATACGGATGCGTCCATAACCTCGCAATGAAATCAAATCTCCTGCCTCAACGGGATAATCTGGCTGGTCGACAACTTTCCAATTTACTTTACATTTTCCGTTTTTGATCCAGGCTGCTGCTTTCGCTCTGGAAATACGATATCCTTCAGACACCAATGCATCCACACGCAACGAAGGGAGTGTAACCGCGCGAACAGAATATTTTTGCTCTGTTAGAATGAATTCATTCCGAGCAATCTTACTTATGTTAACATGTTCCCTCCCCACTTGTCCAAGCTGGTTGTGAACAAACTCACACATTTCCTCGGCAATAACGATGTCACAACCTGATTGGTGAGGATGGAGATCTCCAACTTTTTCTCTTTTGATTCCCAGCCCGAGGATCGTTCCCAAAACATCGGAGTGTTCCAGAGGCTTTCCACTCTTCGTTTCCAGCCGTAAAAATGAGAGGCGGAACAGTCTTGGATCATTTCTGAGATAAGAGGACGGCCCCACTACAGCCCTGCACCTTTCCGCCGATGAATAACCCCCGTCCAATAACAGGAGAAGTTCAGGTTCTCTCTGAACCAGCGTACGCAAAATGTACTGTTCCCGCGGATCTAAAAAGGGCGTTGTCACTGGCTGGTATTTATCCAAAGCGCGCTCAATCCAATCCAGGGAACGTTCGACAAACGGCTTTTCATCCCGTCGGAAATGTGCGAAAATCGCAGATTCACGGTTCGTCATCAAAATAACCTCAAAATCCAGGCCAGAATAGCAAAAACTCCAATTCTAATAAAATGAAGAGCAAACAGAGCTACAATAGGCGATAAATCAATCACGCCGATCGGCGGGATAAAACGCCGAAATACAGATAAATACGGCTCAACCAGGCGTCCCAGCAGAGTGCCTACCGGAGATCCCTGTACATTTGGAAACCATGAAAACAGAATGTAAACAAAAATCATGATGTAGTAGATATTAAATGCCCAGTCAATGACTTTGAAAATATCCATAAGAAAATGGTCACCTCAATCTTTTGCCTCAGTCATCTTGCATAAGCTCTGTAATGGTTCCTTGAATATCGACGTTTGCAGGTGTACAGATGAAGATATGGGGACCCAGCTTTTGAATGTTTCCTCCAAGAGCATAGACGGTACCGCTTAAAAAGTCAACGATCCTCATCCCCTGATCCCTGCGCACACGTTGCAGATTGACTACGACTGGGCGGTGACTTTTAAGGTTATCGGCGATTTCTTGTGCATCTTCATAAGCCCTTGGCTCATACAGAACCAGTCGAATATTTTTTTGAGTATGCAATGACACGATATTACTTCTTCCTTTGGCCGGAGGAGTCGTGGTGTCAGTATCCAAATCATCTTCATACAGATCTTCTTCATCACTCACACCAAAGAAACCCATGATTCGATTCATTAAAGTCACTGGGAGTCGCCTCCTTATAAGGTTACCCTCCCCGCATTCCTCCTCCAACCAACACAGATCCGAGGCGGACCCATGTAGCCCCTTCCTCAATGGCTACGTCAAAATCCCGGGACATACCCATTGACAAATGAGGGATGCGTAAACGGGGCTGGTTTAACCGTTGGATTTTTTCTTGCAAACGCTTTAGCTCACGAAAAACAGGGCGTACTTCTTCCGGGTTATCCACAATAGGTGCCATCGTCATCAGCCCGATAATCTCAATAGAAGATAAATTCGCCACTTCCCGTGCAAACTCTTCTAATTCGCGAGGAGGAATTCCAAATTTTGTAACCTCACCTGAAACATTGACTTGAATAAAGCAGCGAAGGGGTTTATTTTTCTGCCGAATTCTGCGGTCAATTTCCTCGGCTAAGGAAAAACGGTCCAGCGAATGCAGATATGTAAACCGCCCCACCACCTCTTTCACTTTGTTGCGTTGCAGGTGCCCGATAAAATGCCAGGTACCCCGATCACCCAGCGATTTCCATTTTGGCACAGCATCTTGGACCCGGCTTTCACCGATATGGTCCAAACCCAAATCGAGTACACGGCTTGTCCGTTCCGAATCCACGTACTTCGTTACTGCCACCACATGAACCGTATTTGGATCTCGACCGACTCGGTGACATGCTTTCTGTATCCGCTGTTGTATATGTTCCCACCGATTTGTAAGTTCGTCCATCAAGATCCCCTTTCTCTTTTTCCGATCCAGGCAACCATCCGCCCTGTCTTCCCACGATCGCGGCGATGTGAATAGAAGTAGTCTTTATCGCAGCTGGTACACCACTTCGTGAGCTGAATGTGCCCGGGTGACACTCCCTCACGTTTCAATAGTTCAGCGTTAGCCTGTCTTAAGTCCAACTGCCATTTGCCCGGAATATGGCTAACTGCGATTGTTTGCAAAGTGTCAGCTTCTGAAATGACCTGTTGAAGCGGTTCGATCACACGCTCGTCAACCTCATAACAGCAAGAGCCAATCGACGGGCCGATTGCCACCCGAATTTCCTCCCGTTTGGCTCCTAGCTGAAGCAGCTTTTGCACCATTTGAATGCCGATCCCCTGAACAGTTCCTTTCCAGCCGGCGTGTGCCACCCCGACAAAGTCAATATCCGGACTATAAAAATATAAGGGTACACAGTCTGCATAATAAGAAGCGAGCAAAATATCCGGTTCTCCTGTAATCATCCCATCGGTCCCGGAAAAGGCCGATTCACGGGAGTCACACCCTTTTCCACGATCCGCAGCTGTTACCTGTTCCACATGTGTCCCGTGTACTTGTTCCCCACAGGTCCATGCGGTAAACGGTATTCCCAGCTGTTTAGCCAGGAGTTTCCGGTTTTCAATCACTTGCTCTGGACGATCCCCCACATGGAGTGCATAGTTGCGGCAATGAATATCTTCCCCGTTTCTTCTGGCGCTGAAACCCACAACGAGGTGCGGGAATTCCTTTTCCCACAAATCAAGGGAAAAATAGGGAATATTTAGCATATCGTGATATTTAAATGGTTCCATACACTCTCCTCCTCGTATCATATTACCATATCTTTGCTTATTGACAAAGTGTCAGATGCTGCTCTCTTCATGAGGGACGTTTAACCATGGACGATTTCCGTGACCAGCATCCGCTGCCCGCCCATCCAGACGAACAAGAATCACGTCTGAACCAATCTTTACAATTTGCTTCCACGGGATAATCCACTCCTGCCCTCCGGCCAGCCAGCCAAACAACCTGGTTTCTCCCGGTACCACAATCGCCTTGATCTCCCCTTGACGCAAATCAAGCTCCAAATCATAAATCTGCCCCAATTTCCGGCCATCTGATATATTTACCACATCTTTCGCTTGCAACTCTGAAATTTTCATCGCCGTTTTCCCCCGCTTATCACCCATCTTTTATTTTTATGTATATGTCCGGCTTTAACAAAATGTACAAGAGACGAATATACCACCGTTCCGGATATTATGAGAAACTACCTATACAAAAAAGCCGTAAATCCGACAGAACCCGAATTTACGGCTTAATTAAGATTTTATTCTTTAATTGCTTCTTCCGCTTTACGGAACGCCTCTTTTACTTTCTCCTCTTCTTTGTCCCAACGGTCTGAGAAGTAATTTGAGATCAACTCTCTCCGCTTGTTCAGTTTATCGTTTAGAGTCCCATCATAACCTCCTACACCTTTTGCCAGCTGATTATTTTCCTCTAAAAACTCAGCGGCAGCGTCGAGGCGTTCGCTCTCCTTTTCCATTATATTGTAAACCTTGCCCGGGAGGCCCGGATTTTGGCTGAGGACAGATCTTAAGTAGTTATCATATCTCATCTGCGTCTGAACCGAATTTAAAGCGTTGTTTGTCTGTCTGTTCAAGTTTTCCAACAATACACCCAAATCGGATAAGGCCTCCAAACCACTCTCCATCTCTGCGGAGGATTCAACCGCTTTAAATTCCCCTCCCCCTGCCTTTGCCACTTGTTCCAACACTTTTTTGCTCTCTTCATCGAGATCAAAACCGATAATGTTCACAATCGCTTCAATATCCGATTCATGCAGGGCTCTCGCTTCTTGTTCCGGGTTTCCTCCGCAGGTTTCAAGTCCGTCACTTACAACATAAACTACTTTTTTCGCATCCGGGTCGCCTTGTTTCAGGTCTTCCCCCGCTTGTTTAATCGCCGCAGCCAGCGGTGTCCAGCCGACAGGTTGAAGTTGACTGACGGCACTGTCAAAAGAGGAGGGGTCATAAGGCTTCAGTGAATAAATTTCTTCTGTGCTGGCACAGGAGACCGCTTTATCTTTTTCTTTATTGCTTCCTTTATGGCCATAAACCCTCAGCGATACCTTCGTATCTTCCGAAAGATTGGAAGCAAAATGTTTGACCGCAGTTTTGGCCTCATCCATTTTGGTATTGCCGTTCACTTTGCCCGCCATACTTCCGCTCGAATCTACCAGAATAGCAATATTGGTCTTTTGTTTCTTTTCTTTTGTACCATTGCCGCTTTTATTGCCATCTGAATCAGAACCTTTAACGGGACCGAGCAGTTCCAATTCCGGATTAAATTGATCTAACTCTTTTACGATTGACATATAATCTTCAGCCAGTAAAGGAATCAGAGCCTCATATGCCTGGTCAGCCGTTAAATTATTCGGAAGCTTTGACAGTTCAGACTGCAACTTCTTAGAATCGTATTGATCTCCGGCATATTTGCCCGGACCGTCCCTCAGCATCTCCTCCGCCGTTGTTCCTGCCTTTTTCTTTGGAGGAATCTCTTTATTCTTTTCTCCTGTCTGTAATGAACACGCCGCTGTGAAGTTCAATAATAAGACCGCCAGGAAAAAAAGAATGGATCTTTTAAACAACCTTCTCCCACCTGTTCTGTCTCATGATATGCAGTAGCATGAATGGAAACCGTGTTTTACAGGATTCCTTTATGCATAAAGCAAATCCAATATATAAACAATTCCAGTAAAAAATAATATCATAAATCATTTTATTTAAATAAACATGTTTTTGAAGATATTTTAACCATTTTGTAAACTTTTTAATTTTAACCTTTTTGCTTGCGTTATCAAAAATAAAAAACCCAACTACCTTCACCACAGGTTATTGGGTTCAATTATTGCATTCTAATTAATAAATTTATTCATCTGGTTAATAGCTGCTTTTTCCAGGCGGGAAACTTGCGCCTGTGAAATTCCGATTTCATCTGCCACTTCCATTTGCGTCTTTCCTTCAAAAAAGCGCATGGATAAGATCATTTTTTCCCGGTCATTGAGTCTTCCCAGAGCCTCTTTTAAAGCGATTTCTTCGACCCACTGCACATCTTTCGTCTTATCATCGCTCAGTTGATCCATGACGAAAATCGGGTCGCCTCCATCCTGATAAACCGGCTCAAACAGCGAGACAGGATCCTGGATCGCATCCAGAGCAAATACAACATCCTCTTTAGGTACATTTAGCACCTCAGATATTTCATGAATTGTAGGTTCACGGGAATGCCGGTTCGTTAATGTATCTCTTACTTGCAGAGCTTTGTAAGCGATATCCCGGAGCGAGCGGGATACCCGGATTGGATTATTATCCCTCAAGTATCGCCGAATCTCCCCGATAATCATGGGAACTGCATAAGTGGAAAACTTAACATTTTGCCCCAGATCGAAGTTGTCAATGGCTTTCATCAACCCGATGCAACCGACTTGAAATAAATCATCCACACATTCCCCGCGATTATTAAAGCGCTGGATTACACTCAAGACCAGCCGCAGATTTCCGTTGACCAACTTTTCACGGGCAGAACGGTCTCCTTCCTGTAGTTCTTTAAACAGTACACGCATTTCCTGGTTTTTGAGTACAGGGAGCTTTGATGTATCTACGCCGCAAATTTCCACTTTGTTCCGCGCCATGAATTCCCCTCCTCAGGATGGATTCATGTTAAGTATCTCCTGAGTTGGGAAATTTATAATGGGCAAGAAATTAAACCATTTTATTGAATTCTTTACGCAATCTCTTAATAATTCTTTTTTCTAAGCGTGAAATATAAGATTGAGAAATACCGAGAAGATCTGCGACATCTTTTTGGGTTTTCTCTTCTCCCCCATCCAAGCCAAACCGGAGAACCATAATTTTGCGCTCTCTATCAGACAGATTTGATAGGGCCATTCGCAAAATCTTCTTGTCTACTTCGTCTTCAATATCCCGGTAGATGGTATCATTTTCTGTCCCCATTACATCTGAAAGCAGAAGTTCATTTCCATCCCAATCCGTATTAAGTGGTTCATCAAAAGAGACTTCGGAACGTATCTTGTTATTACGGCGCAAGAACATCAGAATTTCATTTTCGATACAGCGGGAAGCATAGGTGGCCAGTTTGATTTTTTTGGTAGGATCAAACGTATTGACAGCTTTAATAAGTCCAATGGTTCCAATGGAAACAAGATCTTCGATGTTGATTCCCGTATTCTCAAACTTACGTGCAATGTATACGACAAGCCGTAAGTTTCGCTCGATTAACATTGCCCGAACCGCGGTATCCCCACTCGGCAAGCGTTCGAGCAAGTGTTCTTCTTCTTCGCGCGAAAGTGGGGGCGGCAATGCCTCACTTCCGCCGATGTAGTACATTTCCTCGCCTTTTAAGCCGATCTGGATCAGAATTCGATACCAAAATAGCTGGATGAGCAACTTCCACTTGACGATCATAAATTCGCCCCCTCATCAGTTTTCGGTTTTTTCCGTTCATACAGACAAGCAGGAGGGATGAATAATCGCTTGGTAAGTCCCGTCGGATGAGAGACGTCCGACATCTATACCTATGAGAACTTTCCCAACATTATTCCACTGATTTTCTTTTAAAATTTTAACCTGGTCCGGTTTTAAAGCGATCATCATTTCCCCTTTATTTCCCGCGACCCGGTAAGGGATGACCCTCACTTTTGTCATCCATTCCGGCGGCAACATGAGCCAGCCTTTCTCCCAGTCTTTCTCCTGAACCATTTGCTTCAGTTGAAGAGGCAATCTGCTTTCCAGCTGCTCCAGTTCAACCATCATGACAGGAGTGCGGGTGACGGGATCACGCAACTGGTTACCCGTATCAATGAGACCTGTACACTCAACTTCTTTTCCGCCTATCGACAATTTAATTTGTGTAAGATATTGGTTTACGGTTTGCCTTTCTTCTAAAGAGCGGAGCGAGTATTTGGTATAACCCCAGACCAGGGGAAAACCACAGATGATCAACAATAAAGAAACGGGAGAGCCCCAGCCGTTCGCAGACTGGGTTAAAAAAATTCCCCCGGCCACCTGGCTGTCCCCTGTAAACACATAGTGCAAAGCGATCAACGCTCCTCCGGCAATAAAGCAAACAAGATAGAAAACCCCCAAGTTTCTGAGGTAGGAGGTTGGATGGCGGAACCCGTAAGCAATCCATACCATGACCATAGACACCAAAATCTTTATCGGGAAAAAGAAAGCCAGAGCAAACTGGGGCCACAGCTGCAGCATTGAATACATTCCGCCCACAGCGGCTGCCGACAGAAGGCGCCACATGCTCGTTTTCTGTTTGCGAATCCCTGATGTCAGCCATAGCAGCAAAAAATCTATGTATCCATTGAGGAGGAATATCAAATCCGCATAGACAACCAATCGAGAGTCCCTCCTCAAACTGAAGTGAGATTAGTATATATTAATCTTTATTTCAAAGTCTGTCTAAACTTGCCAGTTGCGAATGACTTTTTTCGTCGAACCATAAAAAAGATGCCCCTGTTGGGAGCATCTTTTTACCTTTGCCGGTGACTGCACAGTCCGTTCTATTTATTTTTGCCGAATTTATTGCGCAGGAAGGTAGGGACTTCCAGGTGATCATAATTAGAACTGTCCGTTTTTGATTCATCTCTCTGGTTACGGCCATTAAAGGGAGTAAACAACTGCTCACGATCTTTATAGCCGGAATCATTTCCAAATATGGGCTTGCTGCTTTTACCAGCCTGTGTTGCTGCTTTTTCCTGCTGTTTATGATCAAAGCCCGTGGCAATAACCGTAACTTGAATCTCATCTTTCAGATCTTCATTGATAACTGCCCCGAAAATCATGTTGACTTCCGGATCGGAGGCGGAAGCAACAATATCGGCTGCTTCGTGCACCTCGTACAGACTGAGGTTGGTCCCCCCCGTAATGTTCATCAAAACACCGCGGGCACCATTGATGGAGGTTTCCAGCAGGGGGCTGCAAATAGCTTTTTTCGCCGCTTCGGCCGCCCGGGATTCACCAGTGGCTGTACCGATTCCCATTAAGGCAGAACCCCGCTCAGTCATAATCGTTCTCACATCGGCAAAATCGAGGTTAATAAGACCCGGTACGGCAATCAAATCCGAAATACCCTGTACACCCTGGCGCAGTACATTATCTGCTTCGCGGAAAGCCTCTAGCATCGGTGTATTTTTTTCCACAATTTCCAACAGGCGATCGTTGGGAATCACAATTAATGTGTCCACACTCTCTTTTAAGGCGGCTACTCCCTGTTCTGCCTGGTTGGATCTTTTTCTTCCTTCAAAGGTAAACGGCTTGGTCACAACTCCTACCGTCAGGGCACCCAGATCGCGGGCAATCTGAGCAATCTCCGGGGCAGCTCCTGTCCCGGTCCCTCCGCCCATTCCGGCGGTCACAAATACCATATCGGCACCTTTTAACACGTTTTCAATCTGTTCCTGGCTTTCTTCCGCCGCTTTTTTACCAATCTCAGGTTTTGCCCCGGCTCCTAAGCCACGGGTCAGTTTTTCACCGATTTGCAGACGGACAGGTGCCTTGGAACGATTCAAAGCCTGGGCGTCCGTATTGACGGCAATAAACTCCACTCCTTGAACTCCGGCTTCTATCATCCGGTTCACGGCATTGCTACCGCCGCCCCCAATACCGATTACTTTAATCTGGGCAATTTGTTCAATATCGTCCAAGTCAAAATTCAACATAACTAAGTCCCTCCATTAACTCATTGAACATAGATAATGCTTGCCGCACCCTAGATAAATTCGCTTAACCAACTCTTCACACGTTCAAATGTGGAAGGGCCTCGCTGGTTTTTTTGACGGGGTGCGTGTGCTGATCTGGGTTCAGCAATTTGAGGAATGCCGCGTTTTTGAAGATATTGAATCATCCCAACGCCACCGGTATAGGAGGGCTCTTTCATCCCTATATTCTTCGGTGTCGCAATCCGAACGGCAGTACCCAGTTGTTTTTGAGCTACGTCAATAATTTTTGATGTTGCCATCACACCGCCCGTCAAGACATATCCCCCGGCAGGTTCATCAGAAAATCCCATTGCTTTCACTTGCTGTCGAATCAAATGAAACATCTCTTCGACACGCGGTTCAATAATTTGTGCCAATTCAAGCTGAGAGACTGTTCTCTCCCGGCTTGTCCCAATCGTTTGCACTTGAAAGGTTTCTTTCAAAGAAGCATGTTCGCTACTGGCAATTCCATGTTTGCACTTAATCTTCTCAGCGGCTTCGGTATGAGTTCGTAAACCGATAGCAATATCGTTGGTGATGTACTCACCGCCAATGGGGATGACCGATGTTCCAACAAGATGACCCTGTTGGAAAACTGTCAGCGTAGTAGTGCCTCCTCCAAGATCGGCCATGACGACTCCGAGATTTTTTTCGTCGGCTGACAGGCATAGTTCGCTGACAGCCAGAGGTAAGAACAGCATTCCTGCAATGCTCAAGCCTGCTTTTTCAACACAGCGCAACAAGTTGTGGATGATCGTTTTGGTTCCGGTCACAATAATAGCATCAACTTCGAGCCGAACCCCAATCATTCCGTTTGGATCGCGGATATCATCTAAACCGTCAACGATAAATTGCTTGGGGACAACTTCTATAATGGCACGTTCCGGTGGCAAGGCAATAACTCGAGCAGCTTGCAATACGCGGTCAATATCATGAAAGCTAATCTCTCTGTCTTCACTGGATACCGCCACTACTCCGTGACTTGATTGCAAAGACACATGATTTCCCGATACTCCCACGTAAACCTCTGAAATCTCTATACCAACCATCCGCTCAGCATGATCTACTGCTTTGCGGATAGATTGCACCGCCTGGTCGATATTGATGATGGCTCCCTTCTTCATCCCCTTGGATTCTGCTGTTCCGACACCTACAATGTGTGTAGTTCCTTCCGAGTTGTATTCTGCAACGATAACGCGTACTTGTGAAGATCCAATGTCTAAACAAATGATGAAATCTTCAGTGCTCAATCTTGGGCACCTCCTTGCCCGAGAGTCGATTTCATGATGAAAAGTGGCTGTTCTTTTTTTACCAGATAGGGATAGGGAGGAAATCACTTACAAACCATATTCAACAATGGGTAAGTGTTACCCTTTTTAGCTCCCAACTTTTCTATACCACTGATTTGTATATTTTTACATTATTAACAAGATTCACCATAAATTATTCACTTTTGCCACTGATCGCTTTGTCAGGGGCGAACCAGATGCTTTCCAGTAAATACAGGGTACCACGGGGATGGTTCATCAAAGAGGGATAGTAGCTCATCTTTTCATTTAGATCAGACGCTCTCACAAAGATCTTGTGGTTTCGCCTGCTCCAGATTTCCACTTGATCGGCTTGATCAGGGACGGGCTTGACTGTCTCAATCTCGCGCCGGATCCCGGCTGGCAAGTACGCCAGCTGCCGGACTGCTATTTTTAAAAGCGGATTGGAAGCCGTCCATCCCCTGAACACCGGAATGGAAGTAGGCACTGACGAAACAGGACGATGAGCAAGTATCGAGCCGTCTGCAAGTATCGGAAGGAGTTGTTGGCCTTTTATGCTGAGAATGGCGGTCGAAGGTTTCTCTTGCACATGTATGTATACTTTATTGGGAAAAACCTTTGTCACTTTCACTTGTTTGACTTCTGGTAAAGTTCTCAGGGATTGCTCGGCTGCTCTGCCGCTGACCGTGAAGTAAGAGACTCCTTTGGCAATATGGGTTCGGTCCAATATTTCACGCTCCGACAGCAGTTGATTACCGGTTATCTCAATCCGCTCAATCTCACTGAGTGGAGAACGCAAGAACAGGACAAACAACATTCCCATAAAAAACAAGAAGATGAAACCAAAGACCCAAGGAGACGGGGAACGTTTTTTACCTATCCGCAAAGGAAAAGGTGGGACCCGCCTTTCCATGGCTAACTTCCCCTTTCTTCTTCCTCGCTTGTCCATTCAGATGTTATAGATCAAAAACTAAATCTTCCCTATATATTACCACAAATTAAAAAGGTTAAAAGAACTTTTGTCACAAAAAGAAATTGTAGCAATATGCCTATCTGAGCACCTGATTTCATCATAGCAGATATGAAAGCTTTTCTTACAGTTTGTTGACAAAATTTCCTTTAAGAACAGTGACGGATATTCCCTTTCAAGGGGAAATAAAAAAACAGCGGCACTGTCAAGTGCTACTGTGTCACCCGCTCCATCTAATCGAAGTGAGCTCCGTATCGGGTAAGTAGTGCCATTAAAGAATCCAACAAAAAAGAGCATTCCTCCCCGACCGGCAATCATCGAGGAATCCTGCTAATTTACCGCCAACATCCCCGGCAGTACAAACCTCTTTTTTAGAATGATGATCCATCAGAGGCTTTGACAATCCCCTGCCTCCTGTAAAGGCATACCAGTAAGAATTATGCGTCCTTTACACAACAATTTTCTCATCATTCGGATTATATCCCTAATCATTGGTCCTGCAAATAAACATAAACCCCGCCCCGCTCTGTCAGTTATTTTGAAGTTCAAGGGGAGTCTGTTTCTTTACGGCTAATCTCACCACCCAGTTGCCTAAATACTTTTTCCAATTGGGCATAGCCGCGATCAATATGTTTAACTCCACTCAAAATCGTAGTCCCTTCAGCTGCCAACCCGGCCATTGCCAAAGCGGCTCCTGCACGCAAATCAGTAGCAGATACATGAGTTCCAGACAATTTTGAAACTCCGTGAATGATAACCATATGGCTGTTCACTTGCAAATCTGCACCCATTCTTACCAACTCACGCACATGTTTGAGCCGTGATTCAAAAATTTTCTCTGTCAATCTGCTGGTTCCCTCTGCCAGTGACAGGAGTGTCAACATCTGTGGCTGCATATCTGTAGGAAAACCAGGGTAAGGTTCTGTCATCACATGCTCCAGAGCTTTTAAACGAGCAGGTCCCCGGACCCAGAGACGTCCAGGTTCAGCCTCTATTTGTAAGCCGGTTCGCTTCAAATGGCCCAATACACTGCTCAGATGTTCGGGAATGACATGTTCTAAAATAGCCTCTCCGGCTGTTGCTCCAACTGCTGCCACCAACGTTCCCGCCACAATCCGATCCGGTATAATCTGGTGTGATACAGGTTTGAGCTTCTTGACTCCTTTTATTAGAATGACTGAACTGCCAGCGCCTTGGATCTTTGCGCCCATCTTGTTTAAGAAATTTTGCAGGTCAATAATTTCGGGTTCACGAGCTGCATTTGTGATGATTGTCTGCCCTTCTGCCAGCACTGCCGCCATCATCACATTTTCAGTTGCCCCCACACTTGGAAAGTCCAGCTGTACTTCTGTGCCGGTCAGTTGCGATGTCGAACAATGAATCACTCCATCGTCCTCGATGATCGTTGCGCCCAGCCTGGCTAACCCTTTTAAGTGGATATCAATAGGCCGGCTGCCGATCGCACATCCTCCCGGACGTGTCACACTGACTTGCTGCAAGCGTGCGAGTAATGGTCCCATAAGAAAGATCGAGGAGCGCATCTGGCTCATCAATTCATCCGGAATATGAGTATTTTGGATGGAATAGGTATCTACTTGAATCGTTGTACCGGTTCGTTTGATCTTGGCTCCGAGCGCCTCAAGGATGGAGCACATGGCAGCAATGTCCGTAAGGTCGGGTACATCACTGATTTCATGTACTCCTTCCGTTAATACTGTTGCTGCCAGAATGGGCAAAGCAGCATTTTTTGCTCCTTGAACACGAACGGAGCCGGACAGAGGCTTTCCACCTTTGATGACGAAGTGCTCCAAAGTGCCACCTCCGTTTTACCCTTCACCCACCACTTGAACTTCCGGTTCTAATGTGACATGATACTTTTCTTCGACCGTTTTTATCACATGCTGTATAAGGTTGAGAACGTCGTTTGCTGTCGCCTGTCCCCGATTAATGATAAAGTTGGCGTGTAAAGTTGAAACTTCCGCATCACCGATCCTGAATCCCTTTAACCCGGCTTCCTGAATGAGCCGCCCGGCATGGTCACCCGGTGGATTGCGGAACACACTGCCAGCACACGGAAATTGCAGTGGTTGTGTTTTTCTTCGACGATCCTTGAAACTGGCCAGCGCTGAAGTGATTTCCTTCCTGTCACCAGCCCTCAGTTTAAAAGTGGCCTCGGTTACAATGCCACGCAATTCATTTTGCAAGATGGAGGTGCGGTAGCGAAATTTGAGGTCTTCTTTGGAAAGAGTCACCCATTCTCCGTTCCCGAGCAGGACTTCTGCTGACACAAGCACTTCAGAGATTTCAGAGCCGTGGGCACCTGCATTCATATAAACGGCTCCTCCTACATTACCCGGAATTCCGCCCGCAAACTCTAAACCGGTTAACCCGTGTTTGGCCGTCATCGACGCCAAGAGGATCGTAGAGTAACCCCCACCTGCGATCATTCGGGTACCGTCTGCTTTGATGTAATTAAAACCCTCATCCAGTTTAAAAACGACTCCCCGAATTCCGCCATCCCGGACCAACAAATTAGAACCCCGTCCGATAACTCTCCAGGGCAATTGATACTGGTGCACAATTTGCATTGCCCGTTCCAGTTCCTCTTTGTTACGGGGGTAAATCAACAGATCGGCTGGTCCGCCAACTTTCCATGTGGTATGACGGGACAATGGTTCATTGACTCGCACATTGTTTACTCCGCATTTAGCTAATTCATCTGCAATTTGGTTCTTCATATTCGTCCCTCCTCACTGGATCAAGCGCGGATTGATTCCACCCGAGATTGTTTTAACATAGTTTATGCCAGTAAGCATTTTATGTGACGCGCGCCCACTGGCACCAGATTCATTTTTATGAAACTCGTGTAAGAGCGATTTTTTCCAATTCATCCACTAACACCTCAGCTGCTTGCGGTCGCCCCAGTCGGCGGGCGGCTTCGCTCATTGCATGGTGTACTTCCGTATTTTCAATAATTTTCTTCAACTCTTCCCAAAGGCTTTCGCCGTTACACTCGCTTTCCAACAGCATTTTGGAAGCACCTTGTTCTTCCAGCCAGCGAGCGTTGGCTTCCTGATGATTATTGGTTACATATGGGGAAGGAATAAGGATCGACGGCAGACCAAGGGATGTCAATTCTGCCAGGGTGGAAGCACCTGCCCGTCCAACCACCAAATAGGTGGCCGCCAACACATCGGGCATGTTATAGATAAATGACAGTACATCTAAATTTGGACAATCATCATGAGGAATCTTCGCACGGATCTCTTCATAATGAACTTCTCCGGTTACATAGACAAACTGGACTTGAGGCAGTTCCTTCATGCGGGGAATCATTTGCAAAACTGCTTCATTGATCGCTTTTGCCCCCCGGCTCCCGCCAAAGATCAGAATAATGGGCCGATGGGGGTCTGTGATCCCCAGTGATTTCCTTCCGGCAGCCGCATTGGCTTGTACCACTTCAGTTGCCCGCGGGTTCCCGGTAAAGAGAATCCGATGAGCACGGCTCAGATATTTTTGTGACTCCTCCAAACTGATGGCGACCACATCGACAAAACGGGACAAGAACTTCGTCGTCAGCCCCAGAACAACGTTTTGTTCATGAATTAACGTAGGGATTCCCATCTGATGAGCGGCATAAACGGCCGGTCCGCTTACATAACCGCCCGTTCCCACGACGACATCCGGTTTAAACTCATCTATGTATTGTTTGGATTTTCTCACGGCACGAAGAAACTTCCGGATCGTGTTTACATTTTCCCAGGAAAGGCTTCTTCTAAATCCTTGAATCTCCACCGTATAAAATTGAATATTCCCCTCTTTGGGAACGATTTTAGATTCTAAACCTTTCTCTGTTCCAATATAAGCAATCTCTACGTCAGGATATCTTTTCTTGACAGCTCTGGCAATAGCCAGTGCCGGATAAATGTGACCACCCGTTCCCCCACCGGAAAGCATGATGCGCTTCACAATTTTCCCCTCGCTTTTTTCAGTTCATCTTCTTGTGTAACGGGATAAATTGAGCAGGATCCCGACCGCTGCCAGTGTGAGTGTAAGAGACGAGCCTCCGTAACTTAAAAATGGCAAGGTAATGCCCGTTACCGGAAATGCCCCCGAGACAACACCGATGTTAATGACCGCCTGGATCATGATCATCGCTGTAATTCCTGTTGCCACCAGGCTGGAAAACAGATCAGGTGCACTGATTGCAATCCGGAGTCCCCTCCAGACCACAACGGCAAATAAGATAACGACTGTTCCTGCCCCCAGGAAACCAAGCTCTTCAGCAAAAATGGAAAATATAAAATCCGTATGCGGCTCTGGCAAATAAAGATGTTTCTGCCGGCTCATTCCCAGTCCCAATCCCAATAATCCGCCCGGGCCAATCGCATAGAGAGATTGAATGAGATGGTAACCTGCACCACGCGGGTCCTGCCAGGGATTGAGAAATGCAACGATCCGTTGAATGCGATAGGGCGCAGCCAAAACCAATCCGATAAAGCCTGCCGCTCCCAACATCAGAAATCCGGCAATATGCTTCATTCGCGCCCCAGCAGCAAAGATCAGAATCAGACCGGTTCCGACCAGGACGGTTCCGGTTCCCAAATCCGGCTGCAGCATGATCAGGGCAAAGGCGGCTCCAAGAATAGCCAGACCGGGTAAAAAGCCCTTTGTGAACCGGGTAATTTGAAAGCCCGGCCTGGAAAAAATTTTAGCGAGAAACGCAATCATCGCCAGTTTCATAAACTCCGACGGCTGGATGCTAAAAGCCCCGATCCCCAGCCAACTTCTGGCGCCATTCCGCAAAATCCCGACGCCGGGAATTAAAACGACAGCCAGCAGGACAAAACAGAGAATAAGACCCGGTGCAGCCCATTGCTCAAACTTTTTTCGGTCAATATTAGCAATCAGGAACATCAAAAAAACGCCCAAAGCGGCAAAGAGTAACTGTCGCTTTGCAAAGTAAAAGCTATCCCCGTATTTGTGGTAAGCAAAAGCCGCACTGGCACTGTATACCATTACGACTCCGATCGCCAGCAACAAAAAAATGGCTGCGACAATCACAAAATCGGGCGCCGTTCTCATTTTGTTCATGGGCGTTTCACCTCTTACAAGATTGGGCAAGCTATCTATATTTGAAGACTATGCACCGCTTGTTTAAATATGCTTCCCCGTTCTTCAAAAGAGGTGTACAGGTCCCAACTGGCACAGGCCGGGGACAGGAGAACCACATCTCCCGGCCCGGCAAGGCGGCTGGCTATCACCACAGCCTCTTTCACATCCTGCACCATCCGGCGTTCGTCAATTCCAGCCTCTTTCGCCCGTTCCATAAAAATCGATTTAGTCTGACCGTAAGCGACAACAGCTTTCACCCGTTCCTTCATGACGGGAACGAGCTCCGCAAAGTCAACTCCGCGATCCAAACCGCCGGCAATCCAAACGATCGGTTCATCAAAGGATTGTAATGATTTTATTGCCGCTTCCGCATTTGTCGCTTTTGAATTGTTATAATAAACGGCTCCGCCGATCTCAGCAACATATTCCAGGCGATGTTCCACTCCGTGAAAGGTACGCAGTGTTTCCCGGATTGCATCAACCGGACAGCCGCAAGCCAGGGCGATTGCTGTGGCAGCCAGCGCATTCTCCAGATTAAAATCCCCGCGCATGGCTAACTCGCTCACTGGTAAAATGGGTTGCTCATCCGGAGAAACTTCCTCGGAATGATTATACCACTTCAACATTTTTTCTGTGACAGTCTTCATCTTTTCAACCTGTTCCGGTCTGCGAACCATAATCCGTCCATTGCGGACAAATACACCATGCTGTAATTGCTGAGTCCGGCTGAACCACCAGATGGTGCTGGCAATATTTTCGCTCATTTGCCGGCAAATTTCCGAATCAGCATTTAACACAGCTACATCATTGCCGGTTTGATTTTGGAAAAGACGCCCTTTAGAAGAGATATAATCTTCCATCGTTTGATGGTAGTCCAGGTGCGCGGGAACTACATTTAACAAAGCAGCTACCCGGGGATGAAAGTGGCGGGTTCCTTTCAATTGAAAACTGCTGAGTTCTGCCACCAGCCACTGGTCAGATGTTAATTCTTCCACCACTTCTGTCAACGCTTGTCCGATGTTTCCGGCAACCACGGCATCGATTCCCCCGGCCTGCAACATTTTGCCTACCAGGGTTGTGGTTGTCGTCTTCCCGTTGGAGCCTGTAATCCCAACCAGATGCCCTCTGCTTAAACTCCCGGCAATTTCCACTTCCGTAATTACCGGGATCCCTTTTTCAAGAGCTTGTTGAACCGGTTTTGCCAGGTAAGGGATACCCGGATTTTTTACCAGCAGATCCACTTCCTTATGGATCAGGTTGTCAGGATGCTCCCCACAGATCACCGGAATCCCGGATTGCTCCAACAAACTTGCTTCCGGGCATTGGGAGCGGGGCTTTATGTCGTTGGCAATGACTTTGGCCCCCAGTTTATGCAATAATCTGGCTACGGCTACCCCGCTTCTGGCCAGCCCCAGTACCACCACACGACGGCCTTTCCAATTCTCCGTTTCCTTTATCATCTAAAAAGCCACCTTCAGAAAAACTCCTAATAATGCAAGCAGGAAGCTTGCAAACCAGAATGTTGTCACAACACGCCACTCTGACCAGCCGACCAGTTCAAAGTGGTGATGAAGCGGACTCATGCGAAACACCCGTTTGCCCCGAAATTTAAAAGAGGTTACTTGTATCATGACAGAAAGAGTTTCCACCACAAAAACCCCGCCAATAATGGGCAACAGCAACTCTGTATTGGTGATCACCGCCAGAGCCGCAATTCCGCCTCCGAGGGCAAGAGACCCGGTATCCCCCATAAACACTTTCGCCGGATGGGCATTAAAAACCAGAAACCCGAGCAATGCCCCGACAACAGAGATTGAAAAAATAGTAACGGTGGTATTGCTCTGCAGATACCCGATAATGGCATATGCACCATAAGCACAGGCGGCCGTTCCCGCAACCAGCCCGTCTAATCCGTCCGTCAAATTAACCGCATTGGACGCTCCGATCATCATCACAAGCAGGAGCGGCAAGTATAGCCAGTTTAAGTGGATCGTCCAATCTGTTCCAGGAAGATCGACACTAAAAATGTAAGGGTCCGACGCCTTGGGGCTGGTGCGAACCTCGAGGAGTACCCAGAATAAGACCAGACCAATAAACAGCTGCCCCAATAATTTCTGGTTCGCCGTCAGCCCAAGGCTTCTTTTCATAACTACTTTAATGTAATCATCCAAAAATCCTATAATACCGTAACCTAATAAGGCAAACATTAAAAAGAATAAATCGAAATTAATCATTTGATCCCTGGAGTCCAGCAATGCATAACTGCTAAACGGAACCGCAGTAAGTACGATCGAAGCGAGGATAATCACTCCACCCATCGTAGGGGTGCCCGCTTTTTTCAAATGTGCTTCCGGACCTTCTTCCCGAATGCTTTGTCCAAACTTCAGACGCCTCAAGGTGGGGATAAACATCGGTCCCAGAATCACCCCGATTCCGAAAGCAACAGCGAGCGGAATCAAAATTAAACGAATATCTAATAAATTATCCATTTTTGCTTCTCCTACTCTCCTTCTGTTAAATTCTTCACTACTTGATCCAATTGAACCGCACGCGAAGCTTTAACCAGCAATAATACGCCGGAGTTTCCCTTCTGGTTTAAAACTTCACCAGCTTCAGCCAGGGAGGCAAAATGCTGAATCCATCGTGCTGAATCCCGATTTGCCTCACGGGCACCTTCGGAAATCCAGCGGCCTCGTTTCCCGACTGTATAAATGCGAGAAATCCCTTTTTGAATTGCATAAGCTCCCAATTCTTTGTGGTAATTCTCTTCAAGGCTCCCTATTTCGTGAATATCACCTAACAAAGCCCATTTTTCAAGTTGCGGTTCCAATTCAGCCAACAGATCAAGGGCCGCCCGCATAGAGGTCGGGCTTGCATTATAGGCATCGTTAATTATCTGCATTCCGTTTTGGGCCGTTACCATCTCCAGACGCATTCCTGTCGACTGAACCCGGGACAGCCCTGCGGCAATCTCTTCTTCAAACAGTCCGAAATGACGGCCGACAACTATGGCGAATAGAGCATTTTTGATATTGTGTCTGCCTAACAAGGTAAGGCGGAAGAGAGTTTTTTTGCTTTTAGAACGAAAGGTGAAGCCTGCCGCCCCTTTCATCTCAATGTTTTCAGGGCTCTCATCCATGTCGTTTCCCCAACCGATTCTTACGTGCGGATGTGTATCATCCGTCAGGTATTTTTCTAACAGTGGTTCATCCCCATCGAAAATGAGAGGCCCGTCAGACCGCAATCCTTCTTTAATTTCCAACTTTGCTCTGGCAATTCCTTCCCGGCTGCCGAGATATTCAATATGAGATTCACCAATATTGGTAATCACCGCTGCATCCGGTTTAGCTAAACGGGAGAGCAGAGCGATTTCACCCGCATGATTCATTCCCATCTCCACTACGGCAATCTCAGCCCGTTCAGGCATGGATAGCAGAGTGAGGGGAACTCCTATATGGTTATTAAGGTTGCCCTGTGTTTTATGCACTTGATATTTGGATCCCAACACGGAGGCGATTAAATCTTTTGTCGTCGTTTTTCCATTGCTTCCCGTTACGGCGACGACCGGAACAGCCGACTCCTCGCGGTAAGCTTTTGCAAGCTCTTGCAAAGCTGTAAGCGTATCTTCCACCAGAATAAACGGAACCCGGCTTCGTTCCGGCAACGGCCGGTCCTGTTGCCAGAGAATTGCGGCGGCCCCCCGTTCAATTGCCTGTCCCGCGAACTGGTGACCATCAAACTTTTCTCCCGTCAGCGGAACATACAGCTGGTTCTCTTTGATTTGGCGGGTATCGGTGGAGACACCACACACAAGCAGATTTTTGTCGGAAGGCGCACCGATCAGCCTCCCCCCTGTCACCTTTTCAATCCAATCACATCTGCGTTCCATCATGATCCCTCGTTTGACTGCCGATTAAAAATAGCTGTTCTGGCTACTTCCCGATCATCAAAATCATAACGAACTCCATGAATTTCCTGGTAGGTCTCATGCCCTTTTCCGGCGATCAATACCACATCCCGAGGTTCCGCCTGCCCAATCGCGTAATGAATAGCCTGTTTTCGATCCGTGATTGTTACAAAACGGCTCTTTGCCACTCCTTTTAACCCTTCAACCATATCTGCAATAATCGCTTCCGGATCTTCCGTACGCGGATTATCGGAGGTAATCACCGAAAGGTCACTGTACTTTTCAGCAATTTTCGCCATCAGTGGCCTTTTGCCACGGTCACGGTCTCCACCGCATCCCACCACGCAGATTACTCTGCCTTGAGCAAATTCACGAATCGTGGTCAGGGCATTTTCCAGACTATCCGGAGTGTGTGAGTAATCGACGATCACGGTAAACGGCTGTCCGGCCTGAACCGGTTCAAAACGCCCATTCACTCCGGAGATTGATTCCAGGCTCTGCTTGATCTGCTCCAGACTGATTCCCTCAAGAAGAGCAGAACTGATCGCCGCCAAACCATTATACACATTAAACTTTCCCATCAACCTGAGCTGAATTTCTGCAGAGCCCTGGTATGTATGCAGAGTAAATGCCGTTCCCGCCGAAGTGACGCGAATGTTTTCAGCTCGGACATCAGCCGGTTTTTCAATTCCATAAGTGATCACTTGAGCCGGAGTGACACGGGTAAAATAGGCGGAAGCATCATCATCCGCATTTAAAACGGCAAACGAGTTTTCATCGGGAAGGTCCGCGTAGTTGTTGCCTAACTGGCTAAACAGCAATCCTTTTGCTGCCCGGTATTCCTCCATCGTCTCATGATAATCCAAATGGTCTTGCGTCAAATTGGTGAAGACAGCCGTGCGGAACCGGCAACCACGTGTCCGCCCCATTTCCAGTGCATGTGAAGAGACTTCGATGACTGAATAGTCACAACCCTCATCCCGCATCAACCGAAAACTTTTCTGCAAATCGACCGCTTCCGGTGTGGTGTTGTTCACCTTATAGGTACGGTCACCGATTTTCATATGGATCGTACCAATTAAGCCCGATTTGTGTCCAACATCATTAAAAATCCGGTGAATCAAATGGGATGTTGTGGTTTTACCATTGGTTCCGGTAATTCCGATCAGTTTTAATTCCCGGGTCGGATGGCGATAAAAAGTAGACGCCACCACCGCCATGGCCCGGCGGGAGTCCGGGACTTGTACGACAGGCACTCCCGGTGAAACCGGTTCTTCCGCAAGTACCGCAGCCGCCCCTTTTTCCACCGCCTGGGCAATAAACCGATGCCCGTCCACGGTAAAGCCACGCAAAGCAATAAATAAATCACCCGGTTTCACCTGGCGCGAATCAATCTGAATTCCCTGAATTTCCGTATGAGGATCTCCGGTCAGCTTATGTAAGACGAGCGGCCGAATTAAATCTTTCAAGAACATGATAAACCTCCCCAGCCACGTTCCAAACTAGCGTCATTTAATTCCTTGAAAATTGAAAAGACAAGATAAAATGCCAGGCATGCTCCTGGCACGAGAAGATATAAACTATTTCATCTGCTACCTTGCACGTGGATAAGGTTCTGCCTTAACTACTGCGGTGGCGGCTGTATCCTTACCAGCCATCACACAAATGAATAACCTCATCCTGCGCAATTCTCGCAACTAAGATTCTAACATATTTCGCGTAGCATTTACACACCTGACAAGTAGCAGATTTTTAACTGTTTTTCTGCATTTCTCATGCTTGCCAAGCATCCGATTATATTTCTTCGAGCGAGTCTCCCCCCCCCCCCCCCGATTCACCTATGGGGATGAAAGCGAGCGTCGGACGAGGGAGGGTGCTAACCCTCTCAGAAGTCTGACATTTTTTGAAAAAACCAGGAATTACTCAAGAATCTCCTGCGTGTACGCATGGGGAGTGGTCAATTGTCTCCTAAATAGATCTTAATCGCTGTCCCCTTTTTCACCCGTTGTCCGGGATGAGGGATCTGATCGATCACAATCTGCCCTTTGCCGTACACTTTAAGAGGGAATGAATACAAACTGGATCTGAGTTTTTCAACATCTTGTCCCAATAAATCGGGCACAGCCACGATCGGTGTCGTGAGCGGAGTTGTTTCAGGGGGTATCTGATTGGTTCTCTTTTTCACCCCCAGATAGCGTAAACTATCATGCAGAATATCACCAACAATCGGTGCCGCCACAACTCCGCCGAATTGGATGCCTTTGGGGTTATCCACTGCAACATAAACAACCAGCCTGGGGTCATCAGCCGGAGCAAAGCCAATAAAAGAAACAATGTGGTTGTTTTGCAAATACCGTCCGTCTGGCCCCACTTTCTGCGCAGTTCCCGTTTTCCCCCCAATCCGGTAGCCATCGACAAATGCCTTGCGCCCGGTTCCTCTCGCTACCACACTTTCCAAGGCGTAACGAATTGATTTTGAATTCTCCTCTGAAATCACTTTGCCTTTGATTTTCGGCTTGATCGTATCAATCGTTTCTCCTGTCTCGGGGTCTATCCAAGCCTTGGCCAATTGGGGCTCCATCAATTTCCCGCCGTTAACGGCTGCCGCTACTGCCGCTACCTGCTGAATCGGTGTCACCGATACTCCCTGTCCGAAAGAAGTTGTTGCCAGTTCGACGGGACCTACCCGGCTTTCCCGAAAAAGAATCCCTCTAGCCTCACCATTGAGATCAATTCCGGTTTTATCACCGAATCCAAACTTTTTGATATAGGAAAAAAGCTTTTCTTTGCCCAGCCGTTGCCCAAGATTGACAAATCCGGGGTTGCAGGAATTTTCCACCACTTCCAGATAAGATTGATGACCATGGCCCCCTCTTTTCCAACAATGCAAGCGTACACCGCTCACACTGATAAATCCGGGATCTGTAAAACCCTCTTTAAGATTTACTTTTTTTTCTTCTAAGGCGGCAGCAAGGGTGATGATCTTAAACGTAGATCCCGGCTCATATGTTTTCCAGATCGGCAAATTGCGGTTGTAGATGAGCGGGTTGGTTGTTCGGAATTGGCCGGGGTTAAACGTCGGACGGCTGCTCATCCCTAATATTTCGCCTGTTTTTGGATCCATGGCAATGGCCAGCACATTTTCCGGCTGATACTGGGCAACAGCCTGATCCAGTTCTCTCTCCAGAATGGCTTGAATGGAATAATCCAGGGTTGTCATTAAATCAAGCCCGTCTCTTGGCGGAACAAAGTGATCCGTTCCTCCCGGCAACTCTTCGCCGCGTGCATTGGCACTAAAGGAAACATATCCTTTCGTTCCTCTCAATCGTTGGTCATAAACAAGTTCCAGCCCCGCCAATCCCTGATTATCTATCCCTGCAAATCCCAGAAGATGGGCGGCAAATGTTCCAAAAGGATAATATCTTTGACTGTCTTCAGTAACCACAATTCCGGGCAATCTCAGCCCTTGAATCTCCTTCGCTTTCTCCTCTGTAATTTTTTTGCCCCAAGGGGTGATCCATTCCTTTAAACTTCGTTTTGTGATCAGCTTATAGATTTCATCCTCCGGTGCCTGCAAAATTCGGGAAAGCTTTCTGGCAGTGCCCGCAGGATCTTTAATTTGTGCAGGAATCGCGATAACCGATGGAGAGCTGATATTATAGGCCAACTTTTTTCCGTTTCGATCAAGAATCCTCCCCCGTTTTGCCTCAAAGGGGATATCCCGGTTCCACAATTGCTTTGCCTTTTCCGTAAGCCAGATCCCTTGAAAGAACTGGACATAGGCCAGCCTTCCCAGTAACGCAGAAAACACTAAAAAGGCGATCAAAAACACCACAAACAGGCGTTTTCGAACTAAAGAATTTAACCCCCGCACTCTCTTTCCCACCCCCTCACCTCAAGGATGTCTTATGACAAGCCTATTCGGCGGAAAGGAAAAAAATGACGCGAATACCCTAATTAAAAATACACATTAAAAACATTTATTGGACACAATCATGAACAACTTATTTGAAACACTTATTAAAAACACTCATTGAAATACATATTTAAAACACATGTTTGAAACAATCATAAGATAGTTCCTTTTCTTCAAACAAAACTCCCAGACTCACTGACCAAAAGAAAGCCACAAAAATAGCACCTGAAGAGATTCAGGTGCCCGCGATCCTTTATTTTAACAAATCGACGATTTGCTTATTCGGTTGGATCTGCCTGATCTGCAATGCATTTTTCAGAATATCCCTTGCAACCGGAGCCGCTACCGTTCCACCTGACACATTTCCATAAGCAGAAGAAGGTTCATCAATGGCCACATAAACAACGATATCAGGATGATCATACGGAGCAAAACCGATAAATGAGACCACATACTTATCCTTTAAATAACCCCGTCCGTTCGGGTCCGGCTTTTGGGCCGTTCCTGTTTTTCCAGCCACCCGGAAACCGGGCACCTCTGCTTCTTGTGCAGTCCCGCTTTTGACGACATCACGTAATCGCTCACGTACCTGTTTGGCTGTCTTTTGACTGATAATGCGATGTTTTGTTGGTTTAAAAGTTTTAATTCTTTTTTTCTGTTCAGAATCCCAAACTTCTTTCATCACATGCGGCTGACACCAAACGCCACCGTTAGCGATCGCCGAGACGGCTGCCACCTGTTGAATCGGCGTCACCGAAATTCCCTGTCCAAACGCTGTCGTCGCTAATTCAGCAGGGTAAGGAGGACGATTGAAAAAGTATCCGTTTCCTTCTGCCGGCAGGTCGATCCCTGTCTTCCGGCCAAATTTGGCTGTGATATCTCCAAATCCGAATTTATCAATGTAATGGATCAGGCGTTCCGCTCCCAGCTGTTGTCCAAGCTTTACAAAGGCAACATTACTTGACAACTCTACACCTTCACCATATGTAATCGTTCCCCAACCACCAGGGTACCAATCACGAATCGTTTGATCCCCTACCCGAATCGAACCTGATTGAAAGGTTGCATTGGGATTGAAAATGCCTTCCTCAATTGCTGCCGCAAGTGTAACAATTTTAAATGTTGATCCGGGCTCAAACTGGCTTTCCACTGCCTTGTTGCCCCTGTTTTCTTTGGTAAGGGTTGAAGCATACCGATGGGGGTCAAAAGTGGGCCGGCTGGCCATGGCAAGGACTTCTCCAGTTTTCGGATCAGCGACAATCGCCGTTCCGCCCGTGGCTTCGTAGTTTTTGATCGCTTCATCCAGTTTGCGCTCCACCTGACGCTGAATCTGGGAATCCAGGGTTAATACCAGATCTTTTCCGTGCTCCGGGGGGCGGTCTTCCTGAGGTTGATCGGAGAGCATCACTCCGTCTTTCGACTGTACATACTTAATATAGCCTTCCTTTCCCCTCAGCCATTTGTCATACTTTGATTCAACCCCGCCAATCGCCTTATCATCCATGTTCAGATAGCCCAGCACATGGGCAGCCTGAACACCATTGTACTTGCGCTGGGAAGTAGGTAAGGAGTAAATACCGGTAAGGGTCCCTTTCTTTCTCAAATCTGTAATCTTTTTGTAAACACTTTCCGGATACTTGACCTTTGTACCGTGTTTTAACTCCACCCATTTTTTCTCCTGGGTCAGCTTCTCAAGCAGGACATTCTCATCAATCTGTAAAAGCGGAGCCAGGATTTGAGCTGTTTTTTTGGGATTTTTGACTTCTTCCGTTGCAGCGCCAAACTTATAAGCGTCCACTTCCCAAGCCAGCTGTTCTTCTTTGGTTCTGTCATAAATCTTTCCTCGATGTGGCCGTAGTTTTTCCTCTTTGACCCAATTTTCTCTTGCTTCAGCAATCCACTCATCGGAATTGATAGTTTGAACCCACAGTAACCGCAGAATGATGACACCCAGGCAAAGTGTCCAAACGAGCCCGATCAGAAGAGAACGCTCTTTGCTCTTCTTAAGTGGACCCATAGATTCAGCCTCTCCAATCTACAACATTTTCTAATTAGACTTGTAAACAACCATTGAGTATGTCATGGCTGAACCGAGGGCAAAACTTTTGGAGGTTTTAACTTGAGACCTTTGCTTTCTGCAAACTTGCTGATGCGCTCGGTACTTCCCAATTCCTCTTTTTTGGTTCTCAAATTTTCATTGACCTTTTTTGTCTCCTCAATCTTCTTCTCCGTTTTGTGAACGGCGACATTTAATTCTGTAATGGCGACGTATCTTGAAATAACCGCGATGGCAAGTGCCACACAGATAAATATGCTGAAAAGATACAGCAATTTCTCCCCAACCGTGAACCCCTTCAAAAGTGGCTTTTTCTCTCTCTTTGGACGAACCGCAGAGGCGGGTGCTGACAAAGATCTGGCTACCGCGACATTCCCTCGAGCCTCTCTCATATATATCATCCTCCTTACACTACCGGCTTTCCTTAACCCCTAAATCTTTTCCGCGACCCTTAGCTTTGCGGAACGCGCTCGCTGGTTTCTCTCTATCTCTCTGTCTGTCGGCAGAATTGGCTTCTTCGTAATCACTCGAAGAGTCGCCTTATGCTGACATGTGCATACGGGAAAATGCGGAGGACAAATGCACTCTTGAGCTTGTTCCTGAAAAAACTTTTTACAGATTCGATCTTCCAGTGAATGAAAGGTAATTACACTGATGCGCCCCTGTGGCTGCAGTATTTCAACCGACTGTTCGAGAGCACAGCGAAACGCATTCAGCTCATCGTTCACGGCGATACGGATGGCTTGAAAGGAACGGCGGGCTGGATGAGGTCCCGTTCTTCTGGCTGGTGCAGGAATGGCATGTTTGATGACTTCGACCAATTGCAGGGTCGTTGTGATTGGTTCTTCTTCTCTCTGCTTTACGATCTCTTTAGCAATTCGCCGGGAAAATTTCTCTTCACCATATTCAAACAGGATTCGTGCTAACTCCTCTTCCGGCCAATGATTGATGATTTCATAAGCACTTAACTCCTGATCCACGTCCATTCTCATATCGAGCGGGGCATCCTGATGATAACTAAACCCTCTTTCCCCGTGGTCCAACTGTGGGGAGGAAACACCCAAATCAAACAATATTCCGTCTACCTTTTGAAACCCGAGTTCCTCCACCACTTGTTTTACCTTTCGGAAATTCGCTTTGATTAAATAAAGGTTACAGTCCAGATCTTTTAAGCGCTCTTTGGCGTGATCAAGAGCGGTTTGATCCTGATCTAAGCCGATCAGTGTACCGGCTTTACTGAGCCGTTCGGCAATGTAACGGCTGTGCCCCGCCCCACCCAGTGTACAATCGAGATATACTCCGTCAGGCTTGATATGAAGTGCGTCTGCTGCTTCTTCTCTTAATACAGTCTCATGGATAAACAAATGATTTCATCCTTTATCTACAGATCCAGGTCTACGATGCTTTCCGCAATTTCGTTAAACGACTCTTCGGAGCTGGCATAATAATCTTCCCAAAGCTCCTTACTCCAGATCTCAATACGAGTGGAGACACCAATGATCACGCAATCTTTTTCCAGCTTTGCAAAATCGCGCAGATTGGCCGGAAGCAATATTCTTCCTTGTTTATCCAGCTCGACTTCACATGCACCCGAAAAAAAGAATCGCGTAAACTTGCGGGCATCCGCTTTGGTGAAAGGGAGAGCTTTCAATTTCTGCTCTAATTGTGTCCACTCTGAGCGAGGGTATGCAAACAGGCAGCTGTCCAGTCCGCGGGTGATGACAAAAGCATGTCCCAATCCTTCTCGGAACTTGGCCGGGACAATGATTCGTCCTTTCTCGTCTATAGAATGACGATATTCACCCATGAACATACACAAAGCCTCCCTCGCTCCCCTTCCTCCCCACTTCCCTCCACTTTCCACCACATTGTAAATTATACCACACGGCAATTAAAAAATCCTGCACACACGTGCAGGATTTAACAGATCAAGATGAATTTTTTGGAACTATTTACAATTTCCAGCTGGCCAGGTATTTCTCCTGTGCCTCGGTCAGATCATCAATTTGAATTCCCTGTGATTCGAGGAAGAAACGAGCTACTTGCTCATCCAAATGATAAGGGACATCAATCACTTTTGGACCGATTTTCTGGTGATTCTCATTCACATATAACAAACACAAAGCTTGCAAGGCAAAGGTCATATCCATGATCTCGGCCGGATGTCCGTCACCAGCCGCCAGATTCACCAGCCGCCCCTCGGCCAGCAAGTGCAATTTACGGCCATCTTCCATAACATACTCTGTAATATCCTTGCGTACAACCCGGGTATCAACTGCTTGTTGTTCAAGAGCCTCAATGTCGATTTCTACATTGAAATGGCCGGCGTTGGCAAGAAGAGCTCCATTTCTCATGAGCGGATAATGGCTGCCATTGATAACGCCTTTATTTCCCGTGGTAGTGACGAAGAAATCACCATACTTGGCCGCTTCGGCGATCGGCATCACGGTAAACCCGTCCATATGTGCTTCAGTCGCTTTAATCGGGTCCACTTCAGTTACAATCACCCGGGCCCCCAGGCCTTTTGCCCGCATGGCGACCCCGCGACCACACCATCCGTATCCCACTACGACCACCGTTTTTCCGGCTACAACCAGATTGGTGGTCCGGTTGATGCCATCCCAGACAGATTGGCCCGTTCCATAACGGTTATCAAACAAAAACTTGGAGTAGGCATCGTTTACCGCAACCATCGGAAAACGAAGTTCAGCGGATTTTTCCAGGGAACGCAAACGCAAAATTCCCGTGGTCGTTTCTTCACAGCCACCCTTCACCTGTTTCAATAAATCAGGCCGCTCAGAATGGAGGATACTGACTAAATCCCCGCCGTCATCAATGATCAAATCAGGGGCTGTTTCCAGAGTTTGAATCAGATGATATTTATATTCATCCGGTGACGGATTATATTTGGCAAAAACAGTTACGCCTGAAACGGCAAGTGCAGCACATATGTCATCCTGAGTGGACAGGGGATTGCTCCCCGTGATGGTTACCTCCGCCCCTGCATCGCGAATCAGCTCGGCGAGGCATGCCGTTTTAGCCTCCAAATGGAGCGAAATGGCCACTTTTTGTCCCGCCATAGGCTTTTCGACAGATAACTGCTCACGCAAACGATTTAAAACAGGCATGTGCTCCCGAGCCCAGTCCATCTTCAGCCGGCCCTGCGGGGCCAGATCAAGATCACGCACAATACTTCTTTCCGCAGAGTTCATTAAGATCCTGCTACTAAAACATAGACAAATATGTCCATATCTAGAGTTTTCCTGTTTCAACCAGCCCTGCCTCGCCGCTTACTCGCTACTACAGTTTGCTATGGCTGTCCACAGGCGTAAATTCCCGACCAGCCATCGGTACATATACATGACTTTGTTATGTGATGGTCATGTATGGATTTTAGACTTGGTTTTTGTCTAAGGACATGTCTTTCTATATTTCGTAGCAGATTTCCTCCTTTCAAATTTAAAATGATTGAGCATGTTTTCCACATTGGTCTGCATTTGGCTATATTTTGGGGTGCTGTTAACTACCTCCTTCATTCTCACTATATGTAATCGCAAATAAAAGCTATATTCAGTGCTTAACAAAGATCAACGGATAAGGAAGGTCGTTGCCGTGGTTTATTATACCTGATACCAAAAAAAAGAAAAAGTCATTTACAAGATGATACATCGGTGTTTTGTTTCCTCCCCTTTAGCCAGAAGAGACGCTTGCAGCAGTTGGTCGACCCATTCCAGACCATATTCATTCCATAAATTAACAAAATTATACACTCGTTCTTGCGGCTTATGGAATGGCGTACAAGAGTTAAATATTTCATCCCAGTGTTTTAACCTGGTTTGATATTTGTTTTCAATGGCCTTTTTTGTATAGGCATAAAAAAAATCTACTTGCTCTAAGATTTTCTTTTGGTTCTTTTTCCCCATCACATTTAGATCCATACCAATTTTTTGAGTCAGGGTAGAGATAAGAGGCTGGTAAATTTCCATCACTTGCTGTTTAACAGGCAGAAAAAGAGCATCTAAGTCAAGAGAGTGCTGATTCTTGAGCCACTCATCCCTTTTCTGTTCCAAACGTGAAAACAGATCACTCCAGGAAAGTTGAAATTCGTCCATTCTTTTCCTGACAGTGCGATTGATCAGAGTAAGATGAAGACGCGGATAGACGATCGGCATCTCCAGCCCGACCTCTTGGAATGCATGCTTAAACAAGGCCCAGTAGGCAATCTCCCCCGGTCCTCCCACAAAGGCAAGGGTTGGAAACAGATACTCCTGCATCAAGGGGCGTGTAACCACATTGTTACTGAACAATTCCGGGCTCTTACCGGCCAGAAGAAGCAGTTCGTTCGTGGTAAAACGGGCTTTCCCCTCTCCGGTTACCCATTGGCCGTGATCCCGGAACAGCGGTAAACGCTCTCCGTCTTGCTGTATAAATAAATGCCCCTGATTCTCTTTCAAATCAACAGGTGAAGGATACCCCAACTGATTCAGATGACCGGTCGCTTCCTGTACACGCAGATGGATCTTCTCACTCTTTTCGATCAAAGCTTGAAAAAAAGGGGCTTCCAGGCGGCGCAGGGGCGGATAGGCAGAGTCAATCAGCAGCAGCCCCCATTTTCCGAACAGATGGTGCATCACCCGGGCAAAGAAACGGCTCCAGGAAACAGACCCCGCAGACAAGACCTTCAACTTTTCCAGCCATTTCTTTTTATTTTCACGGTCGGGCAGGATTTGGCTCAGTTCATCCAGCCAGCGATGAAACTCTTTCTCTTCCAGGAGTAGTGAAGAAATGGAGCGCTTCTTGTCATCCTTCGTTGAAAAGCGGTGTTTGACGGGGGTTCCATCACCCGATTGCACCCAGACGTGATCCACTTCATTCCGGTCATGATCTTCTCCGGCAATCCAGAACACAGGGATGACGGGACGTTTTAAGCGCTCTTCTTCCCGTCTGGCCAATTGGATAATTGTAATGGCTTTATAGAGAGTGTATAAGGGGCCGCCAAGAAGACCCGCCTGTTGGCCGCCGATCACAACAATGCTTTCTGCCTGGCCTAAACGGTTCAGATTATGAACCACATTCGGATGAAGCAACTCCGGTTTATGATATGAGTGCAGTATGCGGGCAAGTTGTGCCCGGTCGTACCGCTCCTGTCCCGAGTCTAAATATTTGGCCCGGCGGGCAAAACTCCCCTCCTCCATCGGATGGTATGAAAACAGTGAATGAACAGGGTGTGTCTGTTGATGATAGTTATCTACCAACGGGTGTGACCCCAGGTAGGATACAGCATCTATTTTCATATGGACTCCTTCTTTAATCCTGGAATAAAAATTAGTATATCATGAATGAAGCAGGCACAGAAAACCCCTTTCACCTCCGGTTATGAATGGGCAAAAACAGACTCAGCACCAAACCTACCCCGGAAGCCCACGCCGCGAGAACCATCACATGATGCTGTGCCATAATAACCAGTGCTTCCTGAATGCCGCCAACAATAAACCAGTTGTTGGTCAGCGGGTGAAAGGAGCTAAAAAACCGTGCCATCGCCACCAATCCCAGCGCGCCGCCAGCTGCCCGAAACATACCAATTGCCATTAAAGCACTCTTGATCTGGCGGGGAGGAACCCAGCGAAATAAAAGACGATGGGCCGGAGCTGCCTGTGTCAAAGTTAAGCCCGCTCCCAGAATCGCCAGAGTTAAGAGATGAAACCATCCGGCGGGCACCCATGCGAGAACCGCATACGAAATGGCAGCACACATAAATCCAAGAACAGAAATCCCTTTAAAGCTCCATTTCGCTGTAAGGCGAAGCACGAGCGGCAGTGACACCACCGAACATAGCAGAATATAGGAAAGAACGGCTCCACTTAGGATATGATGCAGGGGATATAAGTGAATCATCCAGGCGGGAACCAATACCAGCGCCATCCAGATGAACCCCGTCAGAGCAACCTGGAAGTATAACAGCCAAAGGCGCCAATGGGCAAAGAGATGCGGTTCAAAAAACGGTTGCCGGCTCTGTCTTTCAATCATAAACAGGGGGACAACAAGACCCAGAGCTATAATCCACAGCGGAATCACGTGGGGCTGAGTCCATGCCCTCCATCCATGAAGCAAATCCGTACTCGTCACCGCTGTCATCAGAAAAAGAATCATCGCCCCAAAAAAGAAAATCCCTTCCCCGTGAATCGGGCGGCTCCTCCCCGGCCTCTCAACTACCATCCAGCGTCTCGACAGGACAAACAAAAAAATGGAGAGAAGGAAATAGAGATAAAACACTGATCTCCAACTAAACAAGTAGACAAGTGCAGCGGTGAAGAGAGGGGTAAACACCAAACAGCCTGCAAGCATCAAGATCACAAACAGCTTCTGATACCGGCTTCCCTTGCTTATCATCCGCCTTGCCTGCACAGCGACATACGGAACGATTCCACCTGCTCCAACAGCTTGTATTACCCTTCCCCACATCATCCAAACCCACATATTTGAAAAAGCAATCACTAACGATCCAAAGGCAAACAAAAACAAAGACACATGAAACACTTTGTAACGCCCGGTGTTGGCCGCCCAGCTCTCCATAATCGGCAAGGAAAAAGAAAAAAAGGCTAAATGAAGCGAAATAATCCATACACTCCAATGAATGGAATGATGATGATATTCAACCATGATGGAAGAGAGGGCAGGCGAAAGCGCCACAATATCCAAGGTGCTAAGCAGGATTGCAATAACAAATGTTTCCACCGATAACTTCTGAAAAAGAGACAAAGTACCGCCTCCACGACTCTTTACGGTTCCGCCGCTTGATTCAGCACCATTATAACATCACAAAAAAGCTCATCCTAATCCCCATCTTTCCCCAATCCCGGCTTGTGAAAAGCCCCCCCGAAGTGACAACCATCAGCTTTCTATCCCGTTTCTCTGGCATGGATGAGACGAACCATCTCTTGATTAATGGGCGCGTCGATTCCATTTTTTTTGCCCAGCTCGACCACCGCTCCATTGATAAAATCAATCTCTGTCCGCCTCCCTTTTTGCAGATCCTGCAACATCGAAGAGTAGTTCCCGGCTGTTTTCCGGCATACCATCCGCACTTTTGCCATGGTGTCCTCCCGGTCCAGCACAATTCCCTGTTTCGCAGCCACTTCAAGGGTTTCACTCAGAATTTCTTCCATTATGACCGTATACTCCCCAGATAACAATTCCCCATTTTTCACCTGATCAATCGCGGTTAGAGGATTAATCACACAGTTGATCGCCATCTTTTCCCAGATCCTTCTTAACACTTGACTGTCATAATTCAGGGAAATGCCGAAATCCTGTCGCTGCCCTTGTATCATGTCCAGCAAAGATAGGAGCGCCGGATGGGGTTGACCCGCCTTCGGAAAAGCCCCGATCCACGTTTCCCCGAGACCCGTATGCTCAACCTCGTTACCTCTTTTCTTCCAGGCCCCTTCAGTTGTCACCGCCGCATAAGTCCAGGGGCGGCGACGGAGCCTGGCGATTTGATCTCCATGCCCCAGCCCGTTCTGCCAGAACAGGATTTGTGATTCGGGATGTGTAATGGTTTGAAGCAAAGGAATGACATCGGCAAGATGGATTTGTTTAACTGTTACAAAAACCACATCAAACGGGTTATTTACAGTTATTTGTGAACTTTGCTCCGCCCGTACGGGAATCCTCCGGGTCTGATGGCGGAAAGATGTGAAAATCAGCCCCTTTTCACAAAGACACTGCTGTTGCTCCCCGGTGCGGGTGATCAGAACAGTTTCCAAATTTTTGAGTTGTGACAATCTGGCTCCCCATAACAGCCCCAGTGCCCCGCAGCCCAATATAGCTATCTTCATCTATTTGACCCCTTATAACAAAAAATGAAAAAAATGAGCAGGCCTTTCATTATATCAGACAGAACCCATCCTTCATTATCTATGATGTACCCTAATCGACTCAGATCATAGCACAGATTCTCGTCCAATTTAGGGTAACAGATCAATTGAAATCCGCTAAATCAAAAAAGACCGCGCGAAAGCGGTCTCAAGAGAATGAAAAATGCTTTGACCTCTCCACACGGCTAAAGCAGTGGGATTCTGCTTGCGACCACCCAGTGAGGTACGATCGCTGAACGGTAAGCAGTACCAGTGGAACCCCTTTACGCAATTCCTCGGCCCGAGGATGTCCGTTCAAAAGAAAATTTTACCAAAAAGATTGTCAGACTTGCAAGGGGATGAACCCTCCTTCGTCTGAGCTCGCTTTCATCACAATCCTGAAGCAAAGGGTTTTCCCGCTCGCATTTTATAAGATGTAAACCAACATAGGATTTCCCTTTTCAGCAGCGGACTTATAATAATCAACCATATCTTTATAATTGCCTAATAAATAGTCAAAATCATCGTCTATCCAGTTGTTAAAAGAAGGATAGAGCTTCAATTCATTCATTTCTTCCGTATTAAATCTATCTTTCAGTTCTTTTTCTGAAATTCCCCGCAGGGCTTCTGTGACCTCTTTTACTTCATCGGAAGTCAAAAAACTGGCAAATATGTAATCACTTGCATTTTCAAAGACCGTTCCCCCCAGAAGGGCATTTGCCAGAGGCGGGTCACCTCCCCCAACTTCACCTGTTAGCAAAAAATGTATCCCTTGCCATGTTTTATCAATATCTAATGGTTCCTCAGGATTTTCTTCCGAGTTTATCACGGATGGCAATAAGGATGAATCATTTTTTACCGCTTCTAATCGTTCAGGTGTTATTTGCTGCAAATAACAGGTCATTCCCATGATGTTCTCCTCCTTATACTCTGGTAACCATGCAGAATTACTCCCATTTACCATCTGTTCGGTTGAGGGGGTGCGAGCAATAATCACACCAAAAATATTGCACTTGCAGCTCAACTTCATGCGATTGATCACACATCGGGCATTTTACTGTTTCAACGGGAAACTTAGCTCTTTTTTTGTGTAAATAGGGCAGAAGCAGCAACGGAACGATTGCAAAAAGTCCAAGAATAACGGTCATTATGAAAAAAGCGGCAAGAAGCCAACATAAAACAATCTGTTCTGTATACGGGGCACGCCGGGGCTGTTTATCTCTCAAATTTTTTAAAATACCTATAGGCCAGATTTATACCCTCCCCCTTTCCTGATTGAACATCAAAACATATAAATTTTCAATAAAGTTAGGACTCAGTATAAATATAATATAATAAAATCACCCGAACAAATACTGATCTAACTCTCTCTTTAGTGTATAATAGCTTCTAATATAAATATTTTTGAACGCTAAATATTCGACTTTGCAAGGTCCCCCGCCATCCTATCGGGCGGGTTTTTTCCATTTTGGATTCGTCTTTGTCCCGCTTTATTTTTTTGTTATAAAGGGAGTATGTTTTATGAAAAATCGCTCTATTACAACACCGCAAACCATCACAGGAAAAAAAGTGCTATTGGTATTGGGAATTATCTTTGTTGCTTTTAATTTGCGGCCGGCGATTACTTCGGTGGGGCCGTTGATCGGACTAATCCGGGAGGATTTGGGAATATCCAATGGGGTGGCCGGATTTATTACCACTTTGCCGCTGATCGCCTTTGCGCTGTTATCGCTGTTGGCTCCCGGATTTGCCCGGAGATGGGGCAGTGAAAGGGCTGTTTTTTTGGGATTGCTTATTTTGATCATCGGAATCACCGCCCGTTCAACCGGGGCAATCACGGGGGTATTTTTGGGAACGGCATTGGCCGGGATTGGAATTGCGGTTGGCAATGTACTGTTGCCCGGCATTGTCAAACAGAAGTTCCCCGGAAAAGTCGGACTGATGACAAGTGTGTATACTACTTCCATGAGTATTTTTGCAGCTCTTGCATCGGGGTTGAGTATTCCGCTGGCACAGCGGCTCCATTGGGGATGGAAAAATTCCCTCGCGTTTTGGGCCTTTTTTACTGTGTTGGCTATTCTGATTTGGATTCCCCAGTTGCGCAATCAGAACAAACCTGCTTCCATTCAGGCATCTCAGCCTGAGGCCGATACCGGAGCCTTATGGCGTTCACCGCTTGCCTGGCAAGTTACGCTCTTTATGGGACTGCAATCGTTTTTGTTTTACTGTACAGTAGCCTGGCTCCCCGAAATTCTGCAAAACCGTGGAATGAATGAAGGTGAAGCGGGTTGGATGCTTTCGATCATGCAATTAATCGGTTTGCCGGTCACATTTCTTACCCCGGTCCTTGCAGATCGTCTTGCTAACCAGAAAGGGATCGCTGTTTTAATCGGCGTCATCCAATTTCTCGGCACGTTGGGGCTTTTTTTCCACAGCTTCGCCATCCTGGTAGCCAGTGTGGTTATGATCGGGATTTCTCTCGGCGGCTACATCAGTTTGGCACTCTCCTTGCTGGGGTTACGGACGCGTAATGCCATCCAGGCAGCCCGGCTTTCCGGTATGGCTCAATCGGTTGGATATGCATTTGCCGCGGTCGGTCCCAGCTTGATGGGCTTTTTATTTGACCATTTACACACATGGATACCATCATTGGTTATCTGGTTGATTATAACCATCTGCTTAATTTTTATCGGAATTGGGGCCGGACGGGATGAATATGTGTCTTTTGAGAAAAAGGCTTAGGGTCTTGCCATGCCTATTGAGTTAGTTGTCCGGTGGAAAAATAACTTTTAAATACTAAAGATGACCCCGGCAACCTGACAAAAGGGCGCTTGCCGGGGTTTGTCACAAATATCCGCCTATACCGGATAAACCGGATGTTTGCGCTCACTAAATACCACTTGTTTGCTTTCATATGCAGTAAAGCGGCGAATCAGTTCATCCCTGAGCTGGTCGGGGTCAACGATGCCGTCGACGATCAACTCGCTGGCTAACCGGTAAATATCGATATCCTGTTTGTACTCTTCCCGTTTTTGCATAACAAATTTGGTTCGCTCCGGCTCTTCCAGTTCGGCGATCTTGTTACTGTATACGGCGTTGACGGCGGCTTCCGGGCCCATAACGGCAATTTGCGCAGTGGGAAGGGCCAGGCAGCAGTCAGGCTCAAAGGCGGGGCCGGCCATGGCATACAGACCTGCTCCGTATGCCTTGCGGACAATGACAGAGATTTTGGGAACAGTTGCTTCGGACATGGCAGAGATCATTTTGGCTCCGTGACGGATGATACCGGCTTTTTCCACCTGGGTGCCAATCATAAAGCCGGGCACATCAGCAAGGAAGAGGAGCGGGATATGATATGCGTCGCAGAGTGTGATAAACCGGGCCGCTTTGTCAGCTGTATCGACAAATAAGACACCGCCTTTCACTTTGGACTGATTGGCAATAATCCCGACTGCGCGACCGTCGATCCTGGCAAATCCGGTGATGATCTCCCTGGCAAACAACTGTTTCATCTCATAGAAAGAATTTTCATCCACCAGGCTGGTGATCAATTCCATCATGTCAAAAGGAGCGTTTTGATGGTCGGGAACAATCTGTGAGATGGGACGCGCGCCGGCTGATGGTTTTTTTGCGGCTATTTTTGCCGGTTTGTGCCTGTAGTTGGCAGGAAAATAACTCAGGTAACGCCGGGCAGAAGCAATCGCCTCTTCTTCACTGGCGGCCAGGACGTCGCCGCAGCCGCTCACGGTACAATGCATACGGGCACCGCCCATTTCTTCCAGGGTCACTTTTTCCCCGATCACCATTTCCGCCATTCGCGGGGAGCCGAGATACATGCTGGCGTTTTTATCCACCATGATTACCACGTCGCAAAAGGCGGGAATATAGGCTCCCCCTGCGGCTGAAGGGCCAAACAGGATACAAATTTGCGGGATCATGCCGGACAGCTTCACCTGATTGTAAAAAATCCGCCCTGCACCACGCCGTCCGGGGAACATTTCAATCTGGTCAGTGATGCGCGCCCCCGCGGAATCAACCAGATAAAGAAGAGGCACTTTTAATTTTTCGGCGGTTTCCTGAATACGGATGATCTTTTCCACCGTACGGGCTCCCCAGGAACCGGCTTTCACTGTGGAATCGTTCGCCATGACACAAACCGTTTGCCCGTGAATTTTTCCAATCGCGGTAATCACACCGTCTGCCGGCAGATCTCCGGCCATGAAGTTGGCAAACAGGCCGTCTTCCAATTGGAAATCGTCATCAAATAAAAGTTCTAACCGCTTGCGGACAAACAATTTCTGCTGCTGTTCCAATTTTTCATGGTATTTGGGAGCACCGCCGCTCTGTATCTTTTTCACATTTTTCTCAAGCTCTTTCATCCATGATTCTTTCATATTAACTCCCCTCACTATTCACCCAGATAGATCGGTTTCCGTTTTTCCTTAAATGCCTGTAAGCCTTCCAGGCGGTCTTTTGTCGGAATCAGTGTTTCATATGCTTTGGTCTCCAGAGCCAAACCGCTTGCCAGATCCACTTCCATTCCCTGATCAATGGCAAATTTGGCCTGAGCGAGGGAAAGGGGGGCATTTTCACGGATGATAGCCGCCAGTTCCAGCGCGGCTTCCATCACTTTTCCTTTCTCCGCCACCCGGTTTACCAGCCCGATTTCCTCTGCAAGAGCAGCAGAAATCTTTTGTGCTGTAAAGATCAGTTCCTTTGCTTTCGCCTTGCCGATAATGCGCGGGAGCCGCTGTGTCCCGCCGGCTCCGGGGATAATCCCCAGTGATGTTTCAGTTAAACCCAGCACGGCCGTCGGATCGGCAACCCGAAGATCACAGGCGAGCGCCAATTCCATTCCCCCGCCCAGTGCCAATCCGTTTACAGCAGCAATCACCGGTTTGGGCAAACGTTCGATCCTGGTAAATGTCTCTCGGATCAGAGTGATATACCGCCGTACCTGATCCTCTGAAAAAGTGTACCGCTCTTTGAGATCCGCCCCGGAACAGAAAGCTTTTTCACCCGCTCCTGTGATGATTACAACCCGTGTTTCCCTTTCATGGGCCAACTCGTTGGCGATTTGGGATAATTCCTGCAAAGCGGGAAGGTTCAGAGCATTATAAACCTCCGGCCGGTTCAACCTAACGACTGTGATTCCATCCTGTCTCTCCCATTTCACAACGGGCATCTCTTTCACTCCTTCCGCTTACGCTCTTTGACGCCCACATAACTTTGCAATACTTTGGAGGGGAGTTTTTTTCCGAGTAGTTTCCCGGCAAAAAGGCTCGTTTCACAAAGAGCGTCGAGATCAATTCCGGTTTCTACACCCATTCCGTGTAACAGATAAATAAGATCTTCTGTCGCCAGATTTCCGGCCGCACCGGGAGCATACGGGCATCCGCCCAGGCCGCCAAATGAACTGTCCAGAGTGGAAATTCCCATTTCGAGAGCCACAAACGCATTGGCCAAGCCAGTGCCGCGGGTATCATGAAAGTGACCGGCCAGGCGTTCAGCCGGAAACTGGGTCAGCAGATCGCCCAACACCTCTTTTACCCCGGCGGGAGTGGCTACCCCGATGGTATCTCCGAGGGAGACTTCATATACCCCCATTTCAAACAGCTTTTCACAAATCATGCTTACCCGTGAAACGGAAACTTTCCCTTCGTACGGACAACCAAAAACGGTTGAAACATAACCGCGCACTTTTTTCCCGTGTTGTTGCGCCAGGTTGACCACATCAGCCAAAACTGGAAACGTTTCATTTATGCTTTTATTGATATTTTTAAGATTATGCGTTTCACTGGCAGACATAAAAACAGCAAATTCGTTGACGGGAGTCGGGAGTGCCCGTTCCAGCCCTTTACAATTTGGAACGAGCGCTCGATAGGTAACTGCCGTATTTACAGGCAACTGCGAAACCAATTGCTCGGCATCGGCCAGTTGCGGAATCCAGCGGGGATGTACAAAGGAGGTAACCTCCAGATGGCGAATGCCGGCCCGAATGAGTTTTCCGGCAATCTGTTGTTTATACGCCGTAGACAGGATGGTTCGCTCATTTTGTAATCCGTCCCGCAAACCCACTTCGACAATTTTTACCTTCATAAAACCCCCTCCGTTTAGCCTTCCAATTCCATTAATGCTTCACCGTCACTCACAAAAGAGCCGACCTCCACTTTGATTTCTTTTACTGTACCGGATTGATCCGCCTGGATGGGGACCTCCATTTTCATCGACTCCAAAATAACCACATCCTGCCCGGCCTCCACTTGGTCTCCGGGAGAAACCAGGATTTGCAACACCGTACCTGCCATGCTTGCTTGTACTTGTACCATGCTTTCACCTCATCGCTTTGTTCTGTTGGCTAAAATGTGTGTATCATAATGCCCGTCTATAAAGACCGGGTCGTCAAGCACTTCCAGAAGCAGCGGTATATTTGTCTTTATGCCCGCAATCCGGAATGCCTGCAACGCTTTCCGGCTGCGCGAAAGAACTTCTTCACGAGTGCAACCGCTTACAATACATTTGGCAATCATCGGATCATAAAAGGGCGAAATTGTATTACCGGTCTTCACTCCGGTATCGATGCGAATCCCTTCCCCCTGTGGCGGATGAAATTCTGTCAGCTTGCCGGGGGAAGGCAGGAACGTCTGCGGGTCTTCTGCATAGATGCGAAATTCCATTGCATGCCCGTGTAAAGGAACCTCTTCCTGCCTGACGGGGAGCTGTTTCCCCTCAGCCAAATCAAGTTGCAAGGCTACGATATCCAATCCGGTGATACATTCGGTAACCGGGTGCTCCACTTGTAAACGGGTATTCATTTCCAGGAAATAAAATTCTTCATCGGGACCAACCAAAAACTCAACCGTCCCCACTCCTGTATAGTGAACGGCCTGAGCCGCACGAATGGCTGCCTCGTAAAGCCGCCGGCGCGTTTCGGAATGGATGGAAGGGGACAAACTTTCTTCGATCACCTTTTGGTTACGCCGCTGAACGGAACATTCCCGTTCGTACAAGTGAATCACGTTTCCCTGCAGATCGGCGGCAATTTGTACTTCCACATGACGGGAACGCTCGACCCACTTTTCCAAAAAGAGAGTATCATCTCCAAAATAAGCTTTGGCCCTGCCCTGAGCTGACGGGAACAGTTTTTCCATCTCAGCGGCATCTTTCACTACATGCATCCCGATCCCGCCCCCGCCTGCGCTTGCCTTGACCATTACCGGAAAGCCGATTTTTTCCGACGCCGTTACGGCATCTTCTTTGCTTTGCAATCCTTCCGTTCCCGGCACCACGGGAACACCGGCTTCGATCATCGCTTTTCGTGCAGTCACCTTATCGCCCATCTCCGCAATCACACCAGGCCCGGGTCCAATCCACACCAGCCCCCGTTCCATCACTTTTTTGGCGAAGGCAGCATTTTCCGAAAGAAATCCGTATCCCGGATGAATTGCATCAGCTCCTGTACTTTCGGCTGCTTGCAGGATGGCGTCCATATTTAAATAGCTTTTAGCCACTGGCGGCGCTCCGATACAGACGGCTTCATCAGCCATGGATACATAAGCGAGGTCACTGTCTGCTTCTGAATAAACCGCAACGGTTTTACATCCCCGCGACCTGCAGGAGCGAATAATCCGGCTGGCAATTTCTCCGCGGTTCGCGATCAGTACTTTTTGAATGTTCATTGCGTCACCTCAGCAGGTTTTTTAGAATAGGGGCACGGAATAAAGATCTCTCTTTTTGCAATATTTTCTTATAAAATTACATAAAGGCTGGAGCCAAAGTAGAGATCTATTTCAACTGGTTCGACAGGCCCACATTTTTATCCTGCTCAGTTTTAATTATGATAAAATAAGATCAAATCATGACTAAATGAGGGACAGGGGGACTTGCCCATGCAAAGGCCTAAAGTCGAAAGATTAAAAATTAATTATAAGACATTAGAGGAATTCCAAAAATTCCACGAATATGGACTGCCTGAGCTTTCTATGCTGGAAGACCTGGAAGCTAATATGGTGGAAAACGACAGTAACTCCCCCTTTTATGGCATTTACCGGGACGGAAATCTGGTTGCCCGCATCAGCCTGTACCGGATCGATGCCAAATATGACCGCTATTTTTCTCCTGCACAGGATTATTATGAAATTTGGAAGTTGGAAGTGTTGCCTCAATACCGGAATCAGGGGCTGGGAGGCGCTCTTGTTTCCTACGCCAAAAGCTTGTCACTGCCTGTCAAAACCAACGCCCGTCACCGGTCTGATCCTTTTTGGATCAAAATGGGCTTTCAACCTGTTCGCTATGACCCTCAGAGAGACCGCGGCGAAAGCCCCTATGTCTGGCTGCCTCCCGGTGTCGGATTAAAGGAATGATTCCCGAAGATTATTTTTGCCGGTCTGTGACAACAACATCTCACGCACAGAAAAAGACCCACTTTCTTCAGGACGGTGGGTCTCATTACAACTAAGAAGTTATCGTTGTGAAGCGGGAAACTTCTCGTTTCAACGGGGCAGATAAATGCAGGTTTGCCCAGTTTTCCGTTTAGAGAATTTCTAGAGCAGACAGAGGATCATTTAAAGGCTCATTAAAACAAGAAGCTCCTGTCATTTTAAGGGAACTGCTCATTTGTCCACTCTTTCCAAATTCCCGTTCTCTTCCATGCGGAATTTTGTTTTGCCGGTTGAATCCTCTTCATCCAGCAGAGCCATTTTGCGGGCTCGCTCCATAATTTGCACAAGTGTCCGATAGTCATCGTTCACCAGGCGGTAATCACTCTGCACATGATTCAGCTGATTTTTCATCTCCATATTTTCGCGCTCCAGCTTTTTCATGTGGACTTCCCGCTCTTCCAATTCTTTCTCCATCTGCTTTTGTTGTTTGCGAAGTTCATTTACTTCGTTTTTATGTTGTCTTAAAAAGCGAATGATATTATCCAGTGAATAGACAGAGTCATTCGTTGAGGAAAAATCTTCTTGAAAGGAGCGATAAGCAGAGATTCTGCCTCTCTCTTGACTCTTTTTCTGCCTCTGCGATTTGGCAATTTGAATAGCCGCTTCATATTTTTTCCGCACCGAACTATTCCAGCGAAAACCGCAGGCGGCGGGAGTTCTTCCCAGTTTTTCAGCTACTTCTTCAAATGCGGACAGTTGAGTGCTTCCATCGCGAATATGGCGCAGAGTAACTTCAGCCAATATCATATCATCCTCATCTGTCCAAGCATCCTGGCGTTTTACGGCCATGCTGGTACCTCCTATCCTTCTGCTAGCATACATCGTCTAATAACATTCCGTACTTTACTGTATGCAAATGATATAAGTGATAGTATATGGTTCTACTAAATTTTATTACCAACAGGAAGTGGAAGTATACCTCACTTTTTTATGGTCACTTAACAAAAAAAAGCCCCTGTTAAAGGGCCTTTTATCTCGCTTTTTTCCGACTCTACCTAGTATCCCGGCCCCGGGTCCGGCTTAAAAAAGATTCGACGGCCTGCCGGTGCTCTTCCGTTTCCCAGCATTCGGAGCAGCTTTCGGCTTCCACAGGATAAAGGGCTGATGAAGGCACTCCGCGCTCCACCTGGCGTGCAATGTGTTTATATGTTTTCATCACTTTGGCCGGTGCATCTGCTAGACGTTTGGCAAAAGTTGCAACCTCTGCCTCAAAATTTTCGTATGAAATAAGTTTGTCTGCCAATTGGAGTTCTTTTGCCTGCTGAGCAGTGATGCGATCCCCGGTCAGGAGCAGTTCCAATCCGCGGCTGGTCCCGATTTTGTGCAATAAGCGGCCGGCTCCGCCCCATCCCGTCGTGATTCCCAGCTTTACCTGTATCATTCCAAATTTCGCCCTGTCTGAAGCAAGACAAAAATCACAACTGGCCGCAATTTCACAGCCGCCCCCCACTGCTGCCCCTTCTACGGCGGCAACTGTGATTTGATCCAACTGGTATACTTGTTCCAGCAGTCTGCCCATCCTTTCCATCACCGGATAAATCTCCTGTTTGCTGGTGAGTTGATGAAACTCCTCCACATCTCCCCCGGATACAAAAGCACGTTCATCCCCTTTAAACACAATCACCTTTATTTTTTCATCACGCGACCATTGATCAATAATCAGTTCCAGTTCTTCGATCATTTGCAGATTTACTGCATTTCTGACTTCCGGACGGTTAAAACGTATCCAGCCGATTCCATTTTGCTGATCCACAAGAAGTGTCTGCATTTTGAACATCCTCTCCCCATCGCTTGATACACATGTAGGCGGAGGGTATAATAAATCTGTGTTTGATCTATGGCAGATATTTGTTGGTGCTTGACCGGCATCATACAGGAAGGAGTGTGGCGCATGGACCGCATGTTTCGCGTATTAGGATTCTGGACTTTTGTCATTGCACTGATGTTTGCAGCGGGTCATATGTATATTCCAGCCGCCCTCTTTGCGGTGCAAACCCTCTTGTTCGTTTTGTTGGGTTACCTTCGTTTGACCGAGAGAACCTATATGTACTTATTTGGCGGATATATGCTCGTTTCTTTTGTTGGAATGGTGTGGTATTCCACTTTCATGATGCATTAAAGCAGCCAGATTCACAGCAAGCTCCCGGCAAAAAGGGGGCTTTTTTATTTGAAAAATAAAGGGAGCGAAGGTCTGTAATAACCCCTGGCTCCCTGCCATTTGCATGCTTATTCTGCAGTTATGCTGGGAATTTGAACATCAGGGTCAACATCTGCTTCGTAATCAACACCTTCTGTCTCAAATCCAAATAACTGGAAGAAATCTTTGCGATAGCCTTCAAGATCGGAAATCTCGTTTAAATTATCGCTGTCCACCTGGTTCCACAAAGACAATACCTGTTCCTGAACATCTTCTCTCATTTCCAGGTTATCGATGCGGATTCTGCCTTCTTCATCCACGTTTGCAGGAGCGCCGGAGTACAATTCCTCTGCGAAAAGGCGATACATTTGTTCAATGCATCCCTCATGAAGCCCCTTCTCTTTCATCGTTTTAAAGAGCAGGGATATGTATAACGGGACAACCGGAATAGCCGAACTGGATTGGGTAACCACTGCTTTATTGACAGAGACGAAAGCACGGCCGCCGGATTTCTTGAGCTGGGCATCCAATTCACGGGCAGTGGCTTCCAGATGGTCTTTGGCTCTTCCTACGGTTCCCTCACGATAAATCGGATGGGTAATTTTCGGACCGATATAGGAGTATGCGATCGTAACCGTTCCTTCAGCCAGAACCCCGGCTTGCTCAAGTGCATCCATCCACATCTTCCAGTCCTCGCCACCCATCACGGCAACGGTATGCAGGATTTCCTTGTCAGTGGCAGGTTCCAGCGTCAGTTCAGATACTTTTCCGGTGTGAAAATCGACGGTTTTATTGGTATAAGGCTGACCGATCGGCTTGAGCACAGAGGAGAACACTTCTCCTGTCACCGGATGGACCCGCTTGGGTGCGGCAAGGCTGTAAACAACTAAATCCACCTGGCCCAATTCTTTTTTGATCAACTGGATTGTCTCTTCTTTAATCTCGTTGGAGAATGCATCTCCATTGATGCTTTTCGCTACATAGCCCGCTTCTGTGGCTGCTTTTTCAAATTCGGCTGTATTGTACCAGCCGGCTGTAGCCGTACGCTTGCCGGAACTCGGTTTTTCAAAGAAAACGCCGATGGTATCTGCACCGGCTCCAAAGGCAGCCGTAATTCTGGAGGCCAGGCCATAGCCGGTAGAAGCGCCGATCACCAGGACTTTTTTTGGTCCGGTAAGAGGCTTTTGTTTTTTTACAAACTCAATCTGTTGTTGAACTTGCTGGGCACAACCGGCCGGATGAGCCGTTGTACAGATAAATCCGCGAAATTTTGGTTGAATCTTCATGTTTTCATTCCTCTTTCGTTTGTGTAATTCAATCAGAAGGCTAATTTTTTCCCTGCAGCAGTACCAGAAACTGTTCACCCATCGCCCGGGGGTGAATCAATTGCCGGATGGCTCTGCTCCGTTTTGCTGCCGGTCCAAACGGATCACTGACCGGGTCCGGCGGCCAAAGATCAAGAATCCCCGCTTCCAGCAAAAAGCGGGACTGCGTCAGACAGGAATGGGTGGCAAGCCCCCATCTCTCCCCCCATTTTTGTAAAGCTTCAAAATTCACATGGCTGGTGATATCCATCTCACCGGGGTGAGAAAGCGGATCTGAAAACAACTGATGCCTGCGGTAGGACCGTAGTGTACCGTCCCGCCGCTGCAACAATTCATCCGTATTCCCGCCATAATCGATGGTACAAAGATACCCTTTTTTCATCCAGGTGGCAACCTCTTGCAGCCATTGGTGTGCGGCAAGATTGACCTCAATCGTTTGCCCGTCCGCCAGTTCAAGATGGAAGGCCGTGAGATATTCATAAATCCCGGCAGTTGATAAAGGTCCCCACTTTTTAACCAGTTTGCCGGAGCAGGAGTCCCATGCGACGTACCCTTCACAAAGTTGTCCCTTCTCTTTTTTTATCTGATGGACAGGAAAAGCGTCAACCAGTTCATTACTATAGATCACGCTAAAAGGATAAACGGGGATCTCCCGGATGTGTTCCACCCAGCGGATCAAAAAAGGGGATTTCGCGAGGCGTTCCTGTTGCAGCCTGCGATGATAAGGGCTGATTTCCACTACATACAAGTGCAGCTGCTCAGGACCCTGACCTTGCCCAAGCAGGCCCTGCACCATCTGTTCCGTCAAACGCCCGTCTCCAGCTCCCATTTCCACCAGCGCCCAGGGTTCAGCTTGGCTCATGTTGTCACGCAGGCTGAGAAAATAACGGCTCAACACTTGCCCAAAAATATCACCCACATGGGCGTTGGTAAAAAAATCACCGTCCCGCCCCAGCTTGGGGTGCTCCCGGTTATAATAACCCCACTCAGGATGGTACAAAGCGAGTTCCATATAGCGGGAGAAAGGGATCGCCCCGCCGGGTTCCCGGTTGATCTCGTTTATGATGTGATCCAGCAAGTCCCTTGCCATGCCCGGGCTCCTTTCACTTAAGAGAAAACAGATGTGCTTAAATACCGCTCCCCGGTATCCGGGGCGATACACAACACCTTTTTCCCCCGCCCCAATCGTCTGGCCACCTGCAGAGCCCCCCAGACCGAGGCACCGGAAGACGGGCCGACAAGAATCCCTTCCTGTCTTGCCAAGCGGCGGGTTGTTTCTATCGCATCTTCATCGCTGACATGAAAAATCTCGTCATAGATGTTTTGATTTAAGATCTGCGGGATAAATCCGGGGCTCGTTCCAGGAATTTGATGGAAACCCGGCTTTCCTCCTGCCAGGACAGGAGAATTTTCAGGCTCAACCACACCGATAAACAGTCCGGGGAGATGCTCACGTAAATATTCTCCCGTTCCCGTGATCGTTCCTCCGGTTCCCGCTGTTGCCACAAACGCATCCAGTTGCCCTTCCATCTGGCGGAGGATTTCCGGTCCGGTTGTCAGGCGGTGCACTTCGGGATTGGCCTCATTTTTAAATTGATACGGCATAAAAGAATTGGGGATCTCGTCCATCAACTTTTCGGCGACGCGAATCGCCCCGGGCATCCGCTCCCCACCCGGTGACAAAACCACTTCTGCTCCATATGCCTTTAAAATGTTAATTCTCTCTTCACTCATGGTATCCGGCATCACCAATATCGTGCGATAGGCTCGGGCTGCACCGACCAGAGCAAGCCCGATCCCTGTATTTCCACTGGTTGGCTCAATAATGGTGGCACCCGGCTTTAAGTATCCTTTTGCTTCGGCAAAGCGAATCATGTTGAAAGCGGTACGATCCTTCACACTGCCGCCCGGGTTCATTTTTTCCAATTTTACATACACATCGGACCAGGAAGGCTCTACCAGTCTCCGCAGACGAACCACAGGGGTTTGCCCGATCAGTTCCACGATCCTATCAGCTGTTCTGGCACAGGGCATTTTTTTCTTTTCTACTCGCTCGTCACCGGACCTGTCCATTCCAGCATTCCTCCTTTAAGGTTATATAAATGGGAAAAGCCTTCTTTGGACAGGACATGCGCAGCCATCACGCTGCGGCGGCCGCTGCGGCAAATCAGAAGGATGTTTTGCTCCTTATAAGGATTAAGCTCGGCAAAACGCTCCTCCATCTGGTCGTGCGGAATATGAATCGCATTGGGAATATGGCCTTCCCGAAACTCTTCATCTGTGCGTACATCGACGAGGATATAGCGGTTCAACTCTTTGTCGGCTGTCCGGCTCAATTCGCCGGCTTCGATATCCTGATATTTTCCCACATCAATCACTCCTTTTTATTTCTGTGGCAAGACGGAATTGATATATACCTCCAGCTGGTTTACATTGAGTTGGCCTTCAATCTTCTTTCTGATCACACCCTGAGGATCGATAAAAAATGAACTTGGAATCGGCTTAATGCCGTACAGGTTCACCACATCCCGGTTTCGGTCCATCCAAATCGGAAAAGTAAGACTGTACTGTCTGGCAAACGAAGCTGCGGCCACATCCGTTTCGGCAATGTTAACAGCAACGATTTCAAACCCGCTGCCTTTATATTTTTCGTACATCTGTTGCATGGCAGGCATTTCCGTCCGGCACGGCTTACACCAGGTACCCCAGAAATTAAGCATCACCGCTTTGCCCCTTAACTGGCTCAGTTTCATCTCTTTTCCGTCCAGAGTGGTCAATTGAAAGTCAGGCGCTTTGTCCCCTGCCTGCGGGACTTCTGATTTTCCCTGCTGAATCGCCTGATACAAAGCAACACCAATGATCACGACCATCACAAAAAAAAGAATACGCCGGACCCAGTATCTCGTTTGTTTGTTCATAGCACCACCTGTTCCTACTCTAAGATTGTAGCAAAAAAGAAAGAAATTGTCCGTTCTTCAGTAACCGATTGAGCAGTTAACAACACCGGGATGAAAGCCATCTGATTGGTGCCGATCGGGAACGAGGAAGAAATCCTGCCCTCCCTTTTAGTTACACACACTATCCAAGAAAAAAAGCTGAAATGGCGTCCACTTCAGCTAAAACCCTGTAAAACCCCCGGTCAGTTGGGTGAACCAGCTAATAATCGCCGTCATCTGATTGGTGTAAAGCAAAATCCCGAAAAACACCATCAGCCCGCCTCCCACTTTCATCACCCGGGACGAATATTTTAAAATCCAACGGGTCCGCCCCACAAAAAAGGCCATGATGAAAAAGGGGATCGCGAAGCCGAGTGTATAAGCCGTGATATAGGCAAAACCCAATTCAGGGTTCACTGTTACCAGCGATAAGACAGCCAGCAAGATAGGACCGATACAAGGTGTCCAACCCGCAGCAAACCCGATACCGATCAATGTAGATCCGAAATAGCTAAATCCCTTCTTCGTCACCTGCCATTTTTTCTCACGCATCAGAAACCGCGGCTGGAAGATCCCCATCAGAAAAAGTCCCATTACAGCAATCAAGATGCCACCGAGCATACGGATCATGTCCCGGTATTCGATAAACAACTGACCCAGCTTGCTAAATGTGAACCCTAAAGCATAGAAAACGAGGGAAAAACCGAGGATGAAAAAAAGCGTATGCAGCAACGTCAGCTTTTGCACCTCACGGGACCGCTCCGACTCTTTTAACTGAGCGACGGATACCCCTGTAATATAAGAAAGATATGACGGATAGAGCGGCAAACAACATGGGGAGATAAAAGAGAGGACCCCCGCTCCAAATGCCAGCCACCATGTGACATTCTCCATCCAACTCCCCTCACTTCCCGGATGATTTTATTCTGTAATCTCTTTTAACATCTTTTCTATCTGGCCTTTGGTCATCTCTCCGCGATGAATTTGCATAATCGTTCCATCCGGAGCGACAACATACGTCATAGGGACACCCAGGACTCCGTACTGATCCATCCCCACTGTTTTCCGCCCGGAATCTGCCCGATCCATCAAGACAGGAAACGTATAGTTATTTGTCCGCAGGTAATCATATACAGCTTCTTCATCTTGTTCCGTTTCTGTTTCATTGACCATCAGGAAGTTGACTTTGTCCTTATACCGTTCATATGCTTCCTGGAATTCAGGCATCTCCCGCTGGCAAGGCCCGCACCAGGAAGCCCAGAAGTTGACGACCGAAGGCTTTCCATTGTTTTTATATAGCTCTGCCTTCTTGCCATCCAGAGTATTCAGAGTAAAATTGGGAGCACAAAACCCTTCTTCTGCCCGAACCTCTCCTTTACCCTCCAAACAATGGGCGGCTTGCTGTTTTCCCTGGTTCTGAGAGCGGGCAATTCCCTTCTCCTCCGGCCAGTTCAACCAGATTGTAATGATCACTGCCCCAAAGATGAGAAGCAGAATGATCCCGTTCCGCAGTTTCATCGTTTTCAACATCCCCCTCCATCTTATCCGGAAAATAAAGTACATCTCCTCAACAATTATGAAACATTTGTTGCACTCATAAACCAAACTGAAAAAAGATGTCCAAAATCTACCGTTCATTGTAACACAGAATGGGAAGCTTGGATTCCCGCCGTAAAAACTTTCGCAAATAGATAAAAACACAGGGACCGCTCCCTGTGCTTTGTTGCTGCTCAGATCCTGCCAGTCACAAACGGGTTTCTGTCTTGCTCTCTGCCAATCGTTGTTTCCGGCCCGTGCCCGCACAAGACACGCGTTTCTTCAGGCATCTCCATCAAATGCCGATGAATGGAATCCATGAGTGTGTCATAGTTACCACCCGGCAGATCCGTCCTTCCAATCGAATCTTTAAAAAGAACATCGCCGCTAAAAATCACCGATCCCCATACATATGTAACACTTCCCGGTGAATGCCCCGGAGTGTGCAGAACTTGAAAGGTTTCCTCTAACAAAGTGAGAGATTCGCCACCCTGCAACACGTGTTCGGCGGGGCGGCAACGAATGGCGGGTAAACCAGGCCACAGGCCGGATCCGTTCTGATCAGGATCTGCCAGCCAATTTGCTTCTGCTTGATGAAGATAAACAGGCGAACCACTCAACTTGCGCACTTCCTCTAAACCGCCAATATGATCAAAATGGGCGTGAGTTAACAGGACCGCCTCAATCTGCAACTCCAGCTCTTTGATGCGATTCACTAACGAAGCAGGTTCCATCCCCGGATCAACCACTATTCCCTTTCCTTTTTCCCTGTCGTATACAAGATAAGCATTGGTCATCACGGGACCTAAAACAAAAGTTTCAACATTCATCAATGACCCTCCCCATCGGCTGATGCCTTCATTCTACACCGAACCGATTTTTTTGCTCTTCAAAATCAGTACATTCTTTTTTATCACAAGGACAAACTAAACACAAACCGCTAAGAAAGGACGACTTTGGATGAAACCTTTATTAAAGTGGTTTGGGGTGATAAATATTTTTCTGCTGGCATTGTGTGGTTGTCAGCCTGAAAACAAGCCGCCGGCAAACGAATCTGCCCCCCGGGCAGGGCAACAGATCTCCTACACACAAAGGGTCCGGCAAACGGCACCCAATCAGCCTGTTGACAGATCCCCGCAAGCGGTGGCCCAGCGAATGGTCAACCTTGCTGTAAGCGTACCCCAAGTCCGTAATGCCACAGCTATTTCGCTTGGAAGATACACGATTGTAGGGATTGATGTCGACCCTGCTCTCGACCGCGGACGTGTAGGTACCATCAAGTACACAGTGGCACAGGCCCTCCAGGAAGATCCGCAGGGCTCACGCGCTCTGGTCACCGCTGATGTCGATCTGGTGCAACGCATCCGTGAGTTGAACGATGATTTGAGAAATGGACGCCCGGTGGGTGGAATAATGGATGAGCTGGCGGAAATCGCCGCACGCATCTCCCCCCAACCATCTAAAGAAGTAAAACAGCGCGAGGAAGCTCCCAACAAAATCAATCAAGAACGAATGAACCAATCCCCGAACGCTCCCGCGCGCCAATAACTGCTGAAAACCAACAAAGCGAGGCAATCTCAACTCACTTTGTTGGTTTTTTGACTTGCGCTAGAGCAAACTTTTAGAAAGAAGGGAAGAAACGAATAGCTCCGTTACCTCAGTTTACTGCCCCATCCTCACTCTGATATAGTATACTAACCAATATGGAAGGAAAGGATAAGCAGATGGAAATAAATGGTCCAGTTCATCTTTTCTTTGATCCATGTACATAACAACGGCAAAGGAAGTTTCCAACATGAAAGTGATTTGCATTTTATGCGACCAACCGTTTATCCCGGATAAGTTCACTGAAAAAAAGTTGCGTAAGCATCCGCACCGCATCCAGCTGTGTCCTGACTGCTATGTTCGCATTAAAAATCAAGTTCTAAAGCGGCAGCGCCATCAACAGGAAGATCCGCCAACGGCTGAAGCACGTGCGGCCCAGACGCCCGAACTGCACGAAGAGACCAATCTTTATTCAAATGATTGATTGTACTTTGGTTCCGCTAAAATATCTTTTAGTAATTTTTCGGCCGCCTCCCGCGGGTATGTTTGCGATTTTGCCGACCCGTTCTGTTCATACTTGATCACATAGTGATCTCCATCGATCTTTTTTTCCAGCTTTTCCACCTGGTGATCTTCCCTCAGTATCTCTTCAAAGAACAGGACCGTATCGCGGGCTGAACGATCGCTGGATCTTGCTTCCCAAACAATTTGAATTTGCAACCAATTAAAAAGAGCATCCGTCAATTGCAAGCGAATCCCCCCTATGATCATTCATTAATGCCAGTACATAATATTCCGCCTGCCACCACCGGGTAATCTGCCGGCAGAGCGGATCTCTGTCCCACAATTCGAACTCCTCTGCTTCCTGCAGCATCTTCCGGGCTTCAGGTGGAGGAATCAGGCGGGAAAGCCATTGTTTTGCGCAGGGGGAAAGAGCGAACGGCTTCCCGTCCAGCACCACATTATGCGAGGGGAGAGAGAATGTTAAGCTGCATTCCGCTTTCCCCTCTGTTTGCAAAAGCAAAGAGGCTTTAAAAGGAATCAGTAAGCGGGGATGAATCCTTGCCAGAAAGCGGAGCAATTCCCGGCAATCCTCTTCCCTCGATTCCAGGTGCTTCCCGCCCAGGACAGGTGGATCAGTCGGCTGAAACGGAACAAACCAGTACGTTTTCCCCATGAGACACCCTCCTCACTGTTGCCCGGATGGTTTCCTCTTGCTGTAATAGAGTCTTACTCTGGTAATGATGATCAAAATGACTGTGGCAAACAAAGCGGGAATAATCGGCAGACCCATATAGTGAAACAGTGCCAACAGCAAACAGCCCAATGCCAGAACCACATAGACGACCAAACTTTTAAGGATCGGCAATTTGCGGGCAAACGCAGTTTTATAAATAATTCCTGTCAAAACTAAAATAATCACATAAATGGCAAGCGGAGAAAGCCCGTCCAGCCAGGCTTTAATGGCATCAAGCAAACAAATTCCTCCTCTTTTTACCGACCTGTGTGTGAACGCAGTTGATGCAGATACTGAATTTCTTCTGCATACTCTCTTTCATCATCAACAGGGGTTTCCAGAATCACGGGCAATCCCTCCAATTGGGGGGCACGTAAAAACAGCGATAAACTTTCCGCCCCAATTTCCCCTTTTCCAATCTTCTCATGGCGGTCTTTACGGCTGTTATAAGGAGCCTTACTATCATTAAAATGAATGGCGACCAGATCACTCAAGTATCCGCTGGATTCAGCTTCGTGCATAAAGTCGGCAAATGTATCCTGAGACCAGGCTCCCGCCGCAAATCCGTGGCAGGTATCGAAACAAAAACCGATCTTTTCAGGATAATCGGTCGCATTGCGGATTTCTACCAGCTCCTGGATGGTCAAGCCCAGCTCGCTGCCCTGTCCCGCCGTATTTTCCAATAACAGCCTTGTATCTCCTTCATGATCGGACAGGATCAGATTAAGCGTCTCAACCATCCGTTTTCTTCCGTATTCTTCACCTTCACCGACATGCTTGCCGCAGTGAACCACCGCCCCCACTGCCCCAAAAGCTTCGGCAATGCGTAAATCCTCTTTAATGGAGCGAATCGTCACTTCATGCAAATCTTCTTTCGGTGTTGACAGATTGGTGATGTAAGGGGTGTGGGTTACCAATGTAATACCATGTTCTTCACAAAAGGCTCTTCCCCTGTCCGCATCTGCAAAATCTATTTTTTTCGGCCTCAGACTGCGAGGGCTTTTCGTGAAAACTTGAAATGATTCCGCCCCAAGCTCACGGGCCCGGACCGCTGCCTTGTAAAAGCCTTTGCCTACACTGATATGGCATCCGAATTGCAAATTTTTTCCCTCCTGTTAACAGAAAAAAGCGCCTTTCCCGGGCGCCAAAAGTGACCTTGTTTCATCATACCACTTCTATTTCATCTGCTGCAACTTCACTCTCCGGAGCGAATGAGTTTCATCAAGCGATCCGGTACATTGGTGATAATCGCATCCACATTCGCAGCGATCAGCCTGCTCATTTCGCCAGGGTCATCAACGGTATAGGGCCGGACCTGAATGCCGTGGGTATGGCATCCGGCAATCACTTCGTCCGCCGCCGCCAGATAAAAGGGGTGAATGGCGGACACGCCAAGATGTTTTGCATAGACCCAGGGTTCATATAAGCCGGCCGCATAAAGGGCCCCCAGTTGCCAATCAGGGCGGTACAGTTTGAAGTAACGCAAACTATAGTGATTAAATGAGGAGATGATGACCCGCTTCTGCAGGGCAAACCGTTCAACCTCTTTAGCCACCTTCTCTTCGATTCCCGGATAGCGGAACACATTATTTTTAAGCTCAATATTGAGCCGCAGCCCGGTATCTTTGATCAGCTCCAGTGTTTCCGCAAGGGTTGGAATCCTTTCCCCCGCATATGCTTCCGCAAACCAATTTCCACTATCCAGCTCCTTGATCTGCGGCAGGGTAAAATCCTTCACCCAACCTGTGCCATCCGTTGTACGGTCAACCTTTTCATCATGGATGACCACAATCTCCCCGTCCCGGGTCATATGAACATCCAATTCAATTCCATCCGCCCCGGCATCGATTGCCATCCGGAATGCTGCCAGTGTATTTTCCGGTGCGATGGCAGAAAAGCCCCGGTGGGCAAACACTTTTGTCATTTTTTTCACCTGTTTAGATAAAAATATGGTTGAGGAAAATTTGATTCTTGTTTTTCAGGGTAAAAGTATCCTGGTTGGGCTGGTATTCAATCCATACTTCCGGATAAAAGTAAGTTTGACTGTGGGTGTCCATCACTACGGTCAGCCCCTCTCCCACGGGGAAGCGGCGATCCGTCGGCAGTGCCTGATCCCAGTTCATCTCAAACAAAATATCAGCACCGCAGCCGCACCCTTCGTCCATCGCCACCAGTCTCAAGACAGCCTCCGGGTCTGGCTTTCTGCTGCTCAATGCTTTTCTTGCTTCAGGGGTTACATGTACATCCAAAAGCAAAACCTCCACAACTGGCCCGATCCGTTTTATCCAAAGCGCATGGCTAATTGTATCAGAGTTCTTACACTTGAACCCGTTGCCCCTTTCGGGTGGATGCCATTATTTTTGCCGGAGCTTGCTGTCCCGGCGATATCCAGGTGAACCAACGGTGTATCTTCGGCGAACTGTTTGAGGAACATACCGCCCTGGATGGCGCCTGCCGGTGAGCCGGCATCATTCTTCAGATCGGCAATCTCACTTTTTACATATGCCTCATATTCATCATACATCGGCAGCTCCCAGACTCGTTCACCGGCAATCCGGGCCGCTGTCTTCACTTCATGTCCCCATTCGTCATCATTGGTCATCAAACCGGCCGTTTCATAACCGAGAGCCACCACAACGGCACCGGTGAGAGTGGCAACATCGACCAATTTAGTGGCCCCAAGGCGCTTCGCATAGGAAATCGCGTCAGCCAGCACAATGCGTCCCTCCGCATCCGTATGATGCACTTCAACCGTTTTGCCACTGTAGGTCTGAAGTACATCTCCCGGACGGTAAGCGTCACTGCCCGTCAAGTTTTCACAGGCCGGAATGATTGCGATCACGTTGCAATGGGGCTTTAGCTTTCCAATTGCATCCATCGCGCCAAGGACGGCTGCCGCCCCTGCCATGTCACCTTTCATGGTATCCATTTTGGCCCCCGGTTTGATCTGTAAACCCCCGCTGTCAAAAGTAACTCCTTTTCCCACTAAACCGAGAACTTCCTTGCTGTCGGGTGCTCCGTAATAGGATAGTATGATCATCCGCGGCGGATTGGCACTGCCTCGGGAGACGGCTAAGAGGCCATTCATGCCATGCTCCGCCAGCCGGTCTTTGGTGAAAATATCAATGGATAATCCACGCTTTTCAGCAATTTGTTTAGCCTGTTCAGCCAGCTTGTCCGGAGTGAGATAATTGCCGGGTTCATGAGCCAAAAATCTGGCCAGATTAGTGGCACGGGCAAACACTTGCCCCCGTTCGATCCCTGCCTCAAAGACAGATTGAGGCAACTCATCGAGAGAAAGCCAGACCACCTCCATTTCTTTTTTCTTTATATCTGATTTATATGAGTGGTGTTGATAGCTTCCCAGTTCAACCCCCTCAACAATTGCCTGGATCACATCAACCGAATTATATCTTTCTATCATATAAAAAGGACAATCGATCCCTAATTGTTTTATACCCACTGCCTGTGCTTTTCTAGCCGCTTCTGCTACAGCATTTTTCAGCCGGCGCAGATCTGTTTTATCTTCCTTGCCCAGGCCGGTGACAAGTACCCGTTTGGAGGGGATTTTGCCCCAGTTGTGCAGGATGGTCACTTCCCCGAGGGAACCTCTGATCTCTCCTTCTGAAATCAAACTGGAAATCCGGTATTCGAGAGCTTGATTCACTTCATGAGCACATCCTTGAGTAGACTCACGATCCTCTGTGTGAAATACAATGATCGCGTCAGCAGCCAGTGATGCCAACGGTTCTCTGGTCAGTTTCCACTCCATCATTCCGCCTCCCGAGTTTTATTTATGTAAAAGTGTGAATCCCAGGGTTTATATAGCCAATCATGCCAGTATGCCTGATTCGTTTTAAAAAAATAATATAACCTGTATCTTTTTATCAGACACAGGTTACACTTTCGACAAATCTTACATCTTTTCCTTTGTTCCTTAAATATACGGAATTGTTTAGAGGGCTTCCAACATTAACATTTCTCTGCGCAATTCCTCCAGACGCGCTTTACATTGATCTATCTTGTGAGTGCTATTTTCCATCATGGCCTCATGAAGCAGGGCCAGTTCGTAGTCCAGTTCCAATCTGAGCACGGGTATGCGCTCTTCAGGATCGCGGCATTTGTAGGCTTTAATAACATCTTCCATGGTTTACCACTGCACCCCTTTTCTCAGTCAAATCGGGTAGTCGGGTATGTTGTGCCATCATTTGGCAACTGTAAGCTTGGCTACAGCATGCCCCCTTCTGGAGCGAATTAAACCTGTTCACAGGGTAAGTATTGAACGAACCTTAACCATGTTTGAAAATAGTTTACGCACAAGCATCGTTAAGGGTAACGGTACTTGCTATATAAGTTTTAATTTTCCGAAACATAAGTTAATAGAAATTTTGGTTCCCACTTTCCCGTGTGGTAAGATATGAGCAAGCTTACCCTGAATGATTGGACGGTGGTTATGGTATGTCTTCTCTTAAGTTTACAGAGGAAGATTTTACAGTATTTAATATTGATGGTCTGGAGCCCCGAATGGATATGATCAAAAGACGGCTTCGGCCCAAATTTGAAATCGTTGGCGAACAAATCGCCCCCTTTTTAACCATGCAGGTACAGGAACCGGTAACAGTACATATCGCCAAGCATGCCCGTCGTACCGTCAATCCCCCGGAAGAAACGTGGATTGCCTGGTCAACCAGCAAACGCAGCTATAAATCGCTGCCCCATTTTCAATTTGGCATTCGGGATCTCCACCTGTTCGTCTGGTTTGCTCTCATTTATGAATGTGAACATAAAGCACAATTTGCGCGAAATTTACGCGCCCAACTTGATGAAATATGGCCCTTGATCCCCGACACCTACTATATATCCCAGGACCACACAAAACCGGATGTCACGATGAAAAAAGAGATGGAACCGGATCATGTGGCCAAAATGCTGGACCGTTTGGAAAAGGTTAAAAAAGCGGAGTTCCTGTGTGGAATTCTCATTCCGAGAGAGGAAGCTGTCGCGCTCAGCGGGGAAGATGTGATCAAACGGATTGAAGAAACCTTTCAACAATTAGACCCTCTATACAAACTGGCAACCAGTTAAACAGTCTCCTTCTCCAAAAAGCTTGTGCATAATTGGGCTAGAAGGAACATCCATCGATTTTGGCATCATCTAACCATTGATTGAAAAATGACTTGAGACACTCTTTAGAGAGACTCAAGTCATTTCGTATTTATACAGAAAATTCAGTTATTTTCTCTTATACTTTTCTTCAGTTACGGCAACGATTACTTCATTTTCCCACTTGGCCTCTTACCAATTATTTCATCATATCATTGCAAATTACATCGCAAAAAAAACAGACGATCTTTTTATTTGATTGTGATATTTAAAAGGTTAAAGCTGTCCGCAGTATCAATGTAATCCCTCTTTTTCCTCTGTGGTTAAGTTCTTGGGAAGATTTGGTCAGGTAGTCTGGTAGCGAAAAAGCCGTCGGATTTAGATACATGGGAGGTTAAACAAATGAATCGTTCCATTCATTTACCTGAAGCTATCGCTTTATATATTACGGCTATTCTTGGTTCAGGGATCTTGTTTTTATCAGCTAGTACGGCAACTGTAGCGGGCCCCGCCTCCATTTTCTCTTGGATGATTATGATCCTGTTTAGTTTCCCTTTGGCATATACATTTGCCGCTTTATCCCGATCGTACCCCGATGCCGGAGGAGCAGCTACTTTTACTCGCATGGCTTTCGGGCAACATGTCGGAAATCTCGTGGGCTGGTTTTATTTTTTGACGGCTGCGGTCGGACAGATGATAGTTTCTTTGACAGGCGCTAATTATATCGGAACGACCTTTGACTTATCAGCTGTTGAAATTGCTTTGATTGCCTGCTTCATTTTGTTTATCGGAGGTCTATCCAATCATTTTGGAATACGGATAAGCGGAAAAATGTCTTTGGTGCTCAGTATACTTTTGCTCATCTTATTGTGTATTGCAATAGTGGTCACATTGCCATACGTCCGCTGGGATCATTTCCAACCTTTTGCTCCTAAAGGATGGTATCCGGTAGGAACGGCTGTTATTATGGTTTTTTGGTCCTTTTTCGGATGGGAAGCAATCTGTAGTCTGGCTGACCGATTCAAACATCCAGAGAAGGATTTAGTACGAAGTGCTTTAATCAGTGCTATGGTTATCGGTATAGTGTTTCTTCTTCTCAGTTTTATTACCATTGGAAGTGGAACATATGGAAATCTGGAAAGCGATTCATCCCCAATCGGAGTCATGATCAATCGTGCTTTGGGTTTTGGGGCACAACTGATTACCGCTATTCTGGCTTTGATTGTATGTACGGGTACGGTCAATGCTTTTGTCGCCAGTCTGGCTCAACTCGGCTATGCATTAAGTCGAGATCAGGCTTTTCCTTCTTGGTTTTATTATTTAAATCCCCGAACAGAGACACCAACTCGTGTCGTTTGGCTGGTCGTCATATTTGCCGGGTTTGGGGTTATCCTGAGCACGTTCTTAAAGGTTCGCTTTACCCAATTGCTGTTTATCCCGAATTCCCTGGGTATATGTGTTTATATCCTCTCCATGGCTGCTGCCCTTAAATTGTACAACAGAAGCACCAAACCATGGATTAGCAGTCTAATCTCCCTGATTGTACTTGGTCTCTCCGGTCCCTTTCTGGGTTTACACATTTTGGTTCCCGCAGTAGTGAGTGGGGTGTATTTTCTATACAATAAAGCGGCAAAAAAATATTGGATCAAAATAATACATAACACGGAAAAGGAGGAAGGCAATGAAGATTCAACGTGAAAAGTTGTGGGAAGCAGTTGTTCAGTGTAATGGAAAGTATGACGGATCTTTTTACTATGCAGTAAAGACAACTGGAATTTTCTGCCATCCCTCATGTAAATCCAAAACACCCAAACAAGAGAATGTAGAGTTCTTTTTTCATATAGAGGAGGCATTTCTAAAAGGATACAGGCCTTGTAAACGGTGCCGTCCTGATCTGTACCCGTCCAGTTATGAACCCCATCAAGAAGTAATTAAAGAAGTGAAAAACATTCTGGAAAATGAATACGATAAACCTTGGACTCTCCAAAAATTGTCCAAACGTATTGGAATTAGTTCGTACCATCTACATCGGTTGTTTAAGAAAAAAACAGGAATAAGTCCAAAACAGTATTTAAACCAAATTCGTATTGAACAAGCTAAGCTTTTATTGTTACAAGGAGAGAAAAATAATACGGAGATCTGTTTTTTGGTCGGCTTCAATGATACCTCCCATTTTTATAATGTTTTTCGCAAAGTAACAGGCTTTTCCCCATTCGCTTTTAAACACCGCCATTCATAAAACAAAGCAAGACTGGCACCAAGCATCCTTTCCGTAGATGCACTTGTCCAGCCTTGAATCACTTGAGGTGTATTCACTAAGTCAGCCATTACGGATGCTCCCTCTGTGCGACGTGAAAGTCGCTTGAATAACTGCTTCACATCGCGATGAAGCCTACTGTTCCACCAGTAGTATCCTAGGCAGATCGGCGGTAAGGTAACGAACCGTCGAGAGCCTGCCAACAATGAATCCCGTAGCTAACGCTACCGTCGAAACCGCGAGGGGACGGCGGTTCTGCCAGCGTCAGGCGGATAGGGACTAGGATTAGACGGTATGGTTAACTTATGTGAACGCTTGGTAAACGTTATGACATCCAACAAGCCAAAGACGCTGAGAGGCTTGAGCCAAAACGGCAACGTGGCAAGGTATGGAAGCTGGAGGGTCTTCCATCGTGGACGTCAATGCCACCAGCGAATATAGCGAACCTAACCCGTCTTGTTATTCAAGCGGAACACGGTAGCCCGTAGCTCGGTCAAAAAGATCCCATCCAAGGGATAAGAGGTAAACAAAATCACGATGTTTCCTTATATTTCTCATTTTAACCCCATCTTTCTCGCATGAGATTTTTTCAAAATGCACATATTAACATCAGGTGATTCATATGTGGCAAGCGATCGTTTCCTACCTGCCTGATTGGGATGTTTTCGCAGGAGCCCTTTTCGCTTTTCTCATCCCGTATGGCATTGCAAGAATAGCTAACTGGCTTGGCACTTGAAAGGAAGAGTGTCGATGATTAAACGCAGGAAATTAAAAAAGATCGGGAAACAGGAAAAAGCGGAATCCTCTCCAGGCGAAATAGAACAAACTTCCGTGTCCAACCAAATGCCGACCGTTGAACTTACGAGTGATTTAACCTCGAATCTTGAACTCGTCAAAAATGAGATCGGCCACAATCCGGATGTCGTATTTCGGCAGTTTAAACTGGGATTCACCGATCTTCAGTCTGCGGTGGTTTTTATCGATGGGTTGACAGATCACGACCTGATCGACAAAGAGATTATAAAAGCACTCACGCTTAATGTTGCAGAGTCCTATCCTGCGAAACGACTGCCCGAAAATATCACGGACTTTTTAAAAGATCATGTTCTGCCTATCAGCAAAATAAAGGAAGTTCACAGCTTAAAAGGTATAGTGAGAGAAGTATTGAAAGGATCTACTGCCTTATTCATTGACGGAATATCTGAGGTTTTCATCTTGGGAACACAGTCCTGGAAATCCCGCGCTGTTGAAGAACCGATTACAGAATCTTTAGTACGCGGGCCAAGGCTCGGCTTTAACGAAACATTAGTCGACAATATATCACTTTTACGGCGCGGGCTTCCCGCTTCCGAGTTGACCATCGTCCCTTATGAGGTGGGGCGGCGTACGAAGAAAAATTTGGTCATCGCTTATATGGACGGAATTGCGAACCCGGATCTGGTTCAAGAGGTAAAAAGCCGCATCGAGCGCATCGACATCGATGATGTACCGGAATCCGGTTACATTGAGCATTTGATTGAAGACAATTATGTGAGTCCGTTTCCGCAAGTCCAGAGTACGGAACGCCCGGACCGTGTCATGAGCTCCCTACTGGAAGGGCAGGTGGCCATCTTACTGGACGGGACGCCTTTTGTCCTTATTGTTCCGCTCACGTTTTTTATGCTCTTGCAATCCCCGGAGGATTATTATTCGCGCTGGATTCCGAGTACACTGCTCCGGTTTATGCGATTTGTAGCCGCCTTTTTTTCCCTGTTCCTTCCGTCCCTCTATATCGCTTTCCTTTCTTTTCATCAGGGATTAATTCCTACCAAACTGGCCATTTCGATCGCAGGAACGCGGGAGGGAGTTCCGTTTCCCGCTTTTATTGAAGCTTTGCTGATGGAAGTAGCGATTGAGGTTTTACGGGAAGCCGGACTGCGCCTGCCCAGGCCGGTGGGGCAAACGGTCGGGCTCGTCGGCGGGCTGGTGATTGGCGAAGCCGCTGTAAGGGCGGGAATTGTCAGTCCGATGAAGGTGATCGTCGTGGCGATCACGGCGATCTCCTCCTTCGCCATCCCGATGTATGAAGCGGGAATCGCTCTGAGAATGCTGCGTTTTGCCGGCATGTTTTGTGCGACTCTGTTGGGCTTATACGGGGTGATCCTCTTTTTCCTGATGCTCTCTATCCATTTTGTGAAGCTGAAAAGCTTCGGCGTTCCTTATATATCGCCGGCTGTCCCCTACCGCTTAAGCGATTGGAAAGATTTCATTCTCCGTATACCGATTTCGAAGATGAAACGGCGTCCGAAGATGATGCATCCACAGGATAAAGTGCGCCAAAGATGACTCTCTTGTTTACCCGTCCAAAAGACCCTATGACGACTTCGCAAGCGGCTGTTGCCGTGTCCTCATGCTCGATTGGGGATTCTGTCACTGCCAAGAGCCGCAGCTAGAATCCATGTCTAAAGGAAGTGTACATCCGTTGATTACCCGCCCGAAAGACCGCATAACCACTATACAAGCAGCTGTAGCTGTAACCTCCTTTATTCTTGGGTTTGGAATTCTGACTTTGCCAAGAGGGGTTACCGAGAAAACAGGAACACCGGACGGCTGGATTTCTGTCCTACTTGGTGGTGTCATTGCGATGGTTGTCGGGATCATGATCGCTAAATTGTGCCGGCGCTTTCCGGGAAAAACATTTTATCAATTCAGCCGGGAGATCACGGGAAAGTGGCTGGGCGGGCTGTTTAATCTCATCATGGTAATTTACTTTACATTGGTTGCCGGACTTGAAGCCCGCGGCATGTCTGAAGTAACGAAACTGTTTTTGCTCCCGCAAACCGCGGGGGAAGCGACCATCCTCACCTTCATGTTTGTCGGCATGTATCTGATTACCGCCGGAATCAACCCGATTGTCCGCCTCTTTCAAATTTTGCTGCCGATTACGGTTATTATTTTTTTCGTCCTTCTCGGTATAAGCTTTCAAGTTTTCGAAATCAATAACCTGCGCCCGGTGATGGGCTTGGGTATTTCTCCGGTGCTCAAAGGGCTGAGTGTAACTGCGTTGTCGTATATAGGCTTTGAAATCATGCTGGTGTTGAACGCATTTATGAAAGAACCGAACAAAGCCGTTCAAGCCATTGTGCTTGGCACGCTGACTCCAATTTTTATGTACATCATCATCGTGGCGATCGTGGTAGGATCCTTTGGTGTGGATGAGGTAACGACATACACATGGCCAACCGTCAGTCTGTTCAGGTCGTTTGAAGTGACTGGCATCATTTTTGAACGTTATGAAACTTTTCTCCTGGCCCTCTGGATTATGGAGCTTTTTGCAACCTTGGTCGGGGCTCACTATTTTGCCGCCCTCGGGTTGGCCCAGCTGTTTAAAAAACAGGACCAGTTATTTATGTATGCCTTGCTGCCGATGATATACATCATTGCCATGACCCCGAAAAATCTCAATACCGTGTTTAAGTTAGGAGACTGGATCGGTTACCTTCAGTTGTTTCTTGTTATCGTGATCGTGCCAGTCCTGATGATCGTCGCCATACTAAGGGGGAAAAAACATGATCCGGTATCCTAGGATTCTGTTTTTGTTTCTTTCATTCCTCCTCTTTGCGGGGGGATGCTGGGACAAAAGAGAAATCGAGGAATTAGGATTTATCGTAGGCATCGCTTTGGATAAAGCGAGTGAAGAGGGTCCTGAAGAGGAAACGGAGGAGGTGGTCCCTAGGGAGCACACCAAGCATCTAATCACCGTGACATTGCAAAGGGTTGTTCCCAAAGCATTTGCGGGAGGAGAGGGAGGCGGAGAAAAACGAGAGATGCCTTTTATAAACAGATCTGCCACCGGAGACTCCATACCTCACTCCATCCGTGAATTAATGCTTACAGACGACCGTCTCGCTTCTGGGGAGCATACTAAAGTGCTTGTGTTCGGCGAGGAACTTGCACGAAATATGAATATGCAGCACTTGACCGATCGTTTTCTCCGCGGCTATGAAGTCAGATTAAGCCCGATCGTGCTCATCGCCAAGGGACGTGCCAGCGATACTTTAGAAGTTGCGGATCCAGGCGAAATTCCGGCATTTAAACTGATCGGAATCGCAGATAATGAAAGAAAAACAGCCAGACTGTTACCCGCCATGACTTTGGCAAAAGTATCGACCAAGATGTCAGCAAACTCCAGTTTTCTTCTGCAAACAGCCATTGCCAAAGATAACAAGGTAAAATTTGCAGGAGGTGCCGTCATCAAGGGCAGCACCAAAAGGTTGATCGGTTTTCTGAAGGAGGAGGAATTGAAAGGCCTCAACTGGCTGACCGGACGGGTAAAGGGAGACTTAGTGAAAGGGTTCGACGAAAAAACACACCGGCTTTTGGTTTATGAGCCCCAGTCTATCTCAAGCAACATCCAGCCGCATGTGCAAGGAGAAAAAATCTTCTTTGACGTGGAAATTGAAACAGAAGGGACCTTGTACGAAGACTGGATACCTGCCGATACCGCTTTTGACAACCAGTTCTTAAAAAGAGTGGAAAGAGCCACACAACGAGAAATAAAACGACTTGCAGGCCAAACGCTGAAAAAAATCCAAAAGCAGTACAAAGCTGATGTTGCCGGTTTTGGGGACCAGCTCAGAATCCAATATCCGCGCGTTTGGCAAAAAGTAAAAAAAGATTGGGACAAAGAGTTTAGCCGCGCGACAGTGAACGTGGATGTAAAAGTAACGGTGCGCGATTATCAAGCCAGGGACGGAAAATAGTTGGAAAGGATCTCAATTTTACATGAAACAGTAAAAGAATCGGGGATTTGATCTGGACTTTGAGGTTGTTGACCTTCCTGGGGTAAGTGAACGATCCTCTGAAAATATTTCCAATTAAGGAACCATCCTTCCATGTAAATGGACAGTTTTCAGAACTGGTTTTTCTACAGTCTGCAACAGGGCATTTGCCCTGTGTGTAAACAAAAGAAAACCGCGTCCCCTACGGGGCGTTTGAAGAGGCTTGAGCCGTGTACGGGGAAACCCGTACGCCGGTTCTTAGGGAGGAACGGCTCCGAAAGGAGCCTGACCTACCCGACGTCCCTAATGTTTCTGATTCACATCCAGGAATAAATTTCTATCTTTCGTTGCTGAATCATTTTTGTTATACTATCCGTCGTGCATATTAATCGTAAAGGCAGGCGGAACCCATGAATGAAAGACAATATCGTACCCCGCTGTTCACCAGATTGAAAGAACATGCAAAGAGAAATCCCATTCAATTCCATATACCCGGACACAAAAAAGGACAGGGTATGGACCCGGAATTTCGTGATTTCATCGGTTCCAATGCCTTGTCCATTGATTTGATAAATATTGAACCGCTGGATGATTTACATCATCCCCATGGCATTATTCAAGAAGCACAGGAATTGGCTGCCGAAGCATTCGGGGCTGATTACACCTATTTTTCTGTTCAGGGTACCAGCGGTGCCATTATGACCATGGTTATGTCTGTGTGCAACCCGGGAGACAAGATTATTGTTCCGCGAAATGTACACAAATCTGTTTTATCCGCGATTATTCTTGCCGGCGGCCTGCCTGTGTTTGTCCATCCCGAAATGGATGAACAACTGGGGATCGCTCACGGGGTCACCGCCTGTGAAGTGGAAAAGGCTCTGCAACAACACCCTGATGTCAAAGCTGTCCTGTTAATCAATCCAACTTATTACGGGATTGCCGGAAACCTGAAAGAGATTGTGGAGCGGGTGCATCTTTGGGGCATTCCCGTTCTCGTTGACGAAGCTCACGGGGTTCTCACCCATTTCCACCAACGCCTGCCCGTCTCCGCGATGGACGCAGGTGCCGATATGGCGGCAACCAGTGTACACAAGCTCGGCGGGTCGCTAACCCAGAGCTCCGTCCTCAACGTGCGCGGCAGATTGGTCAATCCTCGCCGGGTACAGGCGATCATCAGTATGTTGACAACCACATCAACATCCTATTTGTTGCTCGGCTCACTGGATGCAGCCCGTCGTTATCTGGCGGTAGAAGGACATCAGTTTATCGAGCGTACCTTACAGCTGGCCGATTATGCCCGCAGACAGATCAATGAAATCCCCGGGCTTCACTGTGTCGGCAGGGAATGGCTGGGGAGTGATGCCCTTTATGATATTGATGAAACCAAACTGCTGATTCATCTGAAAAATCTGGGCATCAACGGCAATGATGCAGAGAGATGGCTGCGAGATCATCACAATATCGAAGTGGAGTTGAGTGACCTTTATAATATTCTTTGTCTGGTAACACCCGGGGATACAGAAGAAACCATTTCAGCTCTGCTCACGGCTCTGCAAGACCTGTCCAGGCAATTTTATCATCCGGACCCATTGACCAAAGTGAACATTCGTCTGCCCGAACTGCCGGAATTAGTCCTTTCTCCCCGGGACGCTTTTTACAGTGAAACCTGTTCTGTTCCGCTCACTGAATCCATCGGCTGCATCAGCGCAGAGTTCATAATGATTTATCCGCCGGGAATACCCGTTCTGATGCCCGGTGAGCGAATCACCGCTGAAAATATTATTTATATTCAAGAGAACATGGAAGCCGGGTTGCCGGTTCAAGGAACAGAAGACCCCAGTATTCAAACCATTCGCGTGATTAAAGAGAACAAACCTGAAACAGGAAGTACAATATGAGGATATCAAGAAAAAGCCACCGGGATTTCCAGTGGCTTCTGTTTTTTTAATTATTGCTTTCTTCTTTGTGCTCATCACAACCCACGCATTTGCCGTAAAGAGTTCCCGCTTTTTCCGACTCTACATAGGTAATCACTTCATCACAGGTTTGACAGATGATGGCTTCCATCAAGAACCCCTCCATCCGAGCGTATATAAATGAAAACGCTTTTAATATGATGTCACTAATAGTATATTATGCTATACTTTTTATGTCAATTACCGAAAATAATATGTAAAATAGCCCAAAAAAAAGCAAATCCCGGGGGATTTGCCCACAAATTTGATTAATGCTCCGCTTCTGCCTCGATTGAAGTGGAGGGAAGGTTATTTTTAAAGAATATCGAGATCTCTTCCGCTTCCTCTCTCGTTCTCAGGTTAAAGATCTTTTGTAAGTACTCCCGATTATCTGCATCTTCTAAAGAAAGCAACGAGGAGCGTCCTGTTTGCATACAGACCACAAGCGGTTTCCCGAAAAACATGTGGGTGTACACAATTCCGAAATCGTAGCGACCATTCTCCGAAATAAAACCGACAAATCGCACTTTGGCTTTTTCGGATTCGTCGTATAGGCGTTCATAAAGACTCATCATATCTCCTCCTCACTTTTAATTTAGAAGATTTTTCTTTTTAGTTTTGTGTTAAAATAAAAACTCCTCTCTAGGTACTGCAAACAACATCCTTGCCGAAATAGTTGCAAGTATATGTTTGATACCCCATTTTACCACTGCTAAAACATTAAAACACTAAGTTCAAAAAAAGTTAACATACTTAAACATAAAAATAAATGTTAATTCGTACTAAATAGAATCCCCACCCCATAAAAAATTTAACTATCACCAAGATCAAAAATCTGCTATCTTTAAAGAAAAGCTTATATATGATCCGTTGAAAGGCGGGAAAGCGGAAATACAGAATCCCAGGGACTGCCAATTTTGTCCGGCGGCAACCTCCGGTATTAAGAGTTACATTCTTTTACCTTGGTTTCAAACAGTGAGGCCAGTTCACAAAAGAGAGAAACATCTTCATCATCAATCACTCCGCCTGGCTTGCCGATCACCACCAGTTCTCCGATCAAATGGTGGCCCTGGTAAAAGGGGACAAACACTTCCGTTCTCCCCCCTCTTTTTTCACGCACAACTCCGCCACGCACGGCAGCAAGGCTCAAAAAGCCTTCGCCAAAGGGAATCACATCAGGCAGCAACCGGCAACCATTATGGTATTTGCACTGAAAAATGGCAGATTTGGCAAGATAGATACTCACACATTGATAGACAGGTACTTTTTCAGACAGTATATGGCAAACAAATTGATATAATTTATCAATCTCTCCATATGACTTGTCTGACACAACACCAACCTCTGAGCGTAGCTCGTCTAACAGATCCGCTTTGCGCATCAGAAATTCCCCCATCATCAATAGATAAAATAGCAAACAGTATATCACGAAAGCTTGAGGAAGCAACCAATTTACAATACAATTTATAATATTTAAAAAATAAATGAGTGGAAAAACACTTTGCGAAAAATTGGGTAGCATCTCTTTTATATAGGATTCCTAACTAAAAGTCAACCTATAAAATAAACCGATAGATTCGTTTCAGATTTATGAGAAAGGAAAAACGGCGATGGACTCTATATTTGACTTATCCAAACAACAACAGGATTTAGACAGCAAAATTGTTGTAGCACTGGAGCGCATTGCCCAGGCTTTTAAAACCCTTCTTTGGAAAGAGGCTATCGAATATAATCTGAGTCCCATACAAATCCAGATTCTGGTTCATATATACCATCACCGCCATTTGCAATGCACCGTCAGCCAGCTGGCCGGGGAATTCATTGTATCGCGGGCAACGATCAGTGAGGCGGCCAAATCGTTATTAGAAAAAAAATTAATCGTGAGAACTCCCAGTGACACGGACCGGCGTATCTCTATTCTTGAACTGACCAGTGATGGAGAAAAGCTGGCCGGGAAACTTTCACACTGGGCCAGTATTGTACAGCTGGAAGTGATCTCCACAGCCTCTTGTGACAAAGAAACGGTGATGCTTTTTTTAATGAACCTGATTCATTCCCTGCAACAGGCGGGCTTAATCTCAACCATCCGTATGTGTATGACCTGCAAATATTTTCAAAGAGACGCCGATCCCGGTTCTGATGCTCCCCACTATTGTCATCTCATCAATCAACCGCTGCTGCAAAACCAACTGCGCATGGATTGTCCGGAGCATAAAGGTTAGCCTTTTATTATTAAACGCTCCCGACATACAAAAGGTTCCAAAAAATTTCGCCCGTAAATGAAACCTGACTGAGACCCCCGTGATTGATAAAACATTCTTTCACATGCTAAGATGGGAATGAATGTTTTATGTTGGGGACGAGGGGGATATAACCTTGAGTAAAAGCGCATACATAAAATTGGTGAAAGGTTCAAAACAAAGCGAAATCACGTTAGAAGAAACAAAAAACCTCATGCTCTATTATCAGGAGATGACATCCTACACCGGCCAACAGTTGGACTGGGACTATCAGGAAGCCGCTTTTCCATATGAAATGGAAGAACGTGAACAAGAAGGCATTCATTATTTATTGCTCACAGGGAAAAACAGACAACATTATAATTACCTGATGATCGGCACCGGACAGGAAAAGGAGACAGGACCCCATTACATCCAAATCGTCCTGCCAGATCGCGCCACCCACGGGGATAAAGCGAAAGCGAATGAATATGCCAAATTCCTGGCCAAGCAGCTTCAAGCGGAATTACACCTGTTCAATGACCGCATCATGTATTTTAACGAACGTAAGGGGTAGTCAGCCCTGTCAGAAACGAACCAGCCCCGGCACTCAGACACACTTTGAAAGCCAGGGCTGGTTTTTATGTCTGCTCATTTCTGTTTCATAAAAACGGTTACTTCCGACCTGTTATGGAATAACTGCCTCACACCCAATATCTGATACCATCTTTCCAATTGGGCAATTGCCTGATTGACCGTTTTCCGGATCTGCTTTTTTTGCAGTTTCAATGTCATGATTGCATAGCCGCCGGCCTTTAAGCTCTGCCTGATCTCTCCCATCAGGGATACCGATTCTTTCACATCCATTCTCATGTCATTCACAATCAGATCTACTTTCAAACCGCTGTGTCTTTTTAAAAAAACCTGCGCGGTTTCCTTAAAATGGACAACCTGGGGATACCTTTTTAATGACTGATGTAATTCGGCGGGATCGACGGCATATACTTTGAAGTTATATTTAAGCAAAACCCGGGTCCATCCTCCCGGTGCCGCCCCTAAATCAATCGCGGTGCCATGTTTCGGGATGGGAACATCAAATACATCGATGGCCTCCAGCAGCTTAAATTCAGCTCTTGAAATTTGACCTTTCTCCTGGGCAAACCTGTGCTTCCCTCCCGCCCACGCACTTAAATTCCGGTTTACTGGTGATATTCCCAGATAACCCCTCTCATCTGACAAAACGATGGAAACCACTTGCTCCGGTTGGCTGACATTTAATACATATCCCAATGCTTCAACCGCATTTGAGATGGTCTCATTCACTTCAAATCTTTTATAGGCTTTAGGGTTGTTGGAGCCTGTAAATCTGGTTTGAACAGAGAAGGATTTTTTCGGGTCCAGCAAATGCTCCATTTCCTGAACATGGTACAAAAGCAATGCAAGATCATCCCTTTGATTGCTGATCTTGACAGATACATGAACGGGACAAAGGTGCTGTATAAACACAGGCTTTTTTTGGAGAAATTGTTCAGTCATCCTGTTAAAGCCCCGGCTTAAACGGACAAGCCCGACTCCTTCATCCAGCCACTGTTCAAGCTTTGCTTGATTGTCAACGGCAAACAGTTCAGTTAATCCGGCTTGTAACGATTCAGCCTTAACGGTCATAATTAAGTTGAATGTGTCAGTCATTTCTGCGGACCTCATCTTGTTACCATCCTTTTTCTGTGAAAGTGCTGTGTGTCACAGGGGGAGGGCAGGATTTCTGTCTCGCTCAGATTGGCGTCCTGCGAGAAAGTAGAAATAGCCGCTCCAAAAACTCCACAAGGGGCACAGGCATTAGGCAGGAAAGCGAATTCAAGGTAGAGTTGCCTCGCTCGCTTTTTCCCTTGTTCCGTTTTTTCCGTCGGTCGGTCGCCAAAAATCGCTCCCCAGAAAACCTGCCTCCCCGGCATGATTAAAACTTTCATACCAGGTTGTGTCGTACTGGTCATGGTTTTCAATCATCGATCAAGACTTTAGCTTCTTTTTTCCAGATATTATTCCTGTTAAACGGACATAAAGTTACATTTCGGAAAAAACCTGTCTGAAAGCCCAAGACTTCACCCGTGCAGATTGTCAATACAGTATGTACGTCCTCAGCAATCATACCATAACTTTGATTAATGATTTCCATCACATTGAAACTGACAAATAGGCGCCGATGCAATCCTTAAATCGTATATCCATGTTGTCGGGGAGCTTTTTGAGAGGAAAGTATCCGAGCCGCCCGCTCTCCACTCCGTTTGCCCGGGTCTCTCCCAGAATTTCACGGGTCACATAAACGGCAGCCACAATGTATGTTTGATCCTCCATTGCCCCCTGATATTCCTCGCCTGAAAATATGCGAACCAGATCAAGGCGATATCTTTAATGAAAAGGATTTAACGAAACTTTACAAAGAGATTTTTGATCGGTATGGTCACCTGGATGGTCTCGTAAATTCTGCCGGGATTATCTTTCCCGACGGGATCGAAGAGCTTGGTATTGAAAAATGGAAGCAAACGATGGATGTTAACTTAACCGGAGCATATATGGTTACGCAACGCTTATTACCTTTGCTTAAAGAGTCAAAGTACCCATCAATTGTGAATATCTCGTCCATCTCATCAAAACTGGCCGGGAGCTCCATTGCCTATTCGGTAAGCAAAGCAGGAATGGATATGTTAACGAAAGCAGTAGCTAAGGAACTGGCGAAATATAGGATCAGAGTAAATTCAGTTAACCCTGGTATGGTAAGCAGTGGCTTTCAAGTTTCAAATGGCGTAATGGAGAGGCAAGAGTATGATCAGTTTTTATCAGGAGTCTGTAAGACTTATCCATTTGGAATGGGGGAACTACAGGATATAGCCAATGCTGTTTATTTTCTGATGTCTCCTGAAGCCAAGTGGATTACTGGAAGTATTATGATGGTGGATGGTGGTAAATCAATCAGCGGATAAAGGGTAAGCATATTGAAAATAGATAAATTTTTTAGGAACTAAAACGCCGAGAAATTGGGCGTTTTTATTTTCTTATCAAACATTTTCTCAATGCAGATATATGTCATTATCAAATGCGAAACAGATTAAACTATGATTGTTTGTATTCTTATCACTTTTGTCAAGCAGATTATTAACGACACGTACTAAAATTAAATCCTTGTTACACATGATAAATTCCCCCGCAAAACACGGGGGTTTTAAAATCTTTATACTACTTTTCCTCTCTTATCTCCTGTCATTATTCAGCTTCTGGTATATCGTCTGGTATATCGAATCCAAAAGATATTCTTTGACTGTTTCCTGGAACTCTTCATCATTTAGAAAGTCCTCTTCCACCTGATCAAAAAAGAGCTTGTCAGTACTTGAAAAGTTGGTTCCATACCGTTCATTCAACAGATCAATAATGGTTTACAGGGGCTTTCTCCACTTCCCCTTTCCCACGGTCTGTCCCCGCGTCCATCACCCCTTTTGCTTAATTTTTAGATCAAATAACAAATGGACATCGGTCTCTTTTTCCACCCGCGCATTTTCATAGATCATTAGTTTTGCAAAACGTCATCCCGCTAATGTAGAAAACTCATCATTTCCACAAAAAAAGACTGCTGATCCGCGAACAGTTCAGCAGTCTTTAACCTGAGCGCTTTAAAACAGCTCAAACAACAATACCGTACCCACCGCAAAGCCGCTGCCCAAGAAGGTGCCGATGATGACATCCGTGGGATAGTGCAGGGCCAGATACATCCGTGAAAATCCGACGGTTATTGCATATGGGAGAAAAATACCGATCAGTGCAGGTGCATGCATCACGAATGTAATGGCAATCGAAAATGCGGCTGTCGTATGGCCGGATGGGAATGAGTAATCGGTCAGTGGATTTGGAAACGTGTGCAAATGCCGGATCTGTAAATAAGGACGGATTCGAGGCAGAAACATTTTAAGAAAGTGAACGACCAGATGGCTGCTCACCAGGGCAATAAAGCCCTCGACTGCCCACATTTTTATCATTTTTGGCATCACCATCAGCCATAAGGCCAAAAAACTCAGAGTAGCAGTTGCTCCGCCCAGATGGGTGACACGAGGCATGAACCAATCCAGAAAACGGCATTTCCACTGACAATTCACAAGATGGATCAGGGAATGATCATAACGGACAAGCCAAGTTGTTAAACTCTTCAATCGCCCCCACCTCCGTCCACTGTTGACATTCTTGTATAATACCATGGTACCAGGATAAATTAAAGAGCTTTTAACGGCTTCAATAATAGAGTGTAAAGATTACTAAACCGGGCCATGGAATCCGCGCACCGGTTTGGGAAAGGATCGTTCGTGAACATCCGGGGGCGGGCCTGTTTATCATGCAAAAGCAAGAAGGTGTTAATCTTTGACAACGATTAACACCGGAGAAAAGTATTTTGTCACTTTTTGAGTTTATAATTAAAACACTTGCTCCAAAATCTCGCGCCGTTCTGCCATGGAATAATTTTTCCAGAACCAGTCGCCGTAGATCAAAATATCCAGGTGGAGATGGAGTCCCCGGTTGTTCCCTTTTGCACCGTCACTGGTTCCCGAGTTGCCAACATAGCCGATCAGTTGACCGGTTTTTACCTTCTGACCCACTTTCACTTCTTTGGAAATGCGATCCAAGTGGACATAGCGGGCCAGTACGCCTTTGTCATACTGTACCCACACCGACCGGCCGCGCAGCTTATCCAGGATGTAGGCCGGAGTTTGTCCGTTATTATCCCTGCCGCGTGCGAGCAATCGCTGCCTCTCGGAAACGGTCATTTCTTTATAATCGTGGTCTGCCCGAACCACAATTCCGTCAGCCATGGATATTACTGGCGTTTTTTTGCTGATTTGCACCCCGGTTCCGTAGCTATACCAGTCGATCCCTTCGTGCACTCCGTTGCGGTAAGTCCTGGGTGCACCCGGGAGATGCGACATTCTGGTACTAACATGGGCCCCTTGAATGGGGGTTTTCAGAAATGAAAGATAATCGCTCATCTGGTGTACACTGAAGGCAGACACATTTTTTTTCTCGGCAAAGGCTGGTACTGCTGCGGGGTTTTCTTTCCAAAAAGCCTGGTTCCCGCTTACAGAAATTTGTTGTCTGAAAACCTGCTGAACGATGGAGACAGGCAGCCAGACTTCCCCGTCTGCCAGCACGGGCGGCGATTCCATAGGAATAAAGATTCCATTGATTTCAAGGACTGGTACATCCCGAAGCATACGAAATGTTGTTTGTTCATAGGTGAGAAAAATCTCTCCATCTTTTTTGTCCACTCTGGCCTTGACCGGTAAACGTTCTTCAATCTCCTTTAAACGAAGATACGGTTTTTTTTTCTGAGAATAAACGGCGAGGGCAATGGGTTGGATTTTTTCGGATCTGGAGAAAGCGGGCTGTACCTTGTTCGGCTTGGTTAACTTAGACGTATCTACTTTGGAATCACTTTTAAAATCCGATTCTTCCTCATCGGAAACATCTTGGGTCACAGCAGGCAGACTCTCCGAATCAAGAAAAGATTCCCATTTATATAACCAGGCTTTATTGCTCGGCGGCAAAAAAACAATCAGAACTGTCAAACAAGCCGTTGCAATAAGTAAAGATGGTTTTCTCATCCTAATCCCCTTATAATCTGTACATTTGTGAATTGAGAGCGATCAGACTTACCATCCCAAGGGACAGATGATGGCTCGCTCTGTTCAAGATCCCCGGCAGGGTGCTTAGAACAAACTTTCTATTCCGAAACGAAAGAAAGCAGTCTTAGGAAGTCTGCAGACACATATGCTGCCTTTGGAAATCTGAATCATACGAGGGTGTGACAAAGTCGGAACAATTGACACATAAAATGGATAGTACTCACTCAATTACTTAAATAAATTTCCAGGGCATGAAGAGTGCTTTCCGTTCCGGATGAAAGGAGAAACTCGCCCTTGAAATGGCGAGTGGTTCACCATAATACTAACACAGAAACTTTGCAGCTTCTAGTGTTGAACGTAGAATTTACCTGCCTAATAGAGTCCCTCGCGATTAAAATTCTCAGGTTTCCGCTGTTCCCCCGAACTTTTCCCTTGCTTCGTTCTCTGGCAGCAATTTACTACCATAATTTTTTGGAATTTTCATTCTACCATTTGTCGATTTTGATTGGTACACACCTCAATTATTTTTTATATATACGCAAAAAATAAGACTTTGATAACAAAAACAATCACGGAATTATTAAAAAATTACAAATACAAGTTTGGAAAATATTTTAGCCATATTTTTATTTTTTTGTGCCGGCAAATATGAGAAAATCTAAGTAGCATATTAAATTAGGGGGCTCTCACATGGCGAAAGACAAAGTCTATTCAATTGGCAGTTATGAAGAGATACCCGAGAAATATCGTAAATTGAAAGCTTTAATAAAGGAATGGGAAAGAGAAGCTCATCAACTGAAGCTGAATGGTACATGGACAGAAGAAAATGAGTTGGAACTGAAACTGATGAAAATCATTCTCCAGGACATGAAGTGTGTCTTGGAAGGCAGGCCTCACGATTGTTTACTGATCGAGTACCCGCCAGATGACAGGAAAAACGTCGTCATCCAATAACTTATAGTAAACCCGATCCCTTCCCTGTTTCCGGCAATGGGATTTTTGTTTTTGAAAATGAGCGAGAGCAATGCACTCTCGCTCCCCCGTGAAAATCAATCCTATCCCATACAATTCAATGATAAAAAAACATTTTGAATTAAGGAAGCTGTAAATGTTACCAGTTGACATTTCAGCTTCCCCGTATCTGTAACGGCAACTGTTTATACTCCCCGCACAATTCGGCGGGCTCTGGTGAGAACTTCTTTAAATAACAGATCCTCATCAATCGTTAACAGTTTTCTGTTTTTCATTAGTACCCTTCCATTCACAATGGTGGTATCCACGTCAGCTCCGGTAACAGCATAGGCCAATAATGAAAAGATATTGTGCAGGGGCATCAAATGGGGCCGGTTCATGTTGACCAGGATGAGATCAGCCTTTTTCCCAATTTCCAGCGATCCGGCAATTTCATGAATGTTCAACAGCTTTGCTCCGTTTACAGTGGCCATTCTTAAAACGGTACCCGCATCTAAAGCTGCAGGGTCTTTATGGATCACCTTTTGCAATCCGGCGGCTGCATTTATTTCTTTAAACAGGTCCAACGATGTCGCGCTGCCCGCACCATCTGTTCCCAGCCCGACCAGTATCCCTTGCTCAACGTAAGATTTAACCGGCGCAATTCCACAGCCCAGCTTCAGGTTGCTGGTTGGATTATGGGCAACCCCGCCTTTGTTTAACTTGATCAGGCTTATATCTTTTTCACTGAGGTGAACGGCATGGGCCAGCAACACATGAAGAGAACCGTCAAACATACCCAGCTTATATAAATACTCCGTCGGGGTTTGTCGGTATTTTTGCCGGATTTTGTCCACTTCTTCTTCTGTTTCTGCCAGATGGATATGAATCGGGACGTTCATATCTCGAGCCAGTTCTATCACCTGTTTGAGGGGCCGGGGCGGGCAGGTATAGGGTGCATGGGGGCCAATCATGGTTGTGATCCGGCCCTCGGCGGCTCCCGTCCACTTCTCAATCAGTTGCACACCTTCTTTTAACCTTTTTCCTCCGTCATCTTCCAAAAAGATCAGCCCCCGGGTCAGAGAAGCCCTGATTCCTGAATCTTTCACGGCACGGGCAATCTGATCCATATGAATATACATATCAGCAAAACAGGTCGTGCCGGACTTGATCATTTCTGCAATTGCCAACAGAGATCCCCAGTAAATATCTTCTTCACTCATATTGGCCTCGGCGGGTAACATTTTTTGCTCCAGCCATTCCATCAATCTTAAATCGTCACTGAACGCCCGCAGCAGTGACATCGGAGAATGGTTATGTGTATTGATCAGTCCGGGCATCGCCACCATGCCGGATGCATCGATCACCTCACTGGCCGAAGCAGCAATCTCTTCCGGAATTTCCCCGATTGCCCTGATATTTTGCCCTTCAATAAAAATATCTCCTGCAATCGGTGAACCCATTTGTTCTGCCATTGTTACAATAAAAGCATTTTTAATTAAAACACTCACCTCTTTTTACCTCCCTTACATTTGTCGCATCATCGATGTTACAGGTTCACGTAACGGAAAGGTCAATTATTTTGAAACATGCAGTTCATCACAAACATTTAAGCGATACAATAAAAGAAGCAGCATACGATTGGTTTGTTTGCATTTTATAATCACGAAAAGAAAAAACGGGGGTTAAGCAGATGAAGCCAAAAGCTTTGCAACCGGGGGATACCATTGGCATCGTTGCACCATCCAGCCCTGCGGAGCCGGAGCAAATCGAACTTGCCTTACAAATCTTTGCAAACTTCGGATATCGGGTAAAATTAGGCCGATCGGTAAACCAGCGAAATGGTTATCTGGCCGGAAGTGACACCTTGAGAGCAGAAGATATCAACCGGATGTTTGCAGACCCGTCTGTCAAAGCGGTGTTTTGCTTACGGGGTGGATACGGGGCAACCCGCATGCTGGATCTGATTGATTACGAGATCATCAGGCAAAATCCCAAAATCTTTGTCGGCTATAGTGATATTACTGCGATTCACCTTGCCATTCAGAAGAGAACGGGGTTGGTTACCTTTCACGGGCCGATGGTCATTGAGCTGGCCAAACAATCTGATTCCCTTTCCTGGTCCGCATTGTTCCGCCACTTGACCAACCCTTGTCCGCTTGGAAGATATCCCGGGCAACGGGAGATATTTCAATACACCGTTACAGGCGGAACAGCCACAGGACCGCTGGTTGGAGGGAATCTATCCCTCCTGGCATCAACAACGGGAACGCCATATGAAGTGGAGACAGCGGGAAAAATATTATTTATTGAAGAGGTGGGTGAAGAACCTTACCGCTTGGACCGGATGCTCACCCAATTAAGGTCAGCCGGCAAGCTACAAGAGGCAAATGGAATCCTATTTACCGATTGCAGCGATTGTGAGGCGGAAGAAGAGGAGAAAAGCCTGACCATTCAAGAAGTTCTGTATGATATTATTCAACCTCTGGGGGTCCCCTCCTATTACGGCCTGAAAGCCGGGCACTGCATACCCAATTTAACTCTGCCCATCGGGGTAAACGCCAGACTGAATGCGACAGAAGGCTGGCTGGAAATTGCAGAAGGGGGTGTAGAACCATTGATTGAGTGAAAAAAGAGAAGGGATTTGGATAAGTTTTTAAACCAAATCCCTTTCAACCGCTTATTTTACAGCTGATTGATTTCCTTCTCTATTTCCTCTGCACTCAGCTTAATCTTTGCCGCTGCCTCTTCATATGCAGCAGGATCAACTTTTTCCGAGCAGGCAAAGAGGAGGCTTTCATAATAATTATCGCAGTCTCTTTGCACTTTTTCTTTGATCTGATCAGTTGCACTGCGCCATTCATTCTGATAATGATGAAAGAACCGCTCCTGTTGTTCTTCCAAATAACCGGCAACCGCTGTTTCCAAAATCTTTTTCATCTCTTCCCGCATCAATGCCTTCCCGTTTTTCTCAAAAAAGGATTTACTATTTTTAAAGATAGAAACTGCCCGTTTGAAGGAATGAATCGTCAGCTCTTGAAACGGTTTCTCATAACGCGGTGGATCATGGCTATAATCCGGTTTGCCGGAGAGCGGAATTTCAGCGTTTATTTTTTTACATGCCACATTCAGGGTATCCATATGAGAATCCAGCTTACGGTTCATCCATCTTTCAATCCTGAGCGTGGTGGCACGCATTTCTTGCAGCAGGTCGTGTTGCATAAAGTCAACCAGTTCCATGACGCAGGATTTCAGTTTTTGCTTCAGGTCGCCGCCGTCGTCACGGAGAGCAGAAGGGTTGATGATCTCGGAAAAAACATCATGATATCGCAAAAACAGCCGCTGTCGCACATAATATAAAAGCTCGTGAATTTCCTGCTGCAAAGCGTGTTCTTCCGTATGGGTATGGTCCTGTTGGATGGTTTGAATGATCATTGCCTTCTCTTGTTCATACAGCTGTTTTTGCCGTTGTTTATCTTCGTTTGCCTGTCGGGTGGCCCTGACCATCTGAGTCAGCATCCCGCCGGCCCGCTCACAATCTCTTTTCAAGCTGTGCAGTGAAACCAGCATCAGATCTTTCATCATAAACGAAGTAAACGCTGTTTCAAAAGCGGTTATGCCTGAGTCCGCCAGAACCCCCTCTTTCCGGCTGCCGCCCCCTTTCTTTTCCTCCAGCGCGAGCAAACTGGAAACAGGAAACAGTCTGGGGTTGCGGATGCCGTACTGGAGCAGCTGATCCCCGATATATTGATGCACAGATGCCAGTTCTGCCTTCGAGGATGCCAAATCGGCCGCATTGATCAGAAAGAACATTTTGTCCATGGAAAATGTATCTTTCACACGCCCCAGCTGGATTAAAAACTCGCGGTCTGCCCTGGAAAACGGATGATTGTAATAAGTGACAAACAGAATGGCATCCGCATTTTTGATATATTGAAACGCAACATCCGTATGGCGGGCATGGATGGAGTCGGCTCCCGGCGTATCCACGAGGGTGACGCCTTGCCGGGTCAGCGGGCAATCATAATACAGTTCCGCCAGCTCGACAAAACAAGATTTTTCTTCATTCGCCACATATTCCGCAAACTGTTTCAGGTTTAAGGTGCGGGCGCTCCCCAGTTGTGCAGAAAATGCCGGGAATCCTTTTTGAACCGCGCGTAAAAAAGGAAAGGTTGCCTTTTGTCTCGCATGGGGGGCCGGTACTGAACAAAGGCTGTCAATCCCCTGCAATGCTTCTGCAAGTGAATTTACTTCTTTTTGAAACAACTGATACACCTGTTTTAAGTCTTGAAACAGCGTATCCTCCGATTTAAACCGGATCACCGTCTCACCGTGAGGATGCTCAGCGGTAGGTGGACAGATTTTGTTAATCGTCGCCGTTGTCGGGTTCGGCGAGACCGGCAGAACCTGTTCGCCGATCAGCGCATTGGCAAATGAAGATTTTCCGGCGCTAAAGGCTCCAAACAGGGCAACGGTAAACTGTTTATTTTCCGCTCTTTGCCGCTTCTGCTTTACCTCTTGCCGGATGGTTTTAAGCCCGACAAGACCGTCCATATAGGCTTCCGATCTTTTTACGTGTTCAAGGATCTGCTTGATTCTGGATGGCCAGTCTGTGGAAGCGGGAACCGTTTTCTCATCCGGCGGCTGTACTGCTGGTTGTTCTGCGCTTTTTTTGTGACCGGTGACGGCAAACCGTTCGTTAGAAATGGGAATCGTTTGCTCTATTGCCGTTAGAGCGGCAAGGTCCACAGGGTGTTCAACTGCTTTGCTCCCGTCCAGCAATTGGTTCAGCTCTTCCTTATATGCTTCACGCTGTTGCTGTAATGAGACAATTTCATCACTTGCCTGTTTGTACTGTTCATACATGCAAATCTTTTCGTGTACGGCTTGCCGTTTGTGATTCAACTGTTCTTTTATTTTGTCTGCAAAAGAGTCATGGATGGAATTGGCAAGCCGGCGGTAGGCTTGTTTGATTTCGTTTGCCAGGTCTTCGCTGTATTGCAAAAGATAGTTTCCGGTTAATCCTGCTCCGGTTTTTATCACCTTTTTCAGGAGAGACGGCTCGAAAGAAATGGATGACTGATAAACTTGTCCGCCAAGGGATTCTGAATAAATGTGATGGTGCTTTAAAAACTGGATCACAAATTGCTTGACATGGATATCCACCTGTGTTTCCACTGTTTGTTTCAGCTTTTCATAAAAAGCTTTCGCCCGGTCTTCCTTTTCTTTCTCCGTTTTTGTTTTTGAGAAGAGGAATCCCACTTTAAAATTTGATTTCATCGTTTCCAAATAGCGATGCGCCAGCTCTCTCACTTCATACGGCATGAGATAGGCATTTCTCAAGATTGATTCAATCCCCTGCTGATACTCCGTTTTCACCTTTTCTCCCTGTCTGGTGAGCTCTTCTTGTTCCCGCTGAAGCGAAGCCAGCATAGTTTGAATCTGTTCTTGTCCGGGTAAGGAATCGATGTTGAGTTGTTCATGCAGTCGGGTGAACCTCTCTCTATTTTTTTCTTCCAGCTGATCCAGGTGAGCCTGAACCAGATAGTTCGCTTCATGGAAGATGCTCGGTTGGATCAGGGTTCCCCTGTCCGCAATCATCCAGTTGATCAACTGCTTCAGTTGCTCCAGTTGATTAAACGGATGATCCAGATCGCGTAAAGACGTATAAAAAATGCCGTCGGCTTCAATGTCCCAGCTTTCAAACGACTCCCGGACGCTTTTTTGATATTGTTCAAAAGAGAGTTCAGTTTTGCGGTGCTTATCTATCTGGTTAATCACCAGAAACACCCGTTTTTGCCGTTGCTTTAACTCTTTCACAAACTGTAAATTAACCTCTGATTGCACATGGTTATAATCCATCATATAAAAAATAGCATCAGACAGATGAAGAGCCGATTCCGTCGCTATCCGGTGTGCGTCATCCGTTGAATCAATCCCGGGTGTATCGAGAAAGCTGACACCTTCCGGCAAATGAGACGTGTCTCTGTAAACATAGACCGCAACCACTTCCTCCCCGTTTTTACAGAGTTCTTTTAATTCCTGATATGTATAGGCCCCGTCATAGGTATGGCTTTCCCCGGAAGGCAACAGGAGGCTGACACGTTCGCGGCCCGATTGTATTTTGACAATGTTCGCACTTGTAGGGATCGGGCTGGTCGGCAGCAAATCTTCCCCAAACAATTCATTCAACATGGTAGATTTGCCCGCGGAAAAGTGTCCGCAAAAGGCGATGACAAACTCCTGTTTACGGGCTTTTTGTATCAAATCAAGAAGCTTAGCGCGATGAACTTCATCCTGCCTGTCCATAGCCTGATAGACGGACGCAAGCCTTTGCACCATTTCGGAGTGTATCGTTTCAATCATCTGCTGCTTCCCCTTTGTCTAAATAAATCCATGTTCTTTTGTTCCATTGTGGTGATGAGTTTTTTCTCAGCAAGATTCCACCTCTTGCTGGTACGTATGATACGTATATGTTAAACCTGTGAAAAGGAAATGTAAATTCATTGCCCTATATTTCAAAAATTTTAAAAAGGGGACGGGGACGGTGGGGGTGATTAGACCTTATTGGCCTTTCCTTTTCCCAGAAAACTCTCATGACCTGGGCGACATAACCCTGGCAGAAAAGTTTTCATTCAAAACGGAACAAGGGAAAAAGCGAGGCAATTCTTCCTTGAATTCGCTTCCCTGCCCTTACTGCCTGCGCCCCTTATGCAGTTTTTGGAGCAGCCATTTCTACTTCCTCGCAGCGCGCCAATCTGAGCGAGACAAAAATCCTGCCCTCCCCCTGTAACACACTGTACTTTCACAGAAAAAATACAAAATGAACTCCTGCTTAACGTTTTGATTATGAAAAATATGGGGAATATAGCTACCGAATGAAACTTATCAAGCATACAGGAGTGAATCAATTGGCGAAAGTTTTGATCCTTACCGGTGACGCAGCTGAAGCTTTAGAGGTGTTTTATCCGTATTACCGGCTGTTGGAAGAGGGACATGAAGCAACCATTGCCGCACCTAAGAAAAAAAGGTTGCAAACCGTAGTTCATGATTTTGAGCCAGTTATGGATACCTTTACAGAAAAATGGGCCTACGGCTTGGAATCTCATATTGCGTTTTCCGACGTAAACGCTGCCGATTATGACGCATGCATGATTCCCGGCGGGCGCGCTCCCGAGTATATCCGCATGGAAAAAGAGGTTCCGGAAATTGTCCGGCACTTTTTTGAAACAAACAAACCAGTTGGAGCCATCTGCCATGCGGCGTTGATTTTCAGCCTGATCCCTGAAACGGTTAAGGGTCGCCGGATGACGGCTTTTACGAGTTGCCGTCCCGAAGTGGTAAGTGCCGGAGCCGAATATGTGAATCAACCCCTTCATGTAGACGGAAATCTGGTATCCGCCCATGCCTGGCCCGATTTGCCCGGGTTTATGAAAGAGTTCTTAAAGCTGCTCAAATAAAAGGTTTCTGACAGGAATTAACACCCGGCTCCCCGTCCGTTACGAGGAGCCGGTTTTACAAGCAATTGTGTCATTCCCTGATGAGCGAAACAAGTCCATTATCTCCATTCACTTTTGGGATCGTAAAAGATATCAAAGCTTTTGCCGGTGACCCGGGTGATAAACCGGTCTTGTTTGACGATGGATACACCTTTTAATTGAAACTCAATGACTTCCTTGTCTAAAGTTACCATCTTCACACGCACCACCCCGTACGGTCCCGGCTTGCCAATCTGTACATCACTCATCGGCAGACACTCCTTTTAGCGAAGATCACCGCTCACTATTGATCTATATTTAGATCAATAGCCTTATAAAATTTTCCTAATTCCCTGTAATTAGTCTATATATAGATGATAAATTTGGCAATACCAAACTTTAAATTTTTCCAATTTTCCTTTAAACTAAAGTCTAGATTCAGCCGGCAAAGGAGTATATCAAACATGCCCAAAAATAATAAATGGCAAGACATTTATTACATTTTGCGGGATCGCATCCACCAGGGAGAACTCAGGCCCTGGCAGGAGTTTCCGACCAATTTTGAGTTAATGAAAGAATTTGAAGCCCATGCCGCAACGGTACAAAATGCCGTTAACGCTTTAATCGGAGATGGTTTGGTCTTTTCCGCTGGAAATACCACGCAAAGGAGAAGGGTCCGCCCTCTCCCTTCCAGGTCTCATCGCAGAGGGGATTTTATCGCGGAGCACGGAGGAAACAGCAAAGAGGTCTTAATCAAATGTAAGATTCTTGATCATATGGAGGATATACCAGAAGCAATCCAGGGGCAAATCACGCTTCCCGCTCTTTTTCATCATACTTTACAGTTAAGGGATGATATCATTGTTGCGGTCTCCCGATCCTACATACCGGATACCGTACCGCTGGAACCCTTGAAAGAACTCCTGGAACAACCGAATGCCGATATATATGAAACAATGAAATCCCATGGACTGAACCCAAGCGACTGTGAGGAAACGCTGATCTGCTCCATTGCCTCACCATCAGAAATGGAAGAACTGCAAATGCCTGAAAAGTCCAGAATTCCAATTGTTCGTATTACCCGCAAAGTATTTGACCCGGACGGCAAATTGCTCCTGGTCTGCCTGATGGTTGACCGGGCGGATTGTTTTGAGTTTCAGTATCGGTTTCCGCTATGTTAATTATGATCTATAAAAAAGCTTCTCTTCCTTAAAAATGGAAAAGAAGCCTTTTTTGAAAGTGATTTGACTGTCACTGTAGAGAGCTTAGTTGCTTTTTCCTTTATCACTGCTCATTTTTTTCGCTTGATCCGGCACTTGGAATCTGAGTACAAACTCTAGATCTCTGTAGGATCACCGATCATGTGAGCGGGAATGCGGATATCCATGCATTCTTGATTGGACTCCTCACTTTGCATTATTTCTTCTTGTGGATTAGAAAGTTGTTGTTTTTCTCATCGGTTGGTTCTGGTTGCTTCACGGAAGACACTCCCTTCTCTGGTTCTTTTTTTATTATTGCCCATTACAATCAAACACCCCCGTGTCTGAGTGCACAGGGGTGTTATACCTGTCATCCGGATTCTATTGCCACATCCTTTTCAACATATTGGCATCGACTTTGAGAAGTTCTTTTACTTGTCCGGTTACAAACTTGTCGGTCACTTTTTTGTTCAAGTGTTTCAGAAAATCATCGATATGTTTAACGGCCTGGTCTTGATGCCCGGCAGACAGTTGATGTTCTGCCTGGTTCAATTGATTTATTAGCTCAGCTGCAAGCGGATGTTTGATTTCACCGGAGTCTTCACACATCTCTATGAGATGACGGGTGGCTGGAATGCTGGTGCCCGCAAGTTCTTTATGGGCTTGTCGAAGCCGGATAAAGTCGGCCTTTTCTACTTTACGGTCGTAGGTGAGCAATCCGTTGATTTCGATTTCGACATCGGTGGTTTGCGTATACACTGCAGCGCTCAATCCGGTATCTTTCATCTGCTTAATCTGATCGATGAGCCCGAGGTAACGCTTGGTTAATGCTTCTTTACTTTCCTGCATTTCATAGTTAAACACATTCGGGCTCCATTCGTGTCCGGGTACTTTTAACCCAAGCCCCCCGTATTCACCCAGGACGGCCGCGCGGGTTGATGTCGGTGTTGGAGCACAAGGGCCGACATAGCAATGCCAATCGATCAGATCACCTACGCCCTTATCTGTCCATCCGCTGGCGTTATTAACAAGCCGGGTCGGGTCTAAGTCTTTTACCCAGTTGGTCAGCCTTTCCGTATCGTATTGTCCCCATCCTTCATTAAAGACGGTCCAGACGACAATGGACGGATGGCTGCGATGCTGGTCAATCATTTCCTTAAATTCATTTTCAAACTGTTGTTTCTTTTCCTGAGTGAGCGGCTGATGATAAAACATGCTTGGCATATCCTGCCATACTACGACTCCCAGTTGATCGGCCCAGTAATACCATCGGTCAGGCTCTACTTTCATATGCTTGCGAATCATGTTCATGCCCAGTTTTTTAACCACTTCAATATCAAATCTCAATGCCTCATCCGTCGGTGCCGTATAGATTCCGTCCGGCCAATATCCCTGATCCAGCGGCCCCATTTGGAACACAAATTTGCCGTTTAACATCGGGCGAAGGATGCCTTTCTCGTCTTTTGCCAACTTGATTTCTCTCATGCCGAAATAGCTGTTCACTTGATCACGGCTTGTCCCGTTTTTCAACTCTACCTTTAAGTCATATAAGAAAGGATCATCGGGTGACCATAGCGTTGGATTGGGAACCGGGATTTTGATTTCCGATCCTGCCGTCCCGCTCGCCCTGCCCACTTCTTTTCCATTTTTAAGTGCGATGGCTTCGACCGTTGCACCTTCCACCTTCTCACCTTTAACGGTTAATTTTAATATTTCGTTGTGGATATTGGGAACCATGTCCAACTGGGTGATATGGGCTGTAGGAACCGGCTCTAACCACACCGTCTGCCAAATACCGGTCACCGATGTATACCAGATACCTCCAGGATTGAGCCTTTGTTTTCCAATCGCTTGATCGCCTTTATCTGTCGGATCATACACTTCCACAATCAATTCATTCTTTCCTTTTACCAAGTACTCGGTAACATCAAAACTGAATGAATCGTAACCGCCCCGATGGGTTCCTGCCTTTTTGCCATTCACATATACGCTGGCTTCCCAGTCTACCGCTCCAAAATGGAGAAGAACCCTCTGCCCGGCCCAATCATCCGGAACGGTAAATTGTCGTTTATACCAGCTGCGTTCTTCATGGCGCTCCACTCCGGATAATTTCGCTTCCATTGCAAATGGAACGAGAATTTTCTCCTTTAAAGTTTTGCCGCTCGGGAGCGGGTCACCTTGTTTCGCTGGAGCAAATTGCCACTCCCCGTTCAAGTTCATCCATTTGGAGCGAACCATTTGCGGTCTTGGATACTCCGGCAAAACATTATCCGCCGACACTTTTTCCGCCCACGGCGATTGGATCAGATATTTCGAATGATTGACAACCAGACTGTTAAAAGCGGACAAAGAGCGGCCCTCTTTAGTGGTAAGGCCTCCTTTTCCATCATAGTTCAGCCTGACAACATCTGCATCCTTCCCATAAACGGGATATTCAAATTCAAGCATCATCACCGAATCATCGCCTTGTTTCAAAGAAACCTTTGAAATTGGCCATGGATGTCCCACGACATTCAAAGACAGATGATCCGCGATGCCGCCGGGAAGCGGATTTAATGGTTCAACAAATTGGATCTCTGCCGTTTTCCCGTCTTCAGAAATGCTGGCAGATGAAGGACCGTCGTAAACATAGCCTTCCGGGAGGTAAAATGCTTCATGAGGGACGATTTGTTTCGGCTGACTGGCACTGGACCAGTTGAGATACAGGTTCGCCCCGCCCCAATTCTCGAAATATTCCACTTTTATATCGTATTTTTTGCCTGCTTCCAGGGTGATGGGTTTCCCTATCTGTTCTTTGTCCCAATCATCGACCCAATGATCGATGATCAATTGATTGTTGATCCATAGCCTGAAACCATTATCTCCAATCATCGAAAAGGTATACTCTTCGGAATACTCGGGTTCAATCTGCCCCGTCCACCTTACCGTATTATACTCGTCCTGGCCGGTAAGAGATTTTAAAATCGGATTTAAGTCCCGAAAGTTAATGTTTGGATCAATGACCTCATCTTTTTTCTGGTAAAAATCAAACTGATCCCGTCCGGAACTGATATAATATTCACCCACCAAACCGTGGAGTTGCAGAGAACTTTGCCCGGTTTCCTCTGCCGAAACGCCGCTTGCAAAACCTCCGATTGCCTGGACTGCCAAAAGGATTAAAATTATCAGTATTGGTAAGGCTTTTTGTTTCATCATGCTCCTCCCCTTAATGGTGATATCAAATCATGCTTGTTTTTATGGAATTTGGAGCCTTTTATATCTTACACTTGAATCACCCCCCGGACGTTGCTGTCTAAGCTTCTCTCTCCTTTGTCACTTGCAAGCTATTTTGATTTGGCTTCAGTTGGCCGCTCCCGACCATGAGACCCTGATTCCGGCTGGATACAATGACTCTTTGTAAGACGATAAAAATACATAAGAGAAAACAGACGGCGATCTTGGTCCACCAGGAATTCAACGTCCCTTGAAAGGTGATGATCATTTGAATCACACCGATAACGCCGAGCATCGGACCAATCAGATTCTCATAGCCTCCCGTCAGCAAAATCCCTTCGATGACACAGGCGGTGATGCGTCCATTTCCATGCCCAGCAAAAAGAGCCAGGGCTATCACATCCATTTTTTGGTCAATAAAAGATCGGATTGCTTTCAATTGGTTTTCCTGTTTTTGCTGTGCATCGGAAAATTTCGTCAATAATAAACTGTTAATTCTAATAACCAAAGAAGCTTCTTTTTCATCTTTAACCAAAAAAGAAGCTTCTTTGCTGTCACTGTGGAACAGGTTCTGCTATTAAGCGAGTGCTTTAATGGTCTTATTCCAGAGGGTGTACCTGCCATCCAGTTGGGGAGACCTGAAACGATGCAGCAAATGCGGCTCATTATCCAGAATATGTCGGATCATCGTCCTGTTTTTCCCGACCTTCCCTGATCCTTCACAAAGTTTATTTCATATATTTTTCGGGTTAAACCATCTTCTGACGTAACTTGCACAGAAGCTGTACCCGGCAGCGTTAAAGGCGAAATGATAACCAGTCTGCCATGATCGGCAACTGAAGCTGAAATGGTTGGCATTGATTTTCCTGCCGGAAATGTGTAAGTTGTCTTATCGGCATCAAAACCGGCGACTGTCCGGCCGTTTATTTTTAAGTCTGTAAGTGCAGCGGTTGTATTCCAGGTAACCTCATTTCCGAAAACCTCAAACTCTGATATGGTGATATGGCCATTCGGTCCGCCCGGAGCCTTACTTGTCATATCCACCCTGATCTGTGTTGTTGTGACAGGGTCAAAGCTTATCGTTGTCGCCCCGTTTGAAGCAGCGGCCCACTTTACCTTGAGATTGCTTACAGGTACAAAGCTGCTGCCGTCCCAATAGGTAACTCTCAAAGAAGCGGGCAACGAACTGTTAGCGTTTGTCGTGAAATACATGTTCATCTTTCCAAATGACTGCGGATTTGGCCATTTTATCGCTACGTAATCCTCTTTTCTGGCACCCGACATCGCCGGCAGATTGGGAGTAGCCGCTACACTATAGCGGTTTGACCAGCCGCCTGACGATTTGTTTCCGTCAATCATGGCCTCCGGCAGGGTGTTATCAGCACCGGAGAAACTTGCCGTGGCCGTTGCTTTAAGCGGACCAGAAGCAAGTGCCAGATTTGCATTTGGTTTGTAATCTGCTGTTACTCTTATGTTTACTTTTGCCTTATGGGTTGTTCCCGCGACGGTGCCTTCCACCGTAAACTGTCCGGCAGTTTCATACTGGTCGGGGTCTATTTTATCCCATGTAACCGGCGCAAATTGATCCACACCGTCATTGTATACCACTCTTGCCTGTTTTGGCAGAGCCGGCGCCGTACCCGCCGCTGTAACGGCTGAATATGATTCAATCCCCGCCACTTGATACACAGTAATGACAGCTTCTGCTTTTATGCCTGTTCCCCGTACATGTCCTTTCACTTTATATACGCCGGTCTTATCATCCAAATGCTTTGGTAACTGATCCCACTTAACAGATAATGCTTTTTGGGTATTGTCCGCGTAGATCCCCTGTACGGTTTGCGGGAGTTTGGGGGTTTTACCCAGCTCCGTTCTCATATATACAGGTTCAAGGGCGATCAATTGGTTTTTGCCTTCACTTTTGCCTTTGTCTTTAACAGAATAAATCGTTATCACAGCTGGTTGTAAACCGGAAGATGTTGCTGTGATTGTAATCGCACCCACTTTTTCGGTTGATTGTACGATTGCCAGCGCTTTTCCGTTGAATGCCTCCCTTTGTGGTGCTTTATAGCTTTCGGAACTTTCCTGGCGGCCGTTATCCACACCCGCAAGTGTACCGCCCGTCACTTTGAATTTGATTAAATTGTTGGCACTTGGAACAACAACGCCTTTAGAATCAACAACCTCAACTGTCACAAACGACAAGCTTTTCCCGTCAGCAGTTATCACTTTTTTGTCAGGTGTTAATTTTAAGGTATAAGGCTCTCCGGCTGTTTCCAGCTCATCTCTGGCTACTTCTTTACCATCTTTTGTCGCAACGGCTGTTAATTTTCCGGGTGCAAACGGCACTTTCCAGGTCAGATGCAACTTACCGGCGCTGCCGTTAGGACTGGTGTAGCTGCCGGGGTAGGGACCATCAGTGACCGTTTTGTCGTCGCCCGTCGCCTCCGTTGTCTCTAAATATGTTCTGCCATCCACGGTCTTCTTTGTATCAAATTTTTTCTTGCCCAAAGATTTGCCGTTCAAGAAAAGCTCTACGGTATCTACATTTGAATATGCCCACACTTGCACTTCTTCGCCCGGTTTATAATCTGTCCAGTTCATCGGCAACAGATGAACCATTGGCTCTTTTGTCCATTGGCTCTTGTAGAGGTAATACGCATCTTTAGGGAAGCCTGCCGTATCAACCGCACCAAAGAACGAACTTTTAACCGGGAAGTGATTCCAGTATGGTGTCGGCTCACCAATGTAGTCGAAGCCAGTCCATAAAAACTGGCCTGCAAAGTACTTTCTGTCCCGGTCTTTTTTCAATCCGTACTCTCCGCTGAATGTCCAGGATTCCAGGTTGTTATCATATGAAGAAGTGGCCCGGAGTCCGGGGGTATAGTTTCTGGGAGTATTCAGGGAATCAGGGTCATGGTATACACCGCGGGTCGATGTTTCTGATGAGGATTCTGATTCATACAAAACCAGATTCGGATATTTCTTATGCAGTTCGTCAATAGATGAAGCGATGTTATAGTTAAGCCCTAATAAATCAAGCTTTTGTGCGATCTGATCTTGCGCGGACCCATTTGACGGCAGTTTTCGATACTTATCCGAACCGATTGTGATCGGCCTGGTTGTGTCAATCGATTTTACAGCATCAATAAGTTTTTGCGCAATCGTAACCCCTTTTGCCTGGGTTGATTCCGGAATCTCGTTACCAATGGACCATGCAACAACCGCCGGCCAGTTCTTGGCGGCGTGTACCATCTCTTTAATATCTCTCTCACCATGTTCCTTGAAGAAACGTGAATAGTCGTTATCGGTCTTTTTGTTTTCCCACATATCAAATGCTTCCACAATCATTACCATCCCTAATTCATTGCAAACCTGAATCAGTTCAGGAGATGGCGGATTATGTGACGTTCTGACTGCGTTTACACCCATGCTCTTCATGATTTTCATTTGCCGCAGCACGGCATCATCGTTTGTAGCCGCGCCCAGGGCCCCCAGGTCATGGTGCATATTGACGCCTTGCAGCTTCATGTATTTGCCGTTCAATGTAAACCCTTCATTCGGATCAAACTTAAAATATCTGAAACCGAATATTGTGGTATATCGATCCACTGACTTGCCGTTGACAACTACATCACTTTCCAATGTATACAGATAAGGTTTTTCAGTTGACCACAGGGTGGGATCATCCACTTTCATTTTGTCCTCAAATGTATATCCCTTGGTGCCAACCCTGGCGATTGAAGCAGTTTGAGCGACAACTTTTCCGCTGGCATCTTTAATCCTGGATATGAGTTTTACCGGTCGGGCCTCTCCGCTTTGATTGCCGATGTCCGTCTTAATACTCACATTTGCATAGCCGTCTTTGATTGTATGTTCAAGGTTTGGAGAGGTTACAAACGTCCCCCACCTCTTGACATGAATATCATCTGTAACAGTCAAATGAACATTTCTATATATCCCGCTTCCTGAGTACCACCTGCTCGTAGGCACCGGATTTTGAACCTTTACAGCGATTACATTGGGAGTTTTGCCGTCGGTGTACACCAAATCAGTGATATCGAAGCTGAATCCGGTATAGCCGTACGGGTGGTTTCCCGCTAATTTGCCGTTGACGTATACATAGGAGTCCATATACACGCCGTCAAAGTCAATGGAGATTCTTTTATCTTTCATTGCACTTGGCAGTGTAAACGCTTTCCGATACCAGCCCAAACCACCTTGAAAAAACCCGGTGCCGGCTGTAACGGGAGATTCGGAGGTAGGAGGCTGTTCGATGCTCCAGTCATGCGGAACGTTCAGTGTTCTCCAATCTGAATCATCATAGTCCGGGTCCTGGGCATTGGCATATTTGCCGGTTGGATCGTCTAAGCCTTTGGAATTGACCAAAGCAAATTTCCAACCCTTGTTAAAATCCAGAGATCTTGAATCTTCCGTCTTTATTCCATAGTCGACAGGCACGGGCTGTTCTTTGGCCATTACTTGGTTCACAGGCAACATACCGGTTACCAGCGTACTTGCCAGCAGAGCAGACACTATTCCTGAACTTATCCCTCTTTTAAACCATTTGCGTTTCATTCTTACTCCCCCTTCCGTTCATCTCACTTTAATCCCGTCTGCACCTCTAATAATTAATTAATTAAATAAACTCTTTATAGGATTATAGCACTATACTTCTCTGAAAGTCAATAATCATGGATTAATTCTGAATAATATTACAAAAACGAACGCTTTTTATTGCCTTTACATACATAAAAGTTCTGTGTAACAATGATGTTATTGACATACATACCTGTACCATTTTGGAGAGATCAAAGGACAGAGGGAGTGAAAAAGTATGTCAATCCTAAAAAATGATTGGGCCGATTATTTGAATCAAGAATTTGAAAAACCATACTATTTGAAGCTGAGGCAATTCTTGGTCGAAGAATATAACAGCCAGATCGTCTATCCGGATAAATACGATATCTACTCCGCCTTGCATTTGACCCCTTACTCCAACACCAAAGTAGTCATTATTGGACAAGATCCCTATCACGGCCCGGGACAGGCGCACGGATTAAGCTTCTCGGTCAAACCGGGGATCAAAGCGCCCCCCTCCTTGCAAAATATTTTCAAAGAGCTTCATGACGATCTGGGATGTGAGATCCCCAATCACGGATACCTGAAAAAATGGGCCGAACAAGGTGTATTGATGCTTAACAATGTGTTGACTGTCAGGCAGAGCAAGCCCAACTCCCATAAAGGAAAAGGATGGGAACAGTTTACCAGCCAGGTGATCAGTACCTTGAATGAGCGGGAACAGCCGGTGGTCTTTTTACTGTGGGGAAGAAATGCGCAGGAGAAAAAAGCTCTGATTACAAATGATCATCACTATATCATTGAATCAGCTCATCCCAGTCCATTTGCTGCCAACCGCGGCTTCTTTGGCAGCCGGCCATTTTCCAGAACCAACGACTTCCTACATAGCATTGGAGTTGACCCCATTGATTGGCAGCTCCCGAATATCTGAAAAACATATACACAGCCCGGCAACAGTTGAATGATGCCGGGCTGTTTCATTGATGGGGAGTCCCCGTTACTGAACTTTCCCCCGGGCTTCAATCCTCCATTGATCGATCACTATTCCCTGTCTGTGGACAATGACATGATCAAACAGGTTCATAACTGTACAGGCATGATTGGGAATGATCTGTACTTTATCCGTTAGATCCAGTGTGGTTTCTCCGTCAATTGAAGCAATCCCGTGCTCTTCCGACAGCCGTTCAATCCTTATTTCCGGATGATCAACCACATGGCCAAACCCTTTCACCGTGGCATTTCCATGGGCCCCCTGATCAAGGGACAGAGCCTTACTCCCGGTGTCAAAAATAACTCGTTCCCCGCTTCGCTTGCTAACCACACTAGCCAGCAAGCGAAGCGCACACTGATCGATTGAAGCCACCCCGAGCCCTACCTGGATGGCATCAAAAAACACGGCATTTCCGGGGCGAACTTCGGTAATACCCGAAACTTTACCCGCAATTTTGTAGGTTGGTGTTGATCCGACACTTCTGGCCGGGATGGGGATTCCCTCTTTCTCACACAAAGCGGCACTCTCTGCGACTGCCCGGCCTTCGGTTAAGGCAATTGATTCTATTTCCGCCATGGACGAGGCTGCATAAGAATGGCCCGCATGTGTAAAAATCCCGGTTAGGGTGAGGTTTGGCATATTGGCGATCTGTTTGGCCAGCTGCAACACTTCCCTGCCGGGTTCTACGCCGCACCGGTTTAAACCGGAATTTACCTTGATCCAGACCTCTAATTCCCATGGGGTCCCCTGCAGAGAATCCTGAAGCAGCTTTGCCTGTTTAACGTGATCAACGGCCACCTTGATTTGTGCATCCTTCATCAAAGCAGATAACCGGTTGATCTTTTCAGGTGCAGAAATCGGGTAGGCAATCAAAATATCTTTGACCCCTCCACTGGCCATGACCTCTGCTTCAGATATTTTGGCAACAGTGATGCCCACAGCCCCTTTTTCTATTTGCCGCCGGGCAATCTTCAGGCATTTGTGGGTTTTGATATGCGGACGCCAGTTGATCCTCTGTTCACTGGCAAAATCAGCGATCTCGTTTAAATTTGCTTCCATTTTATCTTTATCCAGCAAAAGCGAAGGTGTATCCAGCTGGTCTATTCTCATGCTGATCTCCTCTCCAATCCAATCGGGCTCTCTTTTAAAGGTTTCTTCATCTGGCTTACTCCTTTTTATTCTCATTTTACCAGTATACACTTGTTCCAAAATATAAAAAATTCCAATCAATAAAAATAAGCTGCCGCCTTAAGCAACAGCTTATATTTTATTGATTTTCAATCACACACCTGTGTTTTGCCGGTGAATCGTATGCAGTTCGTCCAAATTGTGAAGGGAAAGATTTCTGTTTCCTTGCTCAATCTCCTGAATCATCAACAGGGTTGCCTTGGTCAGCCTCATTTCCAATCCGGCTGCTTCTCCTGCCGCAATCACCGGCTTCAGGTGGTACGGAACCTCCGTCTTCCGTTTTCTCACCGCCAGGTCACGCCAGATCCCCGTTCTCGTTTTGGTATAAGTGCGAAGCCGGGCCACCAGCTTGTCCAGTTGCCGGTTGATCTCGTCCCAATCCCGCGAACTGACCGGATAAGCCAGTGCCGGTTCCCAACCGTCAAATCCCATCGGCACCACTCCCTGCTGATCGGCCACGGCCAGCACTTCTGCTGCCAGATCAAGCAGCATAAGGCGGTTAGACTCGGTTGACAGCACGTCGGCAATCGTCTCATTGGTCAGAGCAGTAGCGGTAAGCACGGCACCGTACGCCAGTTTACTCCACAAATAGCCCCAAATGTTGTCGGTGGAGTGAGCCGTCCCCCACGCGCGTAAACGGCCAACGAGATCATGCACGCGCGGTGAGACAGTGCCATCCAGTTCCCCGAGGTATACACTGCCAACCCCGCCGTATTCAATTAAACCAGGTTCCAGATAATCGGCGAAAAGGTTGACAAAGCAACCCACAGTTCTTTCTTGTCCGATCAAACCGGCGATTTCTTGTTCACACAAACCGTTTTGAAACGAGACCACCACAGAAGCCGGAGTCAGCAAATGCTGAATGGATTCGACCGCTTCTCTGGTATGTTGTGCCTTTACACAAAGAAAAACTGTTTCCAGCCTCTCTTTTCGGGCAAGCAGTTCATCTGTTGTAAAAGCTCGTACTGGTACGGTGAAGGTTTCAACTCCATTTATGGTTAATCCGTCCATTCTCATTTTTTCCACATGATCCGCATCTATATCGACAAAAGTGACCTGTTCTCCCGCTTTACCCAAATAGCCACCGATCACTCCGCCAATCGCGCCTGCTCCGATAATGGTAATATTCATTTTTTGGTTCACCCTCCGTACCCGAGATTGTAAACGCCGGGCAGTTCCAGCTCTGCTCCAAGCGTGACCGCCGCTTCTTTTACCCAGTACGGATTGCGCAACATCCCCCTGCCGATGCAGACGAGGTCAGCCTGGCCATTGCGTATGACTGCTTCGGCCAGATGCGGATTCTCCAGCTTGCCTACAGTAATGACAGGGAGATCCAGTTCCTTTTTGTAAACTTCCGCATAAGTTACCTGATAGCCGGGGTAAACCTCCGGGCGCGCCGGGGAGTCTCCGCCTGTGCTGATGTCGAAAACATCAACTCCTGCAGCTTGAAACAGGCGGCAATGAGCAAGCATTTCGTCAAACGTATAGCCGCCCTCGCTGTATTCCACGGCGGAAACGCGGAAAATGAGCGGCATCCCCTCAGGCATCGCCTGCTTTACAATATGGATCACATCCAGGGCAAATTTCACCGGATCACCATATTCATCATTCCGCTTATTGCTGGCAGGCGACATGAATTGGTGGATCAGATAACCATGCGCTCCGTGTAATTCAATCGTATCAAACCCTGCTTTCACCGCCCGTTCCGCACCACGGCCAAATTGTTCAATAATGGTTTCAATTTCTGTTTTGCTCAATTCCTTTGGCACCTGATTTTGCGGAGAGAAAGGGATGGCTGAAGGGGCAACAGCCTGCCCGTCCAGCATGGATTTGCGGCCGGCATGGGCGATTTGCAGCCCCACTTTGGCACCGTATTTATGACATTCTTCAACGATTGGCGCAAACGCATCCACATGTGTATCATCATAAATTCCCAGGCATTTTTCCGTAATCCGCCCTCGTGGTTCTACATTGGTCATCTCCATGAGAATCAGTCCTGTGCCGCCAATGGCACGGGAGACGTAGTGAACCATGTGCCAGGTTTCTGCCTTTCCCTGTCTGTTCACCGCCTGGTACTGGCACATGGGGGACATTACGACACGGTTTTTTATTTCCAGCTTTCCTAATGTAATCGGGTCAAATATTCCAGCCATTTTGGTCAATCCTATCCTTTTTATAATTGTCTCCTCACAGTTTCTGCAATTGATCAAGTGCGGCCTCCGTCTCTGCAATTGCCTCTCTGAGGGCAAAGTTGACGCGGTTCACCCGCCGTATCAGTACGGTTCTCAATTGATAATACTCATCGCTTCCCGCTTGTGCTTCCGCCAGCCTGTCAATTTCCGCCAGCGCCGGCAGCGGAGCCTGTTTCATCGCAAGATCATGATCAAAAATGCTGCCCCTCACATAGTTCAACGGCACCAGAATACGGGAAAGCCGCATCATCGTTTCATTCGCAACCTGTAACTGTTCAGCGGACAATGAGTTTCCCTGCTCCAAACAGGCATAAAATTGTGCAACGACTTCCTTTAGCCGTCCGGCTCTCTCCAGCGCGGCTGTCAGATCAAGCCGCTCGCCCGCCTTTTCCTGATATTGCTTCAGATACCCGATCAACTCTTCTACAGCGGCCCGTTGGTCAAGCGGGAGCAAGGCTTGCGAACATGCGTTGTACACCACATCAAGATAAACTTTGCAATCCCGGACCAGATAGCGGGGGTCCAGTTTGTCGGGCGTATCTTCGGTTGTATGCCACCACCAGCCAAATCCTCCTGCCCGTCCATCACCAAAAAGCAAAGCGAAGGCCTGCGCGGCAGGATCATCGGATCGTGCCTGTTCAGACAGGCCCATAAACAACGAAGGCGTGCCCGTCCCCCAGAACGATTGGTCGCCGGCTCTGCCAAACCGTGATCCGTAAAACTCTTGTCCGGCAATCAACCCTACTGAACGCTCGGCCAGGGATTTCGTTTCAGCCATGCAATTGGCTTCCCCAAGTACAACAGCTCCCTTGCCGCCCACGGAGTCGATGTTGATATGGAGCACACAGTTGTCATACAACTCTTCCCAATGGGTATCACAATACCAGGCCGACCCCGCGTAACGGCCGTGAGAGTGGCCTGACCAGAAGGCCAGACGCAGGGTGCGGCGCAACTTGTCGCGATGTTTGGCAAGGATGCGGGCCACCTCCAGCATCGTCGCATTCGCCGAACCGTTGTCCATTGCTCCATAATGCCATGAATCGATATGACCGCTAAACATCACAAACTTTTCCGGTTCAACATTTCCCCTGATCTCCGCCACAAGCGTGGGAATTTTCCGCCAACCGGTATCAACCTGCGTTTTCATCCATACCTTCGTCGTTCCTTTCGACTGCAACGCTGCTTTGATCCGATCCCCATCCGCCCGGTTCACTGAGACCACAGGGATCTTGGGCAAAAGTGAAAAAGTTTCCGGTGTCGGATTTCCCCAGACCGGAGAAACAATCATTTCATGGGTGTAGGCGGCGTTAATGAAAACTGCCCCGGCTGCTCCTGCTTCCTGCGCCTGTTTGACCGCGCCGGGAATGGCCAAACCATCAAGCAAAACGATTTTCCCGGCTGCATCCGCTTCCCTGTAGTCCTGAGGGCTTCCTTTGCCAAGATAAACCAATTCCGCTTCCAATCCGGCTGCATCGGTAGGGATTGCCATCGCATGTGTGATACAGCGATATTCCACACCGGCCACGCGAAGCTGAGCTTTGCCGGGCAAGCTGATATACGCATCGCTGTACATCAGATCCGTGGATAACCCGAACTCTTCCAGGGTTTTCTTCACATAGAGAAATGCGCGTTTTTCCTCCGGTGTTCCGGACAACCGTACCTCAGCCGCCACATGTTGGGTATATTCCAGCAGTCGGGCTTCACTAACCTCTGCCATCAGCTCCTGTTCCCTTTTACAAAACTCGTATTTCATATTGTTTTGCCACCTTTCTGATGATTGCTGCAGAAGGGATAAGGTTTTCATACCTCGCACTGTCCGCCCAGGCTGGCCAACAATAAGGCCACCAGCGCACTGCGCACCGGCATTTCTGAAACCACCAGATGCTCATGCACGGCATGGGCACCATCACCGACAGCACCCAAACCATCGATGGTCGGGGCGAGCGGTGCAGTGAAGTTGCCATCGCTGGCTCCTCCGGTCGCTGCTTCAGGCAGATCGAAATTTAACTCTTCCTTAGCCAGTTTTTTCGCCAGTTGATACATGGCCGCTACCTGTTCGGTACGTTCAAGCGGCGGCCGGTTAAGTTCGCCGGTAACAGTCAATCCGGTCCCTTCCGTTTGCGGCTGCAATCCAAGGATCACGGGCATGAGCCGCTCCGCTTCTGCCTGGGTCGTTATCCGCAGGTCGATCTCCGCTTCCGCTTCCGCCGCCACCACATTGGAGGTGGTGCCGCCGCGAATCACCCCGACATTGACCGTTGTTCCGGTACTGTAATCGGTGAGGCTGTGCAGGTAGGAAATCTGCCGGGCCAGCTCCTCGATGGCACTCCTTCCCTTGTCATGGTCAATTCCGGAATGAGCAGGCTGTCCCTTCACCTTCAAGTGAAACATGCCGACTCCTTTGCGTGAAGTTTTCAGGGCACCGTTGGGAGACATCGACGGTTCAAGCACCAGTACATATTTGCTCTTTTTCGCTTCTTCTTCAATCAGCGGGCGTGAGGTGGGACTCCCGATCTCCTCGTCCGAGGTAAACAGGTATACAACCTTACAGCACAGTTGTTTGCGCAGCATGTGAAGCGCATGCAGAGCATAAAGCCCCTGGACCAGGCCGCCTTTCATATCAAAAATGCCCGGCCCGTAAGCTTTCCCCTCTGTAATGCGAAACGGCATCTTCTCCAGGTCCCCATGCTGCCATACGGTGTCAAAATGGGCGAGCAGCAGGATTTGCTCCTCGCCGCTGCCCCATTCGCCCCGAATATGGTTCCCGTACAAATCGTTTTTGATCACCGTCGTGCTTCCACCGGTCAGTTCCGTAAATCGTTTTGCAATTTCCACTCCGAGCCGGTCAGTCAACGCTTTTTCCCGGGATGGCGACTCCAGTTCAACAAATCTCTTTAAAACCGCCAGCATCTCCTCTTGTTTCGACTGCAAATATTGTAAAACTTCGTTCATGCCTTCCCCGCCTTTCATTTTGATTGGAATACGCGGCCTGCTGAATAACCGCCGTCAATGAGCAAAGTTTGACCAGTGACGTAGCGGGATTGGTCAGTGGCGAAAAACAGCACCCCTTCGGCAATTTCTTCAATCAGAGCGGCACGGTTCATCGGGCAGTAGGAGAGCTTTTCCTGATGCTCCCGGACCGCATCCTCCGTCACCAGCGTTGACAACAGAGTTTCCGTCTCCACAAGTCCGGGACCCAATGCGTTGACGCGGATGCCATGTTTCGCCCATTCCAGCGCCAGCACCTGAGTCAACATTTTGGCCGCCGCCTTAGAGGAACAGTAATGAGCCACACCGGGTCTGGCTACTTCGCTTGCCGTGGAGGTAACATTGATGATCCGCCCGCCCTTTCCCTGGCGGATCATCACTTTGGCTGCTGCCTGGGACAGAAAAAATACTGCTTTCACGTTCACATCAAACACAACGTCCCATTCACTTTCGTCGATTTGCAGCGCGTTGGTCGATGGGTAAAGCCCCGCACAATTTACCAGAATGTCGATGCTCCCAAAGCTTTGCAGCGCAGCCTCCACAACCTGTTCCGCTGCAGAGTGTTGCCGCAGATCAGCCACATGATAAGCTGTTTTCTCTTTTCCATACTTTGCTTGCAGCTCTTTGACCGTGTCAGATGCCCTGGCCTCATTCACATCAGCAATCAGGACAGAAGAACCGGCCTGCAACAGTGCCTCGGCAATTCCCCTGCCGATTCCGGAAGCGCCTCCGGTGACAATAGCCACATCCTTTTGCAAACAATACTTCATCCCGCTAAACCTCCTTTCCCGGTCATAAACCGAGCGCAATGGACCCCCGCTTTACTTGAGCGGCTCTTTATACGTTTCCTTGATCCCGAACAAGACCAGCATCGAAATGACGGCACAAGCGATGACATAATAGGTTGGCGAAGTATTATCCCCGGTCGCGGAGATCAGATAAGTGGCGATAAACGGTGCGGTGCCCCCAAAAGCAGCTACCGAGATGTTGTATCCGACGGACAGTGCGCTGGCACGAATCTTGGTTGGGAACACTTCGGCAATCGCTGCCGGTCCAGGACCTGAATAGGCGGCCTCAAATATGGCCAGCAGCATTTGAGACAACAGAATAATGACAAAACTGCTGTGTTCAATCAACGAAAACAACGGGTAGCTGAGCAGGGCAAAGCCGATGGTAGAAGAAATCAGGACCGGTTTTCTGCCGAGCCGGTCGGACAGCCACCCCATGACCGGAACAAGCGAGATGAAGAAAGTGATCACGATCACATTAGACAGGAGAGACAACGACATCGGCAGATTAACCACTTTGGAAATATAGGTGGGCATGTAAGTGAGCAGCAAATAGTACGAAACCGTCCAGTGGATAGTAAACCCGATGGCGATCAAGATTTCCTTTGGATGATTTTTCAGAGTGTCGAGAAGCGGCTTCTTGGACACCTTTGTATCCTTGGCAATCTCTTTGTATTTGGGTGTTTCATCAATGCGCATACGCAGATAAAGACCCACAATTCCGACGATGATCCCGAGCAGAAACGGAATGCGCCAACCCCAGGCGGACAGTTCCTGCGGTGAGAAAATAGTTGTAAACACCGTAGCGACGACAGAACCGACCAGCAATCCGGCTCCGGTGCTAAACTGCTGCCAGCTGCCATAGAAACCTCGCTTTGACTCCGGAGCATATTCAACGATAAATGAGGTGCCGCTGCCCCATTCCCCGCCAGCCGACAATCCTTGAACCAGCCGGGCGATGACCAGCAAAATCGGCGCCAGAATGCCGATCTGTTCATAAGTAGGCAAAATCCCCATCACAAATGTGCTGATTCCCATTAAGATCACGGCCAGCGACAACGCTTTTTTGCGGCCGACACGATCACTGTACGGGCCGAAGAAAAGAGCTCCAAGCGGCCGCATGATAAATCCGACGGCAAATACAGCAAACGAAAGAAGCAATGATGCCAGCGCATCAGTAGCCGGGAAAAACAATTGTCCGATCACCGGGGCAAAGTAGCCGTAAATGGCCCAATCGTACCACTCCATAATATTACCGAATGTTCCGGCTATAACCGCTTTTTTCGCTTGCGCCGGGCTGATGGTCTGTTTCCCGGTATCCCTTTGATTTAATTCCAGGTTTACTGCCATGGGCTCTACCTCCTCATCTCATCTTGTTGACTGCTTCTTATACCGCTGAGGACGGGTATACGAGTTGGATCGTACACTACTGAGCCCCAGCAAAAGGCCAGCAGAATTCATTCATTCTTACAAATGAAAAATATCTTCATACATTTTGGAATAAAAAATTATTGCACTCCCCAATCGTATGATTGCTTATGAATTTTCAGCAGCATGGAAGAATCAGTCGCCTCAATGCCTTCGATATTGCTTAATTCGGTCGTTAAAATACGGTAAAACTCTTCGGTTGATGAAGTGATGATCTCGATAAACATATCAAATGTTCCGGTTGATACAGCAACAAAGCGTACTTCAGGGATCTTTTCCAGCGCTTTGATAATCTCATCCAGCTTGTTGAGCCGCACCTTTAACCCCAGCATCGCGACGGTGGCCATACCGGTTTTAAACGGATCCACCACGCCGACAATCTTCAAAATCTGGTTTTCCATCAGGCGCTGTACACGGTTGCGAACTGTACCTACCGTCACCTTCAGCTCTTCGGCAATTTCCGTGTAAGAGCAACGACCATCTTTCTGTAAATATTCGATGATCGCCTTGTCCACCTCATCAAGGGTATAACCGTTTCCTTTACCACCTGTCTTTTTCTCCATATCACTCCTCCTCCGATATTTTATTCAATATACTATATTGTATTTTTTTCAATTTCAATAGTTTAAAAGTAATAATTATATAATATCACATAGTACTTTTTGACATTTTTTCATTATCGGTATAAACCATTCCGTCAACTCTGGAAAAACAAAAGAGATCCCTTTGCCTAAGGACAATAGGGGTCTCTCTCTTCGTCCACTGGTTTGTTCGTTTGATTATTCACTATTGATATTAATATTCAAAAAATGGACACATGCTTTTATCCCCAACAGAGAGAAAAGGCCTTACAATAATATTGTAATCTTGATGAAAGATTACTGAAATTTAACTCAAAATTCTGTCCTAGAGTAGAAAGGGCGATTATCATATGGCAAAGTATTATGGAAAATACGAAATGAATGAAACCCAAACTCCAAACGCGATGACCTGGCTGCAACTGGGTGATGAGGTCCACTTGGTAAACCGGGTGGGGAAAAAGATGGGCTTCACGGTGAAAAACACATACAAGTACAACAACAAAATTGTGTATGTCACAGATCGTTTTGGCATCGTCTATGCAGATGAATTAAGAAATGTTCCGGTCCCCTCTTTGCAAAATTAATCTGCCGTCACATTCCGGGCTTTAAATAGTCTGATGATTCTTTTAAGTAGCTCAAAAATCCAACTGTGTATAATCACGAATAGCAGGGGATAATGAGATTTCCGTTACTCCCTGCTATTCTTTTATTTTTAGTTTGTGTCCCATATAGAGACCATTCGCTTTTCTTGACCTAAAGTGAATAAAGGAATGCGTTTCCCATACTTTTGGATCATAGTCTGATTATGCTCATCCGCCCCATCAATGTTACCGCTCAGGAAAACCGGCATTTCGGCATTGTTCTCAACCAGGATTTGAATTGCCTCATTTCGTGCTGCTTCTTTTAAAGCTGTCATATCGCCCAAATGGTCACTTAAAAGGATGAAAATACAGAGCCCTGGGCACGTAAACTGTCTCCCAGATCCGTAATGCTCCTTTTCTTTTCATGTCATAGTGTTTTTTCTTTTCTCTACACAGCTATTGTAGATATTTGATGAAATCATAACGTTTCTAAATTAAATTTTTTTTAAAATGAGCTGGTACTCCAGCATATAATGTATTCTTCGAGACATCCTCTTTAACAAAAGCTCCCCCTCCTATAACAGACCAAGCTCCAACTGTAATTTTTTCACGGATGGAGGCACCTATGCCAAGATAAGCCCCTTCCTCAATTGTTACGTTACCAGCGATATTGACACCAGGGGAAACCGTAACATAATCTTTAATAATATTATCATGACTCACGTTTACACTCCGATTAATGATTACAAAATTTCCTATATAAACGTTTGTAGTTAAAATACTTCCTTCACATATTATACTCCCACTTCCTAAGTGATTACGTTTAGAGATATAAACGGAGGGATGCACAATCGTGTTTGCCAGCTTAAAGCCAGCCTTTCTTGTTTTTTCAACAAAACGCTTTTTTAAAGCCGGACTACCAACTCCTGCACAAACAATTTCTACCTTATCTTGAAGGTGAATAATATCCTTAAGATCACCTAATACTGGAACATCATCTACTATTTTTCCTTTCATTTCGGATCTTTCATCGAGAAATCCGATCACCTCATATCCTAATTGCTCACAAAGATGATTTACTTCACGGGCATGTCCTCCACATCCCCAGATAACAATTGTTTTCATCAATCGCAAATCCCCTCAATAACAAAAATTACGTGATTCAAATCCATTTCTTCCCATAATGGCAAACTAATGATCCGTTTCGACAGGTTCTCAGTAACGAATAAAGAAGTATGAGGACATGATTTAAATTGACTTTGTTGATGACAAGCCGGAGAAAAATATGTCCTCGCTTCAATTTTTTTATTAGCAAGCCGTTGAATAAAATCTATATTACTCTGTCCTTCTGGGCATAATGCGGGCATAAATTGATAAGCTATTTTTCCATTAGTCTTTTGAACATGCCAACCTTTTTCTAACAATTTTTTTTGGTTCAATTTCTCTAAATACCACTGATGAATTTTCATTCTAGTCTTTAATTTTTGAGGGAAGACTTTCAAAGTTGATAAAGCGATGGCTGCTGAGTATTCAGACATCTTTCCGTTCAGTCCCTGTAAAGTCGATTCTCTTTCAATGGAAAACCCGAAATTTGCAGCTTGACGTATCTTTCGGATTAACTTTATATTTGCGCTATATAGTAAACCACCTTCACCAATGCCAAAAGATTTAGTAGCATGAAAACTAAATACAACAATACCCGGAAAATTCTTCCCGAAATGTCCTTTTCCTTTGTCTCCCATAGTCCCAAAACTGGCAGCAGCATCAACAACAACGGGTATTCCTGATTCATGTATTTCCCGATAATATCTCAAATCCAAATTAGTTCCAAAAGTAGCATATGGAATCACAATCGCAATCTGATCGCCAAGCCTTTTTAAAAGATCACTAAGTAACTCTTTATTCATACACCAGTCATCTGAGTAAATATCTATAAAATAAGGTTCTAATCCACACCACATCGCTGCCAGAGGTGTAGCAGCAAAGGTAAAACTAGGCATTAAAGCATATTTTCCTTTAGAACGCTTACACTTAGAAATTGCCAGCATTAAGCCGATCGTAGCATTATTAACGGTAGTTACAGCTCCGATATTATCGAAATATTCATTAAGAACCCGACTTTCGAAACGGGTATTTATAGGACCATAGTTACTGTATATTCTGGATTCCTCAATTTCGGAGAAATACTGTGAAAATTCCTCTCGTTTAACTAGATTCGGGCGTAAAAAAGGTATTTTTGTCAAAAGAATTTGATACCTCCTTTCAACATAGAAAATGCATTGTTCAAATCGTCTTCAATATGAATTCGATTCGTTTTAAATCTTCGATCAGCTTATTTTTCTCGGATAGGGTTTGGGGGGCTGGAATCACCTGCTGGTAACGAGAGAGTGCAGCCTTATATAAATCTACAGTATGAAGGAAACCATCTTCCCTTGAATCGATAATTAAATCCAAAAATTCACGGATTGGTAAATAACCAGAACCGAGCGTACTGCTGTTTTGGTTTGGATGGATCCTAAAATAACTTAATGCTTCTGAGATATATACTGCTTTTCCTTTTGATAATAATGACAACCAAGAAGCTAAGTCATTGAGATGAGTATATTGTTTGTTTTTATATACTCCAAATTTTTCAGTAAGATCTCTTTTTCTAAATAATACAGTTGTGGGCTCACCAATTACATTCATACATTTAGTCAAAACGTAATTCCCCAGATGCTTACCATCCAGTATTGTTGTTTCTTCAAATAACTTTTCGGTGCCGAGTATAGGGGGAATAAAGTTACCGTTTAAATCTATGGTTTGCCTGAAAGAAGAGACAAGAGCTATATCTTCGCTTTGTAAATAATATCTCATCATTTTTTCAATTTTTTCTCTATGAAAGACATCATCATCCATAAGATAATTGATATATTCTCCAGATGCTAAGTCAAAACACCTGTGCCAGTTTCCAAGAAATAGGTTTTTCTCATTTTTAAAATATTTGAGTTGAGGGTATTTAGCAAGATAAGGAACAAGCATTGCATAGACTCGATTGTCTGTACTATCATCGCAAATGATAACTTCTATATTCGAATATGTTTGTCTTAAAGCACTGGTTAATGCTATTTCTAAATAATGTGGTCTATTATATGCTGGTATGAGTATACTGACCAAAGGAAGGTTATTCTTTACCATTACCATACTCCCCTTAATTATACTTTTTGAGTTAATCAGATTTTTCGGATCCGTCTCCTTTGTTATCCGAAGATTGTTTTTAACATTTTTAGTACTCTTTTTTGGAAAGTATGTTCACGCATAGTTTTTTGAAAACCCCTCAAGGCCATTTCATATCTTTCATCCTCATGCTGTAAATAATAGTGGATTTTTTCGATTAATTCATTGGGTGAAGTATAAGTAACAATCTCATATCCCGGAGTATAACAGCTGCTTAAATCCTGACGGACATCAGTTAATTGAAATGCTCCGCAAGCTGAAATCTCAAATGTTCGAGGATTAATGGAATAGGCATTTAAATTTCTGGTGTTCTTTTTAAATAGAGTCTTGTCATCATGAGAACGATGAAGATTGATAACGATATTAGCACCGTTGAAAAAATTTGCCACTGTGGTAGATGGTATACCTGTGGGAACAATTTTGTTTGACAGCAGAGAATAATGTGAGAGTTTATTCCATAAAGGACCTATAATGATAATGTTCATATTTGACAAATATTTTGCTATACTGTTGAAAAAGGAAATTCGATTATTCCATGCAGTTCCTATAAAACAAATATCTCTTGCGTAGGCCATATCTACATAGTTTGGATAAAAAATATTTGTATTTGCGGCAAATGGAAGATAATGAACTTGTTTACACCCCAACATCTTATACAAAGAAACACAACTTAGTTCATTGGTAAATACAAAATCATAATATTGGGCAAACTGTGTTGTTACATCCGTATAATAAGGATCATCCGTAAACCATACTGCCGTTTTGATTCCCATTTTTCGAATGGCTTGAATTTGTTGGTAAGGGGTCTGATCACCCAGTAAAACCAAGACAAGATCTGGTTGTGTCTGGACAGCTAGATTTATAATGTCTGCATCAGGAGTTACTGTGATAACCTCACGTACCAATCCCTTAAGACCTTCAACAATTCCTTGATTAATTATCGGATAAGGACCTCCAAGAGGACCTCCGATAAAAAGTAACTTAATGTCCCAAAAAGCTGTTTCATTTTGAATTAGGTGCTGTACCGATTCTTGACATCTTTTAATATGAAGATTACGTTTCCAAGAACCCATTTAGTATCACGCCTTTTTAGGAAATAAGATTTAGTAACAGGATTAAGAGGAATAATGTTGGATAAAAATCTTTTGAACAGCCCTATAATCCGATAAGTTAAAGGTTTGGTTGTGATGTAGGTGGTAATGAAAACACCAGGGTTTGCGCTGATTTGCAACACCGACGAGGTAACGCCGTCTCGTAAATTCCCTCGATTGTGAAATATCATAGAAGTGATAACCTTTAAATAAATCCGACCTCCATGGAATATCATATTGTGTCGCCATTAAGAACCCATCAACGGCTTGTACTGGTTCAAAGAGACCATGAACTTCACCAAAATTCTGTAAAGTTCTAATCCCATTAGGGAGTCCGATTACCTTTCCAACTAACCCTGTACCTTGCCACCAGATGCCATTTGAAGGAAGATTTTTACATCCAGCTAGACCTAGCAGACCTAAAGAAGGATTAGATTGAAATATGGTCAAAATATCTTGAAGAAAATTTTGGTTTACAATATAGGTATCTTGATGAAGATAAACTTTGTATTTTGCATCATTTTTTAAAGCCAGGTTATAACCTTCAAAAATACTTTGTATTCCATGAATTGGGAACAATTCAACTTGATAACCGCTTGGAACAATCAAATTCCGTATATACTTGAGACAACTGGAGTATAGTATGTCATTATTTACACAGGTGACAAACAAAAATTTTCGTTCATTCATCTGTATTCTTCCTCCACTTCTCTCACCTTATATTTTTGTATTTTCCATACAACAAGAAAAATGATTGAAACTATACTGAAATGTTCAATAAATTATGCAAAGATAGGCTGTCCCTTTCTAAATAAACGTTGAAGTTACTTATACTTCTTTTAGTCTAAGTTAAAGATATCTCTTTAAATAATATATAATTCAACTGATAAAATGGTAACGGTTGTTACCTATCCAGATAAGCCATACAGATGATCTGTTATGTCAGACGTAAAAAACCTAGCATCCATTTTACTTTTTATGCTAGGTTTTCAGTCTAATTATAGTCCTGAAAAGGCGATGATTTGTCTAATCGTTAAATCATCTTCTTGATTGTTCGGGATTAAAATTCCTAATCCATTATTTGTTTTAACCCGATAAAAGCGGATGGGAAAATAGGTTTCTCGCAAAAAATCCTCAATAGCTGTTAATACACCATTTTTTTCACCACCCTCATAAGTAGCATTATTTAACCCTTGATTGGTGCCTCCTTGATCTGCAAGTTGAGATTGACCCGCTTTTATTCCTTTGGTAGAGTATGGTTTGCGATAATGAGCCGGAATGGTGTCTGGTAGATAATACATATCCCTTCTGCCATACGGCCATTCAGTGTCGTGCAAGAAAACGATGGGGAACTTGCCCGTTTGTTTCGCTTTGTTTTCGATTATTTTTAATTCATGGTAAACCGTATACCAGTTATGATCACCATCGATTAAAACAGCATCATAATGTTTGATTTGCGGCAAAGCGCAGAGACTTATTTGCCTCCATATTTGCAAGCGATTTCCGTAAATAGATTGAAATGAAGCTGTATCAAATTGCGGAAACGGATCAATGACAAATAATTTGGCATTTCTTTCACAGCAGCATTTCAATATCTTTACCGTATGTGCTCCCGAAGCTGCTCCAATCTCTACGATAGATTGCACATTACGTTTCTTAAAAATCGGTTGTATAATCTTTTCCCAAAAACGGTGCATGTCTTGACCATCTCCTTTATTATATTTTTCATAAAGGTCTTTAAATTATCTCTCCTGTGTCATTCAGTCTATAAAATGTGGCATGTGATTTAAAACAGGTTTTGAAATTAAAGGCTAAATCCTTGTCTTATCAGGTACTGGTTGAATGGTTGCGTGATGTGGTAGTCTATCATTACGAGATAAGTTTTTTATCCTTTTTATTGTTGTGGAGACTTATAGCTTTCTACAAAAGAAGGCAGGTTTGGTGTGGGTTGGTGCTTTCATCTAACCACATTTAGGCGGATTTTTCTATTTAACTTTTAAAAGAGTTATGCAACAACCTCGAATATGATAATGTATATGATTTAAGTAATCTGTTTGTGTAGTTCAAATAGCATTCACCCTGAAAATTTCTGTATTACAGGGTACACTGACGTAACAAACCCACTTGGACGTCAGTGTACTGCGCCCCTAAATGTCAACACAACTAGGCTACTTTTTGTATAGATTGGTTTAATGCAAATATCGAACGGCATGCGATGAAGATTCATAGTTTAAAGAAGATGTAGACGACTATTTTTCAAGGAGAAGGTGTTCATCTGACTAAGTTCAAGAAAAAACTTTTCTAATTAATTGTTTTATTCGTATTTCATAGGTATTTTCTTTCATTGTTCGTTGAAAACCTCTTAAAGCAATTTTCTTTCTTTCATTGTCATTACGCAAATAGTAATCAACTTTTTGAATAAATTCATTAATCGATGTGAAAGATTCGATTTCTACACCGGGTGTATAAAATTCCGATAAATCTTGGCGTACATCGGTTAACTGAAATGCTCCACAGCTTGATATTTCAAAGGTTCGATTATTAATCGAAACAGCTTGAATATTCTCGCTGTTTCGATTATAGGAATCGTTATGGGAACGGTGCAGATTAACAACAATTTTTGCTCCATTGTAATAGCGGGCAGTTTCTTCAGGTTTCATCCATTTATTCAAACGAATCTTGTCTTTCAGGAGCATAAAGTTACGAAGGCGATCCCACCATATACCTGAGATAATCACACTTTTTTCAGATAGATAGCTTGCCAAAGCATCGATTAAATAGACTCGGTTCCAATATCCACTACCTATGAAACATATGTCCGACTGATAAGAAAGATCCACATCTATTGGACGAAAAACACTGTGATCCGCAGCTAACGAAAGATGAAAAACTTTTTGGCATCCCAATCTTTGATAAAACGAAACGCACCCCAGATCCTGTGTAAAAACATAGTCATATTGAGGGGCAACACTCCTTGTTATATCCGTATAATAAGGATCATCTGTAAACCATACAGCAGTTTTGCATCCTAATCCTTTTATAATATTTATTTGATTGACAGGTCGGAAAACACCGCAAAATGCAAGTACAAGGTCAGGATGCAACCTTTTTAAAAGTTCTTCTAAGTTCTGATCAGGATGAATCATTGTAACTCTCTTAACAACTTTTTGCAGCGCATTAAAAATAGCTTGCTCGAGTGGTGTATAAGGTTCTCCCTTGATTCCTGAAGTCACAAAAAGAATATTTTTGTTCAATCTGGAAGATCTTTCGGTCAAACTCATCCTTGATCACCCTTTTTTGTCCATTATCATTGCAATAAAGATCTCATTATGACCAAATCATGAATGTATATTTATTTCATTTTTTATAACTATTTATCAGTTTCAGATCATAAAAATACCCAAGGAAGGTTCTTTATTTTCAAATAAAGCTTTTTTGTTCTGTGCTAACCACTTTGCAATTAAGTCTGTACCTAAATTACCTCTCTAGGAGTGTTTTCTATAATGAATTTACACCAATCCGATTTCGGTACCAAAATTATTGCGATTTATTTGCCACAATTTCATCGGATACCTGAAAACGATCGGTGGTGGGGCGAAGGATTTACGGAGTGGACGAATACCCGTAAAGCAAAACCATTATTTTCAGGACATTACCAGCCAAGAGAGCCTTATCGGGATTACTATTATGATCTGACCGATCCGAAAGCAAGAAAATGGCAGGCAGATATAGCAATGAAATACGAAATATACGGATTCTGCTATTATCACTACTGGTTCAAAGGAAAATTACTGCTTGAAACACCTTTCAAGGAAGTGCTCCGAACGGGAGAACCGGACTTCCCATTCTGCCTTTCATGGGCAAATGGGCATTGGACTCGGACATGGGATGGTTTGGAGCACCACATCTTAATGCGTCAGGACTACGGGGATGAAGAGGATTGGAAGATGCATTTCGATTACTTATTACCGGCATTTATGGACAAAAGATATATTCGTGTTGATAACAAACCGCTTTTTTTAATTTATCAACCCTGGCATGTTAGACGCTGTGAAGATATGCTGGAATATTGGAATAAGTTGGCGAAAATAAACGGTTTAGAAGGTATCTATTTTGTGGAAACAATAGGAATTGGTTGCCATAGAAATATGCCAGGATTTAATGCCCGTATGCTATTCGAACCCTTCTTTACAACTTCATACGATCTCCCTAAACATACATTCTCTAGATTTGTCAAGACAGTACCTGCCCTTGATCAGAAACGATATATCAAATTATTTAATTATGATGTCGTTTGGGAGCAGATTTTGCAGCGCATAGTACCATCAGATAAGCCAACCTTTTTAGGCGCATTTCTGGATTGGGATAACTCAGCACGACGTGGTTATGATGCTCTTATTTTTTATGGAGCACATCCGGAAAAATTCGTTATCTATTTCGATCAGTTAGTTAAAAAGGCGAATCGGGTAAAAAGTGAGTTTGTGTTTATCAATGCCTGGAATGAATGGGCCGAGGGAACTTATTTGGAACCTGATAAAAAGTACGGTTTTGGATATCTGGAAGCAGTAAAGAAAGCATCGGAAATATAACCATATTTCCTATATAAACAGTGATATAGGACTAAAATGATCCATAATCAAGATCACTAATCCAAGTCATACCCCAAGTGAAAAACAGAAATTTATCTATGACTAAATATGAACATGTTTAGTGCATAAATTCGAAGATCAAGTACACTCAAAAAAAGGTGATGTAGACCTTTTATATGGTTATATGGTTATAATGCTGAAGAAAGATATTCTGATGATATCGATATTCCACCTCATTAAAGGAACTTGTATGATAATGCAGGCACCAGGGCTTTGTTTGTTTTGGAACGCCAACCAGGTACCCTTGTTTGATAAACTCAATCGACTGGGAACTATCATAAAAGTGAAATCCTTTACATATGTCTTCCCGCCAGGGGAGGTCATACTGAGTGGCCATCAATAATCCGTCAATCGATTCAACTGTTTCAAAGGGGGCATGAACTTCCCTGAATTCCACTAATTCGTATTTCCCCCCTTTGTAAGCGACCACTTTTCCGAATATATCCTGTGCTTCCCACCAAATTCCATTTTGCGGAAGAATTTTGCAACCAATTGTCCCCAGAATCCCCAGAGAAGGATTTGATTGAAACAAACTTAAAATATCATGCAAAAAGTTTCTGTTTAGAATGAATGTATCTTGATGAAGATAAATTTTATATTTTGCATCGTTTGACAATGTTTGATTATATCCTTCTGCCATGCTTTTTGCTCCACGAATGGGTAACAGTTCGAAGGTATAATCTGGAGGAACGTCTAACTTCTGAATATAGTTGATGCATGTCTCGTACAACTTTTCATCATTTACGCAGGTGACAAACAGAAATTTATGTTCGTTCATCATAACTCCTCACTTTTTTGCTCATACAGATTGAAATGTCTCCACATCAGTGGAGAACTCTTTAGTATTCATTTGAAAACCAGATAACCAAGACTCCCCTGGCTTTGCCACGGGGAGTGGGGTTAATGGTCTTGAAATAGTTTAAACACAAGTGGAATCACTTGCCTATTCTGGATCCGAAAACACCCAATTTCCGGTATTCGCTTCGCCAGCGAGACGATTATATAAGCTAATTCCGGATCGGGGGCATGATCAATGTCATTAGCAGACGGAAAAGGTGGAGCAGTAGGATGGGAATGATAAATACCGATCAGATCTTCACCTTTATTTTTGATCAACTGGAATACGTGCTGGATTTGTTCCGTATCCATTTCAAATGAAACAGGAGTGCGGCGGATATTCTCCATCATCCAAACTGTGTATGACTTGCAGTTCTTGCCTGACAAAAGGCCACAGGCTTCATATGGAAATTCTCTCAGGCAATGGTTAACCATTTGAACCCACACATCGTATTGAACCAGGAAGATATTTTTCCATGTTTTACTAAAATCTTTTTCCACAACAACGTCGCTGTTGAAACGGTTGCTGGCTGGAATGAGACAACCTTCTTTCTGTTTGCAAAGAATCTGATGGTAGAGGTTGGTTTTTATCTTCTTTTCGCTGAGTATTTACAATCACAATCCCATATTTTTTGTATATCTCCCAACGCTGGTCTTTGGTCATTCATGATCCCTTCCTTTGTAAGACGAGATATCTTTATCTTATTCTTTGTCCTACTGAAAGGTTAGTAAAATAATGAAAAACGGGCGAAGATATATTCATCTTTTTTTAGAAGGGTGATATGGAACTTGGTGTTCTCGCAGAAACCTGGATAATTGATTAGAATCTGCACTTGGGGCTTGCGGAACCTGATATTTTGGATCCTGAAAAGCCGCATTTTTTGAAAAGTATTGATGGTTAGTGCTCCTCTGTCTCTCATAAGCTAAATGTTTTTCCTCATCATATCTGTCGTTCCGATCTGGTTGTTTTTCTTCATCATATCTATTATTCTGATCTTGTTCTTTTTGCGAAACCTGATGTTTTGGATCCTGAAAAGCCGCATTTTTTGAAAAGTATTGATGGCTGGTGCTCCTCTGTCTCTCATAAGCTAAATGTTTTTCCTCATCATATCTGTCGTTCCGATCTGGTTGTCTTTGCGTTTCTTCCTTTTGTCTCCACACATTGAGGATGCTAAACAAAGATTGTTTATTATTTTTTGATTTTTCTTTATATTTTTTTATCTCTTCCTCTTTCTTTTTCAAAGTTTTTTGATACTCAGCAAGTTGGTGAATCACTTTTTCTTTTTGTTCCAGGAATTTCTCCAATTCCTTTCCCTTCTCCTGAAGCTGACGAATCAATTCATTCTTTTCAACATTCGCTTCTTGATATTGTTTCAGGACTTGGTCTTTCTCTTCCATCATCCGTTGATATTCCTCTTCCTTCTTCCGCAGTTCCCAGATCACCTGATCCTTTTGATTTTCTCTTTCCTTAAATGTTTTCAACTCGTACTTGAACTGCTCCAATGCTTGTTCATACTCTGTCTCTTTCATTCTAAGCTCCCTGAGCGTCTGCTCTTTTTGTTCCAATAATGTTTGCGATTCCCTTTCTTTTTCTTTCATACGGCGAATTTCTTCTGCATACTCTTTTAAAACCTGTTCTTTCTCTTCCATCACCCGTTGATATTCCTCTTCCTTCTTCCGCAGTTCCTGGGTCATTTGAATCTTTTCACCCTCTCTTTCCTTAAATGTTTTCAACTCGTGCTTGAACTGCTCCAATGCTTGTTCATACTCTGTCTCTTTCATTCTAAGCTCCCTGAGCGTCTGCTCTTTTTGTTGCAATAATGTTTGCAATTCCCCTTCTTTCTCTTGCAAACAACGGATGACTTCAGCTCCCTCTGCTTCCCTGGATTGATGCTGTTTTAGGGTTTGATCTTTCTCTTTCATCACCCGTTGATATTCTTCTTCCTTCTTCCGCAGTTCCTGGATCATTTGATTTTTTTGATTTTCCCTTTCTTGAAGCGTTTTTATTTCTTCCTTCAATTGCTCTACTTCACTTTGATACTTCACATCCCTTGCTTTCAGGTGTTGGATGGTGTGCTCTTTCTGTTGCAGCAACTTTTTCCATTCCGACTCCTTTTCTTGAAGTAAATGGATCGTTTCATTCTTTAAGGTTGACCTTTTTTTGTATTTATTTAAAATTTTTTCCTTTTGTTGTAATTTTTGTTCAAGTTCGTTTTTTCTGTCTTGATGCTGCTTTATCATTTCTAGATATGTTTTTTCGCCCTCCTCATATTCCTCTATTTTTTCTTTTATTTTCATTAAATACTCTTTGTATTTCATTTCTTTTGCTTCATATATTTTCATAATATTATTCAGATATTGAATATTTTTTTTGTAGGCACTAATTGGATCAGATCCCCTTTTCTCTGCCATTTAGAATTCCACTCCAATACATTGCCATTTATCCTACACATATGATGCTGGGCCAAAAATGTGCAAAGAAAAACAGGAGAAGGATGTCTTCTCCTGACTCATTCAAAATTGCTTAAACTGGATAAGGTAATCTCAGACAGTCACGGACGATAAGCGTGGAATCCGGAACAAGCACGCCGCCTGGGACCGTAGCAAATAGTTGTGCGCCTGCGAAGTCAGTAAGTGTGAGTATATAGGTATCGGAAAGTCCAAGAGGTGTTTCGACCAATGTCAGCGAGAAGGTCGTCGGCTGTTGTGTTCCGTTAGGGAATGTCACGATCCCCTGGCCTGTAACAGTCAATACCAGATTACCTACTGCAGGAAGCAGGCAGGTGGGCTGATTAAATTGAGTAGCCGTAAAGGTGAAACTTTGGTCTCCAGGAGCTTCCACATAAGGCGGTGCCGAAGGTGTATCAGTAAATTGGAAGGTGAGTGTGCTGCCTGCCAGGCTGCAGTTCGGACAAATTTCTGCATCGATGCGTGCAGTTCCGGTATCAGTGGGGATTGCACCAGTTCCAATGATAACTGCCAGATTCTCGTTGGTGGCGTGTACCGAACCCTGGCAATCACAGTTTTGCACCGGGAAGAAATCACATTGTGGCGGGAAGTCAACCCGCGGCGGGCATACAAACGGCGGCTGTTCCGGCAGTGTGATAGGTCCGCGCGGCTGGCAGAATTTGGCCAGAACCTCCAGTTTTACCTCAGCTTCCACTTGCACTTCTTTACAGATGCTCACTTCGATTTCCACTTCACCGTCAAAGATTAATCCTGTCGCACTACAGTTAACTTCGGTAATGCGACATAAAATGTTCTCTTCATTCAACGGCTGTGGCAGGCAGAGAACCACATCATCACTAAACCGGACGGGTACTACGAATGGCGGACATATTTGTGTTGGTGTTGGGGCGGTTTCATTGAAAATACTAATCGTTACTGGTACGAGAAACAAAATCCGCACGATCGCTACTTCAACAGGTGTACCCGTTACGGGGCTCGGAATAGTGATCCGCCGGATTGGTTGTACAACCCGACAACTGGGCTGACCCGGTACCGGCTCAGGTTGTGGCTTGGGTAAAAGCGGAAATGTGCCCGTACCCGCTGGGCAAGAGACATCAACGCGCAGGGCATCTCCGTTTTGAAGAGCAGCTTCTACTGCTTCAAGGCATTCAGCTGGAATTGGTGCTTTATTCCGTTCGACATTGGCAAAGATAACCCAATCGTATACTTTTTGTACGCGAATACATTCTTCCTGGGCATTATTTGGCGGTAAAGGTAGCTGCGAACCTTGAATTTTCTTCATTCATGATCCTCCTTTTGATACAAGATGCATTTCATGATTCATTTTATGGAGTTTTTGTGAGAGCGTTTGGTAAAATAGCCTATTTTTTCATATAAATAACTAAAATAGATGTATTAACTACTGCGTTTTTTTCTTTGTGAATTGATGATAAAGACTCTGTAATACCGACAGAACCGTGTTGAAACAAACAAATAGATAGTTTTGCAACCTCTTCAAGTGCCTCTTTCATTAAAAAAGGGCGCTCAGCCGCAATATCTGTTTTCTTTTCCAAGATGATCTAATCAATAATCTTTTAATACGAGTACATTCTTTTCTTGTTCTCAGAAGAGGTTGCTGCCTATAACTTTAAACAAGATGGGTATAGCACGATCATTCTATGCAGTATCGAAATTCCCGTTAGCTCTCAAAAGCCCATTTTTGCATAAAACTTCAAAATAGGCATTCCACATCCAACACGTTCTTGAAAAGGCTTCATACAATGAACACGAGCCCCACAAAGAATTTCATGGAGGGGGGAATCAAATGGACGTACAAATTTACTGGAATGAGGAGAAAAAAGGGGTTATACCGTATCCTTCTCTTCCCGCCTTACGACTCCTATGCGAACAACATGGGATCCGAACGCGGTGGAATGCGGAAGAAAAGAAAATGGAATTATGGGAGGCAAACCTCACAGAAAAAAAAATTTATCTGGAACCAGGCAGCAGCCGGGCACCCCGATCATCTGATTCAGCACAATATGAAACCGAAATACTGACACAAGTTCAGCATTTTCTTGCTGCGATGGGAGCAGAGGTATTATTGCAGCAAAGTCCGTCAGCTCCTCAGGATCACGCAGATGTATACATTCAATGTATGGTCAGTCGTATAAAATCGATAAACAATCCGCAGAGCACCCTTGTCCTCCATTCAAACCACCAGAACAAAAGATTGCTTCATTCAATCCAAAAAGAATTGATTCGAATGGGATTCAATAACAAAGTGAAAAAACGTATAGATAAACGTGATTCCAATCGCTTTATCAATATTCACATTCATCTCCCTGAAGCACAAAAAGAACTCCTCAGGCAGGAATACCAGGAACCTATCGCCATAGGCCTCGCTTCAGGCATTCTCCGATATTTTCATGAGAAATATCCGTTGGCAATTCTTTCTTCTCTACCGCCGGATATCCACGAAATATTTATGACAACCCGACCGAACATTCATCCTAAACCAGCCACACAAGAAGCCGGGCTGGGACCATCCCCAGTATCTGCAGAAAAATACTTAATAGAAAGCAAAGAGTTAAAGGCAGAGGTATTTTTCGACTATACCCTGCTTCTGCCCGGTACTGATGATAACAGGTGTTTAATATGGGGGAATTTGTATATAAAAAACACGGGCACGGAAAATTTAGTCAATCCTCTCGTCTGTCTGCGTTCAACTCCTGCAGATACCATTCAACTGAGAGGACAGATCCTCCCGCCCAATATGACAGAAACGCTCAGTGTTCAAGATTTTGAAGGAGCAAAAGGTTGGAGGTATTTGGAAGAGGATTGGTTTAAAAAAGCGCAAGAACGGGGAGAATTTTGGATTTGTCCGATCCAGTCCATTCAGATCCCGCCCGGGGAAATGGAGGTTCACGCTTTTCAGATTTCAGTTTTAAAGCCACAATCTGAAGGCACAGTAACGATCGAAGGGATCGTATCCTTTCAGGAACAAGGACTACAATTTCCAGCGAACAACCGCATCTCTTTATCATTCTAAAACTGGAGTGATCAAATTGTTTGACATTTCATGGCTTCACTTGATCATTCTTATACTTGCTTCTTTTCGACTAACTCATTTGATTGTGTTTGATGAAATTGCTTCTTTTATCCGGGAACCCTTTTTGAGTGTCACCTTTGAAGAAGATGATTCCGGACAGGTAAGACGTCAAATCGATATCAAAGGATCTGGTTGGCGTTATCGAATCGGATTTCTTCTCAGTTGCCACTGGTGCATCGGAATCTGGTCATCCTTGTTCATTGTCGCACTGTATTGGTTTTTACCTGCTTCTTTTACTTTCATTCTAATCCTGGGAGTAGCGGGAGCTGCCGCTATTCTTGAATCCAAGCTGTAACGCTCAAAGCGAAGCGATTTCCACAAAGACCTCTTATTTCTTTTCTTTCTAAAAACAAAGCGAGTCTCCTCTACACATTGAACCATCGCTTGTAAAAGGGAGCGCGATATAACAGTAACCACACGTTTTGATCTCCAAAATCATATAGCAATATTAACCGGACCATTTAAGAAAGGAGCTTTTTATATGGGCAATCATATAGGTAATAATAAAACAGGAGATCGTTTGGAATCAAATATGGAACCTGAATTGCAGGATAAGAATCAAACGGATAAGGAAAAGAAGGGAAGTCCACGGAGAAGAAGATCAGTTCTAAGAAGTTGCGAAAACAGGCCGAAAAAGAAGAAAAATAAGAGAATGAATAAATGAAAAAATCCATTTTATCAAAACCGCTATTCTTTAAATAGCGCAGGCTGTTGACAAACCCATACCCAAGATTACACATGTTAAACGAAAAAATTTTGACCTTCTACAATCGCTTCTACAGAAAAAGTCCTCTTTTTCATCAGAAGAGGACTTTTTCTACAGTCTGGGACGACCCAAAGGGTCGCCTCAGCTTGTCGACAAAGTCTGTTTTTAGCAAGTACACAAGCTTTTTTTGTCGAATCATATTTAATAGAAAATGATAAATGGGAGATTTTTTATGTTATCCAAACATGGGAAAATCGGTCGAAACCAACTTGAGATCCCCAGTCACTAAATCATCTAATGCTATTGGTCCGCAAGATTGAAGACAGCATTGATTTTGACTTTATCTATGACCTTGTTGAAGACTATTATTGCCTTGATAATGACCGTCCCCAGTGTTGATCCGGTGGTCTTCAAAATGCCGTTAATCCAATGTTTATATGGAAACATGAGGCAAACCATTAAGGAAATTGAAACCAATGTGGCTTATCGTTGATTTCTGTTATGGGCTCACAGAAAAAATTTTCCATTTTTCAACGTTCGGAAAAAATTATGTTCGCCGTTTTCAAGACACGGATCTATTTGAAGTGATTTTTTATCGCAATTTACAAGAAGCCATCGATCAATGGTTTTGTCAATCCAGAAGTCATCTTTATTGATTCAACACATGTGAAAGATAACGCAAATAAAAAGAAATATGTTAAGAAGTTGGTTCGGGCACAGACCCTGGGGAACGGCTATTCAAAAAACATATAATCGTATATAATATTTGTCTACTATTTGACTACAGGAGGACTTATGTTACAGGTAACCCGTGATCTCATTCAATTGGTTCATTCCGGGGAAAAGAAATTTCACAAGATAGATTTTTCTCTCTCTTTTATTGGCAATTATGGGGAAGTAGAAGACGCAGAGGCTCTGCTGGACTTGTATCTGGAAAAACCAGATGGCATGTATGGTATAGAACTGCTGGAGGTCATACAACAGATAGGAAATTTACATACAGCGCAGAGGCTGTTTAAACATGCCGTGGAAGGGAAGCGGGTACGGAGAGGTTACTATGGAAATATATTTAACTGCCTTGCTTACCTTGGATACAAGCCTGTGGAATCCATTCTCTATCATCTCCTGGAGCAAGAGGATGAGCTGGATGTGGATCAATGTTTAGCGCTTCTTCATTTTCCTTGTACTGGATATGAAAAAAGGATCCGCCGGAAGATCTTACAGTATAAGGATAAAAATCTCTTTCCCGAGTTTTTGCCAATACTGGCATGCAGGGTTCCCGATCCTGATTTACCGGATATCCTGTACGAGTGGGGAACCAAATGGGCATCCCCCGATTGTAATGGAGGTCTCATCCTGGGATTATCCCTATATGGGGAACAGGAACGGGAGCGCTTTAAAAAAATCCTCTGGGATCGCCGCTGGGAAGCACACGGGAGATCCACCGGTTCGATTTACTGGACCATTCTTGGAATGCAGTATCTGGGAATGACCTTTGACGAGCTTTATGAAGATATCAGGAAGGCACAGGAAACGGGTTGTAACCCGGAGGATTTAGACTATCGTGTCTGGGTTTTGGAGGAACTGCTGGAGTTCAGAATCACTACTGCTACGCCGCCCCCGCTTCGATTTGTGCAACCATTTTTAGAAACATATGAGGATCTTTATGATATGTTTTTTGATTATTCCAATGATCATTATGAGCACTCCATCATCGAATGGGTAGACCGGAATGTAGAAGATAAGGAGTATTTGGATTTTCGTGGACTGAAGAAGCTGCTTCTCTCCAGGATGGAGCAAGAGTTTTGGAAAAAGTATCTCCGGTAATTATATCATCCTGTGCTTCGTGTTTTTCAGTTATCAAGGGAGGGGTCCAGTTGGAAATACGTTATCATAGAAAAGCTCTGGAACTGATGGGTTTAACACCTGAATTCTCGAAAGAGAGAATAAGGAAGATTGAAACGTTTGAAAAACAACATGGCTGTGGTCTGCCTGCCGCAGTACGGGAGCTGTTCTCCTTATCCGGGGTTGAAGAGTGGTTTCTGGGAGTGAATCAGGATCGTCTTTTACGTATAGAAGAGCTTCGTCTGGAAAGACATGAAGAATTTTTGGAGGATGAAGACTTAAAGCTAAAAGGACTTTCCAGCGAGCTATTTCAGGAGCCTGCCATCACCTTTATGGTGGAGAATCAAGGGGTTTGCTGGTGGGAGGTCATATTGAATGGTTCGGACGATCCACCGGTGTTGGTTCCTCTTCACTATGAAAGTAATACATGGATGATTGCGCAAAAACATTTTTCTGATTTTTTCCTCGCAGTTACTTTTGATCATGCGTTGCTAAGGAAAGAGGAAACATTGTGGGATACGAGTGATCATTGGTCAGGAAAGGATCTGCCAGGCTTTAAACGTCTGCCAACCACATACGGCTGGCCCATGGAAGACCCAAAATACCGATATCAAAAAGGAAGTCTGCTGTTGTCCATTCACGGCGGAGAAAGCGGAGATATCTGGATCAGCGGTTGGAAAAATGAAAAAGAGCTGGAAGAAATAGAGACTTTACTTGAAAAAAACTGAAAGAATGAGTATCCGATCATGCAACTTTTTGTTTGACATTCATACCCCTCTTTGAAAAATTAACCTGCCCGCACAGTTCATGCTTTAAATAGTCTAATGATCTTTTAAGTAGCTCAAAAATCCAACTGTGTATAATCACGAATAGCAGGAGATAACGAGATTTCCGTTACTCCCTGCTATTCTTTTCTTTTACTGAGGTGATAAGGCTTCCTGGCAAATTCGTTCGCACACCATCATCCGGGGGATCTTACACTCATCTGCTTTATAAACAGTGATCGATTGCAAAGTACTTGTACGTTCATTTTCCCTCCAGTTCGCTCCATTTATTGACTTTTGCGGGTGGTTGGTAGATTTTCAGCTTTTCAATCAAGGTAATTGGATCACTTTCACAAATAATCAGTTCCCGCTGTACGGAAGGAATAAATCCTGCCTCGATCGCCCGGTCTACCATTTCTTGCAAAGGTTCATAAAAACCGTTTATATTCAGCAGTCCAACAGGCTTATGGTGTATGCCAAGCTGCCCCCAGCTTACTGCCTCAAAAATCTCCTCCAACGTGCCGTATCCTCCCCGGCAAAGCAATGAATGCATCTGCTAACTCGCCCATTTTAGCCTTTCGCGCATGCATATCTTTTACCTCAATCAGCCGGGTAAGACCCCGGTGTACCACCTCGCCGCGAAACAGGCCTTTCGGCATGACTCCAATCGCCGTTCCGTTTCCCTCTAAAACAGTATTGGCCAGCACGCCCATCAGCCCAACTTGCGAACCACCGTATACCAATTCAAATCCATTTTGAACCAGTTCTTCACCAAGTTGAGCCGCTCCGCTTGCAAACTCCGGATAGTTTCCGGGATTGGAACCGGCAAACACACATATTCTTTTCATGCTGGTATCTCCTTTCCTCCAATATCTATATAATTATAGATCAGAAGAATCTAACTTACCCAGGAGGAGATAAGTATGCAATTAAGCGAACTACAGCGATTCATCGACGAGATCTATCAGATAAGAGGCTGGAAGGAGTTAGATCCATTTATCCGAAGATCGTAGAAACACATATAAGTAAACTGAAAAAACGTTATGAGGAGGAATAACCGAAAAGGAACTATGTTACGGGTAACCCGTGATCTCATTCAATTGGTTCATTCCGGGGAAAAGAAATTTCACGAGATAGATTTTTCTCTCTCTTTTATTGGCAATTATGGTGAAGTATAAGATGCTCTGCTGGACTTGTATCTGAAAGAACTGGATGGCATGTACTTGCGCCCCAGTTCAAGTTGTCTCATATCAGCTTGAATCCAATGGACCGAAACACCTCGATCTAAGGCTTTTTGTTTTGCGGCTTCCAACATTTCCGGAGTAATATCAAAACCTGTCATATCATATCCTCGTTCAGCCAAAGGTATTGTCATCCTCCCCGTTCCGCACGCAATGTCTAAAACGGGGCTACCATATTGGTGAGCGAGATCACAATAAAACTTACTCTCCATTTCGTTCAAATCGTTCACGGAATCATAAATCTCGGTATCACGGAACTCCTCTTAGTTATCGTGGTTTATCATCTCAACACCTCCAATGTCCTCACACCCGATCAAGAATGGACTAATAACCAATATCCAACAAAAAACCTGCCCAAAATTCGGGCAGGTTTCGATCATAAAGGAAATTTACTCTTACTGAATTTTCGCGTTCAACTGTTGCTCCACAGTAGTGGAAACAGATCCTGTACCACCCAGGATATATATCACTTCATTTTCGTTCGCGTTTAAGAACTCGTTCACTTTTCCATCCAGCCTAGTTGGATAGCTGAGCATAATAGGTGCATACAGTTTAGCTGCCAATGGTCCACCCGAAAGAGCATCGGGGAAGTCTAAACCGTTTGCAAACACAAGCGTGTGAGGGTCCATGAAACCATATTGTTGATAAGTCAATCCGAAGAAGTCAACTAGGTTTACTCCTACTTCGAAGCGGTTGGCTCCACCTACACGATATACATTGTCTTTTCCTACATGGCTGTAAGAAGCTATTTTAGTTGCTACTGCATCTGAAACTGTCCCGGGTCCACCCACAATAATAAACTGTTTTACATTTGGGTGAGACTTGATAAAAGCATCAATTTCTGCAGGTACATAATCTTTGGATACCAGTAAGATGGGCATCATCATTTGTCCGGATGGGCTGGAAGCGGAAAGAGCATCGGGGAAGTTTAAACCACTTGCGATAAAGGCTGTATCCGTTCCGGTTACTTTGCTAATCTTACCCGCAATTTTAGCAGATACAGCAAAACGGTTTGCTCCATCATAACGTTCTGTTGTCAAACCCATGGCTTTTAATTGATTCTCTACATTAGTAGAAACAGAGCCTGTCCCACCCAAAATGATCGCATGAGAATACATCATCACTTCAATTTCTTGTTTTATCTTTTCTGGAAGAGCATTCGTTCCAGTCAAGAGAATAGGAGCGCCGTAAAAGCTTGCTAACGCACCTCCTGAAAGGGCATCGGTATAGAGATCACCCCGAGCAATGACAACCGTATCGGTTGGAAAAGGATAAGTGTCCTGGAGGAGTCGACTGATGTTAGCAGAAACTTCATAACGATCGGCACCAGCGATCCGCTTCATACCTGACACCTTGATTTTGAAAAATTCAATCGCCATGTTAGATGACCATTCCGAAGCCGTTAGAGTAGCAAAGTTATATCCTGCTTGAACAGGGATATCTTTCGAGTAAGGTGCTGAGGTACTGACCTCAATAACCCCTTTACCTTGACTTCCCATAGATATACCGGCATTATTAGCCCCACTGACAGAACCTGCAAATGTAACAGATGTCGTCCCTTTAGCAAGATGTACATTATGTGTAGCAGGACTAGTCGTTTCAACGGTTGGGACGTTATTATCCACAGTCATTTGAACGCCGTTTACTGTAAAATCATAATTAAAATCGGTTTCGGTTGGATCGAACTCAATGTCGTTATACTGTACTACGAAATCATACTCACCAGCTGGAAGCGTATCCCCATGATGATATACTTTTTCATCTTCCGGATTCCATGGGAAAATATCATACATCACCTTTGATGGAGTACCGTTTGAATTAACTTGGATGGTCCCGGCTTCAGATACGGTGAGATGATATACATGCCAGTGATAAGAATCGATCTTATCGGAAAAATCAACTTCATTCACATCCAATAGGGATGCACCACTTTTCGAATGAACAGCGTCTCGCCTTTGTTTTTCTCTCTTCGAAGCGAAGTGTTGCAGCATCTGCTTCGTTTTGATCTGTTTGGCTCTCTTTCGTTGTCCATCCAGGTTGATGTTGCCTTGAGCAGAAGAAAAACCGGGAAAAACCAGCATGGATATAACCATCATGGCGGATAAAACAGCTCCAGTCCATTTGCGTTTATTCATTTGATGTCCTCCTTTTATAACATTTAAGAATCTACATCTTATCATTCGTGAAAGCGCACAATTTTGTGGCAATTTTATTGAAATTCAGGAAATATTTTCACTCCCCGCCATATGAGCCGTAGCATTACTCTTTTCGATCCTTTTCATCTGTGATGGTATTTATCTTTGGCCGTCCCTATATGAAAGAAAAGACGCGTACCATTCGGATACTTGCTTAACTCTTTTTGAAGCCACTTCTCGGCCTTTTCATTCTTGTCGCTCTTCATATAATCAACATAAGCGCCGGTTCCGCCCTCTTCGCAAATGTCGACGGCCATTAAACACGATCATATCCATCTTTAGGCGGATAGCCTTTTAAAGCTTCTTTATTTCTAGCTTCTGTATTTTTCTGGTCCAACTTATAAATACTGAAAAATGCCAAAAATGAAATAGGGTTTTTATAAAATAGTTCTATGAGGTCTATAAACTGAACTCTCTTCTCGAATAAATATATATCGACATACATTTGCAGGAGGAAACACGTTGAAAAAGAAAGTATGGTGGGGCATCGCCGCTTTTGCTGTTTTATCTGTCATAGCGGCCTTATCCGACCCGCCGGAACCCAGTAAAGATCAGAAACTGGAGAAAACGGACTATCCCAAAAATATGGACCAAAGCTCTGCTATCTTTGAATTTTATTCAGGAACCATTGAAGAAGCAGTCTCCCCACTCAAATTGAAGATTTATCTCGAAACCAAAGAATCCATCCTCGTACATATTCCATTGGTCAAAGTTCCTGAATCAGACCAGCCTCTGGGAAAAGAAGTGTTGAAATTTGCCCAAAAGTATAAAGGCCAGGCGATCAGATTTTATCCTGTCTATCGAATCAAAAAAGGGGAATATATCGGTCATATTGCATTTATTAAAGATACTTACGGAGAAGAACTGATCGAAAACGGATATGCCGTGCTCCATAAAGAAGGAAAGTATGACCCCATCCGTGTACCCGAGTACCTGGAAAATCAACAATCCGCCCAAAAAGCAAAAAAAGGTGTAAATGCTAATCTAATTATTGACCACTTAGTGGTACAACGCTCAAAAAAAAGTTGACCACCTGAAGACCCCTTTCCTGTATCTTAAAAGTTGTCAGACTAATAGATACAGGAGGAAAGGAAATGCTTCAGATGGCTAACTATGAGTTTATCAGGAAACAACATTATGTGCTAGGGAAATCGATTCGCCAAATTTCAAGAGAGACTGGCTATTCACGTCAAGTTATCCGAAAGGCACTGAGTTCAACATAAATACCAGAGTACAAACTGTCCAGGCCCAAACCTAAACCGGTCATTGACTCAGTCAAACACATCATCTTGGAATGGCTGCGCCAAGATGAGCAAGCCCCGCCGAAGCAGCGCCACACCGCTAAACGAATCTATCAGAGACTCGTAGAAGAGTACGGATTCACTGGCGGCGAATCGACGATTCGCCGTTACGTGAGAGAGTTGAAAACCACTCCTTCAAAAGCTTTCGTTCCCCTCGAATTCCCGCCAGGGAAGTATGCTCAGTTTGACTGGGGTGAGGTAGAAATCTTGCTTCAAGGGAAGCAAGTTAAAGTCCAAGTTTTTTGTATGCGCTGTACATTCAGCCGCAAAATATTTATCAAAACATTCTTTCACCAGAAGCAAGAAGCACTTCTCCAAGGGCATGTTGATGCTTTTGAATTCTTTGGAGCCGTACCCCGAACGATCACGTATGACAATCTCAAAACGGCTGTAAAAAAGATCTTGGAAGGAAAAAACCGAGAAGAACAAGACCGCTTTATTCAGTTACGCTCTCACTATCTTTTCGACAGCTACTTTTGCGACCCGGCTAAGGGAAACCAGAAGGGACAAGTAGAGAACCTTGTAAAGATGTCCAAGCAACAATTCTTTACCCCGATGCCTTCCGTGTCGTCTTTAGATGAACTCAATCAGTTGCTCTTGGACAAATGCATCTCTTATGAGACCACTCTTGTGCCACGTTCAAAGCTGACCGTAAGGGAAGCGTTTCAGAAAGATAAAGAGAATATGCTGCCTTTACCGCCTTACCCACTGGAATGTTATCGATCTCTGCATGTAAAAAGCAACTCCCTTTCCATGGTCACTTTTGAGCAAAATGCATACTCTGTTCCCGTTTCCTATGCTTCATCCCCACTGATCTGTAAAGTCTTTGCAGAACGGATTGAAATTTACTCTAAAAGCGAGCTCATTGCTACGCATGAGCGATGCTTTGAGAGAGGGAAGGAGAGGTTGAACTACGATCATTATTTAGATCTACTCCTCATTCGACCCGGCGCTGTTGCTTTTGCCAGGCCCTTGCAACAAGCGAAGCTGCCTCTGATTTATCTGCAATTTCAAGAACAGTGCAAGCGTCGTCCTGGAGGGATGAAAGAATTTGTCTGAGGACTCCTGTTACACCGAGAGTTTGAACCTTCATTGGTAGAAGATACATTGAAGGAAGCTCAGCAAAAGGGGATGTTTCAATACGATGCCGTGAGGCAATTGTTGTTCCAACGAACATTGCCTGAACATCGTATGCCACAGCTGACGTTCGATTCAAACAGCCACGTCCCTGTGGTCCGTGTTAAAGCACCTAATTTGAAGCAGTACGACGTTTTACATCCAAAAAGGAGTGTGGTTCATTGAGTACTTCCCTGTTACTGGAGTCGTTGGCAAAACGCCTCCGTTTGCCAACGGTAAAGAAGCTTTACAAGGAGATGGCCAAAGATGCAGCTGAAAGGCAGATCCCTTACGAAGATTTCCTTTTGGCTCTTCTCGAACAAGAGGTCATGCAGCGGGAGGAAAATCAAATCGCGAGCAGGATCAAATCTGCAAAGTTCCCGATGCAAAAGTCTCTAGACCAATACGACTTTGCCGCTCTTCCCGTCTTGAACAAACCCAAGCTTCTACAGCTTGCTCGTTGTGAGTTCATCCAGAAGGCAGAGAACATCCTGTTTATTGGGAACTCTGGTACTGGCAAAACACACTTGTCTATTGCCTTAGGGATGGAAGCCTGCAAGCATGGTTATACCGTCCAATTTTGGACGGCGGCTAAGATTTCTAATGAGTTGATGGAAGCACAAACGGAAAAGCGCTTGCTTCAATTGGAAAAACAATGGCTTAAAGCCAATCTCATCATTCTTGATGAGGTGGGGTTTGTCCCCCTAAGTAAAGCAGGAGCGGAGCTCTTGTTCCAATTCTGTGCCTCCCGTTATGAGAGAGGTAGTATGATCATTACAAGTAACTTGGATTTTTCTAACTGGACTCAAGTCTTCAAAGATGAGCAAATGACAGCCGCTCTTGTTGATCGGCTTACTCATCGAGCCCATATCTTTGCGATGAACGGTGAGAGCTACCGCTTTAAACAAAGTATGCAACGGTCGTGATCATGAAAAAATTATCCACCCGTCGGGTGGCTACTTCTTTGCCAAGGTGGTCAATTTTTTGATGAGCACGGTGGTCAACTTTATGATTGACATTTACAAAAGGCTTATGGAAATATCCTACCTACGCCAAAACCTTCAATCCCGCAGACAACCAAATGCAGGAAGAAGCACGCCGGCAAGCAGAGGAACAACAGCGACAAGAACAACAGGCCAAAGAATCCGAATCAAATGTTCGCGATGATGATGACGACATTGATGTCGATTTCAATTCCAAAAACAAGAAACGAGGCCGTTCGGGTCGTAGGTAGGCCAAAACTTGGAGAATATCAAGGAAAAAAACAGCAGAGAAAAGTACTATTTGCGAAATCCCGCATGCCTATAAACCTTGGAACTGTAGTTAAACCACAAACTACTTTACTTTGATCCATTTTTTAATAAACGGGGCAAAACTCATAAGAACTAAGCCGGTTTTTCAGCCAATGATAGAAGAAAACCCGGCTTTTTATTTTATATCTCTTCACTTGTACGACTTTCAGTATATCCGGATCAAACCCTTCCGGTATATTAACGCCCCATTAACCGTTCCCATAACTAAGCAGTGGCGAAAGTGATGCGATGTGCTGGCTTACATATGCTATGAACCATGAATTTATAATTGATCGGATTTCATTCCACTTCTATGTCAAGCAAATTCCAAACCATCGCTAATCAACATGCTTTAAAATGAAAAAAGTGGTCTCTATAATAAAAGTCTACTGTTTCTGAATGACAAAGATAGTGAACTAAAACGATATAATGTTAAACCTTTCCTTCATAAAAAACTATTCGTGTAAGGACGATTTTTGAATTTCCCCATAGATGTAATATCATCAAGTATAACTACTTTTTGCAAGCTTACATTCTATTTATAAATAAAATCTTCATCAAATTCGATATCAGAGAGCTTAACAATATACGTTGCATAAAGCTTTCCATCTTTTTCAGCAGGAATAAATCTTACCTTGTCTCCAATATAAAGTTGTCTAAATCCTTCCGTTAGAATATCTAAATACCGACAAAAAAATTCTTTACCCTCATTATCTTTAATTATATAAGCAGATCCTTTATTATCTTGAGTACGGTGGGTAACTTCTCCGTACAAATATGGATTAGTAGACATTCATTATTCCCCCCTACCCTAAATCCTTACAACATCTAAACCCTATTGCATTACTTACACGATCTAATGTATAAATTCCTTTTGAGGATGATTTAATAGCCCGAAAAGGGTTATCGTAACTTCCACCACACAAAACAACATAATTGGAAGTTTCATCAATAGTTGAACTTAATTCCCATATATTGCCGCATGTGTTTTTAATTCCAAAGGGAGAAACATTTTTAATAAAGTTTTCCGACGGCAAAGGATGACCTACATGTATTTCATTTGAATCAACTAATTGCTTCCATTCTTCATAATCAACTATAACTTTTTTTGCCCAGTAATCAGCCGCATTTGCAATTGTTAAATCAAAATGATCTCCCCAGCTAAATAAGCTGCCGTACTTGCCTCTTGAAGCACATTCCCACTCAAACGATGTTGGTAAACGTTTTCCGTAAAATTTAGCATATGCATAAGCACTAAAAAAGCTAATACATATTGCTGGATATTTTAAATACCGATCATTACTGTAGTAATCCTTTATTTTTAACTTTTGGTAGTCAGGATGATGATCCCAATCTTTTGGTTGAAGGGGATGTTCAAATTCAGTTAAATCTTTCCCCTTAATTTCATCTAAAAATTGTAAATACTGTTCCACCGTAACACTTTCTTCATCAAACAAAATATCTTTGTTATTATATTTAATCAAAACTTTATCATAATCGCCTACTAGATAATATCCTTTCGGAACGATACACTGTCTATAATTCTTATCCAATTTGAGATTGAATTTTTCTGGTTTAGTTGAGATCTCAAAAATATAATCTCTTATTTTGCTTGTGATTCTTTGTACCTCTCTATCTAATTTCCCTGTTTTAAGAAAGCCCATGGCAAAAAAGAATTCATAAAAACACTTATGATTAAATTTAATATGAGTTGGGTCAATATATTTGAAAAACGTTTTTAGTTTCATATTATCAAAAGTAATAATTTGATCCGGAAAAAGCCTGTCGCCGAATACAGCAAATAATTCAATCAAATTAATCAAAGTTTTATTTTCTTGGAAACATTCATAAAAATAGCTGATAAAATTGTTCATTAGTAAAAGGTCATTTGCTTTCAAAAACTCTCCTCTAATGTAGTTATAGATTAGTTCTGCACTATTGAATGAGTTGTTGTCAACATTATAAGCTTCTATAGCTTCGCTTTTGGTGAGATTGTCAATGAAAAAATACTCCAATGGAGTACAACTAACCTGTGTATTATGTTTTTTTAATAACTCTCTGGCTATTTGATTGTGCTTTAAAGAACATTCTTTACTGTTTAACTTTATCTCTTCTAGTTTTAGCACTCTGAAATTGGGTAGCTGCAGTGGATCAATTCCAACGGAAGTCAACCCAAATTTAACTTTGTCCGATACTATAGCGTTTTTATTAAGCAATTCTCTTATATACCTGGAGGACATAAAGAAAGAGATCCGTGAAGTAATAATAATTCTGGATGTTTCCGAAAACAATTTCGATATTTCACCGAAAATATCGAGTATCTCATCCAATCTTATTTCACCAAACAATTCATCTAATCCATCTAGTAAAGTAATGATATATCCTGATTTATTTAAGAAATACACAACATCAAAAATCTCAGTATCATTAAGCTTTAAATATCCACGAAGTTGCCTTGTAATGAAACTTTCTATCGTTTCTCCACGCTTCATAAGCCCAAGGTCAAAGTATAATACATATGAGTCTCTCTTAACCTGTCTAACCTTTTCGAGAATAGTTTTACAAATATTTGTTTTTCCGCCGCCAGCATTTGAGATAATAAATAAATTACCAAAATCGTTATCAGTTACCTTATCAATCAATTTGTTTACATTACTTGTTTCTTCAATTACATAGTCTTGTTTGATCAAATCATACATAAGTAATTGGCCGCTTACCTTTAGAATCTGTTGATAACTTTTTAATGAGCTTAATTTTGACATTACAGCCTGATAATAATTATTGTAGTTTAGAAAATGTCCCAAAAAAGATTCAAAAGATGATATCTTCGAATCTCCAATGCTGTGCTTTATGTCTTCAAGTTGATATTCTTTATCCGTAATAATATATCTGGTTTTCTTAGGATAAACAGTCTTGAACAAACCGTGCTTTTTCATTGTAAAAATCTCTACTAACTCAGATAAACTTTTGGATATAAAAACCTCAACATAATCATATTTATTTCCTATATTACGGACAAAAAGAAGATAAGCTGTTTTAGAGGATATTTCATAACAATTTTTTTCTTTATACTTCAGTACACCATAAAATTCTATAATAAATGCCACTTTATTTTGAATATCGGGGTCTAAAATGGACTGTTTATCAGCTATGGTGTGGGCATTAATGCTTTGAAACCACTCAAGAATCTTTAATAATTTACGGATCGATTCAATTGCATCGCTTTCACTTACCTCTCCACCATGATGAGAGGCCCGATTTCTTACTCGTTGAATATCAATCATATAATCGTAGACTTCACGGCTTTGAATATACGATGAACACACTTTTATTAAGTCATTCAAGGTTTTGTTTCCCGGGTCTCCCTTAACTTTATTATTTATCCAAATACGTTTTAATAGGGACTCTAATATTTTACCTATTAAGTTTGCTGTGTTTTCCGGATACCCATCTTGCAAAGATTTGATAGGTCTTTCAAAATCCTGCCCCAAATATTCTTCCATATTTTTGTATAGAATCAATTCTTTGCATATTTCTTCTAATGTTTTGTGCAGGCTCATAAAAACACTCCCTATTCTTTTAAACCACTAATAAAAACAAACCTATCATTGAACTTTAAATCGGTTTCTTCTTTATACTTATCCATTATTTCAATAACACCCTTTTGAATTTCTTCATCGCTAAAATTTGATAGAAGCGACATATAGCGTTCCTTAACCATTTGTATATATGTTCCTTTATTTATTGAAAGCGGATACTCTACAAAGTCGATATTCACTTTAAAGCCCGCTGTTTCTAAACCATTTGCTATTTCATTATAATGAGGTTGTAACTTTTGGTATAATTTCAATGCATCTTTGAAAAGAGGGTAGTCTATAGTGGGCGGCAACATAATAATAAGTAATGTGCCATTATGATCTAGACAGTCATATAACTTATCAAATAATATGCTTTTATCCTTTGAAGATATATGGTGAATCATCTCTTTAATAAAAACTTTGTTGTATTTATACGACTTTTGAGTGAACTCAATTGCATCATGGTTTATAGTGGTTATGCCTTTTTCGCTATGGAGTTCAAGCAACATCTTTTCCGATATATCTACACATAAAATCTTATGTTTCAACTTCATTTGTCTTAATATCTCTTTAGAATAAATCCCAGTTCCACATCCCAAATCAACTAATCTATCATCTTCCTTGAGATTTAAATATCTGATTATATTTTTGGAAATAAAACTGACAAACTCATTTGAATAAGCCCAAAACTGATCATAATTTGACGCAAGTCTATTATAGTGATTTAGAATATTTTCATTCACATATAATCCCTCCATTTTTGGATATAAGTTTGATCAACGTACTACACTTTTTTACTATTAAGATAAAATATGAATACGTAAACATAAGCCTATTAACGATGATGAAGCAATGAACATCTAGGGAGATATCGTAGGTAAGTCAAGGGAGTTTTTAATTTCACCTATCAGGGTTTATATCGAGAGATAAATTACCTAAATTGAGTTTATAGAAATTCAGAAAGTTTTTCTAGTCAATTGTGTTAACTAATTCAAGCATTTCGTAATAATCCTGACTCCTCTAATTGTCATTATATTGTCCTTACTCAATGATATTTCAATGTCTTCATTCAATATTTTTGCTGCAATTTCCTCTATTGTTGCATTAGTTAACCGGAGCATTACTCTTTTCAATCCTTTTCATCTGTGATGGTATTCATCTTTGGCCGTTCCCATATATGAAAGAAAAGGTTTTTTAATAGTAAGCACCTTTGGTAACCAAGAATCTATAGAGGGACTAATCGAGGAAGTTTAAGATATGAAAAAAGGCGGATTGCCCGTTTGTCCGCCTTTTTTCATCTGCACTTTTGGAAATTGTATTTTACAGTGGACGCCAAGGCTAGCATAAATTATTAACAAGTGTATCAACCATTTCAATTTGTCGTTCTTTTAATACACCCGGGGTCCAATTATTAGCCTGATAAATAAAAACCTTGCATCCAACAAAAACATCAATCCGCTTTTTTAAGTAGCGCTCTTTTTTTTCAGAGAAATCCAGGTTACTAAGGGAAGAGTTTTTAATCTTATTGATCAAAACTAAATTGGCCAATTTATGAACCCAAAATTTCCTTTCTTTTTCCGGAAAGGTTTCTACCCATTTACTGTCAACCTTCGGATTTTGAGGCAACACATGTTCGACACTAATGTGTTTGTAATTTGACAAGTGCACAGTTTGGAGAGACTTTAGGTATTCATATTTTAACAGGATATAACGAGCAAATTTTCGCCCGTATATATCTCCGTTTAGCACATTTCTTAATGAGGCTTGGTCAACTTGAAATAAGATGCCCTGATTCAATATTTCCAACTCATAGCTGGCTTTTTCGATTGCTTTTAATATCCTATTCATATTTTCAATTCTTTGAGTAGGAGAATACTGTAACAACCAATCACTTGTGAATTTGTATTCTAACTTTTTTACAAATTCGTCTAATGTCCCTATCCCGAACTTTTCATAAAATAACAGTAACGGCGGAATCCAATCTTCGGAGGGTAACCCGATCTGCATGATAGTAACAAGATTTCGATAATCATTCGTTAAATCGTTTCTTTCCAATTTTATCAAATCATCATAATGGGATTTATACTTTTTAATCAGGTCAATAGTAGGCTTCCCTACCTCTAACAACTTCTTCTTATAAATATTCTCTTCATACTCCTCAAGCAAGTTTACACGCTGTTTTTCTTTAACCAAAACGGTTCGAACAAAAGAAAGGAAACGATCAAAATCCTCTCCCAGGTCGCTTTCAATCTCTTCCCAGACTCTGGCATACTTTTCATTTTCTTTTTCATCTATTTCTCCAATATTCATCGATTTTAGGATATCTGCACTGGATAATGGAACTCCTCGATTGTTTAAGATCGTAAAGAGCCTGAATGCATCTTCACGATTATCCGTAGAAACATAGATCAGAACGACTTTTTGGAATAAAAATTGAGCGAATTGGCTAATTTGCTGTTGTGTTTTATCGCTAAAGAAATCTTTTATAGCAAATATGGCACTCACCATATTTTGGGTGGAAACGCTTCCAATCCGTGCTTCCTCTTGTAATCCTGTCTTGTTATCTAAACCCTTTTCCTCTTGAATATACTTTTGAATAAAATCTTCAACCTGATCACGAATTTTATAGATGATTCTAACTCTTGACGGAATACCCGAGTAGGGGTTTGCATCTTGATAAATACACTTTTTACATGAGTCCTTTAACAAATGATTAGTAGCTGTATCTCTCAACACTGCCATTAATAGAAGCAATGTAGTTAAACGTTGTTGACCGTCCAGGATTTCATATTCTTTATAATAATCGTTATGCATATTTCTTAATACGAGCGATCCAAGAAAATATTCCTTCGTAGGATTGTTTTCACTGGCAAACCACAAATCGTCGAGCAAATCCTTTACTTGATCATTTCCCCAAACATAGGACCGCTGGTATTCCGGAACAAGAAACCAGAAGTCAGAAAAGATATCATTTAGTTTCTTTTTTTTCGCCTCAATTTCCCTTTCTAACAAAAAAGCCAATGAAGATCTACTCCTTTTATAGTGTCGAAGAATAATATGAATACACAATTCATATTATACAAATAATAAGATTAATTCTGTCATAACTATTATTTTGTTACAAATTTTTTAGAATAGCAACCCCGGACAGAGAAATGCCAATTGTCCGAGCAAAAATTAAATTTTGGAGAATTCGGAAAACCACTTCTGGACACAGTTTCAGAAGTGGTTTTCTACAGTCTGAACCTATTCGTTTTGTCAGATCGCTAAAACATTATTTTAGAGACTCACAGGCTACCCCATTTTTATCACGGTCCAGCTTGGTTACATTATACGCCTTCATGTATGCAGTTGCTTCTTCGCTAGTCGAAAAATCACTGCATGTAACATCAGTTCCTTTATAAGGAGGTTTACTGCTGGCAGAAGATGAATTACCAGACGACGAGGAAGATGATGATGTTTGTTGATCTGTTTTAGCTTTTGCAACCTCTTCTTGTTTTTTCCTTTCCTCGGCAGCTTGTTTCTCAGCCTCTTCTTTTGCTAAAGCTTCTTTTTTTCTCTTTTCTTCTTCAAGACGCTTTTTCTCTTCCTCTAATTTTTTTTGCTCAGCTAATTTCTTGGCTTCTTCTTCTTTTTTCTCTTTTTCTTGATCTTGTTCCTGTTGCGCTTCTAACTCTTTACCAAAGTCCGGGGAGGTTACCGCCCCGATGATTAGCAGTATAAGAGCCAGAATAAAACATCCTAACGAAGACAAGATCGTATGTAGACGTTTTACCGTAAACTTATTTTTAATGATTGGTTGAACCATACGTTTTGGATTAATGGTTAGTATTAAAAAAACAATTGACAGAAGAATCAGTAGCAACCCCAGAAACACCAGTAGTGCTGACATTGATCAAACCCTCTCTAAATAATAGTTTACATTCCATATCTCAGAAATCGTCAAAACTATTATACAAAAATCCCTATTCCAAAAAAGTAACACCCTTTATGGTACATTAGTGGTATAATGTTTATTTTTTGTAATTTATCTGAGGAGGGAGCTTTGAACAAGTCTGAAGGTGTATGAGAATCCGGATCGAAACCTGTCTTCAGGCTAATTAATTGGTCTCAGTTGAAGTTAAGTTTAAATTATTTGAATAGAAAGATTTAAAGGGATGCTCTTGAAAACATCCCTTTTCTATAAATCGTTTGCTTTCCCCCTGTCAACGGCTCAAACACCAACACAAAGCATTTGTTCTTTAAACTCCTGAATCACATCCTGAAATCTTAAATCTATGCCTTCGGGGAGTTCTTGGAAATCAAAGTAGCTTATTTCTTTAAACTCCACTCCATCGGATTTGACATTCTCCTGAATATCACGGGTGAGATAGACAGTGGCCACAATATACTTTTCACTTTCGTTTGCAGCCGGGTATTTCTCTCCAGAGAAAACACGAACGAGACGGAGTTCACCGATGACTAACCCCGTTTGTGCAAACACTTGGCGGCGTGCGGTATCTTCCAGCGTCTCCCCCCGTTTTAAAAGACCGCCGGGCAAGCCCCATGTACCTTTTGCACCTTTTTGTAAAAGCAACTGGCCTTTTTCATTAATCACAAGTACATGGGCCCCGACAAGGAGATCCGGACAATTCCCGATCCAGTTTTTTATTCCTTGAATGTATTCCATAGTGCTCTCCCTTATGCAAAGAGAATGGTATCATGAATGTAACGTGTTATTTTTTCTGAGTCCCTTTTTGGGATTCTTTTTTTGTTTTGTATATCTAAACTCTCCAATCCCGATCTCCATAAAACTTCACTACCTGTCTTTCTTGTTGTTTTGCTCGGCAATGGTCGGCAACAGATTTATCCTGTCTGTCCTCCCTGCTGTCAAATTGGAATCAAACACATAGTTGCGGCACTTCATATTGAAGCAGCTTCTTAACTCCCGGGTGACCTCTTCGATCTGAAGCCGGGAATAGCCCAGTTTCGCCATGACATAGACAACAAACCCCACAGCCTCTCCTTTCTTGATGGTGTCCGACTCACCTCGCGCCAAACCCTTTTTTTGTCCCAAATCTCTTCCCTCCCCTCTCTCCCAGAGCAAGTTTCTCATCCACTCTGCCGGAAAATATGGTAACTCCGTCTTCCATTTCGGCCTGAATAAGATCTTTAAGCGGGATGTGAACCTCTCTGCCATCAGTCGTTTCAAGTCGGACAATTTTGATCCGGTGATAAGGGTGGCCATATACGCCGCCAGTGATCCTTTCTTGATGCAAACCTTTTGCCTGAACCTCTTTCTTCACTGCCTTGATTTGACGGCGTTGTTGTAGATCCGCCCAGCCTTTAAGCTGATTTTTTTGCAAACTTTTAACCTCCTCCCATGCTCTCACCATGTCATTGATCTGTGAGTTCGATATCTCCCGCCTGATTAAATTATAGTATGATCAATTAAATTTTTTCAATATTTTGGTATTTTAACTTACCTTTTTAGATGAGATGCGTTTCCTGGGATTAACAACGAGATTACGCAGGTTTTCCTCTCCTGTGACTGTACTGTTTAAACAATATTCATTTAAACGGAATATTCTATTTCCTCCTCCCCCATTTTATGCCATAATAGGATATTAAAATCAGGGTTTGGGGGTAAAAAGAATGGAGAATCATCTGTACGATGGATTGATTCGTTACATTATTAAGAAAACACGGCTGGATAAAGGGCTGCAACAAAGGGATTTAGCCGATTTACATATTTCTGACGGGACGATCAGCAATGTCGAGCGCGGCAAAGTTGTTGTCAGAGATGATACATTCAATTATCTGTTAAACAAACTGGGGCTTGACGGCGGGAAATTGAACGAACTGGTCAAAAAGGAAAAGGAGTTTATCGAACATTTAAAATTCCGATTGGACTGTATTGAAAGCATGTTAAACAATGGGTATTTGGAATTAGCGAATGAGGAATTGAAACTGATTCACTTGGATGAGTTCCATCCGTTGGCTCCGTTTCTTATGTATTTGAAAGGACGTTATATCTATAAAAAGAAAGAATAGAAGAAAGCGAGCAAATATTTTAAACTAGCTCTTCGCTTATGTAAACAACACCAGATTGAATCCGAAAACAATATAGTTTCCGTTTGCTATAATCAATTAAGCAGTTGCAGCTACCACCAAAATGATTTGATCCGGGCACTTGAATATGTCAAACACGGGTTGCAAAACTACAACGAGTCAAAAGAAAGAAAAGAAATAAAGTATTTTTTGTTGGACAACAAAATTCTCTACTTGATAAAATCATCCCAGTTAGATCACGCATCACAGGTATTAAATGAACTTTGGCCATCTATTCCCCAAATTAACAGCATTCGAGTTGTACTTAATCTATATAAGTATCGCTCTATTCTCTTACGTGAACGTGGACAGTTTGAAGAGGCAATCGCTATTTGCAAGGAAGGAATCGAAATCGCCCGTAGAAATTGGCTTAAAATTCAACACCTTGACCTGCTTAATGTATCAGGAAGTGTTTACCTTAAAGATAAAAAGCTTGATATGGCCCTTCCACGGTTTGAAATGGTCCTCAAGTTGGATCAAGACTTTAATTATCCACGCAGACATTTAGATGCTCACACTTACCTGGGGATTTTATATACCACTCAGGAAAGTTGGGAAAAAGCAGACGATCATCTTAAAAAAGCAATTGCAATTGGACGAAAAACCTCTGATGTTTTTCGGCTTGCAAAAGCTCTTATTGTACATGGGAATTACTTATGTCAACAATATAAACACGATGAAGCTGCTCCATATTATCAAGAAGCCGCAGACCTTTCAGAAAAACATGGATTCAAGCAAAGACAGTTTTCAGCCTTATTGAAATTGTCAACTTGTTTTGCTAAGATGAAATATAATGAAGAACTTTACAAATGTAATGAAAGGATTGTCTCTTTAATTGAGGAACTTAAGATTTTAAACGAGGATGATTTTTATGAAGTATAGCATGTACAGCATGCCAAGTCCGACCGTTTTTTTCCTTTTCAATCCTCTAGTGACTCAAATTACCGGTGATGAGAATGACGACGATACTATAAACTGATTAAGAATTTAAAGGAATTATTGCAGGTTTATTTAGATAACATCCTTAACAGGGTGTTATTTTTATTTTTTCATTAAACAGTACAAATCTTCACTGAAAACCTGATAAATATAGATATTATCAGACAATAATAATAATATAGACATGAGAGGGAATTCCATGAAAGGGGCTTGATGCATGGATTTTAGTCAACTTAGAGTGAAACCGCTAAGATTTATCCCTTTTGATTTGGGAGTTAACTTATCTCCAAAAGAAAGGAAAGAGATCCATCTTTATTTGAAAAATAAATATTTGGTTAAAGAACTAGATGAACGGAAAAAGGCGATTCTCTCCAGGGAGCCCATCATTGCATCTATATATGGAAAAGATGACAAACTAGAATTATATTTATTTGATACGGGTATTGGTGTATTTGTTTTAAAGGATAAAACAATGATGTATAAAGAGGATATACGCTTTGCTGCTAAATTTTTAAAAGACCGCAAAGACTGTCATCACTCCATATTGGAGGGGAAATACTCTGAATCGTTAGCAATTCATAAAGTTATTAATGAAATTAGAAGCGTCTTATCCCCATCTAATAAAAAAATGCGTGTATCAGGATTACCGTCTTGGGAATACGATGGTTTATCTTATGTTATGTCTATTTATTTCTTCTTTCCGATCCAACAAATAAAACAGACAATATCATTTACGTATTTACCTGACTATTTGCAAAAAGGAATTCCAGCCATTTTGAATCCAGCTTACTTTATCAATGAAGAAGGCAGCCCCTATAGACAGTACCTTAACTGGGAACGGTTGTCTTCTGACTTAGAGCAGGAACTCCATCCCCAAATTAAGCCTTATGCTAAAACTGTCTTTAAGAAAGGTATTTATACGGCAATAAATGATGAAACGCTTCTCTATATTAAAGAAAATAATATTAGTAAAATATTTATTTTAGGAATCGATACGGATTGTTGTGTACTTAAAACGGCGGTTGATTTATTTGAACATCATCTCCACCCAATCGTTTTAAGCTATTACTCCGCTTCAAATGGCGGGAAGGAAAGCCATAATGCCGCAATTAAGGTCTTAGAAAGATTAATAGGCAGACAAAATATTATTCATACAGAGCTTACTTCAGAAAGAGTGAAGGAATGTTATCGGGGATGATTTATTCCCCAAAGTTATTAGCATCGCCTACATGAAAAGTAATCAATGTCATATGAGCCTCGTAATCTTAGACAATTATGTTGCGTTTGAATTCCACGGTTTGACGGTAGTGGAAAATAGCCCTCATCTGCCGAACAGGTGGGGGCTATTTTCCGTTAGCCTGTAAATAAAAGACGATTATCCGGACTGGACAACCGTCCAGGCAAAACTTTATTGTAAAAATCTATCGTACTGTGGTGTTTTATATTTTTTTAACCACTCAATGGAGTTACCAGAAGCGATCAGTACATCGTGATGATTAAAACAAAATAAATAATCAAATGCTTTGTTAGTTACATAAAATTCCACATTAAACATTTCAGACAGAATCTTAACCACATTACTGCCACCTACAATGGCAAAAGATGATTTCTCATCCGTGGGATTAAATAGTAACAATGCTTCTGAATCAGCAATATATTCGCCAATCCATCGCCATGCATCAGAATTGTTAACAGCTAATTGTACTGTTAGATGCTCCCATAATGGAAATCTATTCTTTCCATCTGCATATTTTATAGCTAGTTGATGAAAAATGTTTTTTGTTTCTGATACGGACAATTCCTTAACTTCAATTTTCATTGATTGTGCGGCTGAAACTATTTGCTCTTTAATGTTCCACATATGCCCTCCAAAAATCTTATCGATTGACCGGAACACTATCTACTAATATATGTCCACGCACTGCTCCACCACTACCCCGTTTGCCTCCGGTCTGGTATCCTACATGCGGTACATCTGGTCCATTCTTGGTATGTCCGGTATCGATATTTACTTCAGCGCCATTCTTTGCTCTCCATTCAACTGGGAACGATTTCCCGTTAGCATCTTTTCCCCACTTGGTAACTATGAAATCCTCTCTTGGTACACCAGTTCTTTTGAATGCTTCGTCCAAAGCATCCTTATAAGTTTTTCCAGTTCCTCTAAAGTCTAAATCTACACCTTTTTTAAACTTATAACCCGTGACACTTCCAAGTTCAGTGTTATCTGTCCCCTTAGTCCCACCATTATTTTTTCCCTCAATCTTATTTACCCCAGGTTTTTGAGGTATATGCGAAGGGCCACCGGCTGGCTGTAATTTCGGGCTAAAATCTAATTGCGCCGCTAAGTCATCGATTTTTCTGTTTATTTCCTTTAATAAATTCTTTCCATCATTATATACTTCTTCAAGGAATCCCACTATTTTTTTCTTTGAGCTATTGTAAAAACCTTCGATGAATCCCCATGCATTTTTCAAAGGACCTTTAAATAACTTAACTATTTTTACATATGGGATTATCCCCAATATTGACACTACATAATCAAATGCATCCAGTTCGTCTCCGGAAATAGAATCTTTTCCAGAAGCTAAATCAATGATACTTTTTATGGTTGAGGCGATGGGAATACAATCGACGACCGCGCTTAAGGTTCGATCCGCCTCTTTTTCATTCTCAGCTATGCCCAACCATATAAACACATCGCTGAATCGGAATGATTGATCTTCTTCTTTTTTTGGCTGAGTGTTCCGATGAGGGCTTCCTTTGTCAAAATCGTCATTGACCTCAGGCACTTCGAAGCTGCCGCCGGGATCTGCATAACTCTGTCCCACAAAAGAACAACTGAGGACAGTTAAACAAATGAGCAACTTAAACAATAGTAATAATATTCTCTTTATCATTTTGTCACCCTGTTATTTGAAAATCATGAGGAAAAGAAAGATAAACACATTAAATAACACAACTAACAACAATGAAATAAATAAGGTGAAAAATCCTTTTAAATAGGAAAAAGCGTGAATTTCACTTAATGCAATCACTAAAAATACCACCCACCAAACAAATATTGCGAGTTGCAACGTATATAAAATTAAAAATAATACAGACAAAAACATGCTGTTTTCCAGGGTGGGTTGTGTACTTTGAAAAAACTCATTGCCAAGAAGGATAATTTCCAATAACGTAATGATCAAAGATGCAATATAAAAGATACTTGACCACTCTACTACTTTTCTTACTTGCTTCCATTCACCCACGCCGCCTAGCCATTTGCCGGCTATGGTAAATAAGAATGCAGTAATCCATACAAAGATATACCCGGAAAGTGGACTAAAGATGATGCCTAACAACAGAATAGTAGAAAGACTTAAAGTGTCCCCTGGTGATTGTAGAGAGGAGTTTTCCAAATTAATTGCCAAACCAAATAATAATATCAATAGAACAGTCTTTTTATTACTTTCTAAAATCCAACGAACGGTTTGTTTTGGATTCATCCAAATTGAGAGCCACGGGGTATGGTATTTTTCTATCAAGTACTGTGACCTCCTAATCTTTAACCTGTCCTAAAAATGTAGAAAATTCACTTTGAAATTATATACACATAAGTCAATAAATTTCAATATTTATTATTCGTTTTTTGGAGAAATTTGATTTCAGTTTTAGGGGAGCTTTTATATTCTTATGGCAGGTGAACTTTTTTCTTAATGTGTGAGATCTATTCATGAATAAGATGATAAAGTAGGTCAAAATTTTCGACTGGACACAGATGCAAAAGAAGATTGCCTTATTCCTTAAATAAAAGAACAAGCGAAGATGAATTTGCTCCATAAGAAGCAGATACAAAATAATTGAAGATTGGAACGCTGGAGATTGATCCTTATAAGACTAATTGTGACAATCCAGTCCAAGTGGGGCGGATAGAGCATCAATTACGGCTTCTGTTTTATGCAAGATAAATTCAGCTCCCCTGCATTTTTCGGCTTTCCCATCTCAACAGAAAACATCAATTAACTTAGCATTTGTTGATTCTTTGATAAATACGGTCTTTTTAAGGAGCTATATAGAGATGTCCAAAAAAAAAGCGCCATATCAGCGCTTTTGACGTTTTGGTGGAGCATAGCGGGGTCGAACGCTGACCTCTACACTACCAGACTCGGGCCATATGTTAATAAGGGGGAACCACCAACAATAATTTTCAATTGTTTCGCTAATATGGATCAATCACAAGTAACCAATGAAAACACAGTTCGTTAGAAGTTTTGTTAGAAACTTGTTAGAAGGTCAATTACATCTACGGCGGAAACGCTAGCTTCATCAGCGTAGTGTAAGTACCATTAGCGCATATCGTTTGAAAGCATATGTAGTCATTATAAAAACGCCGTTAAACAATCGAGTCTATTCGATTTTTAGCTTCTCGTTTCAAGCTGGTTATAATACTTTTTAACTTGATATCTTTTTCTTGCCTCTTCATTCGATCCACCATGCGTTTAATAGAATCCACTGACGTCAGACAGAAAAGAGGAGGTACCAAAACCGTGACCTTATTGCTAGATTTGGGAACATTGAACGGGAACAGCACTTCATCCTTTACTTGACGCAGCACATCCCCTGGCATATCAGCGATATGGATTCCCTCTTTGCGTTCTTCAACCAAAGCAACCACATCGCGAAGGACTGAGCCGAACCGTACCTTGCTTCCCGCGATTTTTGCCCTTTCTTCCAACAGATGATGGCCAGTCAAGAAATTCATCATTTCTTGAATCATTGCGGCACGAAGGTTTTCTTCCTCAATTCGTTTCACCGCCGCAGCAAACCCGAACTCTTCGACCGCTTGAAGGTACAATTGCCGGCGAAGAGGTTCGATTTCAGACTCGGAAAGAGTCTCTCCTTCGGCAAGACGAATTTCTGTAAAATCATTCCACTTTTTGATAAACCTCACTTCGCGACTTCCATCTTCCCTAGTGCATAGAACCGCATACCCAACTATCTCTGCATGGTGAAGATCAGGGATGGCTACTGAGATTCTCCTGACGCAACCGGGAAGCTCAATCTCCTCTGTTTTACGAAGGATCGCATCGAAATACGGGTCACCATATGAAGCAAAATGCACACGGGTTTTGCCATCAGGGAGACCCGTCTCATAGAGTTCTCTCGATACCGTTAATACGGCTCCATCAGGAACTCCATCCACATTATTGATCTCAAAGATGAGGTTATTTTCATCAAGGATCTTACATCCCAATTCCTGAAGATATCGGGATTCCGTTAACGTTGACCAAATGGACTGAAGATTGATCGGAGCTTGCCAACGCTGATGGAACCCGTTCATATTTTTGTAGATCTCATACAGGTCTTTTGGATTGATCTCCATATAGGCCAAATGTTTACGTTGCTCTTCAATCCGCTCTCTAACACGGGATTCCAGTTCTTCAGGTGTCAACGTTCCTTGAGCCAGTTCCTGAAAATCCTGTAGATCTACCGGAAGCAAGGAAAGTTGCTGTGTACCCACGATTAGGTTGGCATCCTTCAATCGCTGAAGCAGTCGGCCATAAACGATGGACTCCACACTGTCTACATAGCACAGATTCAGTACTTGGACCACTTCGTGCTTCTGCCCAATCCGATCGATCCGGCCGATCCGCTGTTCGATCTTCATCGGATTCCATCCTAGATCATAGTTAATGAGTAAATCGGCGGTCTGAAGGTTCAATCCTTCGGCTGCGGCATCCGTGCAGACAAGGACATCGATCTCAACGCGCAAGAATCGTTCCTTTACCTCTTCCCGCTCCGTAATCACCCATTTTTGGGCTTGCGAATTATAATAACCCGCGCCCTGTCCAGAATATGTCCCGATTCGCATTTCAGCATCAGCTCTTTGCAAACGCTGAACGATATCTACCAGCGTATCGTAGAATCTGGTGAAAATAACTGTTTGGCGAATTCTTCTCGTATAACGGTCCCTACGGTTATCCAGCTCCCTAAGTAAGAACAGCATCTTGGAAGATTGACCGTGTAACTCTTCCATGTCTTCGAGCATTTTTTTGAGCCGTTCTTGCTCCCAGCGCAGGTCAGCAGGCGTCCGATTTTTCAATAATTTTCCAGTGATCCCCAGGTCTTCCTCGTCTTCATCGTCAAAGACAAGATCTTCCGTTCCACTCTCATCGTATTCCTCTCCATTGGATTTGTACTGATGCCGAAGCGTCTCTTCCACTCTCTTGAGACGCCGCTCGATTGTTTTCTGAAATGCATATAAGCTCGAAGCAAATCGAAGTCGCAGGAAGCTGAGCAGGAAACTGATCATCTGCTTGTTCTCTTCTCGGGAGCCGACCTGTTCCACCAGACCTTTGCAGTACTCTTCCAACTGATCATAGATCTTCCGCTCCAGCGCATTAAAACGGATTTGAGGAAGGTCACGGATTTGCCTCTTTGCTAGGGTTTGTTGCAGTTCACCATTTTCCCGATAAATCTCAAGCAATTGACGTGTATGTCGGAGCATCACCCGGGACAGTGGTGAGGCACTGAAGATTATCCGGGACATCAGTTGTTGGTTTCTGGTACCACGTGGAATCCTACTAAATTCCAACCACTGGCGAGCATCGCTTCGAATCCGACCGCTTATAACCACATCGGATAAAAACTCCCAATATTTATGATCCTGACGCTGGATTCCCAAAATGGATTGTCGTAGGAAATCCCAATCAGTAGAACCAATTTCCACTCCTTGTAGCAATCTGCCAAGAATTTCGTAATATTTCATGGTTAATGTAGGGTCGTACTGAAATGCTCCCACCCGATTAGTCAAGGCAATCAAATCGCTGACCTCTACTGGGTGAATCTGCATTGGTGTAGCGGTGGCCAGCCATAAACTGCGCGTCCGTTCACCTAAGTGATCCCGGATCGTCGTATAAAGATGGCCGAACTGGGGATGGGCCTCTGCTCCTTTGGAAGGGTTTTTCCGCCGGGCCATATGGGCCTCATCCACCAAAACGATGTCAAATTCTTCAGCCATTTCCAGTTGCTCGATCCTCTCCCGCCGCGACATAAGGCCGGTTGACACAATGACGAGATTCGGCTCATAAAACGAACCAGAAGTGAAGTCCTCCTCAACAGGCAAGATATAGTGATGCCGTATTCCCGGTGTCATCACCCGGCCAAAAGACAACAATAATTTGGAGGCAAGCTGACGCTGCCATTGGGTGGTTAAACTTGCAGGGGCAGCGATTAAAATCCGTTTGGCCCATCCCGCCAAATGCAAACAACGAATGGCCAGTCCCGCTTCGATCGTTTTACCTAAACCCACCTCATCACACAGCAGATAAGAATACGGCCAGTTCTCCACTAATCGACGCACAACCATGATCTGATGGGGCCACGGTTCAACCGGTGCCGTTTCCAACCCAACATAACGCCCACCCGGCATTTTGGGTGCATCCCGTAACACGGCGAACTTCAGCCGCTCAAGCGCGGAAGGAATTCCATCCGGCTGAACCTTTTCCGCTTTTGTCGAGGGCTCGGGAATCTGGCTGGTTCCGTCGGTTTCCAGCGGCCTTTTCACGTCTTGAGCAAACCGAACCAGCCGGCGTCGAACCGCTTCCGGAAGAGTCAGCACGCGTATATGACGAACTTTCCCTTCCCAGAGAGTTTCAAATGATTCAGCCGCTTCATCGACTCTTTTCCGATCCGTTTCTCCCCACCAGTCACAATGGATATCAATATTCTCCGCATTCAGATGTAGTGCGGTTTTGGACTCATTGAGCGATCCGGCTCCATACATCCGGTTCCCATATTCGTCGGTAAACACAAACCACTTCTCGTGAACATAACCATCTTCCATCGAATCAAAGGAAATCGGCTCTCCGGTATCTTTGTGCAGCCGAAAAGCCACCCGAACTTCCAGATATCCTTTCTCCACCATCCAGGCCAACAATGTCACACCGTTACGAACACCTTCCGGCCAAGAGTCCGCCTGTTCCAATTCTTCAGTCAGCTTTTCCGAAAGTCTTTTTGCATCTCCTTGTAAGATCGCTTTTACATCGTTCGGTTCCAGATTAGCACCAACGATCAGGCGCATTTTTCCACCTCGATTGGCAAAGGCGGAAAATCCTTGGGAAGCTGCTGCCAGAGAAGTGGACCGGAAATACCCGGCCACGCGGTCATAGCGAACCGCGCGGTTGAGTGCCGGAATGTAAAAGTCATGTAACATATTGACTGGCCTGTCTCCGATCATGGTGGAGGAGGTCTTGTAAGAGAGAAGCCACTCGCGTGATCTCAGTCCTTGGTTGTTCCTACTCTCTCTTATCTCGGTCATGATGTTCCTCCTATCTATGATCCGCCGGTGATTCTTTATCTCAAGCCAAACAGGATAGCTTCTCCTTCCCGCCGAAGCTCTTCCTCTGTCATCTCCGCTGTCCAGACGGCCAAAAGGTCCAACACGGTCTGCCCTTTCTCCTTCGCATGTTGTGCCAAGTATGCACGAGCGACTGGAACATCACCTTCCCGATAGGCAAGAATCAGGCCATGCAGCAGATCCCACTCTGTCTGGGGATTGCCCAAACGCTTCGGATGACGCTCTTCCGGTTTTACCAATCGCAATTTGGAACCTTTGCGTACCAATGGCGCATGGAAGCCTCTATCTTCCGCATCTGTACCACGGATGCTGCGGCCCCTGCTGGCGTCGTTGATTCCAACCATCCGATTCTGAACACTGTATCCTGCCGGACGCATCTCCAGCGCGATGTTCAACGAGCGTGACAAGTTCAATGCCTCGTCATAAGGGAATTCATTAAGCCCAAAAATGCCGTAGAGCGTTAACGACATCGCCACTTCCGGGTTCAGGTCTTCTACCTTGAGACGCCCGCGCGTCAGGCGGCTAATCTGGTGCTCTGCCACGACGGCACTGGCCTCGTTCATTGCCCGGATCGGGGTGACAAGTTCATCTCCGTCCAATACCGGCCAATGCTCTGACAGCACCTGCAGCGCCCGTCCGTAACACGCCACCATCTCATCCACGGGATTGAGCTTCAGCGGCTCAAACTCTTTCAGTCCTTCGCGAACAGCCGTACGAATGCGCTGCGCCACACCGGTGCCGCCAAATCCGGTCCAGGTCGCCGGCATTTGGTTGTCCTGCTCCCTTTTGCGACAGGTGAGGAAAATAGAGCTGGCGGCAGCGGCCATCCCTTTTTGGTGCGTGGACTCACCTGCTTCTGATTCCACCGGCATCGACGAGGTAATTGTCCACCCCTGTTCAATCAAGGAACGTGTCAACGCTTCCCACGCCTCTTGTGTTTTATGGGTGAACATGATCGTCAAGATGCCCTCATCTTTCAGTACACGGCGACACTCGGCGAAGATTTCCCCCATCAGTTCTTCATAACGTTGAGCGGCATTTGCATTGGAACCATCCCGGGCCGGATTGGCCACGGCTTCATCCGTTTTGTTGGTCAGCCGTCGCTCGAATAAATCAGGGTAAAGGTCCGATAAAGTCCGCTTCTGCCAGACATAGAAATAGTCGGACATCTCGGCATACTGGACATTGTTGTAATAAGGAGGATCCACACAGATCAAATCTACGGAACGAGCTGGCACTCCGGTATGTGCCGCCGTACCATAGAGAATCGTAACAGGCGGGGGCGCTCCTTGTAATTTCTCATGAAGCGGAGACACCAGTTCCGCTATTCCCTGATAAGCATCTAAAACCTGTGATAAAGCCCAAGCCGGACCAGAATAAGGTCCTGTATAGATCATCTCCCCAAAGGTCCACTTAAGGGAATAGTCATGACGGCCAAATGTATTAACCAATACACCACGTCCGTAATGCCAACGCGTCTGTTTACTGTTGTAATCCACCAATTTATCAATCACAAATTGCAGATAGGTGACAACCACCTTGCCTCTCTCCTGACCCAGTTCTTCGATTATCTGTGGCTTAAGACGGTTCAATTCCTCAACCAAAGTCAGTTGCCCCAACAGCTGCCGTGGCGTAAACATATCGCACCAACGATTCATTCCATAGTTTATTGGACGCATATCATTTCCTTGTGGAAACCTTTCGGTCGGAATCAATCCCTCCTGATCCCATTCATCCCAGCGTTGTTTCAGTTGAAACTCGGCTTCTTCCAAAGCCTTCAGATCCTGCTCATTGGGTGCACGGAAGAACGTGATTTTCTCTGTCTTGATTTCCCCAGCTTTTGCACCGCTTTTATACCGTTGGGGTTGTCCGTCCTTGTCCAGTTTAGGCTGATAGCGTACTGCCACGACACAGTACAGCCGATCCTTCCATGTTCCACGCGGAGACTCCCCACGTGCCTGTGCTTTGATTTCTTCCGATGGAATTGCCTGGCGGCAGTGAATGCAAAGCCCAACTCCTTTGTTTACGGTAGCAAAATCAGGATTCTCTCCATTCGGACCTTTCTTTCCTTGGAGACGGTAAGGTTCAAATTTTACTGTCCCCCCTTTTTTCTTGCCATCCGTAACAATACGAACTGTCCATTTCTCTCCCTCTTTGGATAGCCAAGAGGTATTTAGGAGAGGAGCTTCTCCTTCACAATGTGGACAGGTGACTTGGCGTGCAAATAAATAGGTGGTCGTCTCTTCCAGATCATATTGTGATACAAGTTCAGGAAATTGCGTCAAATGAGCTCTCAAAAACATTCGTTCGGTTTCTGGCAAAGGAAATACACGCGGGAATACCTCATTCAACCGATTATCCAAAGCTGAAATCAGTTTTTGACCCCAATTTTCAATTTCCATTTTGAGATTTTTCCCGAAGCGAGCAGGATAATCCAACGTAGCGTATTGGATAACCGTTGCAACAGGATTCAAATCATTAGCAATTGCCCGGTATCCAAGCCTTAACGCTTCAAAGGGAATAGAACCGCCTCCCGCAGTAGGATCCATTACAGTAATATTTGAATCGCCCCACTCAGGTTGACGGGTATATGCCCTCGAATATCCATACATATTAGGAACACGGACTCCAATATTTTTAGCAATCTCCATCAACTCTTTGAACCAGGCCGGGTCCGCTGCTACTCTTTTAACTCTCAGCCTGGTACCCTCTACCGGAAAGGGTTCCGGGAGCGGTTGACTCAGAGTTTGCCATTTTTGAATTGCAGAGTAATCCTGCACATGAGGGAACTGATCTACAATCTGAGCGATCAATTTCCTATGTTCAGCCCTTGTCGCTTTTTCTCGCTGAAGTGCTCGATAAACAACCGCATCTAAATCCAATGTTTCTTGACCAAATTCATCTCTCGCTACACGTTCTATTAATTTATCATCAAGTATCCACGGCACACCATTCACGATCGCTTGCACCTTTTCTATCCCAAGTTGGCGCAGGAACCAGTCCGGATTTGTTCCGGCCGGCAACAGTGATCCCAAGATTGCCGCCCGACTGGGAGTCAAAGGCCGTCTTGCCCACCAGACATGAAGAAAATAGAGTGGCGGAAGCGCCGAACTAGCTCCTCTCTCTCGCTGAGTCTCCGCCCCCACCTGGTGACAGGGAAAACCCGCTTCAATGAATCGGACTTCCGCTCTTGTTTGGTTCTGAGTTGTCATTTTCTCCTCTCCCATTTCTCTATTTACGTAGCTTAGTCAACATGTGCTGAATCTCTTCGTCTCCCGGCTGTCCGCCCAGCATGATTCTCATACCGGCCAGTGCCCAGCGGCTGGCGGCCTCACCGTACTGAGTTGCACGAGTAAACCAGTAGACCGCCTCTTCCCTGCTGAATCGCTCCACTCGCCAGGCCATCAGTTCAACGCGGTCCAGGTCGGCGACCCTCTCCTGCAATTTGAAAATGAGCGCCAGCTTGGCTCCAGATTCTTCATCCAGAGGCAAGTTGCCGCGGTATTGAATTCGGTCTTTGTTAAAAAATCGCTGAAGTTCCAAGGGAATTCCTGCAACATCATTTACCCTGCTGAGAATCTTTCTGAGAGCTGGCAAACAGCGGCGCAGGGGCTGACCATACAGCAGCCCCTGGTCTTTAAGCATCGATTTGCCTTCAGCCTGTTCACCCCCATAAGGACTGTCACCTGTGTAAATCCGTTTCTTAATAACCAAAACAGGAGCTGGTTTGTCCTTGTACTCCGTCAGTCGGAGAACCCAAGGAGCATGATCCAACTCCGGGAGGATACGGTGCTGAAAGTCCCGTTCCAGTTCCCAGTCCTGTGCAGTGATTTGATTGACCATAACGACTACCTCACCTACTTTTTATTCAACTCCTTCACAAAGGGGCAATCTTCGGCCGGATCCGCGATATCGAGTTCAACCTCTGCTTGCTCCCCATTTTTAACAATTCCATCAAGTACTTCAAACCATTCTCCCAGTGACTTAATGGTTTGCGGGGATGCATCCTCCAACTGAATTCTCAACGCTCCACCCGCTGGCATCCTGAAATACAGATCCAGAAAATCGATCTTTGTTTTGCCGCCTTTGTTATAGAGACTACCCATCCGTCGAAGAAGAGGCAATACTTTTTCGAGAGCTTCATTCCCTTGAATATGGATGCGGTTGGATCGATCATCATCAATCCAGCCGTTTTCCTTTGCCTTGGCTTTGGTGACCAAAACATCATGGGACAGCGGGACATATTGAAATGCTTTTGAACCCGAGATCAGGTCGGGCTTATTCCAAGTATCCCCCTTATTCTGGCAGGCATAGAGCTTAGAAGCTTTTAATAAGGAAACAACGGTGTCATCCAGCTCTTTGCGCGTCACTTCTCCTACGTTTTGCTGAACGATCTCTTCAATCTGCTGAACACTTACGCTTCCTTCCTTATTTACTACTTCATAAATATGTTGCTTCAACACCTCCGGATCAACCTTCCGCTCATCAAACCACCCCCGCCGTTTAGCGCCTTGAAGAGTGATGAGCGCATATGAGGCCGACATCAGGTTTACACCCATTGGTACATCATTTTTCTCGTGATAAAATTCGTCTGGTCGTGATTGATCAGGAGAGTCCATACGAAATACACACCAGACTCCTTTTTGTACTCCACCGCGAATCAGTTGTTCCAAAATCCCCTCATTGGCGAGCACTGGCCAACTGCGGATACAAGCAAAAGAATGTTTTAGCTCTTCCACAGTGACTGTGTCCCCACGTTCAAAAAACAATTTGCTGAGGTTGATAAGGTCGGACCGGTTGTTGTTTTGCTCGGTAAGTAACTCTCCGGCTTCGATGAGTGCCGCCCGAATCAGTTCGATGAAGGAAGCCCCGCTTTCCCCGCCGGTTGTTTTGAATTCCTTACGGACAATATGCCCGGCTGTAGACGGATAATACAGGCTGGTATAGATGTCCGAAACAGCGGTCATGAGCGCATGCTCCCGCTCTGCCTTCCGGTTGCTGAAGCCACTCTCTTCCAACCGCTTCGGATTAACTCCGAAGTTTTGCGGCTTCTTTGTCAGATCCTGCATCGCCAGAACTTGCCGGGCAATGGCCTCCAATCGGTGACGAACATCCTGCGACTTGGCTCCCTGTCCCGGCAACAATTCCAGACTGGGGTTGGTCTCCCCGATCTTGACCGTTTCAGGAACTAGCAAGAAGATCAGATTTTGTTGCATACGCGGTTGGTTTGATCCCTTCATCGTCACCATGGCTTCAATATCGATCGTTTCCACTGTGGGCGACACAATTCCAAGAATCGGCTTTCCTTTTTCATCCGGCAGATGGTCCGGTTGGGAAACGTCATGTTCGACATGGAACAATCCGCTTTTGTCAGCCTTGATAATCCTCCGTGCCATATCTTCAAGCAAGCCTTTCACTTGCGAATGAGTCACTCCATTACGAATGCGCGCCAAGATGCTGTTAATCGTAGGTTCGTCGCTGGCGTAGTATTTTCCTTGTTCAAAGCGGAGATAGTAGGCACTTTCGGTGATCTCCTCCAAGGCGGTGCGGACCTGGGGCGGCGTCATGCCGGGGAACGAGACACTGAACAATGCCTCCGATTCCGTAATCCCAAAAATCTTGGACGAAATCCCTTCATCCCTGCCCACTAGGCTATGCAGAAATACGGTTTTCCAAGTGTACTCGAACAGCGGATGCCCCTCTGGATGAGGATTATTCCGATCTGCTCGCTCTGCGTTGCTGAGTCCTCCGTCCAACGATTCGGTGTCCACGCTGCCAATATCGGCATTAAGCACTAGTAAAAGATCGGAACTCCCCGTCCGCCCAAGAACCTCATTAACAACCCGTTCGGTCCGGAGGTCCAGATGACAGGTATGAATCATGGGAACATCAATCTGCTTTTTCCACAAACTCCGTACGACGAGAGACAAAACGCGAAGCACTCCCCGCGTTCCTTGGAAGTTTTCGGCCTCGGCCAATTTTCTGTTCAGAAAATCTACTAAAGTGGGATGGAACGGGTAATTGGCCAACATTCGATCGCGGAATCGCTCACTGGCGGCCTCATCCGGAAGCAGATTACTGTTTCGGCGATACATCTCCATATACTCTTCTGCAGTTTCTCTTGCTGCCGATCGATTTACGGAGACAAACAGCCGTTTCGCCAAAACGGAAGAAATTTCGGTTGCCTGCACAGGTGTTACCTGAACCGCATCCCGAGCCACCACGCTGGTGATATCCTTGATTGCCTTTTCGCTGATTCCCACCGCATCATCTTCGGTGATTTCTTCTCCGCGAACAGCTGTGATCAATTCGGCTAAACGTTCGGTTTGTTTGGCAAATGCGTCCGTCGAACTGGCAAGTGTCAAAACAATGGCGATCCCTGGGTGATTTCGGACATAACCATGCAGTGTCATTAAAAATGCTGCCAATTGGCTCGCACCATCCGGACGTGCAGCTTCCAGACGCGCGGCATATTGAGCCAACTCATCCAGCATGAGAAGAACTTTTCTTCCGCCAAATACCTTATCAAAATAGGTGCGGCCTGGCGCGGCATAAGAAGCGGCCTCTTCTTCTACTTCTTTGTAAAGAGACTCACCACCGATTTGATATGCGATCTCCCCCCAGAGTGTATAAGGAATGAGATCTTTTCCTTTTGACTTATGTACCGGGATTTCATCCCCTGCAACACCAACGACGGATACGGAACCCGGTTCGGGCAGAAGATTCGGATTGAGAATCTCTCCAATCTGTTCTCCCAATTTCTTGCCCTGATAAGCAATGTGAGTACAAGCGATCAAGGTATGGGTTTTTCCCCCACCAAATGCCGTTTCCAGACGGTGAATAGCTGGAATGGTCATATCCCCTGAAATCCGGCTGAAAACTTCCGTTAAGGTGGTTTTCAGCCCCTGCGTGGGATAGGTTGCTTCCTCAAAAAACTGTTGTGCATTGGTATAAATATTGTCAATGGAGCTACGTCCTGTTCTGTAGAAGTCAATAATAGGACTAAGTGAGGCAGTAAATACTTCTGGATTAAATGTTCCCGCTAGGATCTCTGAGCGCGGTTGACATGTCTGTAAAACGGAAATCATAATATACGCCCCCTTGTTTATATGTATTTAAAATATGACTACTGTTCAATCGAAACCCATAAAGCATTTCAAGAAACTTGTATAAAAATATGTATCCAACCTTGGATAAATAGAGTTATTCGTAAAGGAGCTGTATTTTTTGGTATCATAAATAACGTTCAATATAGATCTAAACTTTTTCCTTACATACATCTTTCCTCCAGTTTTTTAATTCCGGTCTACTATTGATAAAATTCTCTTCTATCTCAGTTAGGATAATGTTATGAAATGCTACAACCTCTCTATATACTAGTTCACTCGCTAACGTATAGTTTATCATCCTTAGTCAAGTTGCTACACCTCAAAAGTTCTTCTAAGCAAAGGTTAGTTTGTTTTAGTTCAGCCACCCTTGGAATCTATACAATATCACCAAAACTTGTGCAGCCTAGCACTACTACATTTAATTCTTTTGAAAAACTTCTATTATATTTTGGTAGACTTCGCATTTCGTACCCCCTATTAAGCTATATAGATTGATTAATCACAGATCTAGTATTAAGTCCCTCCAAATATATACTTTTTCCATATCTCTTGTCCCAAAACCAAACTCACAACGAAAAATAATACTTCTTAATCATCTCCGGCCATCACCCGCAACGCTCTTTCAAAAACTCCTCATAATCCTCTAATTCCATCGTAAAAATAGACTCCGGAATACAATTCATCTTCAAATTTTTCTGCAAAGCCTCCATCACATTAATCCCGCCATATTTTACGCTTCCCCGTTAAATTGGGCAGTGTGAAAATACGCATGGGGTGCCTTGTCTCCGATCCTTTATGTTGATCTCCGACTGCATGTATACGTAGTTGGCGATTTGGTTGTATTTTCTTTTGGACAGCCCGTTCTTTTTCAAGTAGTTTTTAGAGAATACATGGTGGATATCACATTTGTGGGCAATCAGGTCGGCAATTGTGATGTCGGTGGACAGGAAGCCTTTGTCTCCCTGTTTGACTTATGCCGCCAAAAACACGTGAAAGTATGGGCTGTTTGTGCTTGAGGTGCCCCCAGTAGTGAAATCCGTCTTTATCTTAACGTTCTCCCATAATCTTGCAAAAACATGATATTGACACAGGCGTGTTGATTAGCCATCAATAGGAAGAAAAAAGGAAAAGACACCTCTTTGTTTAAAGGTTAAGTTGCCACAAAACCAGAAAAGAGGTGTCTTTATGAAACAAGTTAACACTCTTTTCCGATCTTTACAATCATTTATTTGCAGGAAAGAGATTTCTGAAATACTAGAAATGGTAGATTATCGAAACCCAGCGCGAAAGTTTACAGTTCAGGAATTGTTGAAGTATTGGATCGCTTCCTCCATAGAAAAATGGAGTGGTTTTCGGGATAGCGAGGACAAAATGAAATCACATACGGATCTCGTAGCAGTAGATTATTCCACGCTTTCGAAGAAAGCGTCAGAAGTTCCTTATTCGTTCTTCAAAGAACTCTTTCATCTTTTTCTGGGCAAATGTAATCGAAGCACCCTTCGAAAACTGGATTTACCTATCCTCGCCACTGATTCGACTACGATGACAGTAGGAGTCGGAAGGCTCCCATGGGCTTACTATCGGGATGAAAAAGCAGGTGTCAAATTGCATGTTTCCTTCGATGTGACTAGCTTGCTTCCAAAACAAGTGGAAGAATCAGTTGCGTTGCAACATGATTCCGAAGTCGCTTCCCAATTGCTAACGGGATCTACCGCCATTTTTATTTGTGATCGCGGATATTCCAAGTATGAACGAATGGATTCACTTCAAGAGGAGAACCATTTTTTTGTGATTCGCTTAAAGAAAAATACAGTGATTTCAAGAAACACAATCCCTTCCTTCTATCGATTCCCATTCAAATATCGTAGGCGATGTAATGGCTTATGTCGGAACGGATTCTGTGAAGACGAAGAACCGCTTTCGAATTGTGAGTTTTGTAGATTTAGAAGGGAACATCATTCACGTAGCTACTAATTTACCAGTGAAGCTAGAAGTCATTGCCGACCTGTATCGGGCTCGTTGGCAACTGGAGCTGTTTTTTCGTTGGATTAAACAGCATCTAAATGTAACTCGGTTGTTCGGAACCACTCCAAACGCTGTCTATGGCCAGCTTTATGCGGTTTTACTTGCTTATGCTCTCGTTCAGTGATTGTATCTCCACACCCGCCCAGCCTACTGTTCGATCTCTAGAATCGATTTTTTCCGAAAGCTTTGGTTAAGGGAACTTCCAGCTGAATGGCTCCAAACGATCTATGAATTTCTACAAGCATGTAGCCGGTATTTTTATCCTTAATTTTGGTAAATCAACACGCCTGATATTGACAATAAGACAATGACCTTATAGAGGTTGTTGTATTAATCGTCATAAATAGAAAAATCCGCCAATTTGTGGTTAAAATGAAAGCGCAACCCATCATCAAAACCACGGAGGCGGATTTATTATGAGTTTACCACGACTTTCACCAAGAAACCATCCGCTTTATCAAATTTTTCATTGTATTGATAATTTGATGATGCGTTTTGTGGATCGTTTGCCGCGACGCGGCAAACCCAAGAGATTTAGCGATGCAGAAATCCTGAAATGTCTTGTATACCAAGTGTTTTATCGTATTCGTAGTTTTCGGGAATTAGAGTGGAAACTAACTCAAGATTATTGGGCAAGA
>NZ_JAECVR010000040.1 GCF_016055185.1 Paenactinomyces guangxiensis
TCCACCCCCTATGAATGATGGATATTCACTTTTCAAAGAACGAGTTTTAACTGGAAATGGATTGTTTTTGAGGATTTAAACTTACTATACGAGGAGGGTTTAAGGTATGGAAATGAAAGCGGCCGTAACAGCGGGAAAAGGAATGCCTTTTTCCATCGAGAGAGTGCAATTGGAAGATCCTAAGGAGGGGGAGGTATTGGTAAGGATTGTGGCATCAGGTACATGCCATACCGACATGATCGCCCGGGATCAGGAATACCCTGTTCCCCTGCCAGCAGTACTTGGTCATGAAGGAGCTGGAGTGGTGGAAAAAGTGGGGGATGGAGTTAAAAGCGTAGTTGAAGGGGATCATGTGGTCCTTTCTTTTGCTTATTGTGGAGGTTGCAAAAGTTGTCTTACAGGTCATCCATACGCCTGCGAGAATTTTTTTGAACTGAATTTTGTTGGGGATAGTTCCAACCGCCCTCAACGAATCCAGTGGAAGGGAGAATATGTTACCACTTTTTTTGGCCAATCCTCCTTTGGAACATATGCATTGACTGGCGAAAGGAATGTGGTGAAAGTGGACAAGGAAGTGGATCTAAGGCTCCTTGGTCCTTTAGGTTGCGGCATTCAGACCGGTGCCGGCTCTGTATTGAATACCTTGAGACCGCAGGTAGGCTCCAGTCTCGCCTGTTTTGGGTGCGGTGCAGTCGGATTGAGCGCAATGATGGCTGCCAAAGCGATCGGATGTACACCGCTTATTGCTATTGATATACACGATAATCGACTCCGGCTCGCTGAGGAGCTAGGAGCCACCCACACCATTAACGGCAAAGATCAAGACGCAGTGAAAACGATCCGGGAGATTACAGGCAAAGGGGTGGACTACTCGGTAGAGACAACCGGCGTGGCATTCGTTCTGAAACAAGCTGTCGAATCGCTTACTTTCATGGGCAAGGCGGCAGTCATTGGTGCTCCCCCAATAGGTACGACAGTTGAACTCGACATCAACGATGTTCTGGTTCAGGAGAAAACAATCACCGGAGTCGTGGAAGGGGACAGCGTCCCACAGATATTTATCCCACAATTAATTGCTCTCTATAAGCAAGGAAAATTTCCTTTCGACAAGTTGATTCGTTTCTACGAGTTAGAAGATATTAACGAAGCAATCAGGGACTCCGAAACTGGATTGACAATTAAACCGGTGATTCAAATGCCACACTAGGCAAAATGAAAATGATGGCTCCCATGGTGGCTATGCCATTTCAGGAAAATTTATATAAGATGCGGCATTTCCTGTTAAAGTAGCTCAAGAAACAAGGTATGGAAAAGATGCTAATTTAGTCTCCTTATTCTGGATATGCACGTTGCCAAACTCTTAAAGTGTATTTTAAAGCCCATTACCGACCATCTGTATCCTTGATAGTGAACCTCGATAAATATGAGTTGATTTAAAGCAGGTTGCCGTCCTAGTGAAAAAAAGACCGGAAAAAGCGTATTTGGGGCTGAGGTCCTTTGCTTTTCACCTGTGCCAGGGCCGCGCGGTAAAATTTATACCCTTTCATATGCGGACCGCAAGGGTTTAGATAACGTTTGCGGAATTCAAGGGAATTTACGTCCTCAATCAACTTTAGCCCCCGTGATTCCAGGTATGACGGCAGTTCTTCCGGAATCATCCCAAAAGTCCAGGGCTCCCCGATTCGTTGCAATAATCGGTAAATTCGACGTGTACGTTTATCTTCTCCCAGCTTATCAACCGTATGTTTATGAACATAGGTAAAAAGAATAAAGCTGCCAGGTGCTGTCGTGCTAATAAATCGCAGTGTCATGTCCACAGCTTGCTCCGTGAGATAGTTGGTTACACCTTCCCAAATGAAAAATGCAGGAAGTGTCAAATTAAATCCCGCATGAATCAATGTTTGCTCCAGCTTTTGGACATTTAAATCTGTTTCAACAAAGGCAACTTCCTCCGGCAAATTTCCTTGTATTCTCTTCAACTTCTTTCGTTTAACAAGAAGTGTACGGGGTTGGTCGACTTCAAAGACGCGGATACGAACCATTCCCGGAATGCGATAAGCCCGGCTATCAAACCCGGAGCCCAGAATAACCACTTGTTTAATTCCTTTTTCAAGAGCATTTGTCAAATGATCATCAATCAGGCGCGTTCGTGCTACTCCGGATGCCCTGGCACCAGGCCCCCACAAGTCCACCAAAGATGGGACCCCTTTCCCGAAAACAGGAATGCGGGATAAGTAAGCCGCCGCCCGTAACGGTGGGCTGAGAAATCTTGCAGCAAAAGGATCTTCAAATAATCGCCTTTCTTTCGGATAAGAATACTCCAGAGCCCGAAAAAAAGCTACAAATTCAGCGGTTTTGCTCGCGCGATTTTGTTTCTTCCGGTTAACATGATAAAAGGCCATGGGTACACCCCCGAAAATTGTTTCCTCCTCTGATGCGCTACATTGCCTAAAGCCATACTTTTATATTATTTGCTCCGGGTCATTAATTGATGGTCGTTTTTCTTCATAAACAATATGTTTTTTATTCATATGTGTTTTTTTCGTTCGTTATTATTGAATCTGATTTTTTATGAATCATGAGCAGGAAGAAAGCCAATATTGCTGGTAATATTTCAATTTCCTTTTTTATGTTTGGGTTGTTGGCATAACATAAAGGTCAACAGCTTTTTCGATAAAGATGAACAGGAAGACCGGAGAAAAAATAAAAAACGGAATCGCTCATCCGCGTTTCCGTCCGATCCTTTGGTGATATCTTGAATACAATATGAATTCATATTAAAATAAAGGGTGGTCGAGTTATTTATTATTAAATAGAAATCCCCATAATAATTATATCAAAAAGAGATGGGTTTGTCAAAGCTTTTGGCCATGAAAATTCTAAGGAGAGGAAGCGGGAATATGAGCACATCAGATCAAGACAGGCAGGAGGAACAAAAGCGAGTCGACTGGGTTGTCAGTAAAATTACTAAACGTATGGCCAGCCTTGAGCAACATGTCAGCGTGATGAAGTCAGATATTGTGAATATCCGGAAAAATTTCTGGGATGATGTAACAGTCAATCTGGATGATCCGGGTGAAGCGGCAGAAACATATGCAAGCATGAAGCAGCAGGCGGAAGTGCTGTCGGAAAGGGAACGCACTCATCGGCATGCCCGTAAGCAAATGGAGACGCTAAGGCGGCTCAAGCAATCTCCCTATTTCGGGCGAATTGATTTCAGGGAAGGAGGGGAGCAGGAAACCGAACGTATTTACCTTGGTATTGCTTCCTTCTTTGATGAGGATAAAGAATCTTTTCTCGTCTACGATTGGCGTGCACCAGTGTCCAGCTTATATTACGACTACCCGCCAGGACCTGCTCAATATGAGGCACCGGACGGGAAAGTCACCGGAATAATGGAATTGAAACGGCAGTTTATCATCCGTGGTGGCCAAATCCAAAGCATGTTTGACACCGGTGTCACCATCGGCGACGAACTGCTTCAAGAGGTACTTGGAAAACAGGCAGACTCGCAGATGAAGAGTATTGTCGCCACGATCCAGAAAGAGCAAAACCGCATTATCCGGAACGAACGCAGCCGGTTGCTTGTTGTGCAGGGGGCTGCGGGCAGCGGCAAAACGTCGGCAGCTCTGCAGCGTGTTGCCTATTTGCTATACAGGTATCGGGAAACACTGCGGGCGGAGAACATCGTGCTGTTTTCCCCAAACCCGATGTTCAACAGCTATATCTCTACCGTTCTGCCTGAACTTGGGGAGGAGAACATGCAACAGACAACCTTTCAGGATTATTTGGAGCATCAGCTTGGACAGACGTTTCAGCTTGAAGATCCGTTTACACAGATGGAGTATACACTCGCACCGGTGAACGATCCTGGATATGAGGCGCGGATCGAGGGGATCACATATAAAGCAGGCAACGATTTTATGCAATTGATTGAACGGTATGTGGTGCTTCTCGGCCGGGAAGGTATGATTTTCAGGGATGTAAAGTTTCGGGGCGAGACCATCATTTCCGCTGAACGTATAAAAGAGCATTTTTACGGTTTCGACTCCTCCTTACCGATTTCAAACCGGATCAGACTGCTTGCCGACTGGCTTTTGCAGGAATTGAAGGAATGTGAACTCGCGGAGCGGACGAAGCCGTGGGTGGATGAGGAAATTGAACTGCTTGATAATGAGACATACTTGCGGGTCTATCAGAAGCTACGGCGAAAAAAAGGTTACAGAGAGGATACGTTTGATGATTTTGAGCGGGAACAGAAGATGCTCGCCGCCATGGTTGTGAAAGAGAGTTTCAAACCGCTGCGCAAGTGTGTGAAGAAATTAGATTTCATCGATGTACCTGCCATCTATCGGCAATTGTTTGCCAGGCCGCAGCAGATCTTACGTTTTGCACCCGATGCCAGGCTCCCCCGGCATTGGGATGTGATCTGCAAGCAGACAGTGGAGCGGTTGGAGCGCTCCCAACTGGCATATGAAGATGCAACCCCTTACTTATATTTAAAGGAACGGATTGAAGGATTTCAAACCAATACTTCTGTCCGGCATGTATTTGTTGATGAAGCCCAGGACTATTCCCTGTTCCAGTTCGCTTATATCAAGCGGCTGTTTCCACGCAGTAAAATGACGGTGCTTGGTGACTTGAACCAGGCAATCCATCCCCATACTACCAGCACAGGATTCGCACCACTGTCCTCATTATACGGGGAAGATCAAACAGAAACATTTGTACTGACGCGCAGTTATCGCTCCACCAGACAGATTGTCGAATTCACGAGGAGGTTGATTGATGGCGGAGAAAAGATTGAACCGTTCAACCGTGAAGGAAGTAAACCAACATTGACACAAGTATCCAACGCCTGGGAACTCGCTGGCCGTCTCGCTGACCGAATCCGCTCATTGCAGTCCGCAGGGTACCGGACCATTGCGGTGATTTGCAAAACAGCCCGGGAAAGCCGGGAGGCGCATGAAATGTTGCAAGAACAGGTGCCGCTCACCCTGATTGGGAAAGAGACAGCTTCCTTTGAGGCCGGTACGCTTATCATCCCCTCATACCTCGCTAAAGGAGTTGAATTTGATGCAGTTATCATCTACAACAGTTCGCAGTATGAGAGAGAGAGTGAACGAAAACTGTTCTACACCGCCTGTACCCGGGCGATGCATGAGTTGCATATTTACTCGATCGGCAAGATGAATCCGTTTATTACTTCTGTCTCCCCGGACACCTATGTCAGGGAAAGCTGACGGCTCAAATAATGATTTGAACGATGAAAAAGCCCGCCGCGGTGTTCAGGCGGGTTTTTCAGTGTAACTATACGGCAGTCTTGTCGGCAAAGGTGTTTGATGGTATTTAAATCGATGAGTTGCAAGTTGAGCGGGAAAGAACGATTCGTTAGATTTTTATGATATGATAAAAAGTAATGGTGCCTTATGAACGGCTTACCACTGAAGAGGCAGACTATCTGTGAAGACGCGTTCCATGCCCAAGAAATTTGCCGGCATATAAACGGGTCTTTCTCAAATGAGATTTTAAGTGGCAACTGTTTCTCCCTTGCCACAGCCCTATTTAATTTACTTTACAAAGAAGATAACAGATATACTTATAGAGCCGTGGAAAGATACCTTTCGGGGGATCCCGAATAGAGCGAGTGTCATTTGCCTGATTGAATTTGGGGGTTTTCTTCGCTCACAATTTTAAAAACAAGTTAGTAAAGGAAGGATTCCAATGCCGATCAAGATTCCTGACCAATTACCTGCAACCAAAATTCTAAAGAACGAAAATATTTTTGTTATGGAGGAAAGCCGCGCTTTTCAACAGGATATTCGTCCCCTTAAAATTGTAATACTAAATTTAATGCCGACCAAGATTACAACAGAAACGCAACTTCTGCGGCTGCTTGGAAATTCACCCTTACAGGTTGAAATTGATCTGATTCATCCCAAAACGCACACACCCAAAAACACATCGAAAGAACATCTGGCAATGTTCTATAAAACATTTGATGAAATTAGGCATCAAAAATATGACGGAATGATTATTACAGGTGCTCCTGTTGAACACCTGGAGTTCGGCGAAGTCAATTACTGGGAAGAGTTAAAACGGATTATGGATTGGAAAATGAATCATGTTACCTCAACACTGCATATCTGTTGGGGTGCCCAGGCAGGGCTTTATTATCATTATGGTGTTCCTAAACATTCCATGGAGGGAAAAATGTTCGGGGTGTTTGCGCATGCCGTCTCGAAGAAAAACACAAGATTGCTCCGGGGTTTTGATGATTGCTTCTATGCGCCGCATTCCCGGTATACGGAAGTACTGCGGGAAGATATTGAAAAAGTTCAGGAACTGGAAATTTTATCCGAATCGGAAGAGGCCGGTATTTATATTGTAGCGAGCAAGGATGGCCGGCAAATTTTTGTTACGGGACATCCCGAGTATGATTCTGTAACGTTAAAGAAAGAGTATGTGCGTGATCTTGACAGAGGATTAAACATCGCTATGCCGAAAAATTATTTCCCAAATAATGACCCGGCCAAAATGCCGGTTCAAACGTGGCGGGCTCATGCGTACTTAATGTTTTCCAACTGGCTGAACTATTATGTCTATCAGGAAACTCCTTATGATTTAAATGAGATTAAATAAACCCACTGGGTTTCCGTTGTACGAACGACGAAGGTGATCTGGATACTATTAAGAACAGGAGAAAGAAGAAATGTCAGTAAGGCATCACAGGTATTCTCGCGATTTAAAATCTAAAGAGCAAACAACCACAATAGATTCTAAATATATCCAGCAACACCTGGCAAATGAACGTACCTACCTCGCCTGGGTTCGGACAGCAATTACAATTATGGGTGTCGGTTATTTAGCCGCAAAACTTCACTTTTTTTCAACCATGGTGTCAAGCGATACAGGAAATTTACTTGCACAATTGATCGGCCTGGCTGCAATCATAGTTGGAGTTATCATTATTGTATATGCTACTGTTAATTATTCGGCTAAGCGAAGGGGGATTAATAGTCAAACATTTATTGCACCTTCTGCTTCTCTCATTTTTTTTACCGGTAGTGTTGTGACTTTGAGTTTTTTATTTTTGGCTTATCTTTTGGCTGTATAGACGGGCCGAAAAAACAGTGAATCTGTCGTACGAATTGTCTTGCATGCTAAATGGGTGTCGAGAGGATTGTTTGAACAAGCCCTGCCTTATATATAAAAGGCAGGGTGTTTTGTTGCATTGAGGGGATGAGATGGTTATGCTTGAGAAAGAGCAGTTAAGGTTCAATGCGGCTTAAAAAGATTGAAGATTTTTTCAAAAAAAGATTCACAAGGTGTAAAAATGTATATGTCAGTGAAAAAGAGGTTGAAAATGAATGATAACTTTTTTCATTTTAAATTGATTCCCGCTAATCATTTCATTTTTAGCTCACGTATACCTTCTGATTATATGGCGGGCTCATTTTTAATATCCTATTTGGTTGCCACGGTTATGGTGAAGGTGATGGAACACGGCGGAAAAATTTTACCTCAATTGCATGATCCCCAGCAAATTTATATGATTCACCCCATATTAAACTCCATTCGCCGGAATCGTGATGAACTCTATACAGAACCATGGATCGGCACCATACCCAACTCATTTAAAGCAGAAGTACCTGATTCATTTGAGCCGGAAAAATGTATCAGGGCGTTTAAGGAAACATGGTTCAAGATCACTGACTTTATATGGAAAAAAACCATTGAGGATCTGGCGCATTTTGGAAATAAGACAGATGAAATATGGAAAAGGCAAATGGAGAATTATTGGGAAATCAATTGGGTGCTTGGCTCCGAACATGAAGGCATGTTGAGGAGAAGCTTATGGAATACATATTTTCATGGCGAGGAAACAGGATGTAAATGTTCCGTCTTTGATCATTTACAGGAGTTATCCGGACATGAGGAAGCGGCAGATCAAAAAAAATTTTGGCGAGCCGTATTCAATCGGGTGGATGCTTGCTATGAGCCGGGACGGAAATTACAAGTCCTTGTAAACCCGGGAAATAAACTTAGTTCCATCGGACTGGTGAAAAGACTCCTCCCGCTATACTCTAAAGAGATCATGGGCTGGGATTTTGATATGATCGTAAATGAAGAGATGTCACCTTCTGTTTTATTGTTGATCGATGGTGACCGGGTGGGTGAGGTTATGTCATCAATGCCAAAGCTTAGTTATGTGCTGGCAAATTTCTTAAGAGCGATCCCTTGTGTGGTTTCAGATTACGGAGGCAGGGTAATCTACGCCGGAGGGGATGAATCCCTCATTCAGGCTCCGGTAAATGAAGGGATTAAATTGGCCAGAATCTTAAAAGATGAATATACCTGGTTATGCCGGAGGGAGCTGGGAATCCAACCTTCTTTGTCGGCCTCCATGTTATATATAAATGATCAAACAGAGCTGAGCCAATCTGTACATTTTCTAAAATGGACCCTCAAGTATATCGCAAAAGAGCAACTGGGAGGAAACAGTTTCATTGTAGGTTCCGGGTTGGAGAAAAAGCCGCGCATCTTAGATACATGTTTCTGGGATGAATCCTATTGGCTGAATGATGAAAAGATCCTAAAAAAACTTTTAAATTTGAAGCAGGGTTGATTATGTGCAGGATATTAAGCATTGAAATTTCTTTATCTGATATGATTTTTGAACCTCATTTCTTCTCCTTTGCCGACGATCCGATTTCAAATATATATATGCATGTAGAACGAACCCGCTTGGAGCTGATCAGTAGATGGAAAGGGGTTCGGACAAAAATCATCGGGCCTTGTTATTCTTATAACAACATTGATATATATCCTCTTCCCAGAATCTTATTTGGTGTAACTCAGGGGAATATCGACCGCAATTACTCATTATATAAAATCGGTCCGGGAAATCATGCAGAGAGTGACCTGGGTTCAAAAGTGCTGCCCGTCATCGCAAATGGGAGCATCCCCAGATTCCGCAATCATGGTGTGGTGTTGAGAGGATGGATTACAAAAAGAGGATTACAAGAATTAAGTGATTATCAATTGCCTGATCTAAAGGAAATTTTTTTTGCGGAAGATTTTTTTCCTCCTGTGATGAGTGGAAGAAAAGGCCAACCTTCATTTGGGGGGCTTAAAGTACTGTATTATGTAATTGCGAAAGAGTTATCTGTTAAAGAAATTTTAAAAGAATTAAAGAAGGAAAAAAAATATAAAGCACGTATTTGTAATAATATCAAGGGAAGGTTTGATTTTGGAGGAGGGGAAGGTTCTTTACAAAAGGGATTTTTTATTTCACTGATGACACCTATGTTAACGAACAATGTAAAGGACATCCTGTTAAACGGCCCGGCGGAACTGCCATTTGCCTGTATATCTGCCAGCACCTCTAAACCTTTAAAAGTTTTATTCGGGAATCAAGAAAGAAAAGTATTTTTGATCCCGGAGGGAAGTACCTGGTTTTACCAGTTCAGGGATGATGCAAAGATGATGGATATACTTCGTAAAATCAAGAGAAGAGGTGTTGGGCGACAGACATCATACGGCTATGGAAAATGTTTGATTGCTCCATCTTGAGGAGGTTAAAGCTTGAAACAAATCATTATCTCTACAGTTGGGGTCTCCATGTTAAGGCTAGTAAAAGATCGGGAAAAATTAAAACAGGTAACCGGAATCTCAGCAAAGAAAAAACAAGAGTTTGCAGAACCGCTGAATCACCTGATTCACGAACTGACTGAACATGCGCTTCAAAACAGTTCAAATCCCAAGCTTTTGGGAGCTGAACCCAATAGCCTGGATAAAATGAACGTAAAAAAAGGAGATCAATTATTCTTTTTAACCTCCTACACCTTAGAGGGAATACTTGTTGGCGAAGTATTAAGCAGAATATCAGTTCCTTTTTGGAATGTCAATGCTGAATATGAGTCAGTCATTGGGCTTCAAGTTCATGATGTAGATTATTTTTGCTATATTGGATTGCCTAATTTAGTGAAAAAAGTAAGTTCAATCCTGGAAAAGTATCCTTCGCACGAATATATGAGAGTATTTAATACAACTGGAGGCTTTAAAGCTGTATCCTTTTATATGACCATATTGGGGATGTTGGAAGGAGCTACGATTAAGTATTTGTTTGAGAGTTCAGATCAAATCATAGAGTTGCCGGCCACTCCCTTTTTTTTTAATATTGAATCCTTTTACCGCTTAGGCCCGGTAGCAGAAAAAATGCTTTATGGAGCGATTGATGAAGCGGAATTAATCTGGATCACAGGCCGGTCGCGTGAGCAATTAAAAGGCGAATTTAACGACATTTTGGTGTGGCAGCCCCATGGAAAAGTGACGTTGTCCGCGATTGCCAGATTAATATATATACGGTTGATGCAAAACAAGCAAGGAAGTTTTATCTTCAATTTTCCTAAAACTTAATCATAGGGGTTTCACTATGGAGATTAAAAAATTTACTGTTATCTCGGCATTAACCATCCTTGTTTGTCTCATTCTGATCTTTGGGGTTTATGTTCTTCCCATTACTCCAAAGTCTATTATCAAAACGGATAATGCGGATGACATTGCGAACCAAATCGCTTACATGAACTTTTTGCTGACTTTTTTGGCTACATTGGGAACGATCACCGGGTTGGCTTTTGCCTTGTATGGGTACTATCAGACTCAAAAAGTGCCGGAGCTGGTAAAAAAAGAAGTAGGAAAGCAAATAAAAGAAATCAGGGAAGAGATGACCGGAATGGTTAAAAGCAGTTTACAGGCGGTTGTCCAGCTGTCTGAACGGTCTGTACTGGGAAGGCATAACTATATTAATCCCCTGTCCCCCCTATATGATATTGAGGAAGCTGAAGCAACTTTTCCGGAGCTGTGGGGGTTAGATTATTTTAAAGCGATTGCCAAATGGTATGAATCGTACGATTTAAGATACAAGGACGAAGCGATCCAATTGATGAAAAAACACATTGAAAATAATCCTCATCACATTAAAGCATATATATATTTGCTGTTTTGGTACAAAATCGGCAGAAATCATGTGGAAGCCATTATGGTTTTAAACAGTTTGTTAAAGGTGAAGCCTGAACTATGCTATGAAGAAGGCTTATATAAAGATCTTGACTGGAACATCAGTCAGGAAATCGTGGAGGCAAGAAATAAAGTATTATTTGAAGCAGAAAAAAGATGTTTTGAAATGGAGAAAAAATTAGACCGATTTTTTGACTTTGATACGCCCACGCCTCTGGAGGAAAAATTGCAGAAATATAAGACCAATTTTGAAGAAAACATATTTAAACGTCAACATTTTTTCCCTGCTTATCATCGGAAAACCAGCTTACTCAGGTGATCAGCAAACAGACAAAGGATTCCATATGGGTGATTTTAATAAAATTGACGCATTCTCCCCCGTTTTCTCTTTTGACAATTTGGAGCGTTTTGTTATTAAATAAAAGTTGATCATATTGGAATGAACGAGAAATGGGGGAGTTTTTCTTGTTCCAAAATGATTCATCAGTTACCTCTGTGTATGACTATTTTTGCAAATAAATGTTTTTTTAAGGATCTGTATATTTGTCGACCGAGAGGTCTTATTTTATTTAGGAGGAGGAATGTTACTTGGGGACAATTGTTACCATTGTAACGGGATCAAACAAGCAGGATTGGATTGACTTTGAACTTCCGTCTGATATACCGGTTGCCCAAGTCACCCTTATGCTTGTCGAAGCAGTAAGAAATGAAGCCCCCGATATGGCAAAGGGAAAATATATATTGGAAGTAAAAACACAAACCGGTGACTGGAAAAAGTTAGACGAGACCCGTTCACTTGATCATTGTTCGGTTATGGACGGGGCTTATCTGCGGATCCAAAAGAAGCCGGAAGAAGATCCGCATGCGGCTATAGCAGATCAACTGGAACGAATGTCCTCAGGCAAAGAAAAAAGTAAAGAGTTACTAGAGGCCTGGCGGACAGATCATCTTACAAATAAAGGAGTTAAGTACCAGTGAAGATTTTGTTTCAAAGATCGCCAAGATTGAAGCAGGATTTACCACGGGCCGTGGTAGAAATCCACCAGCCTCCCCAAACACCTTCACCGCCTAATTTTTCTTTTGTTTATCTTATCGTTCCTATTGTGATGACAGCGGGTACCATCGGATTTTATGTGTACATGAACTCTTCAGGCAATACTTCTTCAAATCCGAATTTCTTTGCCTATCAGATGCTTTTTTCCTTGATGATGACACTCTCTTATATCATTCCTTTCTTTGTATACCTGTCTCAAAAAAGAAATTATAAGAAGCAGCTCAAAGAAAGAGAAGAGAAGTACAAAGCAAGTCTGCAAAAACATCGTGCTGAGTTGCAAAAGCTGCTCAAAACCCTGGCTACTTTATTGAGAGAATGGAATCCGATTCCCCGTCAATGTATGGCAAGGATTCAGGAGAGAGAAAGCTCTTTGTGGGAGCGTTCTCCTCATGACCCTGATTTTCTGGCCGTACGCCTGGGAAACGGTGAACTGCCTTCCTCTGTAAAGGTTGTAGCACCAAAACAGGAAGCTTATGAATCAGACCCTTTGATTGAGGAAGCGCAACAGCTTGCGCGGGAATTTGAAAGGGTACCGGATGTTCCTGTTTTAATTCCGTTAAACAAGGCTCACGTAGTTGGAGTGGTTGGAGATCGGGCATCCATTTTAACTTCCATGCGCAATCTTGTAATCCAATTGGTTACACACCATTCTCCGGACGAGGTGAAAATTGTTTCTTTTTATTCCCAAGAAGAAGCGGAACAGTGGGATTGGATTCGCTGGCTGCCACACGTATGGGATGATCAGCGCAAGATGAGGTTTCTCGCAACCCATCCGGGAGAAGCCCGGGAGCTGATCGATTATTTATACGAGATTCTGAAACGCCGGTATAATAAGCCGCAAGAAGCGAAAAGCGGCCCGGATCTTCCCTATTGGGTCATTATTGTTTCTGATCCCAGTCTCATAGAAAGTGAACTTAATTTATTGCTTAAAGAATCGGCCAAGGTTGGAGTACGTACCTTATTCTTAGCGGATTCAAGAGAAGCCCTTCCCATGCAGTGCCATGCTGTTTTGGAAGTCCATGAGAATGAAGGGACTCTGAAGGAAACCAATTATCTTCACAAAGAAGGTGAAGAAAAATGGGAGTATTCGTTTCGGCCGGACTATGTTTCCATTGATATGGCAGATAAATCCGCTCGTGCGCTTGCTCCCGTTCATTTGAAGGCAAATAAAGCCCGTGAAATCCCTCAGGTATTGACCCTGTTTGATTTACTGGAAGCACAGCGGTTAGAAGATCTTGACGTCAGGCGCCTTTGGGATCAGAATCGGTTTCCAAATACGTTACCCGTTGCTGTTGGAGTGAGTTCAACAGGTAAGAAGATGGAAATAAACATTCACGATAAGATTCAAAGGAAGGGACACGGGCCCCACGGGCTGATCGCAGGAACGACCGGGTCTGGTAAAAGTGAAGTGATCCAATCGCTGATTGCTTGTCTGGCCCTTAACTACCATCCTCATGATATTAACTTCCTGCTCATTGACTATAAAGGCGGGGGAATGTCGAACACATTTGAGCACTTGCCACACTTGGTCGGGTCGATCACCAACCTGGACGGAAACTTGATCGAGAGAGCAAAGGTTTCCTTAAAAGCTGAATTGATGAGACGGGAAAAAATCTTCAAAGAGGCAGGAAATATCCAGCATATTGATGAGTATTACAAATCGCCGCTAAGGAAGGAGAACCCTCTCCCGCATTTAGTGATTATTATTGACGAGTTTGCTGAGTTGAAAAAAGAACAGCCTGAATTTATGAATGAATTGATTTCAATTGCTGCAAAAGGAAGAACCTTAGGGGTTCACTTAATTTTGGCAACGCAAAAACCGAGCGGGGTTGTAGACGACAAAATATGGAGTAACTCCCGTTTTCGCATCTGTTTGCGCGTTCAGGAAGAAGCGGACAGCAAGGAAATGATAAAAATCCCTGATGCTGCCTGGATTACAACGCCGGGACGGGGATACTTCCAGGTGGGAAGTAACGAACTGCTGGAACTTGTTCAATTTGCCTGGAGTGGTGCCCCTTATCGGCCGGATGCTTCACAATCTCAAGAGGCAGTTGTCGTAAAGGAAGTAACTTTAACAGGTCAGCGTATAACCAGATCCGGTCAGGTATTGTCTCCCAAAAATACCGGAGAGGATCATAGCAAAAAACAATTACTTGTTTTAGTCGATTATCTGGCCCAACAAGCTGAAACTCTGGGGATTCAACAATTGGGAGGACCCTGGCTCCCTCCTTTGCCCAAACAGGTCTTTTTGGAAGAGCTGGTTCATCCCGACGAGAGGAGCTGGGATGGTCAAACCTGGCGTTCGACAAATACGTGGCTTGAACCTGTCATCGGTCTGGTTGATGATCCCGCGAATCAGAACCAGGAGCGGCTGAGCATTCCATTAGTTGAGGGTCATTTGCCTGTCTATGGGATGCCAGGAACGGGAAAAACGACGTTTGCACAAACGTTGCTCATGTCGCTGGCGCTGAACCATTCGCCGGAAGAGGTGCATATGTATGTGCTTGATTTCGGCCATATGTTTAGAGATTTTGCCGATCTTCCACACATGGGTTCAATCATCCGTGATGACGAGGCGGATCGGGTGAAACGTCTATTCCGTTTTCTGCTTCAGGAAATGATGCGGCGGCGCGACCAAATATCCCAGTCCGGAGCGAAAACTTTTTCCGCATATCGAAAGTCTTTGTCCGAACCCATCCCTGCAATTGTGGTTGTGATAGACGGCTACTTAACCTTTAGAAATACTTTTGAAGAAGAACATAAAGATTTAGAGCAACTGCTGCGTGTCGGAGGCAGTTTCGGTATTCACTTTGTTATTACGACAAACCAGATTACCGATATGTTTGATCGGGTACGAAACAATTTCTCACTCGGGGTTTCTTTTGAATTAGCTGACCCGGGCGATTACTACTTTGCGGTTGGCCGGGTAAAAGCACCGCTCGTCAATTTGCCGGAAGGACGCGGACTTGTAAAAGGGAATGTGCCTCCTCTGGAGTTTCAAACCGCTTTACCCTCTACGGGAATCGATGAGATTGAACGAACGAGAACACTGCGCCAGTTGATTCAAACTCTTTCCGATTCATGGCGGGGCAAACGTCCGAAAGTGATCGAGACTTTACCGGAAACGATTGAATTAGAAAAATTATTGTCACGGCATGCAAAAGATCCATATCAAGCCAATATCTCTTCATTGCGAGTTCCGGTGGCGCTCTCCATGGAGGATCTAACCCCTTACTACGTAAACTTAAAGGACGGTCCTTATTTTGTAGTCGGAAGTTCAATTGAAGGCGGAAAAACCTCATTTTTGCAAACATGGATCTTATCCCTTGCCTATTTCAATTCTCCGGCACAAATAGAAATATATGCTGTTGATTTCCGTCCCAGTGTCCGCGGGCTGTCGGCAATCACAGGAATCCCGCATATGAAAGGGTATGCATCAGATGAAACCGAGCTTGCCGAGCTGCTTCAAAAGGTAGAATCTGTATTGAACAACCGGACAAAATCAAAAGTTCCCCCTGGAATGGAGGAGATGGCCGAAAACGGTGAAAATGAGCCCGCTGTTTTCCTTGTTATCGATGATGCGGATTACTTCAGCAAACGATTGAATAATTATGACTTGCAAAACTCCCTGAACAATATTGTCAGCCAGGGCAGGAATAAAAACTTTTATATGGCGATCTCCGGTACACCTTCTAATTTCCCTTACAGCAGCAATGATTGGTTATCAGAAGTGAAGGGGATGGAAACAGGGTTTCTGTTTGCCAGTTTAGACCCCAGTGACTTGTCTTTCTTTAAGATCCCGACTTCAGAAGCCAGGTCCTATTCAACTGCGCCGATTCCAAAAACGCTGCGCCCCGGCGAAGGGTATTTTGCAAAACGCCGTTACGACAAAATTAAGGGTGCTTTGCCTTTTTCTCAGAATCTCTCACCAGCGCAGTGGGTGCGATTGCTAAATGAGCGTGGCTCTACCTTGAAAAGCTAGACGGTTACAATCATTTTCATCTGAAATAAATCTTGCCAGATGGATATTAAAATAAAAGATTGCAAATTCAACTTGTATTAGGTATAATTTCTAATATAAATAATTTTGGTAAATTTAGAAGGGGGTTTTAAGATGGCACGTATTCTTATTACGCCTGAAGAAGTGGAACAAGTAGCACAACAATTTAAAGTAAAACGTGAAGAAAGCAGCCAGATCATTAACGCTCTGAACCAACAAATCCAAGGGCTTGAAGGCCAATGGGATGGGATGACCAAGCAACGGTTCTTCCAGGATTTCCAGGAAGCCAGAAAAAACATGGAAAACTTCGTCCATTTGCTGGATAAC
>NZ_JAECVR010000041.1 GCF_016055185.1 Paenactinomyces guangxiensis
CCGGTGAATGCAACTTGACATACTTGACCAAGTGTGTCATTTGCTTTATTCCATATCTAATTTTCAAGGTGCGTTTGTTTCGTTTGCGTTCACCGCTCTCCGCGGCGACAAGAATTAATATAGCACAGGGTATAACATTTGCACAAGACTTTTTTTAAAAAAATATAAATCAATATTTATCCAAACAAAAACAACTTATTCCCGTTGCAGATACTTCTTGTCCTTAAGAAAAAGTCTCCAAAAGATAACAAACCCCGGCAATAAAATGGCCAGCCCAATGGTAAACACCCATAGCAAAGAATAAAAGGTATCCATATTTGTAAACGCATTGCTAACCGTTAAATCCGGAAAAACAATATATGGGAGATGAGCGATTCCGTAACCAAATGTCGCCAGTCCGTATTGAATGGCAACAGCGATGACGGCAACACGCGGTTTTCCCCTGCCTTTCTTTTGATCGGGCCACCACAATGCAGAATACCCGAGTAAAAAGGCGATGATTGAAAAAATAAACCAGCGAATTTGTTCACCAATATTATCCAGCAGCCATTTTGCTTCAGGCTCTAAAGCAAGCAAGGTAACCACTGCTGCAATCAGGGTAATCGGCCCGAACAGGATGGCATTTTTTCGATAGATATGATAGGTAGAATTTTCGCCGGCCTCCCGCGCATAATCAGCCAGAAACAGAGCCGACAAAAACAGTTCAGATGTTAATCCAAACAGCATGTACATATATACTGACGGACTGGTCAACCATTTATGAAATAATAAGGTCTCCCTTCCGCCAATCGATTGAATAAATCCCCCCTCTGTGATTGGCAGAGCGCTGATTAACAGGACAGGGACTAAAAAGCCGGTAATCCCGGAGATGAGGCGAAGTGTTCTCTCATATCCCTGAAGTGAATAGGCAAATACCATAAATGCACTTCGCAGTGAAATCAGCAGCAAAATAATACTGACGGGTACGAGTAAAACCGTTCCCAGCATAAAAGCCGCTTTTGGAAAAAAACCGACCACGGCCACCACAAATAAAACCAGGATCGTGTTGGTAATCTCCCACGTAGGTGAAAGAAACCGGTTGGCGATTTTACCAGCTTGCGTGTTTTTAGTCAAATAAATCATTGACCAAAAGCTGGCCCCGAAATCAATCGATCCGGCCATACTATAGATATATAAAAAAATCCAGACAACGAGAATCGCAATGGAAGGCTCCACAACAGAGGGTTGGTTCATCAGGCGCTCTCTCCTTATGAGTAGGCTGCAAAGCGGTCAAAGTCTTTCTTTAAAGGGTTCCGTTTAAAATACGATCTCAGGACAATAACAACCATCACACACAGCAACAGATACACAGAAGTAAACAGGACAAACAAAACTCCCAGATGTTCCGCCCGCGTGGCCGCTTCAACCGTTTTCTGGTAACCGTAAATCGTCCAGGGCTGACGGCCGCTGCAACTGAAAATCCATCCAAATTCAATCCCCAGCATGGACAGCGGTCCTGACAGAACAAGAGTCCAGAGCAACCAGGGCGGAAAAGGCTTTCCGCGTTTTCTGACATGATTCCACCAGTAATAGAGACCCGTTGCTGCGAGAAGCAGTAACAGCATCCCAATCCCAACCATTGTGTCAAACAAAACATGCGTATAAAAAGGAGGCCATGTTTCTTCCGGAAAGTCATATAATCCTTTCACTTCCGTGTCAAAACGGTTTCCGGCTAAAAAGCTTAAAAAATACGGAATCTCAACCGCAAACTTCAAATCATGTGTCTGCGGGTCAACCACTCCGCCAATCGCTAAAGGAGCATACCGCTGGGTTTTAAATAAACCTTCGGCTGCCGCCAATTTTTCCGGGCTGTATTGATGTAAATTTTGCGCCGCTCCGTGGCCGGACACAGCTGTTAATAAGGACATGAGAAAAGCAACGGTTAATGAGAGGAGAAGCGCTTTTTTGTGAAAAGAAGCTTCTTTTTTCCTTTCCCTTGCTTTGAGAAGCTTATAAGCGGCGACAGACACAACGGCAAAAGACCCTGTCATCAATGCGCTCACTACCACATGATAGGCAGCATCCCAAAAGCTGGGGTTAAAAAACGCTTTCCAGGGGGCCACATTGTAGACAGTTCCGTCAGGCCGCATATCAAAACCAGCTGGCGTATTCATCCACGAATTTGCCGAAGTGATCAGAACAGCTGAAGCCGCCGCGCCTATATGCACCAACAACACCGCCAGGACCCGCATCGATGGCCGTAAACGATCAGCGGCGTAAACATAGATGGACAGAGCAAGCGCCTCCAGGAAGAAGGCAAAAATCTCAATTTGAAAGGGTACAGAAATAACCTGGCCGACAATTTTCATAAACCCCGGCCACAATAACGATAATTGGACAGCGACAATCGTTCCGCTCGGGATGGCAACACCGAGCAAAATTGCCACCGTTTTGGTCCATCGTTTCGCCATGATGGCGTAATCATTATCGTTTTTCCACTTATGTATCACTTCACTGAGAAAAACCATTGCCGATAATCCAATCCCCAATGTGGCAAAAATAATATGAAAGGCAAGAGAAGTGCCGAAAAATGCCCGTGCCAAAGTAACTGTATCCATAACTGATCCTACTCCTTAAATCCGTCCCTGTACCAGTTGTTTTAGTTAGTTTGGTATAAGATTGGCATGCTTATGTAAAAACAATAAAAAAACTGAGTCCTTTCCTTTGAGCGAAAGAACCCAGTTTATTACATCCTTTTACTGATCCGGAAACTCGATAAGCTCAATTTCCTCTTGATCCGGGCCCTGAATAAACGCATTACGCCACCCGTTTTCCAAATGCGCCACAGGCTCTGTGATCTTCAGTCCCTGCTTTTTCATCTCCTCAATCGTTTTTTTTAAGTCCTTCACTTGAAAGGCCAGGTGAACTATGGAAAACCCGGATGAGCGGGGATAGTCCTCCACCAATTCAATCCTGAAATCATTCAGTTTTAAAAAAGCCAGCCTCTCTCCTCCTAAAATTTCCGTTCTCTCAACTAAAAAACCAAACCACTTTCGATAAAACTGAATCGATCTCTGTAAGTTCCTGACTTCAATCCCCACATGATGCAACACTTTTTTGCCCCCTAAATGATCAGGTGGATATCGCCAAATTCATGCCATAAGTATCGTTCTTGGATTGCTTCCCGGTACATCCCGGTTAACAGCGGCGGTGAAACAAAAGCGCTTAATAAGTCCAAATGGGATGCTTCCGGCTCATGAAAACCGGTCATGAGGCCGTCCGCAATTTTTAAGGAAGTATGTTCGTCAATGTGCAAACAGGTCCAACCTTGCTTCGCCAGGCAAGTCCCGTCCGACAAAGCCGCACTCTCCAAAGCTCTTACTACTGTTGTACCTACCGCAATAATCCGATGCCCCGCCTGTTTCGCCCTGTTAATCACTTGCGCCGTTTCTGGAGAAATCACGAATTGTTCACAGTTTTCCTCCGGTTTCATCTTAAAGCGATCATCCAGCAGGTAGCTGAGTCCGGTATGAAGGATGAGATAAGCGATCTGCACCCCTTTTTTCTGCAATTGGAGCAAAATCTCCCAGCTAAAAGCACGCCCCGCCGAGGGTAACTCAACCGAACCCGGCACACTGGCGTAGACTGTCTGGTAGTAATCCAAGTCCCAGGGCTGTTTAATATATTCATAGCGGACCGGCTCTCCCAGGGCATAAATCTGTTCATACAAATCGGAGCCCCGCAAGGAAAAGCGGAGACGAAGCAACGGGCTTTGTTCCCGGACCGCCACTACTGTTGCAAAGAGTGAAGGAGAAAAATGAAAACGATCCCCGGCCCGTACGCCTTCTGCAACCACCATTGCATCCCAGTTTTCTTCATCATAACGGTGGGCTAAACGAATCTCTGTCGCAGTTGACAGCACACTCTCTTCTCTCATCCAACTCGCCTGCAAAACAGCGGGAACCGTTCGGCTGGTGTTTAAAACAATCACATCACCCGGACGCAGATAACGGGCAAGCTGATAAAACCGGGTGTGAACCGTTTTGCCCGTTTGGCGGTCGGATATCATCAATCGGACATGGTCGCGGCGAATCCCCCGCCGTTCAGGCGGGGCGGAGGCATTCAACCCTTGCGGAAGGGTAAAGGTTACAGGTACAGCCATCAGCTTTCCCTCCCTTCCCGCGCAAAAGACTGGGCTTCAAAGCGCCGGCCGTTCACATGCCCGGATTGATCAGATGCCAGATAGAGAAATACCTCCACCACATCTTCTGGATCTGCCAGTTCATAATCGCAATCGGGTACCGCCAGTGCATGCATCTCCGTATCCATTTCACCGGGGTCCACCGCATTCACCCGCACACCGGTTCCGTCCACTTCATCTGCCCATGTCTGGGTTAATCCTTCCAGCGCAAATTTGGAGATTCCATAAGCGCCCCAACCGGCATAACCCACCCGTCCCGCTTCGGAAGTTACATTGATCACCGAACCTTTTCCCCTTGCCAGCATTCCGGCAATCACTCTTCTCGTCACCAGGAAGGGGTTAATCGTGTTGATACGCAACACTTCCATAAAATCTTCTTCAGGATAGTCAAGCAAATATGGAGCGGGACTGGGCCCGAAGACAGACGCATTGTTAATCAATACATCAATATGCCCGAAAGCAGCCTCCGTCGTCGCCACAAACCGTTCCACATCACGGGGATTGGCCATATCTCCCGTCATTGCGAGCACTTCCGCTCCTGATTGTTCCAGCTCTTTTTTCACTGCGGCCAATTTTTCCGCTCCACGGGCAACAATGGCCAGTTTCGCCCCGGATTTCGCAAAAGCAAGTGCCAGGGCTTTTCCTAATCCTTTGGATGCTCCTGTAATCATAACGACTCGATTTGCCAACATATCCATTCCTCCCCATCATCAATCATTTTTGACACTAATCATTTACCCTTTTATAAACTTTCTAAACATAAATGTATGTTAATTATTTTTTTAGGCGGAAAGCTTTCTACCTTACGTATTTTAAAAAATATAAAATATTGACATCATAAAAATATTTACGTACAATAGGAAATCCAGGGCCGAAGGGTTGAGGGTTATCGCCACCATTGAAAAAGCGTGGATTGGGTACACGGTCGGCGTGCATTGGATTCTTTGGAATCCTCTCGGGTTCGGGTCCCCCCACGGCGTACCACGCGTCCTCACCCACTCCTTGCCCTCTCTGATCCGGATGTGGACGGGTAGACTGAGTGGCCAGTCACCAGCTGTGTTCCCTTATCTGCTCACTTATCCTCAACGGGTCGAAGGATAGAGGGTTACCGTTCCAAGCTGGAAAGGCAAGGTTCGATTCCTGCCCTGTCCGCAGTCCACTTGAGGGCAAAGTTTGTCCGCTGTTTCTGTTTACAGGCGAAGGTGTCCCCTTCGTCATTCTGAGGGACAGATAGCTCAATGACAGAGCACCAGGCAGACTGATAAGTCCGTTTCCCTGGTCCGGTCACTTATCCTCACGGGTCGAAGGACATAGGGTTATCGTTTAAAACCTGGGGGTTGCAGGTTGGAGTCCTGCTCTGTCCCCTTTTTTCAAACACATGGGCGGGTAGCCGAGAAGGTCGGCACCCCTTTTTCATTACTTATCCAACCGGGTCGAAGAAAAAGGGTTATCGGGTTCGATTCCAGCTCGTCCGACAAAAAGAGGGCCGAAGGAGTAAGGGTTACCGGGCCGCTGGGTGAGGCCGGTTTAGCCGGGTGTTTGGGGTTCAAATCCCCCTCGGTCGAATTCCCTTGTCCGAGTACTCGCCCTCTTTTACATTTCTTGATCCATTTTTCTGCCAGCGAGAGGCTTCAGGTGGAAGCGCCAGGTAAGTGATCCTTTTTCCAAAACTCGCCTGCCGGGCCGAAGGTTGAAGGTTATCGAGGGACTTGGATGTCAAAAGACCAGCGGGTTCAAATCCCGCCTCGCTGAACGTGTTAAAGGCGAAGACCGGGGATTACCGTATGTCACCAGGCAGCTTTTCACAGGCGGATGCGATTCCCCGGTCGATTCCTTGCCCTTTGTTATTTGCCCTGTCAGGGCCGGAGGTGTTTGATATGTACAAATTTTTTACCAGCAAGTTTAAGTCTGCTCCCCAAACTGAACCGATCCCGGGAAAAAAGATGATTCAAGGCCGTTCAGGCGGATATATGTTTGAGGCCGGCACATGGGCAATGGTTCGCCGCTGCCTGATCACCGGAACGGCGAGTGGTTCCTTCTATGCCGGACGCAATGAATTAACAGAAGAGTTTGTGAACACCTTAAAAGGAGCGATTGAAGAAGATCCGATTAGAGCCGCCGGAGAGATCGTCTATGCTTCCGACGGCCGTTCTGTGAATAACAGTGCACCTTTGCTGGGTCTGGTCCTGCTTTCCATGGGAAGCAAAAAAGAAGCCAAAACATCATTTCTGGAAATCTTCCCACAAGTTGTCAGAACAGCGGCTCACTTTTATGAATGGCTATCCTACACCAAAGCACTGCGCGGATTTGGAAAAATCGTCCGCAAAGCCGGAACGGAATGGTTATCCAAAAATGATGTAAAAGGTCTGGCTTACCAGCTTCTCAAATATCAGCAACGCCACGGGTTCTCCAATCGCGACGTATTGCGCCTCTTTCACGTTCAGCCCCCGACGGTTGACCATCAACACCTGTTTCAATGGATTGTCAAAGGTTGGGACCGATTGCCTGAACAGCCACCGTCCGATTCCATGAAACAAATCTGGTGGTACGAGTGGCTTAAACGCAATCCGGACGGGACGCATCAAGCGATCCGGGAAGGACGTTTAACCCATGAAATGGCCACAGTTGGAATCATGGACAAAAAAGCGTGGCAACTGCTGTTTGAAGGTATGCCGATCACCGCCATGCTCCGCAATCTGGGGTCACTGACCGAGATCGGAGTGCTGCGCGCCGATGAAGCGGCCAATCTGGACCGGATTGAGTCTGTGTTAAACAACAAAGATTATTTGAAAAAAGGGCGCATCCATCCGATTGATGTGTTAAAAGCGCTCAAAACCTATCAATCAGGGGGACAATTCGGCAGAAGCAAGAAGACCTGGGAACCTGTTCCCCGCATTGTGGACATTCTCAATCAAGCGGTTGAGGTGTCCTTTGAGGTGCAGGAGCCGACCGGAAAGGTATTCATGCACGCGGTGGACGTTTCCGGTTCGATGAGTTGGGCTCAGGTGCCTTCGGTCGGCTTATCCTGCAGCGAGATTGCAACCACGATGGCACTGGTATCTGCGAAAGCAGAGAAGAATTACATGATTCGCGGATTCTCCACCGAGTTCCGGGATTTGGGTGTGACCGCCAAAGATAACTTCTCCTCCGCTCTGAAAAAGGCGAGCAACCAAACTTTCGGCGCTACGGATGCATCTGCTGCGTACGATTGGATGCTGCAAAAACGGTTCCATGCAGATATTGTTTGTTTCTGGACTGATTCTGAATCCTGGGCAGGCAGCAGGCATCCAAGCCAGGCACTGGCAGAGTATCGGAGAAAGATAAATCCCGGCATCAAGGCGATTTATGTCACACTGACCCCCTACAATATCACACTGGTTGACCCTGATGACCCGCTGTCCTATGACATGGGAGGTTTCGATCCCTCCATGCCCCGGTTGATACAAATGATTGCCGCTAACGAAATATGAAACAACGGCTCCTGCGGGAGCCTTTTTTTTGCCATTTTTTCACCGTTTGACTTCTGGGGATATGCCAGGAGTTTACTTGACATGGGGAAAAAGTATATCGGGTGATCCCTCTTCAATTAACTTTAAAGTTTCGGGAAAAAAGAAAGGATTAATGATAATTTAATGGAATTATATTATTCATAAAAATATTATCTGTCAAAGGAGAGGTAAAATGCCGGAATCCACTGATAAAGTATGGGAAATTAACCTTTTTTCCTCAGAATTTAAAGAAAATGCCTATCAGATTTATAAACAGCTCAGATTGAATGATCCGGTACACCGGATTACCATGCCCTCAGGCCATCATGGCTGGTTAATTACCAGGTATCAAGATGCCCTGGCTGTTTTGAAAGACGACCGGATTATCAAAAACCCGCGCAAAGTGCTCAATACGGATAAGCCGAACAGGGTGCTCGCTGAATCAGATCTGCTTACCAACCATATGTTAAGTTCAGATCCCCCTGACCATACCCGTTTGCGCAGTTTGGTACAAAAAGCCTTTACACCCAGAATGGTTGAAGGATTACGCGGCCGTATCGAAGAAATTGCCCATACCTTATTAAATGATGTTCAGGACAAGGGGAAAATGAATGTGATCGACGATTTTGCTTTTCCCCTGCCGATTATTGTCATTTGTGAGATGTTAGGAATCCCCGCTGAAGACCGTGATAAGTTCCGTGAGTGGTCCAATGCCATTATCTCCGCTACAAACCAACCGGATAAAATGAGGCAAATCCAACCTCAAGTTCAAGAGTTTATCGATTATCTGCACGATTTAATCACCAAACGCCGGCAAACACCCAGAGACGATCTCGTCAGCCGATTGGTCCATGCCGAGTCTGAGGGTGATCAGCTGACTGAAAAAGAACTGTTCGCCATGATATTTCTCCTGATCATTGCCGGACACGAAACCACGGTAAACCTGATCGGCAACGGGATTCTGGCATTGCTGGAACACCCTGCGCAAATGGAAAAGCTGAAACAACAGCCGGAGCTGATCCACTCCGCAGTGGAAGAAATGCTTCGCTACTACAGCCCGGTGGAAATCGCCACCAACCGCTGGGCAAGTGAAGATATCTTTCTGGGCGGTAAAAAGATTCCAAAAGGCGATATGGTTCTGGTCATGCTGGGTTCCGCCAACCGGGACCCGGAACAATTTGCAAACCCGGATCAACTGGATATCACGCGGGAGAACAACCGGCACATTGCTTTCGGCCTCGGCATCCATTATTGCCTCGGCGCCCCGCTGGCCAGACTGGAAGGGGAAATTGCCATTCAAACACTGCTGGCCCGCATGCCGGATATCCAACTGGCAGTCAATCCGGCAACCTTAAAATGGCGGCCCACCTTTTTGATGCGCGGTCTGGAAGAATTGCCGGTGACATTTTAACACTCCCACAGCAAAATCAAGGGCAACCGCTTCGACGGCTGCCCTTGATTGAACCGGAATAAGTGGTTTAGCATGCATGGCAACCCTCTTCTTCCAGGATCGAGTGAATCAAGTGGGCGGGTGACATCTCTCCCTGGGATAACAAACGGAGCAAATACTGGCGCGGTAATAATTTTCTCGTGATTTCGCCGGGGTCACAGCCTGCCTGTGCCAGCTGTACGGTTTCTTCCCTCAGCCACTCGAGATAATGAAGCTTTTTCTCAAATGCTTTCCTTCCGTTTTTCACCACTCCGGCGTGACCGCAGAAAATCACCTCTACCGGATAACTCAAAATCTTTTTGATTGATTCAATCATCTGTCGGACAGATTCATTTTTCATCCCGTAATTCAACCGGGTTGCCAAAAAAAGATCACCTGCAAATACCCATCCCTTGTCCTCTTCAACCAGACAGATATGGTCCTCGGAATGCCCTGGTGTTTCAACCACCCGAAAGCGGTGCCGTGGAGTTTCAATCCACCTGTCTACAATATTGCCGGTAACCGGCTCCGTTACATCCCCCCACGCCAAACGGCGATAAAAAGGAAGCGCCGATGTACTTAACAAACCGGCCGTTTTAGATGCCAAACAGACAGGTATTCCCCTCTCCCCGGCCAGTACCGCTGCATTTCCGGAATGATCTTCATGCCAATGGGTTAAAACCACTTGTTGCAGCTGTAATTGGGAGGCAAAATCCCTGATTTGCCTGCGGGCACATACAGGCCCTGTATCAATCATCAATCCGTCTACTACATAGGTACAAAAGAAAAAAGGAAATCCGAATAGTGAAAAGCTTCCCCGTAACGCATGAACCCCGTCAACTTCTCTGGTTTCTGTGGCTATCTTTCTCATCATATACTCCCCGCTCTTCTTGAGTGACTATTCATTCATAATTATACTATATATGATTCATCGCTAATGTGAGTTGATTCTTGTAAAGGAAAAGAAACTAATCAAGCAAGCCTTTCCTTTGCTCCTTTACCATTAGCAGGGAGAAGATTCAATATTCCCTTTCTTTTTTGAAATCATTTATACTTGTTAACAAGAAATATATTATGAGAGGATAACAGAATGGACCCTTTGATAAAACAACGTATGAATCCGTTTATTTTGGAGCAAATCGCACAGTCAGTTTAAATGTATTTCTAAGCTCGCGGGTGACTTCTTCGATTTTGTGCCGGGGATATCCGAGTTTGCGAGAACATAGACGAAGCTGCTGACTGCTTCGCTTTTCTTTATGTCATTTTGCGTTTCATTTTTCGCCATCCTCTTTTCCTCCTTCCGCCTGCCAGGGGGACAGCGGGCTGCATAAACTAGCCGAAAATATCAAAGACTTTGCCGCTGATATAGGTAATCCCCTGATCCAGTTCCACAGTGACACCATCCAACAGGTTGATTTGAACATCTTTTCCTTCCGGTGTCTTAAGGGTGACCGTCATGGGCTTTCGTTCTTTCGGGACATAGTTGACATAAGCCGTGATTTCTTTTTCTTGAAAACCAGGAAGAAGACATCTTTTTGATTCCAGTTGAACCCCGTACTGGGGCTGGGATTGGAGGTCGTTCATAAAGTGATAGATCTCTTTTGGATGCTAAACAGGGGAATAAAAGCCAAGTTTGCCATTCCATAAAACACAAATCCTGATACTTGACCTTTTGTGGCGGTGGCCGATTCATCTTCCGCCAAAGCCTTCTCCCCCATCCTTCAAGGACTCCTCTGTCCAAACTTGTTTCCGATCATGTTATAATCAGGTCAACGATTCTTTGTTTGAGCCATTTTTTGGCTCTTTTTTTATCTGCAAAAATCAAAATGCCTTTCCCGCAAACCATGTTTTACCTTCTTCGATCTGCATCTGCCTGCATCCGGTCAAACACCGGATCATGAATCTCCTCTCCCCGGTCTGTCACCATCCGAACAACCTGCATCAGACGATTGGGCCGATACTGAACAAAACATCGAATACAAATCTCTTCTGGCCCGTCTGTTTCCCCGATCACAACCTCTTTGTGCAACTGCTCCACTTGCGAATGTTGTTGCAGCGTAGTGGCAGCCAGCTATTACTATTTAGGAAGAATCTGCAACCATCTGAATCAACTGGAACAGTCATTGTCATACACAACCAAAGGGATTGAAGCCTTTAATCCAAGTGGAGAGCGCCTTCATTTTCAATATCATTTATGGATTAACAAGGTGAGTGTGCTTGAAAAACAAAACAGAGACAGCGAAGCATTAAACATTGTTGAAGAAATTTGGAATGATATTCACCTGGTTGATACCGCAGAAGCCAGGCTTAATTTGTATCAAATCAGGGTTGAATTATTGATCAAACTGCACAGATACGATGAAGCGATCGAAATTGCCCTTGACGGGTTAAGAGATAAAGCGAGAATTGATATGATGTATGATCGCTGTTTTGAACTCTGGTCATCTCTGGCGGAAGCGTATGCAAAAAAAGGACTGCTCTCCAATGCCGAGGCCTGCTTTCAAGCCGCATTGGAGTTAGAAGGCAACATTCAGAAAAAGTATTTAACGATAAAAACATATACCCAGTCAGGGTTGTTATACCTGGAACAAAATAAAATGGATCTTGCGCAAAGGACAATTGAGGAAGCCGTTCGCCGCGGAAAGAAATTTCACGATGATTACCGCCTTGTACAGGCGCTGATCGGATTGGGGCACTGCTATTTAAAACAATCAAAGGATTTAAAGGGGTTAAAGATCTTTGAAGAGGCACTGGAATTAAGCAAAAAACATTCCTTTAACCTCCCGATGTTTGACATTTTGCTGGAGATAACGGATATTTGTAAGAGAAACAATCTTCCCACTTATCAAAAGTATGTGGACGATTTTCAGCAGGCTGCTATACAATTGCGGAAAGTGGGGGCTGGTTGAGATGAAACACCAGGTATTAATCAAAAAACATAACCACAATGATCCTCCGGAAGGTTAATTTTGGTGTATTTATTTGTTGCCATTCATTTTGAGTTAATAAACCCAGTCTCCCATGATTCCAACCACTTTAAATTTCTTCATCCTCATCGTCCTTAAAAATTTCTTCAAACTCTTCATCAGTATAATCTCTATTACTAGGTAGATGGTAACGATGAGGAATCCCATTATGATCCAGTACATGATCAACAGCTGCGTCCTCATCAGAAACAACAAAAGTAATTTCATTATCACCTTCATATTCCTTCGGTGTTATATCCGCTACAACAAGCCATGCAGCTCCTCAAATTCGATAAAATTCACTATAAGAGGTTGTTGCATTAATCGTCATAAATAAATAGAAAAATCCGCCAATTTATGGTTAAAATGAAAGCGCTACCCATCATCAAAACCACGGAGGCGGATTTATTATGAGTTTAGCACGACTTTCACCAAGAAACATCCACTTTATCAAATTTTTCATTGTATTGATAATTTGATGATGCGTTTTGTGGATCGTTTGCCGCGACGCGGCAAACCCAAAAGATTTAGTGATG
>NZ_JAECVR010000042.1 GCF_016055185.1 Paenactinomyces guangxiensis
CTCAAGTTAATCCGCCTCCGTGGTTTGGTGTGGGTTGGCGCTTTCATCTAACCACATTTAGGCGGATTTTTCTATTTAATTTTTAAAAGAGTTATGCAATAACCTCAATATAAAAATTTACTAAGTCGTGACGTAGTTTATCAATTAATTCACTATCATTCAATGAAATCGGATATAAGTCGCCATCTTCAAAAACATTTTTAACTGCATCATCATAACTATTGGCAAATTCAATAACATATGATTTTAACCCTCTAACAAAGGTTATTTTATAATATGTAAATGCAACCAAAAAAAAGTGGATTACCATTTACAATAACCTTGTCAAAATTTAATTCTAGAAATAACGTTTCGATTTTTTTCTGTAATTCCATAAACTCATCCTTACGAGTTACTTAATTAAATTACCTTGTATGTCATAACGCTTTGTTCCTGTTTAACCTGAAGATATTTTATAATATGGCACTCCACCGTGATGCCTACTTCCAGGATGATATTGTAATATCCTGTCACCACCCAAATTTACTTTAAAACCACCACCATCTTCAAAAGTTTTTCCTTTTAATGAGCCAAGGTTGCGATTGGTATAGGTCTCTTGTGTCCGATGGACATAGTGACATAGTTCAGTATAAAAAAGAACCTTGAAAGAATCCTTTTTTATTCTCTCAAGGTCCCTATTACTAATTTTTTTACTCTTTCATTAACCTAATAACAGAGTTATAGATATTGTATTAGTTTGTAAAATAGATCATTTTCATCATTAGATTCAAGTAGGTTGTAATTGTTTAATTCCGTCTTCCTAAAATAACAACCTCCATTACCGAGTTCATGAAAAAAAGATGATCTACTAACAATATCTTTGAATAAACGTAAATCTTTGTTATAAAGTTGCGGGCTATAATACGCTCGATCAGAAGGAAAATTACACTCTCTGTTTCTGATAGCCTTAATTCCACAAACACTCCTTTCTACTCCGATACAACCGTATAATGGATCCATCTCTTCAAATAAAACTATCCCTACATCTTCAACAAATTTTGACCGTTCCAGTGTTTTTTCAAACGAGGATTCTTCTGCAATTAATTCTGTATAATTAAAGATAATTGATACTTCATACGAGTACTCATCAAGAAAGTTTATATCAAGCCGTGCATGAATGTCATCATTAAATCTAATTTCTAATGATGATAGGAAATAACATTCTAAGTCCTCAATTGTAAAAGTATCTAAAGCTACTTCATCAACTCCATTCCATAACATTTCAAAGTTTGCTTCTTCTGGGGCGATATTTAAAAAGTTCGCACCACCAAACTGTACATCAAACAACTGTAACTTCGAAATTAATGATATCAAATTTTTAACGGTATACGGAACTTTTATACAAGAACTCACAATAAGGTACTCTCCAGCTCTAAGATTCATCATATACCCTCACTTCAGACCAAATTTTGATAATTGGTTCTGGTTTAATCTAACCACTGTTGCAACTTGTCCTTGATATTTTCCGTCTTTGTAAATGTATACAGCCACATTATTTCCATCAACTTCTTTATAAAAGCCTTTAACCTTATCTCTTCCTAACACGTTATCAAAGGATTTTGAAGGATTTTCTAAGACGTTGCGGATATAATTCTTCCACTCCGTTGATGTTTGTTTGTTCCAATTTCCAAACCCTAAATCTTTAGCATGCTTAAAAGAGTGTTGTAATCTGCTTTGGTTACTTAATGCATAATCTATTCCTTCATTACTCAAACGAATTACAGGTTTACTTGCTACTGTACCCTTACCGGTAACCGAGTTTATAATACTTTTCATTCGGAATCCAGCATATCCTAATGCCCCGGCAACAAGTGCTTCATCACCCGGAAGTGGATCAATGACTGCTAATGCGAATAAAATCCCTCCAACCCACAACTGTGCTTCCGGTGATAAGGGTTCCCGTCCGTATGCAGGTGCCGCTGCATACCCATATCCTCCTGCCTTCGCATACACAAAAGTATTTATCGGAACCGGCTTCGGCTTTGGCCTTGGCGGGGGTTGCTCCCCTTTATTTTTGTTGTGAACCGGCTTCTTCCGTAATGTATCAAGCGTCCTTTTCGCTCTCTTCATCGCTTTGGGAGATGCTTTCCTCTTGGGTCCGGCCGGATCATAGTAATATCCTGTGTTCGCCGTATAGCAAGAGACCGGGGCACGCATGCACGCATCATCCCCGCCAAGCGGAACATGCCCGTCCAAATCCACATACGATACCGGGTTTCCGTCCGTAAACGAATACAGGCTGTTGGTCATGGCATCCATGAACAGTCCTTTATGCTGTTCCGAATCAGTATAGGAGTCGGGGGACATAAATCGTCCTACACCCGGGAAGTAGTTTCTGAAGCCCAGATCATAGGACTCGGTGTACGGGTCCCAGCGCTTTCCTCCGTAGCGGAAGGGGTTGTACACCTCTTTGTCCGGTTGTGCTGGATCGGGCTCGTCTGCTCCGGTGAACATGGCGTCGTCATTTTCTCCGTAAGGCGTGTAGCCGTAGGTGGCGCGGATGTTTCCTTGTTCATCGAGGAGCATTTCCACATCGATGTCGGTGTTGTACTGGTAGTACGAAGTTTCGGTTCCAGCGGCTTCTGTTTTGATCATGGCCATGCGTTCGCCCCAGGAGGAGTAGACATAGGAGCGGGTCATGACATCCATGACTTCTTCCGAGATCACCTGATCGGTCATGCCCAGATAGTTGAAATGGGTCGTTTGGGCTTTTTCGGTTCCGGCCTGTTCCACTTTGGAGGTTAACCGATCCAGGGTGTCGTGGGTAAATTGTGTCTTGATCAGCGTTGTTTGATCTTTGGCGAGTTTTTGGTGCTCTTTGATATTGTCAAAGGGATCGTATTTGTATTCCTCCAGGACTTTATTTCCGGACGTCACTTTGCTGATGCGTCCCATCGGGTCGTACTGGTACTGCGAGGTGACCCCGTCTTTGGTCTGGGAGATCAGACGGTTTTTATCGTACTGGTAGGTGGTCACTTTTCCGTTTTGCGTTTTCTCGATGATATTGCTGTTCGGGTCCAGCAGATAACTTTCACTGGCTGTCTGGGAGCCGGTTTTTTGGTAGTTGACCAGGCGGTCCCGCGGGTCGTATTCATAGGTGTAAACGTTGTTGATCAATTGTTTGCCGGCATCGAGGCCGGTGTAGGTATCCTTGGTGCGATGGCCGTTAGCATCATGGGGAGATTCAAAGATTTGTAGGTGAAGGGAGGGATACCAAATTGCTTTGACTATCTGTCCTATGACTTCTTAGTCTTATCATCCGACTTAAGAGATATTTTTTTCTAGTAATGTTATTATTTTTTCTAATTCTCCTTTTATAACTAAATCTTCTTCTAGTAATGATCTTGCTACATCAATGGGAGCGTTATGACAATCAGCACCTAAACGTGTATCAGCACCGAAAGTAAGAAGCAACCTCACCACATTGTTATGCCCTTTAGACACAGCGTAGTGCAAAGCAGTCCATCCGTACTTATCCTGAAAGTCTATGTCTGCACCTCGTTCTAACAATTCTCTTACAATCTCTAAATCACCTCCACGGGCAGATTCCATTAATGCGGTCATATTCTCATTATTCTTCAGGTGAATATCTGCCTTTTTTTGTAACAACTGTTTTACAATTCCACGATAACCTTTGTATGCCGCATCCATAAGAGCAGTCATACCATTCGCATCTTGGGAATTCGGGTCTGCGCCAGCTTCTAATAGCAGTTTGACCATTTCGTCATCTTGATTGTACACAGCAACCATGAGCAAGCTAGAATTTAATGGACCTGTAACAAGATTAGGATTTACTCCCTCTAAAAGAAGTTGTTTGGCTTTATCTATCCTTTTATCAAATACAAATTGGATTAATACGCTTTCCATGTTATCTTTTACCCACCTTTTTTGAAAATCAATCGTCTGCCAGTTGAATATGACAGACGATTTTATTATTAGTGAGACAAAAAACCGTCGGGTCTTACATTTATATATCCTTTACCTCTGCTATAGTCATTCCACCAATGGTTTTCCCTGTGGGTGAAAGTTGAACGTCCCATTCACGATCAAAACCTAGCCTACGGTCTCCATGATACGGCCCTTTCACCCAAACATTACCAAATCTATCAACATATCCTGTTTTGCCACCCATTTTTTTTGTTTTTAATTTTGTTGCCCCTTTTTCAGGAATAAATCTAAATGGTCCTGAAGTAGGTAATTTTGCTTTTTTTATCATACCACGTATTGACGTTGAAGCCGCACTCCCACCCTTAGTCACTCTACGTGGAGTACCTAATCCTGAAGAGACAGGCACCCGATACTCTGACAGGATACTTTTCACTCGGAATCCAGCATATCCTAATGCCCCGGCAACAAGTGCTTCATCACCCGGAAGTGGATCAATGACTGCTAACGCGAATAAAATCCCTCCAACCCACAACTGTGCTTCCGGTGATAAGGGTTCCCGTCCGTATGCAGGTGCCGCTGCATACCCATATCCTCCTGCCTTCGCATACACAAAAGTATTTATCGGAACCGGCTTCGGCTTTGGCCTTGGCGGGGGTTGCTCCCCTTTATTTTTGTTGTGAACCGGCTTCTTCCGTAATGTATCAAGCGTCCTTTTCGCTCTCTTCATCGCTTTGGGAGGTGCTTTCCTCTTGGGTCCGGCCGGATCATAGTAATATCCTGTGTTCGCCGTATAGCAAGAGACCGGGGCACGCATGCACGCATCATCCCCGCCAAGCGGAACATGCCCGTCCAAATCCACATACGATACCGGGTTTCCGTCCGTAAACGAATACAGGCTGTTGGTCATGGCATCCATGAACAGTCCTTTATGCTGTTCCGAATCAGTATAGGAGTCGGGCGACATGAACCTTCCTACACCCGGGAAGTAGTTTCTGAAGCCCAGATCATAGGATTCGGTGTACGGGTCCCAGCGCTTGCCTCCGTAGCGGAAGGGGTTGTACATCTCTTTGTCTGGTTGTGACGGATCGGGCTCGTCTGCTCCGGTGAACATGGCGTCGTCATTTTCTCCGTAAGGCGTGTAGCCGTAGGTGGCGCGGATGTTTCCTTGTTCATCGAGGAGCATTTCCACATCGATGTCGGTGTTGTACTGGTAGTACGAAGTTCCAGCGGCGTCTGTCTTGATCATGGCCATGCGTTCGCCCCAGGAGGAGTAGACATAGGAGCGGGTCATGACATCCATGACTTCTTCCGAGATCACCTGATCGGTTATTCCTAGGGATGAGAACAGTCTAATGAGTCAAACCTTTGTATGATATTCTACATAGAAAGTCGTCAATGTCTCATCATGTCATTTCATCCCAACTGGTGTATTTTGTGTACATCTAAAATTGCTATAGAACTTTGTAAAAAAGCTTGACATACATGATTTCCTATATCCTTTGTCAATAAAAAGATTACAATATAAAGTCATCATACTCCAAAAAACTAATATTTAACGAAATTCATGGAATTTGGTATATGGTATCAAACATACCCCTCTATACAAAAAAGAACCTTGAAAGACTTGAAGCCAATCAAGGTTTAGTAAATGCTAAATTCCAAACTGTAATAAATCGTTCTTACTTGCAGGAATAACTTGAGTATACCCTCCATCCCACTTACAACCATTTTCATACTCAATCCAACCACAAGTATCACATTCTAACAACAGTTTAGATTCATTTTTTGCTAAGACATACCTTAATTCATCATCTGTGCAATTTGGACAATCTTTTCCTGACTTGATGGTAACCAGATCCCATAAAGTATCTTCAATTACCATAACAAGAGTATCCATTTTACTGGGTTTTATTCGCTCAAGACGATCTAGTTCCATACTTAATGAGAGTTCTGGTTCATCAATAACATATAAGGTTGGATCAAGATTGATACATATTTCTAACCGTTTACTTTTAATGCTATTATCTCCAAAATATCGCGTATTATTTGTTATCCAATTAACTATTGCTAAATAATAGATTAAATAGCTATCCAATACTCCTGGACTTTTAACCTCCTCTATAAAACTATCCCAAAGAACTGCAACTAGTTTTTTTTTCATTTTTCAACCCCCGAAATTAAGGTGCCGGCACTGGATAAGTAGTTATTAAGTTTCCTGCTTTATCAGTCATTATTGTAATATGTGTTGTTTCTTTACCACCATATTTTAGAGCTGTATTCCCAATTACTTCACCTACATTCACAGTTCTTACATATTGTCCGCCCTCTATAGCAGTTACAGGAGATTTAACTACATCCGGTCTTTGTAATATTGATTTTAACTTATCTGGTGATATCGAAAATATTGACCTGCTATTAGACAGAGGTCTATTAAAATGCCCTTTTAAAACATGCTCCCAACCTGCAGATACTGGCTCTCCTGTTGATGGTCTCACAGGTGTAAATCTCGTTCGTCCGTTAGCTATATTTATTCTTGACTGTACTACTCCAAAATTGTTAACAGCTTTACCTTTGCCAGTAACCGAGTTTATAATACTTTTCATTCGGAATCCAGCATATCCTAACGCCCCGGCAACAAGTGCTTCATCACCTGGAAGTGGATCAAGGACAGCTAATGCAAATAAAATCCCTCCAATCCACAACTGTGCCTCCGGTGATAAAGGTTGGGGTCTATATGGGGGTGCCGCTGCATACCCGTATCCTCCCGCCTTTGCATAAACGACCGTATTGATCGGTATAGCTGTCCTATTCCTTGGAGGAGGTTCCTCATCCTTGTTTTTGTTGTGAGTTGGCTTCTTCCGTAATGTGTCAAGCGTTCTTTTCGCCCTTTTCATCGCTTTGGGAGGTGCTTTTCGCTTGGGTCCGGCCGGATCATAGTAATATCCTGTATTTGCCGTATAGCAAGAGACTGGAGCGCGCATACACGCATCATCCCCGCCAAGCGGAACATGCCCGTCCAAATCCACATACGACACCGGGTTTCCATCCGTAAACGAATACAGGCTGTTGGTCATGGCGTCCATGAACAGTCCTTTATGCTGTTCCGAATCCGTGTAGGAGTCGGGGGACATAAACCTTCCTACACCCGGGAAGTAGTTCCGGAAGCCCAGATCATAAGACTCGGTGTACGGGTCCCAGCGCTTGCCTCCGTAGCGGAAGGGGTTGTACATCTCTTTGTCTGGTTGTGACGGATCGGGTTGGTCTGCTCCGGTGAACATGGCGTCGTCGTTTTCTCCGTAAGGCGTGTAGCCGTAGGTGGCGCGGATGTTCTTGTTCATCGAGGAGTATTTCCACATCGATGTCGGTGTTGTACTGGTAGTACGAAGTTTCGGTTCCAGCGGCGTCTGTTTTGATCATGGCCATGCGTTCGCCCCAGGAGGAGTAGAAGGTAGCTGGAGAAGAAGCATTTCTTTTGTTTACTTGTGTGACTAGATAAATTTCAGCTTGACTACAAGCTGAAAAAAGCTTGTGGTCATCGTAAGCG
>NZ_JAECVR010000043.1 GCF_016055185.1 Paenactinomyces guangxiensis
CCCGCTTTGAGAATGGCCAACATCCCCACCATCATCCACGGGGAGTTTTCCACCCAGAGCCCGATGATCTGATCCTGCCGGACCCCTTTTTCCCGCAAGACCCGGGCCAGCTGGTTGGCCCGTTCATTTAACTCCCGGTAAGTCAACTGTTCTGCTCCAAACACCACGGCCATATGATCCGGTGTTTTCTGCACTTGCTCTTCAAACAGCTCATGGATCACCTTCTCCCGGGGATAATCAGCTTTTGTATCATTAAACTCCACCAGCAACTGTTGTTTCTCTGTTTCCGTTACCAGTTCAATCTCAGATAAACAAATCTCCGGGTGGTGAACAATTTGCTCCAGGATGTGAATAAAATGCTCAGCCATTCTCTCGATCGTGTCCCGCTTGAACAAGGATGTGCTGTATTCCACTGCAAAGGACAGCGTCTCCCCTTCCACAGCGGTCCAGGTGAGATCAAATTTGGCTTTTTTCCATTCCAGTTCATAAGGTTTAAAGGTGAGCCCCGGAATCTCAAGTTTGGACATCTCCAGATTTTGCAGCACAAATATGGTGTCAAACAGCGGGTTCCGGCTTAAGTCGCGGCGGATGTCCAGCTTCTCCACTAACTCTTCCAGAGGATAATCGGCATGCTCGTGAGCCCCCAGCACCTGTTCTTTCACCCCGGCCAAAAAGGCTGTAAATGTCTGGCTGCCTGCGGGCTGGTTCCGGATCGCCAGGGTGTTGACAAACATCCCCAGGATCCGCTCCAGGCCGGCATGGGGCCGGCCGGCAACCGGAGAACCGACAATCACGTCCTCCTGTCCGGTATATTTCATCAGCAATACATTGTACGCCGCAAGGAGCGAGGTATACAGAGTGGTTTTATGCCTGGACGCCAGTTGCTTCAGCTTTTCCGCCAGTTCCGGCTTCAGCTCAAATGTAACCACATCCCCGTCAAACTGTTGCACCGGGGGCCGCGGGTAATCGGTCGGCAATTCCAGGACCGGCAGTTCTCCCGCGAACTGGTTGAACCAGTACTTTTCCTGTTCCTTCAGTTGTTCCGTTTGCGTGAACCTCTGCTGCCAGACGGCATAGTCTTTGTATTGGATCCTGAGCTCCGGCAGATCTTTCCCCTGATACAGCTTCACAAACTCGTGGATCAGAATATTCATGGACATTCCATCTGAGATGATATGGTGTATATCGATCATCAGCACATGCCGTTCATCATCCACCCGGATCAGACCCACCCGCAATAATGGGGCCTCGCTCAAATCAAACGGTTGGATAAAGGATTTGACTAACTTTTTTACCTCTGTTTGATCTGCCGCCGTCATCCGGTTGATCTTGGGGATGACCTGGGGATGAATTTTCTGCACCAGCTCCCCGTCCATCAAGTGGAACGACGTGCGAAACGCTTCATGTCTTTGTACCAGGGAGGCAAATGCATTCTGCACACGTTCCGGGTCTAAAGGGCCTTCTACCTCCAGAATGACTGGCATGTTATAACCGGAACCCACATTTTCAAATCCTTGAATCACATACAACCGTTTTTGCGCGGAGGAGGCGGGGTAAAAATCCCGTTCTTCCGCAGGTTGAATCGCAGCATAGGAACAGCCTTCCGCCTCTTTGACGTAAGCGGCCATCTCCTTTACCGTGGGCCGGGCAAATACTTCCCGCAACGGAACTTTCACTTCCAGGGCTTTTTGCATCCGGGATACCAGCATCGTGGCTTTCAGCGAATGGCCGCCCCGTTCAAAGAAGTTATCATGGATCCCGACCGGTTCCACTCCCAGAACTTCCTCCCAGATCCGGGCAATGATTTCTTCTGTTTGATTGGTTGGAGCCGTGTATTCCACACCTGTTTGCATCCGTCCTGACGGCTCCGGCAGTGCTTTTTTATCCACTTTGCCATTGGGAGTCAGGGGGAGTTTTTCCAGTTCCACAAAGGATGCCGGGATCATGTAGTCAGGCAACGACTTCGCCAGATATTGGCGTAATTTAGGAATATCCAGTGTGTCATCCGGGACTACATAAGCACAGAGATCCGCCTGGTTCCAGTTATCTTTGCGGGCAGTTACAACCGCTTCTTTCACCGCCGGGTGCTTGAGCAGTTGTGCTTCCATTTCCCCCAGTTCAATCCGGTATCCCCGGATCTTCACCTGGTCATCGATGCGTCCCAGATACTCAATGTTCCCATCCGGCAGCCAGCGGGCCCAATCCCCCGTTTTATACATCCGCTCTCCGGGTGCAAACGGATCGGGCACAAACTTCTCGGCGGTCAACTCCGGCCGATTCCAATACCCGCGGGCCAGACTCTCTCCCCCGATGCATAATTCCCCCGGCACTCCCACCGGTTGCAACTGCTGGTTGGCGTCCAAAATATACACCCGGTTATTGGCAATCGGACGGCCGATCGGCAACACGGATGCTTGCGGCTGAACGGGACAACTGGTGGTTACAACTGTATTTTCCGTCGGCCCGTAGTTGTTTACAATGTGGTAGTTCCTCTCTTTGACCCGGTGTAATTGGTCTCCGCCCACCAGTAACGCCCGCAGCGATTGGTTTTCCAAGTCCATAAACTGTTCCGCCAATGGTGTCGGCAAAAAGCTGATCGTAATTCCTTGTTCCTCAAAATACTGGTTAAGGGCATCTACATCTGTCCGCATTTCCTCTTCAATGATGCAGATGGACGCACCCGCGATCAGATAGGGGAACACTTCCCACACAGAGGCATCAAAGCCAAATCCGGCAAACTTGGTACTCCGGTCCTGTTCGGTTACCTTGTAATACCGGTTGTGCCAGGTGGAGAGGTTGACCAGGGAACGGTGTTCCACCATCACTCCCTTTGGCTTTCCTGTCGAACCGGAGGTGTAAATCACATAGGCCAGGTCTTGCGGCTGGTTTACCTTTTCCAGATTGGCAGCTTCTCCCTGGTACCACTGATCATCAGCAAGGTCCAGCACCTCACCGGTATAATCCTCTGGAATCTCAAGCTGCCCATGCACCAGGAGCAGCCCGGCTCCGCTGTCCTCCAGCATGCAGCGGATTCGTTCCGGCGGATAATTGGGATCCATCGGCAAATAAGCTCCGCCCGCTTTGAGAATGGCCAACATCCCCACCATCATCCACGGGGAGTTTTCCACCCAGAGCCCGATGATCTGATCCTGCCGGACCCCTTTTTCCCGCAAGACCCGGGCCAGCTGGTTGGCCCGTTCATTTAACTCCCGGTAAGTCAACTGTTCTGCTCCAAACACCACGGCCATATGATCCGGTGTTTTCTGCACTTGCTCTTCAAACAGCTGATGGATGGTTTTCTCCCAGGGATAATCAGCTTTTGTATCATTAAACTCCAGCAAGAGCTGACGCTTCTCTTTTTCGGAGACGATTTCTATATCTTTCAGCTGAATGTGTGGATTGGCCAATACTTGTCTAATAACCTGTTGCAAATGGTTGAAGATATTCTCCATAAACCGGGATGTGTATGTTTCATTGTTGAAGCTTAACTTCACATTCAGCTCTTGATCCATCCCGATGACGACGTTCAAATCATAGTTGGTCTGTTCAAAGCCAGCCACATCAATGATTTTAAAACCAAGCTCTTCGCCGGAGTCATCCTCACTAAAAGGATAGTTTTCAAATACGACGATATGATTAATAAGTCGGTTGGAGAATGGGTGTTGTGCCTGGATCTCAGCCAGAGACAGATAATCATGCTGCTCTGATGCTAAAGCAGATTGCTGCACTTTTTTGATCAAATCGGCAAATGCCTCATTTTCGTCACTGCAAATCCGGACCGGAATGGTATTGATGAATAAACCGACAATCTTTTCTACATCCCGGATTTCTGCAGGTCTGCCTGATACAACAGAACCAAATACCACATCATTGGTATTGTTATATTTTTGTAACAAGATGCCCCAAATCGCCTGAAAAACCGTATTTAACGTTACTTGATACATCCTGGCCAACTGTGACAGTTTCTGAGTTTGTTCCGCGCTCAAATAAAAAGTAACCTCTTCATGTACATATGATTTCGTTTCTCCGGAAGTCCGGCGGGGAATCTCTGTCAGATGTTCAATCCCTTTTAAATACTCTTTCCAATAAACACGCGCCTCTTCCTCATCCTGTTTCTTTAACCAGCGGATATACTCACTGTAGGACGGAATTTTCTCTATGGTGATTGGTTCACGGTTCATTCGTTGTTGATACATACGCATCAGATCATCAATAACAATCCCCATACACCAACCATCCATCAAGATGTGATGAAAGCTTAAAATCAATTGATACTGAGTTGCTCCTGTTTGCAGAAGGGATAAGCGTACAAGTGGATCCCGGGAGAGATTAAAACCCCTCTCCCGGTCCTTTTGTTTAAACTCCTCTATATAACTTTCTTTTTGTTTCTCTTTCAGGTGAGAAATATTTTCAAAGAAAATAGAGGCTTTTCTTTGCTTAAGCACCACCTGCATCGGCTGATTTACTTTTTCATACAGAAAGAGAGTCCTGAAAATATCATACTTTTGAATTAATCCATTAAAGCTTTCCTCCAAATAGATGGGATTTATTTCCCCCTCGATCCGGAAAACAGTTTGTTCAAAATAGGCGGAACTACTCGGATTCTTTAAATAGTGGAACAACATTCCTTTCTGCAAGGAAGACAATCCGTAGATATCTTTTACATTTTTTCTGTCAAACATATTTCCCAACACCTCTTAGCATGTTAAATGCCCCTTTTGTCACGCTTCACTTTTCCATTTCCTCTAATACTCCAAAAACATCTTCCAATTCTTCAAGCGTTAACTCCTCATGGGCAGTAAAATCACTGGGAGTTCGTTCCTCTTCCTCCTGCTCCATACAATGGAAAACAATTCGGAGCAAGTGATCCTTAAAACGCTCTGCCAGTCCTTCAATATGTTGATAGTTGTATATTTTTTGGTTGTAACGGAAGACGAATTGTAGTTTTCCACTCTCTACAATACCAATAACATCCAGTTTATAGAGATCCTGAGACCTTGGACTCATCTGTTCCCCCATCGGCAAAGAAGACAGACTAAACGCTTCCGTTCGCACATCTTGATCAAACTGCCCTAAATAGTTGAAACTGATCTCCGGACGCAGATTGAAAGTCATGAAATCCTTGTTTTCCTGGCTGGTCAGGTATTTCAGAATCCCATAACCCACTCCTTTGTTAGGGATCTCCCGCAACGTTTCTTTCACGGACTTGATGGTATAAGACAGATCATTTGTTTTAAGATCAAACACGACTGGATAGATAGATGTAAACCATCCGACTGTTCGTGTTATATCGATTCCTTCGATAATCTCCTCACGCCCGTGCCCTTCCAGACTTACAGCTACCTTATCTTCGTTTGTCCACTCTTTGATCGTGAACGCCAGGGCAGCAAGCAACAAGTCGTTGATATCGGTGTGATAAGCCCTGTGAACACTGGTGAGCAATTGGTTCGTCTTTTCCTCCGTCAAGCTGATATTGACCACTTCGCTATCCTTTATTAAATAACGATCCATCTCCCCCTGGTCGCCCGGAAGTGGAGGAACCTTCATCTTATCTATTTCTTTCCAGTAGGTAAGCTCTTGCAAAAACTTCTTGCTATTCGCGTATTCCCACAGCTTTTGACTCCAAATTTGATAAGAGTGTGTTTTTGCAGGGAGATCAATCACTTCCTGCCGGATCGCTTGTTGGTATCCTGTGGCAAAATCCTCCAGTAAAATACGCCATGAGACTCCGTCTACTACCAGATGATGGATGATAATCAAAAGATGATCCCCATCTGCAGTTTGAAACAACCCCAGTTGCACCAGAGGGCCATGGCTTAAGTTGTTTTTCCGCTGCAATCGGTTGGCCTCACGTTCGATTTGTATCATCACATCTGTATCCCGGGTTAGATCACAGACATGGAGCTCAAAAAATTTACCATCTAGTCCGCGGTTGGTTTGTATTACTTTCTCTCCGTTAACATAATATGTCATTCTCAGGACATCATGGTGCTCGGTCAATTTGCGAAACACCTGCTCTACCGCTTTTGGATCCCATCCCTTACGGTTATACAGCATCATGGACTGGTTCCAGTGATGGGGATCAGCAAAATGTTGTTCAAAAAACCATCGCTGAACGGGTGTTAACTCCACTTCCCCTTTAACAACCCCTTGTGCCGCCATTGTCTGATACGATTCTATATAAGGGGCAAGCTCTGATACCGTTGGATTTTGAAACAGATGTTTCATTTCCAGCTTCTGGTTCTGCCTGTTTAGTTGTGAAACAATCTGAATTGCTTTAATGGAATCCCCGCCTAATCGGAAGAAGTTATCATGGATTCCCACCTGTTCGATTCCCAATACTTCCTGCCAGACCCTGACAAGCATTTCCTCTATCGGGTTGGTGGGAGCCACATATTCTGCACCTGTCTGCATCCGTCCTGACGGCTCCGGCAGTGCTTTTTTATCCACTTTGCCATTGGGAGTCAGGGGGAGTTTTTCCAGTTCCACAAAGGATGCCGGGATCAT
>NZ_JAECVR010000044.1 GCF_016055185.1 Paenactinomyces guangxiensis
AGCCACACCCTCCCCTTGAAAAAATAATCCGTGCAACGTTTCCTCATCTAGGTTAATCTTATATTGAGCCATTTGAATCACCTTTCTTTTTGGAATAGTAGGCAAACTAATTCTATCAAAGAGAGGATTCATTGGCTCTTATTGGTATTTAACCAAAACCAAATTTACACATTATATCGGACTTAACTTTACTTTTTGGAAACTCAGGTTTTTCTTCAACATTTACAACGCGGTTATTTTTAATTTCAGCAATTCCGTAATCACTTGCATTCTCAATTTGAGAAAGAAGAAGGGCTCCTTTGTTTCCTATATATGCTTGCTTTAAAGTCTCTATCGGTTCAGCAATTAAATTGTCTCCCAGCATTAATATAAAAGAATCATTCCCAACAAATGATTGAGCTTTTGTAAGTGCATGGGCAATGCCTAATTGCTCTGTTTGATAAAGGTACTGAATCTTTAGTTTTTCATTGAACACGGAAAGATAATCAATAATTCCTCTTTGTTGGGGATTGATTACAATACCGATTTCATTAATCCCTGCTTTCATCATTTTTGTTACGCAATGATAAAGAATTGGTTGATTTGAACGGGCAACAATGTTTTTGGTACTGTAAAGGAAAATGGCTGCATTCGCGTCCCTTTACCTGCACAAAGAATGACTCCTTTCATAAAGATCCTCCTCAATTAAGACTTTAAAATCCCAACTCCCATATAATAGTAACCGAGTTTCGACATAATCGCAGAATCAAGCGCATTTCTACCATCGAATACTATAGGTTGGGATAATACACGTTTAGCGTTTTTCCAATCAATATCAATAATTTCTTTCCATTCTGTAACGATTAAAACAGCATCTGCACCTGCCATTGCTTCTAAAGGAGTAGTGGCGTAACGAATATCGGGGTATATTTTTTTTACATTTTCTGTCCCCTGTGGATCGTAAGCTGCCATGTGAGCTTTGTGTTTTATAAGATAGTTAATAATTTTTAAGGAGGGAGCTTCTCTAATATCGTCTGTTTGTGGTTTAAAGGTAAGACCTAGTATAGCAATACGCTTACCAGACAGTGAATTTAAGGTTTTCTTCACTTTTTCCATAAACCAATCTGTCTGTGTTTGATTCACATGTAAAACAGCTTTAAGTATATTCATAGGAGTCTCTTTTTCAGATGCTAATGCCAGTAAAGCTTTAGTATCCTTCGGAAAGCAAGAGCCACCAAATCCCAATCCAGCTTGAAGAAACTGAGGATTAATCCGGCTGTCCATTCCCATCCCTTTGGCTACTTGAACAATATTTGTCTCTGTTTTTTCACAGATTCTTGCCAGTTCATTAATAAACGATATCTTAGTCGCTAGAAATGCGTTTGAAGCATACTTAATCATTTCAGCATCTCTAACAGTCGTAAAAAGTAATTTTGATTTTACATTTTTATAAAATTCTTCCATTATCTCTCGTGCTTTGTCTGTTTCGCAGCCAATGACGATTCGCTCCGGATACACAGCATCATGTAATGCTTTTCCCTGTCGAAGAAACTCAGGATTGGAAACCAAGTCGAAAGAAATATCAAGCTGCCTTTTTTTTAGTTCACTTTGTATGATGTTTTTTAGTTTGGCACCTGTACCTATTGGAACCGTACTCTTGATAACAATGACTTTATAATCTTTCATCACACTTCCAATTTGTCTCGCCACTTCTATCACGGAGGACAAGTCAGCCGATCCATCCTGTGATGCAGGAGTACCCACTGTAACAAATAGAATATCGCACTGCTCCATACTCTCTTCTAAATTACTTGTAAAAGAAAGTGTTCCGTCTAAAATGTATTTTTGTAATATTCCATCTAAACCTTCTTCATAAAAAGGTAATTTTGATTGGTTTAACCTCTTTATTTTTTCCTCGTCATTATCAATCCCGATGACCTTATATCCCTGTGAAGCAAAGGCTATGCTTGTAGTGGTACCAACATAGCCTGTTCCAATGACCGCTACTTTCACCAGAACACCTCCTCTCCCTCTTTTTGTTTATCTTTTAGATTTAATAGTTTACGCTACAGATCTAACAAATGAAACGGCAAAACACCTATACACAGATGTGTCTGGCTAATTTTTAACGGATCTTATAGTAAACTATTTTTTTAATCTAAAGATACAAGCCGGTTTCCATGACCTTCCTATAAACATATTGTGATAGAGACAAAAACAATAGGAGGAGGAGAAATGATAGATTATATCATTCAACCATGGGGAACTGCTGAGCATGATTCAGAGTCTATACCTCCTGAAATAGAAGAATTAGCAAAGCATGTAATGGCTCGCTATGATATGAAGGTTAAAAGTATGCTGTTGATTACCTCTAAACCAGATAAGGGAGGAGCCATCTGGAAGATTGAAACGAATAAGGGACCGCGTAGCTTGAAAATCTTACATCGTCTTCCAACGCGGAGTCTTTTCAGCATAGGTGCACAAGAATACCTGGTTAATCAAGGCGCAAGAGTTCCCAAACTAATCCCTTCAAAAACTGGACAAAACTATGTAGAAGCTGGTGGAAAACTTTGGATTGTAACAGAGTGGATTGAGCCATTGATTCAAACAAGCAAAATAGATGTAGAAGGAGCGGAGGCGCTCTGTTACGGACTTGGCGAATTTCACAGACATTCGCGAGGGTACGTACCGCCATTTGGCGCGAAACATGCTAATCGTCTCCATCGCTATCCTCAAACGTACAGGAAAATAATCACCAAAATCGGATGGTTTCGTGTATTAGCCAAAACCTATTTTGATCAGCCTGCCAGTAAAACACTCCTCTCAATGGTCGATGTATACGAACAGCAAGCAATTGCAGCACTTGAAAAACTGGAACACTCCCCCTATGCTAGTTTAGTGTCCAAGGGTGAGCTTCACTGGGGTCTTGTTCATCAGGATTATGGCTGGTCAAACGGACAGCAAGGTCCTGGAGGGATTTGGGTTATCGATTTGGATGGTGTGGCTTACGATTTACCAATCCGCGACTTGCGCAAGCTGATTACAAGCACAATGGATGATATGGGTGTATGGGATGTAAATTGGATGCGCAGAATGATTGAAGCTTATCATCAGGCAAATCCCATCGATCCTGATCTCTTTGAGATACTTCTTATTGACATGTCACTGCCTAACGAGTTCTACAAACACGTAAAGGAAATAGTCTACAGTCCAACCACTTTACTCAATCAGGAGCTGGAGACCTTGCTTCAGCGTTTGGAAAAATCAGATGCTACCAAGTGGCCTGCATTACAAGAATTGGGCAAAAATTCAAAAATAAGAATAATAACTAAAAAGAGGTATTATTCAAATAATATACCTGTTAAAAAAGAAATCGTTCCTGATTGGAACACAGACAAAAAAACGGATAGAAAAGAGAGAAGTTTGGACCGGAAACTGGCTAAAAAAGAGCGTAAGAGGGTTCGGGAGATAGATAAAAAGGAGCGTAAGAGGATTCGGGAAACGAATAGACAGAACCGGAAAATAAAGAAAAAAGGGGAGTAGATCAAATGAAAGTTTTGATGATTTGTACAGAAAAACTTCCTGTCCCGCCCGTCCGAGGAGGAGCGATTCAGACCTATATTGACGGGATAGCTTACATCCTTAGCAAACATCATGACTTGACGATCCTCGGTATCACTGACCCCGATCTACCGTCGCAACAAAAAATCGGAAACATTAACTATGTAAGGGTTCCAGGAAAATTGCTTGATATCTATCTAAAAGGGGTTGTTTCTTACGTAAGCAAAAATTCCTTTGATCTGATTCATATTTTCAATCGCCCTCTGCTTGTCTCTCCTGTTCGAGAAGTCGCACCGAATACACGTATTATACTCAGTATGCACAACGATATGTTTATGCAGAAGAAGATTAATCCAGCCGAAGCCACTATCGCGATTGAACAATCAGAGCGCATCATTACAGTCAGCGACTATGTAGGAAGAACTATCGCCAATCTCTATCCCCAAGCATCTAACAAGCTGAGAACTATTTACTCGGGGGTGGACTTAAAGCGTTACATTCCAGACACACCTGATACGTATACAAAAGAGAGGGAAACCCTAAGAAAGAAATTCAAGCTCCATAACAAAAAAGTAATCCTGTTTGTAGGTCGTCTATCATCCAAAAAAGGGGCTGATATCCTGATCCAATCGATGAACGATCTTTCAATTAAACATAAAAACGTGGCTCTGGCTCTGGTTGGCAGTAAGTGGTATAGCGATAATAAGATTAGTGATTATGTCGCATATGTACATGCTCTCTCTTCCCGTTCGCCCGTTCCCGTTATTACAACGGGATTCGTTAGTCCTGATCAAATTCATAAGTGGTTCTGGGCTGGAGATATATTTGTCTGCCCTTCGCAATGGGAAGAACCACTGGCTCGTGTTCATTATGAAGCGATGGCAGCAGGACTGCCGATTATCACTACTGCACGAGGCGGAAATCCAGAAGTAATCATCAACAAACAAAATGGACTGGTTGTGAATCAACCTGAAAATCCAAAAGCATTTGCTGAAGCTCTTACTACACTGCTCTCTAATCCTAACTTAATGAAACAAATGGGGAATCATGGTCGTGACTTGGCCCTTAAGCACTATGGTTGGGACCGAGTCGCACGCGAAGTTCTAGAAGTCTGGAGTTCGAAACGTTGATGTTTAGTAGAAAGAAGTGGAACAAATGGCAAAAGTACTGGTAACTGGATGTAGTGGATTTATTGGTTCAAGTCTTTGTCATTTTCTTTTGCAGTGTGGGTATCATGTAATCGGTATCGATATATTTAAGCCTAACTATGATCGTTGGATTAAAGAGCGCAATCTAGAACATTTGAAGCAGTTTAATAGATTCCGTTTTTTGGAATCAGATCTTGCTAAGTGCCAGTTTAAACCGTTTATTCAGGATGTTGACTATATTTTTCATCTAGCTGCCATTCCAGGTGTGCGAACAAGTTGGGGGGCGAATTTTAAAGAATATGTTGAGAACAACATCCTTACAACACAAACCTTGCTGGATACGGTTCAAAATTCCTCGGTAAAAAAAATCGTGTACGCTTCTTCTTCTTCCGTATATGGAGGAATGACAGGCCCGACTGATGAACAACAAATTCCGCAACCTATTTCTCCTTATGGGGTAACAAAATTATCAGCCGAGCATTTGTGTCAACTATATGTCCGCAATTTTCAAGTTCCTGTTGTTTCGCTCCGCTACTTTACTGTATTTGGCCCACGGCAACGTCCAGATATGGCTTTTCACAAAATGATTTATAGAATATTACAAGAAAGACCGATTACTATCTTCGGGGATGGAGAACAGTCTCGCGATTTTACATTTATCGAGGATGTTGTTGCTGCAAATCTTGCCGCTATTGAGTCTTCACATATAGGAGAAATATTTAATATAGGTGGAATGTCACGATTGAGTATTAATGAGGTTATTCAAATCATCGAAAAGTATACAGGAAAAAAAGCAAAACGGCAGCACTTGCCCGAACAACCAGGAGACCCAAAGCATACTTGGGCAAATATTACAAAAGCAAAAAGCATGTTAAATTACAATCCACAATTTGATCTAGAAAAAGGAATCTATCTACAGATTCAAGACATCAAAAATTTGTATAATCTCTAAACTGCTTTGACTTTGGAGACTTGAAACCTTTTAATAAAGATGACGATTTCTTACTCCAATATATAGTGAGGAATCGTCATCTTTACAATATGGATTCTATACTGTCTAGCATATGACTCAGAAGTGTACTGAAAAAATCTTGGTCTCTGTTTAGGATTATCTGGTGAACATTTGTCCGCTTCGCCAATTAATTTAAAATAGTTTGTACGAGAGCTAGGTTGTTACGCTTAGACATCGACCAGACAACAACTTGTATAAAAAACCCCCTCCGGTAAGTATGTAAACCTATCATAACAGATAGGCTTTTTTTACAATGTCTACCTTGGGGATAATAAACCTAGAGGCTTTCATTCATTGCCTGGCAACCCTACTCTCCTGGGGACCTTCGCCCCAAGTACCATCGGCGCACTAAAGCACAAGTCGTGCTATAGCGCACAGCGCTTAGTCACGCTATGCTGGAGGGCTTAACGGTCGTGTTCGGGATGGGAACGAGTGGATCCCCTCCGCCATTGTCACCAGACATATGAAGCTTCAGAGGTGCGACGCACCTTCAAAATTAGATTGGAATAAAGCGGGTTGCATGTCGGGAAGTGTAATGGAAGTAGGTTAAGCCCTCGACCGATTCGTATCTGTCAGCTGAG
>NZ_JAECVR010000045.1 GCF_016055185.1 Paenactinomyces guangxiensis
AACAAAAGAAATGCTTCTTCTCCAGCTACCTTTCGAAGTGAATACCGTCAACAAAACTGGCGTTTTGTCACAGAGGGTTTAGGAAAGAAGTTTCTCTCAAAAAGGAGTCGAATGGAACAGCTGTTTTCTACTCTTAAAACCCTTTATGGGCTGGAACAGCCCAGGCTATATGGTATCCACAGATACTACCGGAATACTTTGTGGGTAATTTTGTTATATTTACTCGATCAATTAATAGATAAAAGATTAGGTTTTAACACTTCAAAAGCGCCTTGGAACCGCTAGGTTTCTAGGTTTTTACCTTAGTTATGCAACAAGGTCGTAATAAAAAAATTAATCTTAAATATTATTATATTAAAGTTAATTAATTGACTAGTATGAAAAATTGTTCTATTTTAAACTTGTAAAAATACATGTACCATACAAGTTTGGTTTATAATAATTTACCGGGGGCATTCACCCGAATAACTACACCACGGAGGTACAAATTGCGAAAAGTACTTATTTACTCATTCATTATCGTATTGTTTTCTAGTCTTTTAACAGGATATCCGATCCATGCGGCAAGTGCTTCTGTATCAAAACCGACAGGTGGCATGTTAGCTGACTATGAATCTGTCATTCGCGAAACCACTCCAAGAGCAGACGGAATTAAACATGTAAATACTCCTGCCACAATTAAAAAATTAAAGGAGTTGCACATCGATACCTATTATTATTTGATTTGGCACCAGCCGACTGATTGGGATGATTTGAAAAACGAATTTATCTCAGCAGCAGACAAAGCCGGAATCAATGTGATTGTTTACCTCGTACCTCCTTCAGAATCAACAGGCTCCCGAAAGTCTTACCCCTATGTCACCGATTACATCGAGTGGGCGAGAGCTATTGCAGAACTATCCCTGAAACACGACAATTTAGTCGGATGGGCGATTGATGATTTCAGTTTCAACCTGGATTTTTATACGCCCGAGTATATGGCACAGATGAAAACCACCGCGAAATCCATCAACCCCAAACTGTCGTTTATGCCGCAAATCTATAGCCCGTCATTAACAGAAGAGTTTATACAGACAAGGGGCCAATATATTGACGGCGTCATCATTGCCTATCGGGATGACCCTTACCGGAATACACAGATCTGGTCAACAGCTCAGGAACAAATCGATCAGGCTTATCATATTTTACAGAAACACGATCTTCCGTTGATCTGGATGGTGTATACTTCCCGTCTGACACGAACGCCGGGCAACCCTTCCGCTGAATATGTGACCAAGGTTGTGCAGATTGCCCTGGATAACATGAGAAAAGGAAAACTGGCCGGAGTGATCACCTATGTGCTGGAAAAAGAATTTATCCCGGAGACGGAAGATCATAAAGCAGTTTCCGGCAATGGATATCTGAGTTTATTTGTCCCGGCGGGATCACCGACAAATCAGGCTGATTACGTTTCCGCTTCACAGATGATCCAGCCGGATGGCTCCGGAATATATACACTCACTTTTCAAACCATGGACGAAGGGCCTAATCTGGCCGGTTACCATTATAAACAGGTGATGATCGATGATGAGGTTGTCTGGGAACAAGATGTCGCGGCAAATACAACAGATCAGGAGTGGGATAAAGTTGTTCTTGATCTAACTCCATATCTTACTGGAAAGAGCCAGGCCAAACTAACCTTTCGCCTCTATGAAAAAAACGGAGTCAAAAACTTCTACAATAATATCGGGTTTGATGCACTTGAAGCGAACGGGTTTACAATTTTGGATAAAGATTTTGAAAGGAAGAGCAACTGGGAGATTTCAAGAAACTATTCCGGGCTGATCGGGGAAATACTAATCTATGACCCTCACCGGCGGATGAAAGTGTTTTATGCTGTGAAAGTATCATATCTGACCTATGACTTGTACGACCAAATCGTTCAATCGGAGGTTCAGCTTGGGGTAAAGCATAGTCTCGTAGTAAAAATTGACCAGGCACTTACTGAATACTATGCCAAACATCCTAAAAAAGCTTTAAACAGACTGAACGCCCTGAAGAATGAAATGAATGACCAGGCTGGAAAAGCGATTCCGCAAGAAACAGCGGACCAATGGACTTCTGCAATCACCCTGATTTCTTCGATGATAACTCCCCGATAAAAACATTTTAAAAGGGACCAGCCCCGACTCAGGCTGGTCCCTTTATCATTTCATTCTTCTTGCCGAATCTTAGATTGTGGAATGAGACGTGTGGTAAAAGCAGCATAATGAATATAGTGGATTAAAACGGGGCAAAGCGGGTGAATTTAACCGGAAATACAATTTTGATTACCGGCGGAGCCTCAAACATGGATCTGGGTATTCGCTGAACGTTTTTAAAGGGAGGCAATGAGGTCATCGTTTTAGGACACCGGGAAGAGAAGCTTAAAGAGAGAAAAGGCTCCGGGCTTCAAGGGATGAAATCGATCATAGAACATAGCAGGCATGGGGAAATTTTTTAAAAAACAACCCCGAATTTCTCGGTTAATTGAATTATTGTTAGCAGAACGCCACCTTTTCATTCAGATCAGAGGTGGAGTTGTTATGTCCTGTTGTAACCATTTCGGCCGGATTAGCTTCCTTACTCCCAAAGTTAACAATTGCAAAAGCAATTTTATCCAGCACATGATTTCTTCGTCTTACCCCGGATCTGCTATATCAAAATTTATTGTTGGTTTCGATACTTTGGCAACAGTTTTCCGAACTCATCATCATACATACCAGCCTTTTTTAGCTGAATGGAGTTACAAATATGGTTATCAAAATAAAACGTTACTTCTTTATCGTTTATTCGGTATTTCAATAATTCTACGTTAGGAAAAACGGCGCTTTTATCTTTAATCGGTTTACCAAATACATCCAGTACATCATTGCGGGTAATGGGCAGGTTTTTTTCTTCCTGGATGGTAATATAGGTGAGCCGTTTCTTGTAAAAAGTTAATCTTATTTGTCTTTCTTTATATTTGTAACCCAATCCCAGGTGGTCTTTTGATTCTTGATGATCAAAGTGTAAACTGCCCATTTTGCTTTCATCACCGCAGCGGGATTTCACTTCATCAAGTGAAGTACCGAGCGGACCGCAATCATAGTGAATAATATCCCCTTTTTCCAGCCATTTTTTAATCTGTCTGACCGCGGTGACACCCCCGCGGCGGGAGATTGTTTTGTCATGCGGCAAAGGCTGGCTCACGGTTAGATATGTATGTTGGTTCTTTTTCTCCAGAGGAGGGGATGATTTCATATTTTCAATAGATATCTGTTCAAGAATATTCTTATTATCGTTAAACCGAAATGATAATTTATACGGGGAGAGGATATAATCGTAATTCAAATATACCGTGTTATCAAATTCAAATTTAAACGGCTCGGGCATATCCGGTTCGCCCAAAGTTTTCTTGATCTCACTCAGTTTGATCGAAGCAAAACCTTTATCAATAACCGCAGCAGATTTTAAATGATAATTGGAAAAATCTAATGTCGTCAGCCGTTGATCACCTTCAGCATAATACAATGTGTGTGTGGCTGAAGTGACCTCAAAATTGATGTCAGCTCTGGTCGGTTTGTCGCATGTTTTCAGCACCTCACTCACTCTGGTACCGATTGGTCCGCACTTGTAGTGAATCAGGTTTCCGTTTGTTGCAAGCCGCTTAATTTTTTCCACTGTTGTCTCCGGTTTTTCTAATCCAAGTACTTGATATACCCAATCATTTGTCTTTTCTTCAAAGGCAGCCAGTATTATGGTGATCATCGCCGGAACGATAACCACTGCCAGAAGAAAGGAAAGAACTGTGTAGATCCGCACTTGCCGGCTTTTCTTTTTTACCACTTCTATTTGTTTGAAGGTTTCTTCTACAAGCGGTTCTTCATCAAGTTGTCTTTCTTTTTTAACCTCTTCTTCCTTCTCAATTTCTTCCTCAAGCTTCTCTCCAGCATCATGATTTTGTTTACACATGCGGGATTCCCCCCAGTTCATACAGGAATATCTCCAAAAAAGAAGTTGGAATAGATGATTTCATAACGCAATAGTGAATTTTTATTTAAATATACTAAAAATCACTGTTAAAGTGTAGTTGATTTGTGCAATCTTATACATTGATATCCATTGATTAATCCACGATTTAATAACTAATAGCAATATTCCTAACATAACTAAGTGAATATACGGAACGAATCGTCCAAAATAGTATTCGGGAAGGATACGTACACCTCTGGAAGGAACTACGAAAAAAGCCCTAACAAGCCAAACAGCGTAGTTTATCCATCCTGATCAGAATCAGGATGGATAAACTACGCCAATCAAACGTTGTATTTAATAACCCCCGAGATTTCCGTTTTTTCGTGCTTGTCTTTCCAAGCGGCCAAATAACCACAAACCCACAATTAGATAAACCAGGGAATTAAGCAATAAAAAAAACTAACAATGACTTGTTGAAAACCGACTCCGGAAAGCACAATATTCTTTATATTAATACAGCCCCAGGTAATAGGCAGGCATTTTGAAACAACATCAATGATCGGCGGCAAAGTACGTTGTGATAATGTAATTCCTGTGAAGAATAGAAATAATATAATTTAATATAATCGTAAAAGCACCAATTCTTTTAAATACAAGAGAAAGCCCTGCTAGTAAAAAAGCAAAGCCATAAATACCTAACATTGTAAGCAATATAACAACCGCAAATGCAGACCAAGAAATCTGAATGCGAAAAACCCCAGATAAATCAAAGGTGATAAATAGAGAAACAAAACCAAACGTTATACCTGTTAAAATCATCCCGCCGATCATATCAAATACAAACGTTCCAACAGCCCTGCCTAGTAACATTTTAACCAACGGAGTACGGGTCAGATAGATTTGCTCAAGTGTTCCAATGGTCATCTCTTCTTGTAAAATAAAACTAAAAACCGCAATGGCATTAATTCCGATATACCAAATAAATATCCCGGTTAAAAGCTGAAATAGTGACAACTCTGTCTATTCTCTATTTTGAAAGATCGTATAAAACAGTCCTATAAATAATATTGTATATGAAGCGATCTCCCCAACCGCATCCAGATAGTATCTTTTGAAAAATCCCCGAAATTTATGATACTCCGCCCGAAGAACGAACCACATTGCCACTTTTTTCACCCACTAACTCCAAGAAAATTTTTTCCAGTGATTTTTCACGCTTGCGGAGATCAATAATTCTAATATTCTGTGCTCTCATTTCTATCATCAGTTCTTCAAATGTCGTCAGTGGCATAATCCAACTACTATCTTCATCCTGCGGAATTCCGCTCAATTTACTCTTTTTCTCTTGATCATCCGGGTGAACATTGACCTCAACAAGGAGTTGATGATTATACTCCTTTAATAATTCGGATTTAGATTGAAAGGTAAGAACCTGACCATCTTGAAACAAAATAATATATTCGCTTACCCGTTCAGCTAATTCAAGCTGATGCGTTGTCAGGATAATTGTTTTTCCCTGTTTCGCCATTTCCTGAATCATAAGAAGAAGATCATCATCGAAAATATTACCAGTCGTGAAACGATCTTCTGGTAAAAAAACACACGGTTTAATATTACCAAACTCACTGATTACCCATGCCAGATTTCCCGCTCCGCAGGCAAATCCTCCGTGGTTTAAATCAATAGGCCTCTCTTCCACCTTATCAGCTGACCAATCGTAAACATCGATTTCCCCTTTATATTTACTTGAAAGGGCTGCGATTAATTCTGTAGCTTCACGATCTTGATCGGTGGTTAGCTCCCATGCTCTTTCTAAGTTTTGTCCTCTTCCATAACGGCTAAACGTTCCAAATTTCAGTGCTTTAACCCCCATAGTTTTACATAGCTGAACAATAGACTCCAAATCTTTATAATTTGATTGGGTTACGATAGAAGAAACGGTTACAGGGCACCCTTTTTCTACTAGTACTACAGTTGTATTTTTTGGATTTAGTGTAATATAGAGTTGTGAATTGACTACAACTATTCGGTGGGGAACCCTTAATGGACTTTCAAACGGATAAACAAGTTGTTGAACATATTGAAATAGATGCATTTAACTGGTCTGCTGAATTTGAAGCGTTAGCCAATCG
>NZ_JAECVR010000046.1 GCF_016055185.1 Paenactinomyces guangxiensis
CTCAGCTGACAGATACGAATCGGTCGAGGGCTTAACCTACTTCCATTACACTTCCCGACATGCAACCCGCTTTATTCCAATCTAATTTTGAAGGTGCGTCGCACCTCTAAAGCTTTATAACGTCTGGTGACAATGGCGGAGGGGATCCACTCGTTCCCATCCCGAACACGACCGTTAAGCCCTCCAGCGCCGATGGTACTTGGGGCGAAGGCCCCCGGGAGAGTAGGACGTTGCCAGGCAGACACAAGGGCTAACCCATGCGGGTTAGCTCTTTTTTTCATATCTAAAGATAAAAATAGGTGATGGGTACATGATCATGGATCTTGAACATGGAGAATGTGTTTTATTTAGTGATGGCTGCAATCAAGCTGACAAATAGTACGCTCAAAGAAGCTGTAAAAATTATAAAAGAAAAGCCGTTTCCTTGGGCCTTTGCTCAAGGAAACGGCTTTTGAAAGATGTACTTTTGATCGGCTAGAAAGCAAAAAATTTCAGAACGAACGCAAAAGCTCCTAGAGCAATCCCCAGGATACTTAACACCATTCCTGCAGTCGCCAGATTTTTCTTTTCAGATTTTCGGCCGCTAAATGACACGATCAGCCCGGCGGCACCAAATAAAACGCCCGCTAAAGCATAAATAAGTGAGCCGATGACCCCCAGAACTCCCAATACAAGAGAGATGGAAGCTTTCTTGTTTTGAGCGGGGTCAGCGGAAGAGACAGATTGGGGTTGTTGTACGGGTTCCACTAACAAATCACTCCTTGTGTAAAGTGGGGTGCAAAGAGATAAAAAATTTGTCGCCTTACGATCAGGCACGCAACAGGTAATGGAACAACAGGAATGATGCAATTGCAGAAAAGAGACAGTGATCCTTGCAGAAGATAAAAGAGAGCATATGTACGAGTGTGAAGGTCTTAGAATTTACATATTTTTTAAATAATGTATATTGATTACAATTATAGAATAGAACGAGCAGATAATCAACCGAAAATTTCCTGTTGTGAGGCATATAGGAATCTGTTTGCGAAGTGGGTGATTTTTATCAGCTCAGCTGCGTGATGTGGTTTTCGGGTTCCACCGGTCCAATTGGGCAGTTGGAACCCGTTTTCGCAGGACATGATCAAATGTGACAGCATCCGGAAGCCATATTTTTTAAATTGGATTTCTGCTTCCTTCCGCATAGTGGCATGCCACAACGTGTCCTTCTTTTTGTCCGGTCAAAGGAGGAGATTGCAAGCACTTGTCCGTCCTGGTTGGGCATTTTTCATAAAAGATACAGGCGTCAGGCGTAGCTGCTTTTTTAGGTTCGGCAAAATGAATCCCGGATTTTCTCTTTTCGCGGATGCTTGGAAGAGAAGAGAGAAGAATCCGGGTATACGGATGACAGGGTGCTTCAAAGATTGCCGGAGCAGGTCCGATTTCCACTATTTTTCCCTTGTACATCACAGCAACCCGGTCACACATGTAGCGGATGACGGAGATGTTATGCGAAATGAAAAGGTAGGTTAAATTCTTTCCCTTCCTCAGTTCCTTCAATAAATTTAATACTTGTGCTTGTACGGATACATCTAAGGCGGATGTGGGTTCGTCCAGGACAACAAACGCCGGATCAGTGACCAGAGCCCGGGCGATGGCGATTCGCTGGCGCTGGCCGCCGCTGAACTCATGGGGATAGCGCGAAAGGTGTTCCGGGTTCAGGCCGACTTTTCTTATTAAAGAGTGGAACCGTTCCGTTGATCCCCTCTCTTTTCGTTCAGACGGGCGGAGCGCATAAAGTGGTTCAAGGATGATTTCTTTTACCGTCATCCGGGAATCAAGGGAAGACTGGGGGTCCTGGAAGACGATCTGAATCTCCCCTGAACGTTTGCGTGAAAACTTGCCCCTATTCCAGAGCGAGGCATCAAGGTAGGTGATGGTTCCGGCGGTCGGAGCTTCCAGGCCGATACATATTTTTCCCAATGTGCTTTTGCCGGAGCCGGATTCGCCGACCAGCCCGAATACCTCTCCCTGCCTGATCGCAAAACTTGCGTCTTGAACAGCAGAGACAACATGCTTTCCCTTCCCGTACTGTTTATGGACATGGTCAAATTCAATGAGTTTTTTCATGTTGTTTCCCTCCCTGCCCAACAGGCTGCATGATGTCCGGGCGACCGTGGCTCAAGTGGGGGCCGCTCACTTACGCATCTGTCCATCACCTTGCTGCACCGTGGAGCAAAAGGACAGCCGGGAGGGCGTTCATGAAGATTGGGAACTTCGCCGCCGATTGTGGTCAAGGGCTGTTTGGGGTCTGCCAGATCGGGCAACGCTGCGCATGGTGGGATGAAGGGCTGTCATCGGCTCCTGAAAGACCATGCCGATCCGTTTGCCGCGAATGGACTGTTTCTCTTTTTGGCTCAGGGCGAGTATGTTTTGCCCGGAAAACCATATTTCTCCGGAGGGGATGGCGGCGTTTTTTTCTAATAAACCCAGTATGGCCAGAGCAGTGACTGATTTCCCTGACCCTGATTCGCCCACAATGCCAACCACTTCCCCGCGATCGACAGACAGGCTTACCTCATGCAAAGCCCGTACCATCCCCCGCATGCTGTGAAACTCCACAGACAGGTTTTTGATCTCCAGCAGCATCTTCATTCCTCCTAGCGGCTCGATTTTGGGTCCAATATGTCCCGAATTCCGTCACCGATCAGATTTAAGGCACCGGAGGCAAGAAAGAGGGCCAGACCCGGAAAAGTGGGGTACCACCAATAGTCCAACAGATATTTCCAACCGATGCTGATCATGGCTCCCCATTCAGGCGTAGGGGGTTGGGCGCCCAAACCGAGAAAACCCAGCGTAGCAACCATAAGAATTGCATCCCCGATATCAAGGGTGACCTGGATCACCACGGGAGAAATGGCATTCGGGACGATATGGCGGGCGATAATGCGCCAGGATGGAATTCCGAAGGTAACTGCGGCCTGCACAAAAAGCTTTTCTCTGAGGGCAAGTGTCTCCCCGCGGGCCAGACGGACATAAACAGGAATTTTAACAATGGCAATCGCGATCATGGCATTCAATAAATTGGGTCCCAGAGCGGCGGCTAAGGCCATTGCTAATATCAATGTCGGAAAGGCCAGCACCATATCCATGATCCGCATGATCACCTGATCGACCTTCCCGCCGAGATAGCCGGAGATGGTGCCCAGGAAAGTGCCAATGGTGCCAGCGGAAACCACGACGGTGATGCCGATGCCTAGGGACAGGCGTGAGCCGTAAAGAACACGGCTAAAAATATCCCGTCCTACTTCATCCGTCCCAAACCAGTGAAGGGCGGAAGGAGCTTGAAATTGCTGGCCAATATTTGTCCTGGTTGGGTCGTAACTGGTCAGAAAAGGAGCAAACAGGGAACAGACCAGAATCACTCCAAGGATGGCAAAACCGGCTAAAGCCATTTTATTTTTTATGAATTTATAGAAAAATAGGCTGCCCTCTTTCTTGACCGGACTGATGTTCATCTGGGTTTGCATCATGGCTCCCCTTTCACTCTTTAATCTGCGGGTCCAACAGAAAATAGGTGATATCGACGATTAAATTGATCAGCACATAGCCGATGGAGATGAGCAGAGTAAAGCCGGTAATGGCCGGATAGTCCAGATAAGCGATCGAGTCTACCACATATTTGCCCATCCCGGGCCAGCCGAAAATGGTTTCTGTCACGACTGCTCCCCCGAGCAGAGAGCCAAACGAAAGGCCAACCACCGTAATGGTAGGGATGAGGGCATTGCGCAAAGCGTAACGGAACAAAAGAAGCGGGCCGCTGATCCCGTTGGCCTTGGCCGTTCTGATATAATCCTGGCTGAGCACCTCCAGCATGCTGGCACGAACCTGGCGGGTGATAATCGCCAATTGGGCATAAGAAAGGGTAACAGCAGGGAGAAAGATATGCCATAAGCTGTTTTTAAAAGCGATCCAGTCTCCCGATAAAAGGCTGTCCAACAGATATAAACCAGTGACGTGAGTCGGGGGGTGAATGTCAAGATCCAGCCGGCCCGTCGAGGGAAACCATCCCGAATAGCCGTAGAAAATCAGGATGAGGACAAGGCCGCTCCAAAATACGGGTGTAGATACCCCGGCGATGGAAAACAGCCGCCCGGCATGATCCCAGAGCGTATCTTTTTTGACCGCTGCCATCACACCAAGCGGGATCCCAACCAGCAGGGCAAAGAAGAAAGCAAGTAAGGCCAGTTCAAGCGTAGCGGGGAAAAAGGCGATCAGGTCATCAATCACCGGTTGTTGGGTGCGTATCGAAATACCCAGGTCTCCCCGGAGAATCGCCTTGATGTAAATAAAATATTGAACCCAGACCGGTTGGTCCAGGCCCAGTTGATGACGGACTTGCTCAAGTGTTTCCTCATTTGCCCGCTGGCCGACCATCATTCTGGCCGGATCGCCGGGAATGATGTGGGAGAGCAAAAAGGTGATAAATGTAACGCCAAATACCACAAGAAAAAGGAGACCCAGGCGTTTTGCGATGATTTGCTTCATGAGAAAACAACTCCCGTCAGCGTGATGATCATTTTTTCTTCTGATACCTATTTGGACATGTCCGCCAGATTATAGATTCCTTCCAGCATCGGATTATAGACAAAGCCCTTGACCTGTTTATTGATGGGCAGAATAAAGTCTTTCTGGTACAGGTAAATATAAGGCGCTTCGTCAATCACAATCTGTTGTACTTTTTGGTACAGCTTTTCACGCTCTGCCTGGTTGTTGACCGTGGCCGCCTGCCGCAAGTACCGGTCAACCTGATCATTTTTATAGAAGGCCCGGTTTCCCGCCAATCCGAAATTATTGGAGTCAAACCAGTAATTCATAAACATATACGGATCGCCAAAGTCAGGGCTCCACACACCCAGACAGAGATCAAACTGTCCCTGGTCGATCATCTCCCGCATCGTTGCATATGCTACTTTCTTCATGTTTATTTTTACGCCGGCTTCCGCGAGGTAAGATTGCAGAGCCAGTGCTTCTGTCTCCCACCAGGGTTTGTTGTCCGAGTAGAGGAGGGTGAGAGAGAGGTTGGAAACCCCGGCTTCAGCCAGGAATGCTTTTGCTTGATTGACATCATGTGTGTATTGTTTGGCATTTTTGTCATGTCCCCACAACCCCGATGGAATGGGGCCCCTCATTTGTGTGGCATAGCCCTGTTGGACGGCTTTTGTCAAAGCGCCGTAATCGATGGCATAGCTTAACGCTTGCCGGACCTTAGGGTTTTTTAGCGCCGGATTTCCCCTGGAGGAATTGATATAGACGTAGTCGACAAACAAACTGGGCTTTTGCAGGAGTTGAACATTTTTGGCTCTGGAAAGTCCCTGCAGCTGCTCAACCGGAATCCCCTCAGCGATATCAATTTCCCCTTTTTCCAGTTGCAACCGTTGAGCGGACGGATCAGTTACGATTTTAAAATATATTTTTTTAAAGGCGGGCTTGACGGGAGAGTGGGGGTTTGGTTCCAGTTTAAAATACTGCCCTTTTTTCCACTCCGCCAGTTGATAGGGCCCGCTCCCCATCGTATGGCTGGCCAGAAAATGCTGCCCTAAATCGTTATTCTGTTCATGTTGTTTGACCCTGGGATTGACGATGCTGCCATAGTTTGCAGCCAGCGTAGAGAGAAAAGTCCTGCGGTAATATGTCAAGCCATTGAAACAGGGAAATTGGAAATTATAAAGCCCCTGTTATCTAAAAAAGGCAAAACTTAAGAAACCCAGTCTAGATTTCCATTAACTGGGATATTACCGAAGGATATTGAGGAGGTGTTTACCTCATCGATCCACCTTCCTTCCAGGCGTGTAGATTTGGTTGCT
>NZ_JAECVR010000047.1 GCF_016055185.1 Paenactinomyces guangxiensis
GTGGGGCAGATGATTGGGGTGAAGTCGTAACAAGGTATCCCTACCGGAAGGTGGGGATGGATCACCTCCTTTCTACGGAGTATCCTGCGGATACATCATTAACCAAACTTTCTCAGGTCGTGTCATTACTCACTCTTTAGTTTTCAGGGAATACCAGTGAAACCTCTTTATTCTGGAAGAATGAAGAGGTTTTTTTCTTTTTTCGCTAACTATTGAGTGTACCAATACCAAAGTTTGTACAATCTATTTTCAAGGGTTCCTTGGAGGTATAGGAGGAAATGAAAATGCATTTTAACGGACAAAAAGTCCTGCCGGCAGCAAAAAGTATTAAGGATTTTGAAAAATTAATGAAAACCAGGTTTGAGTATATCGTTTTGCTGGACAGCCATGTTGCCCAATTAAAATCTCTGATCAACTTAGCGAACCGCCATCACAAAAAAGTTTTGTTACATGTTGATTTAATTCAAGGTCTGCGCAGTGATGAATATGCGGCTGAGTTTTTGTGTCAGTCTATAAAACCTGCCGGATTAATATCTACCCGGACACCGGTGGTAAGCATAGCCAAGAAAAAGTCATTGATCGCGATTCAGCGGATTTTTTTGCTAGATACCCATGCACTGAGTACGAGCTACCGACTGCTCAAAACATTTAAACCCGATTACATTGAGGTTCTGCCGGGGATTATGCCGCATATCATCAAAGAAGTTGCGGAAAATACAGGCATTCCCATTTTAGCCGGCGGGCTGATTCGGACCATCGAAGAAGTGAATGAATCAATTGGAGCCGGAGCTGTTGCCGCAACCACATCAAGCGAAAGGATATGGAAAACATTTTTCTAAGAAAACTATTGCAAAAATATATATAATCTAGTAACATAATAATTGAAACCGCTTCCATAATAAATACAAGTTAATAGCAGTGATGAGATGAGGAGAATCACTAATTCTTTTTCTTGACTTCAAGGGAAAGTTCTTTAGTGATTCTTTTTATTTTCATCTGATTGTGGCAATCTTCCAATAATTAATAAAAAGGGGGATGTGTATGTCGCATTTTCTGGCTGAGCTGATTGGAACGATGATTCTGATCATGCTTGGTGACGGGGTTGTTGCCGGAGTTCTTTTAAACAAATCAAAAGCGCAAAATTCCGGGTGGATTGTCATTACATTTGGCTGGGGATTTGCTGTCATGATTGCTGCGTATGTAGTAGGACACTATAGCGGCGCATACCTCAATCCTGCGTTAACTCTGGGGTTTGCCTTAGCGGGCAAACTGGCCTGGGTGGAAGTGGTCCCGATGATCGTCGCCCAGATGATTGGTGCATTTCTCGGTGCAGTTGTTGTCTGGCTTCACTATCTCCCTCACTGGAAGGAAACTGATGATGCGGAGGCGAAGTTGGCTGTATTTGCAACCGGTCCGGCTATTCGTAAACCATTTGCTAACTTGGTGAGCGAGATCATCGGAACGTTTGTCTTAGTTTTCGTTTTGTTGGCTTTTGGGGCCAAAGGACTTGTCTTTGCCGAAGGGTTGCAAACTCTTGTTGTTGGTTTCTTAATCGTTGCAATCGGCCTGTCCCTCGGTGGAACAACAGGATATGCCATCAACCCTGCCCGTGACCTCGGACCTCGGATCGCCCACGCTGTTCTGCCCATTGCAGGCAAAGGTTCTTCCGATTGGGGCTATGCATGGATCCCGGTTGCAGGCCCTGTCCTGGGTGCGGTACTGGCAGCAGTTATCTATCTCGGTGTATTCCACTAATAAAACGAAAATGGGGGATCTTTGCGATGAAAAAGAAATATGTATTGTCTATTGACCAGGGAACAACAAGCTCAAGAGCAATCCTGTTTGACGAAAACGGAAATATTGCCGCCATTGCGCAAAAAGAGTTTAAGCAGATTTTCCCGCAAGCCGGCTGGGTAGAGCATGATGCAATGGAGATTTGGGGAACCGTACAGAGCGTTATTTCGGAAGTACTCGCCAAGTGTGCGATTGCGGCCAGTGAAATAGCAGCGATTGGCATCACTAACCAGCGGGAAACAGCAGTGGTTTGGGACAGGCATACTGGACAGCCTGTTTATCATGCGATTGTCTGGCAATCCAGACAAACTGCCGGGATTTGTGAAGAATTAAAAGAAAAAGGATATAACGATTTATTCCGCAACAAGACCGGATTGTTGATTGATGCCTATTTCTCCGGTACGAAAGTAAAATGGATTCTGGACCATGTGCCAGGTGCACGCGAAAAAGCGGAGAATGGTGATCTTCTTTTTGGAACAATTGATACCTGGCTGGTCTGGAAGCTGTCCGGTGGTAAAAAGCATGTGACCGATTATACCAATGCATCTCGTACACTTATGTACAATATTTATGACCTGAAGTGGGACGAAGAATTGCTCGATGTTTTAGAGGTTCCAATGTCTATGCTGCCAGAGGTTTGTTCCTCTTCTGAAGTGTATACGGTTACCGAAAAATCCCTATTCTTTGGCGAAGAGGTCCCGATCTCAGGAATCGCCGGTGACCAGCAGGCAGCCTTGTTTGGACAGGCCTGCTTTGAACCGGGAATGGCCAAAAACACGTATGGCACCGGATGCTTTATGTTGATGAATACCGGCGAAAACGCCGTCCGTTCTCGGCATGGACTGTTAACTACAATTGCATGGGGATTGGGTGGAAAAATCGAATATGCGCTTGAAGGCAGTATCTTTGTAGCAGGATCAGCTGTTCAATGGTTGCGTGATGGTTTGCAACTGATTAAATCTGCGGCTCAAACAGAAGATCTGGCTGATCAGGTGGACTCAACAGACGGGGTATATGTTGTGCCGGCTTTTGTCGGACTGGGAACGCCATACTGGGATAGTGATGTCCGGGGGGCTGTCTTTGGCTTGACCCGGGGAACGACCCAGGCTCACTTTGTACGTGCTACATTGGAATCATTAGCATATCAAACCAAGGATGTTTTAGCCTCCATGGAGGCAGATTCATCAATTCAACTGAAAAAGTTGCGCGTGGATGGGGGAGCAACCGCCAACAACTTCCTCATGCAATTCCAGAGTGATATTCTGGGCGTCCCGGTGGAAAGGCCGGTCGTGTTGGAAACAACAGCACTGGGTGCGGCTTATCTGGCGGGGTTAGCTGTCGGTTTCTGGGAAGATAAGCAGGAAATCGCCCGTAATTGGAATATTGACCGCACATATGATCCCCGCATGGATGACAATACCAGGGAAAAGTTATATAATGGTTGGGTAAAAGCAATTCATGCGACTCGAACTTTTAAATAATGGCTTTAACCTTACAAGTTAATGATGGGTGAGATCAGGAGATGAACCACATTTCTTCATGCACCATTGCATGGGGTTGTGTGGTTTTTTCTTTTTTCACAGGGAGGTTTATCTATGTTTTCTGTAATAAATCGCGAAGAGGATACTAAAGATATTGCTGCTGAGGAGATCGATTTGCTGGTCATCGGAGGTGGGATTACGGGTGCTGGCATCGCTTTAGATGCACAGACGAGAGGAATCAAAACCGTTCTGATTGAAATGCAAGATTTTGGAGCCGGGACATCCAGCCGTTCCACAAAACTTGTTCACGGCGGTTTGCGCTATTTAAAACAACTGGAATTTGGCCTTGTTGCAGAAGTGGGAAAAGAACGCGCCATTGTTTACGAAAATGGACCTCATATCACTAAACCAGAGTGGATGCTCTTGCCGATTGTCAAAGGGGGCACCTACGGAAAACTTGCCAGTTCAGTGGGTATTCGGCTTTACGACTTTCTGGCAGGCGTTAAAAAAAGTGAGCGCCGCCAGATGCTAAATAAGGCAGAAACCTTGCGGAAGGAACCTTTATTGCGTGAAAAAGGATTAAAGGGCTCAGGCTATTATGTTGAATACCGGACTGATGATGCGCGCCTAACGCTGGAAGTATTAAAAAAGGCAGTCCAGTTTGGCGCCAGGGCATTTAATTACATGAGGGCAGAAGATTTGATCTATCGGGACGGAAAACTGGCGGGTGTCAGGGTAGCAGACTTGCTGAGCCATAAGAAATTTGAACTGTACGCCAAAAAAATTGTCAACGCTACCGGACCGTGGGTAGACGAATTGCGTGAGAAAGATGGCTCCAAAAGGGGAAAATATCTGCATTGGACAAAAGGAGTCCATCTGGTCGTAGATCAAAACAGATTTCCTCTCAGACAAGCTGTTTATTTTGATACACCGGACGGCCGCATGGTTTTTGCGATTCCGCGTGAAGGCAAAACATATATCGGAACCACTGACACCGATTACCATGAAGATCTTGTTCATCCAAGGGTGACAAAAGAAGATCGCGACTATATCCTTACAGCAGCCAATCATATGTTCCCGACCATCCAGTTGACTGCTGAAGATGTGGAATCCAGTTGGGCCGGGATTCGTCCGCTAATCCATGAGGAAGGGAAATCGCCTTCGGAAATTTCCCGTAAAGATGAAATTTTTCACTCTCCGACCGGACTGATCACAATAGCGGGTGGGAAATTGACCGGATACCGCAAGATGGCAGAGAGAGTGGTAGATCTGGTTACATCTGAACTAGCTGCGGAACAGGGAACCAAATATAAACCATGCCATACAGAGCGAATTGTCCTGTCTGGGGGCGATCTGGGCGGTCCTGGCCAACTTCCCGCATTTATTGAGAAAAAGGTAGCAGAAGGTATGCAGTTGGGCTTAACGAAAAAAGAAGCTTCCCGGCTGGCTAACCGTTATGGCAGTAACGTTGATCTCGTTTACGAAGTGATTTCAAAAGGAAGAAAAGAAGCCGAACAATATGGGATGGGTCTCGAAGTGTATGGTTCATTGGTTTATGGCATAGAGAATGAAATGGTAGCAACTCCCGCTGACTTTTTTATCCGCCGGACAGGAAGTTTATTATTTGATATAGCCTGGGTCAGAGAGTGGAAGGAAACAGTTGTTCAGTTTATGAAAGATAAACTGGGCTGGGACGATCATAGTGCTGAACAACAGGCTAAACAGTTAGAAATGGAAATAAAATATGCAACTGAAGCAATCTAGTTAGAATCAATCAGCTTGAAATAACACCCTTGCCTTCTGTCTGCGGCCGGGGTGTTATTGCTTTTTCAGCATTACGCTGCACGAGTGGAAGAAGTTGGTATAAATATTTTTATAAAAAAAGGGTTGCATGGATTTGTACCCTGTGCTATATTAATTCTTGTCGCCGCGGTGAGCGGTGAACGCAAACGAAACAAACGCACCTTGAAAATTAGATATGGAATAAAGCAAATGACACACTTGGTCAAGTATGTCAAGTTGCATTCA
>NZ_JAECVR010000048.1 GCF_016055185.1 Paenactinomyces guangxiensis
GAAGGTGGTAAATACTTTTCCAGCGGGTAAAGGGGCTTGCAGCCGATGACCCCTATTCTCTGGTACCATAGAAAAATATTCATGTCCCCGTCATCGCTTTAAATGAAAAATTTGTATGTATTATAACCAACCGGGTTTGTCTTAGTCAAGCATCTCCGTGAAAATTCAGCGGAATACCGCACTTGCTGCAACTGTTGCAGACCAGAATTCTGTCTTCAAAGATCTGAATTAAGGTGCGAACAATGTTTTCTTCCGGGTCTCTGGTATGTAATATCACTTTTTCCGGGGCGATGTTGAGCAAAGTGCTTACAATAAAATCTTCGTGGGAAAACGTGGGTTCCATCACTTCGTGCGCTGCCCCGTCCATCTCTTTAAACTTCAAGGGGGTTCCGTCTGCTTTGAGCATATGAAGCCGCCGTCTTCCTTGATGAATCACATGCACTACATCCATTTTCGGAATCTGGACTGAAACGAAGTAGCGCAATAACTGGATAAACTCTTTATACTCCTTATCAAGCAAATACTCGTCCAGCGCTTCTTTCACACATTTAGAAAGTGCTTTTCGATAGGTTTTCATACGAAAGCGGACAAATCCGTCCACGGCCATCTTATTGCTTTCTTTTAAGTATAAAGAAATCTGTTTCGCCAGTTTCTGTCTTCGACTTACATATACGATTCTGGCATGTTCCCAGGCACTGCTCTCCAGTAAGCGTCTGGCATAACCTTCAATCTGAGTAATTTCTTTCGTGTATTGAACCTGATACTCGCTCCGGATAATGTGGCGAATCATCTCCGGCTCCTGGCAGTCACAGATAAATTCGGCCATCGTTTGTCCGAGCAGCTTTTGCCATTTCCTTTCCTGCGATCGATTTTTGCTGCCGCTCGTACACAGGAAAAACTGACGGTCCCCAATGATTCGCTCTTCCAGTGAACAGCCAAACCCTTTCTCTTGTAACTGAGTGATCAATGTCTCCAAACAAGCTCTCAGTTGGATCACTTTCGCCCGCTCTTTGAGAAAAATGGAGACCAGGTAAGCCATTCGGCTCCCCCCTTCGTTGTCCATGATGGTTATTTTCTAGTATATGGGCGGGGAAAAGACCATATACGTCCACATTTGCTTGACCCCGGGTTTAGCTGTTGTAAATCCTTTCCTCTAGTACCCGCTTGATGTTCAAGAAATCCAACCGGCAGCCGTTGCTTCATCATAAAAAACCTGTCCGATCAGATAGAGAAACCCGATACAGCTAAGGATAAGGGCGATACGAGCCACCCACCGGTCCACTGTTCCACCGCTTTTTACTTTGATCCCTAACTTCTTCAGGCTAAATTTCTTTGAATAGGGCCATAAAAAAGGAACACCGGCGCTGGTGACGGCATCTGCAAGCAGGTGGGACATATACCCGATCGCTACAGCATATGTGTATTCGGGCACAGCTTGGTAAATGATCCATGTGATATAAGCACATGACAAAAAGGAATGTGTCACACTGCGATGCGGTACGTAAGCCACTCCGGCGGCGAAGATCCCTGTATATAAAACCCAGTCAGGCAGTCCTTTGAGAAAATACATAAGGACCATCACCACACCAATGGCTGCTAATGCAAATGAACGATAGGTTCTTTTTAACGAGGGGAAGATAAAATTATTAATCAGACTGCCGTCTTCATCAATATCCGGTAAAATAGATGCCATTCCGGCCGTAATAATCGTCAGGCTTAAATTCATTACATCTTTAGTATCACCGACCGTACACGCAAGTCCCACACCGCAGGCAATCCCAATGGCAAAATGAGTTCTTCCTTCCACTTTTCCTTCTCCTTTTCTGTATAAAAATTCATCTACTAATAAGTATAATAGTCTTCCAATCAAAAAACATAAAAGATTATGTTCCGTTAATCAACATAGAAGAGTCCGATTTTTAAAAGATGGACTGGAAACGAGTTCAGCGATATAATTAATACCGAAATAATTAGGTAGTTAACTATAAGGAGGAGTTTTTATGGCACATTGGGATTTTTCAAATAGCGCCCTTCCCGTTCAACTGTTCCTCAGCTTATATAAAACCAACATCATCATGGTGCGGCAGCTGGAGGAAAAATTGCAGCCATGGGGGCTTACATTGGGTCGCCTTTGTCTGCTTGTTTCTCTCCGGCGCTTTAACAAACCCATGTTACCTTCCGAGTTGGGAGATGATCTCGCCGTTACACGCGCCAATGTGAGCGGACTCCTCAAAGCACTGGAAGCACAGGGAATGGTGCGGCGTGAGTTTGACCCGGCCGACAGGCGACGTATTTTGGTTCATATGACTCCAGCCGGCGAGAAAACATTGGAGCAGGTATGGCCCGTTTATGTAGAGGCGATCTCTGCTCGTTTCAAACGCTTATCTCCGGAGAAGCAAGCTCTCTTATTCCAACTTCTGGAGGAATTGGATGGCGGTAAAGAGTGACCGCAGGAATCGTTACGGGAATCTAACCCGGTTGACTGCTGCTATTGCTCTTAACCGGTTAGCAGGCCATATAGTTAATTACCTAATAATTAATTAATTAATCATAATGGAGGGTTTGCTGATGCCACATAAGAAAATCCTGTTTCTATTATCCCTTTGTTCCTTTTTTGTTGGGTTTGATTCTATCCTTACGGTGCCTCTTCTCCCTGCTGTGGCGGCATCTATGGGAATGAACATGGATTTGGAGCTTTAACCGTAACGGTGTATGCCTTAGCCTACATGTTATTTGCTCCGGTATTTGGAGCAATATCCGACCGATTTGGACGAAAAAACATGATATTGCTGGGAATGTTTGTGCTTGCTCTGGGAACAGCATTAACCGCTTTTGCCAGCAGTCTCATGGAGTTGCTCATTTTTCGGGTAATCACAGGCTTAGGGGCCGGTATTCTTGAGCCGGCTGTATTCTCTCTCGTGGGGGATCGGTTTCCTTACGAAAAGCGTGGACAGGCAATGGGGATTGTGACAGGTTCCTTAACGATGTCCACTCTGGTTGGAGTACCACTGGGGAGTTTTATGGCTGATCTGATTTCGTGGCGCTGGTCCTTTTGGAGCATCAGCTTCTTTTGTCTTTTCACTTTTATTTTGCTGATAACAGGCATCCAACGGGACCACGGAAAAAGGACGGAAAGCCCAATCTTGCAGGGCATTTTTAAACCTTTTCACATGGCGATCTTTGATATACCGGTATTGTTTTCTCTGTTGGCCACTTTTCTCTGGTTTGGCGGGCTGCAGGGAATGTTTGCAAACACGGGTGTTTTTTATCATACTCGTTTTCAGCTCTCAGTTAGTGAAGTTGGCGTCATTCTATCGCTGGCAGGGCTTGGGAGTGTGGTTGGGAGTTTTGTCGGAGGAAAATGGTCAGACCGGTACGGAAAGAAAAAAATGATCGGCTTCAGCAGTGTTTGTGCGGCGGCCAGTCTCTTTTCACTTTCCGTCATCCCAACCAAAGAAGTGGTTGTTGCGGTCATTATTCACATTTGTTGGGCGACCGCTTTTGGATTTGGCCATGCTGCGCTCACTGCACTGATTTCCGAGTTGAACCCGGCAGCAAGGGGAATGGTTCTTTCACTCAACAGCTCAGCCATGTATGCGGGAATGACGGTGGCTACAGCTCTCTCATCCGCTCTCCTCTATGAATTTGGATTTTGGGGAGTAGGATCCATGTGCAGCCTGGCAACCTTTTTGGTTTATCCGCTGTTACTTTTTTTGTCGGTGCGCGGACAAAAAGCAAAGCAGCACAAAATCTTCACTAATCAAAAAAGCCCGGTGTCCAACCATGATTGTTGGACATCGGGCTAAAGTTTTAGTTTTGCATGACAAAATCGCGCTCTGCTTGCTCTCCTTCTTCAAAAACGCGCAAAATCTCATATTTCGTATTGCGCTGGGCGGGGATTTTGCCCGCTTCGCGGATGAGGCGGAGCGTTAAATTGGTGTTTACTTTATGAGTGGTACCTGCGGCAGAAACCACATTCTCTTCCATCATCGTGCTGCCAAAGTCGTTGCAGCCATACCGGAGAGACAATTTACCGATCTCCGGCCCCATGGTCACCCAAGAAGATTGGAAATTGGGGATGTTATCAAGCATAATGCGGCAAACAGCAACAGCTTTCAGATATTCCTCAGCTGAAAGCTTTTCACGCTTTAAGTTGGTATGATCGGGTTGAAAAGTCCACACGATAAACGCCAGGAAGCCTTTCGTTTCGTCCTGGGCTTCACGTACCCGCAATAAGTGCATCACCCGTTCCTCCAATGTTTCCCCAAATCCGATCACCATCGTCGCCGTCGTGGACATCCCGATGCGCTGAGCGGTTTGCATCACATCCATCCAATCGCGCCAGGATCCTTTTAATCGGCTGATCTTTCTGCGAATCCGGTCGTCCAAAATCTCTGCTCCGCCTCCGGGAATCGAATCAAGCCCGGCGTCGCGCAACTCTCGGATCACCTGTTCCAGAGGAAGGCCGGAAACCTCTTTCATCTTTAAAATTTCCGCAGGGGAGAAAGAGTGCATGTGGATGGTCGGGAAACGCTTTTTGATTTCCCGCAGCAGATCTGTGTAATAGCTAAATGGCAAGTTGGGATTGGTCCCCCCTTGCATCAAAATTTCTGTTCCCCCTACATCCACGGTCTCTTTAATTTTTTGGAAAATTACTTCATTTGGAAGAACATAGCCTTCTTCAGAGCCCGGAGCACGGTAGAAGGCACAAAAACGGCAGTAAGTATCACAAACATTGGTATAGTTGACATTGCGTCCGATCACAAACGTGGTGATGGGTTCAGGGTGTCGCCGCTCCATCAATTGGTTAGCGACCCAGCCTAATTTTTCGATCTGATCGCTCTCCCAAAGGGCAATCCCATCTTCCAACCCGAGCCGTTCACCGTCGAGCGCCCGCTTTAACAGCGTGTCGATCTTGGTCATCACATCTACCTCCAGCTTTCAACAGGGTCGGATTAACAACCGAACATGTTTATCGTATCACAAACTTCCTTTCTTGTCTTGATGTGCAGGAGAGGCTGATCTGAAGGAATGGTTTTACAAAAAGCAAGAAATGCTATAGGAATTGTAGAAGTGAATGAGATTCATTATGATTTGAAAAGTCCTGCGGTAATATGTCAAGCCATTGAAACAGGGAAATTGGAAATTATAAAGCCCCTGTTATCTAAAAAAGGCAAAACTTAAGAAACCCAGTC
>NZ_JAECVR010000049.1 GCF_016055185.1 Paenactinomyces guangxiensis
GATGAGCAAATGACAGCCGCTCTTGTTGATCGGCTTACTCATCGAGCCCATATCTTTGCGATGAACGGTGAGAGCTACCGCTTTAAACAAAAGTATGCAACGGTCGTGATCATGAAAAAATTATCCACCCGTCGGGTGGCTACTTCTTTGCCAAGGTGGTCAATTTTTTGATGAGCACGGTGGTCAACTTTATGATTGACATTTACATTTGTTCGAAACGTGAACAAAGTTGACCTACAAGTAGAAAAATTTGATAGAGAGGATAGTTTTTAGATGAAAGCCGTGCAACACTCAAGGATGATCCGCCCTTTGTGATTTTTGATTGAGTAGTAAATGGTAATTCGATTTGGTTTTACAGCTTTCTTATTTTAGATTCCACCGTTTTCCCCAAACTTTATAACATTTCAAGCCCCCCGCCAATCTGGTTGGGGGCTTTGTCTTAGAGTAGAGTCAAGCTTTGCTCAATTCGTAACGAGTCCCAGTGAATCGCGAAGACGTTTGATATCTCGAACCGGAGGCATGCCGAACATTCGGGCGTATTCCCTGTTGAATTGGGAGGGGCTTTCATAACCCACTTGAAATCCGGCATCCGCTGCTCCGATCGTCTCGGAGAGCAAAAGGCGGCGAGCCTCTTGCAATCTGACTTGTTTTTGATATTGAAGCGGACTCATGGCGGTTATTTCTTTAAAGTGATGATGAAGTGAAGAAGGGCTTATATTTACAGCAGCGGCAAGCATATCGATCGGAAGCGGCTGATTAAAATCACGTTCGATCAATTGAACTACTTTTGCGATTCGTTCGGCATGACTTCCGCTCATGGCGAACTGTTTTATGGATTGGCCTTGTTCCTCTTGAAGAATTCGATAAAGAATTTCCTGCGTGATCAGAGGAGCAATTACGGGAATATCCTCCGGCGTATCCAGAAGGCGAACGAGTCGGACAATGGCATCAAGCAGCGATCGATTCATTTTGCTAACGAATAGAGCTCTTTGTGAGTGAGTTGGTTTTTTGGGGGTCTTATCGCATTGTTTGATCAAATCGAAAATTTGCTGCTTATCAAAATCCAGCCGGAGGCACAGGTAGGGACGTTCCGATGTTGCTTCAACCACTTGCCCGGAAACGGGCAAGTGCATGGAAACGACCAGATAACTGGATGAGTCGTAGAGATAACTTTCTTTTGCCAGCATCATCAATTTCGTACCCTGAGCGACAACGCAGAGCGCAGGTTCATGAATGGAGTGGATCGGTTCGGTCTCCTTGGATGCTCGTATAAAATGCAGATCGGGTATGTATGTAGAGTGCGTGCCGTCTTTACCAGTGTATTTTTCTATATACGCCGCCAGTTCCCTTTGCAGTTGTTGCCCCTCGTCATCTAACTTCATAATATTCGTGCCTCCCCGATTGGATATGATTCAATACTAATAAACTTTGGAGGATTAGGCAAGAACTCTCATGGATTTGGCTACCGCACTGACGTCCGCGTACCTCATAATGAAAATATCCCAAGAGATGATAGGTCGAGGGGAGATTGATGCAAAAGGTGAATCAGATGCTGATCCTGTTACTGATATTCAGCGTGTTGCAATTCCAGGCTGATAATCGACTCAAGACTAGGATTAGACAAGAGAGTAGAGGGTGAATGTGGAATGGATCCATCTAATAATGCAAATCGGGAACATCATCCGTATGTAGGAATGTGGGTTACCAAGGACGGATATATCCGTCACGAACTATTGCCCAACGGACGTTATGACGAAGCTCGCGGCGATCGGAAAAGCGCCTATCAAGGCCGCTATTTCATCGAAGGCGATCACATCGAATATGTAGATGATACGGGATTCACGGCTGATGGCGATTTTCGGAACGGTATTCTTTATCATGCTGGGATGATTTTGTATCGAGAAGAATAGCTTGCGTTCGTGTTCACAATGCGATCTGTATTTGAAAAATATAACGAGGAGGAAAAGCACTTGTCTAACGTGAAAGGGAAAGTAGTAGCGATTACAGGCGCGAGCAGCGGGATTGGAGAAGCAGCAGCGCGGTTGCTGGCTCAACATGGTGCCCATGTGGTATTGGGAGCAAGGCGTACCGACAGATTGGAGAAGCTTGCCTCCACATTGATTGCAGAAGGCGGATCTGCGATATACCAAGCATTGGATGTCGTACATTGCGATCAAATGGAATCTTTTATCGACTTCGCACTTAGCCGATTTGGCCGGATTGACGTCATTCTCAATAATGCAGGCATCATGCCACTATCCCCCTTGGAGGCGCTGAAACTGGACGAGTGGAACCGCATGATTGATGTGAATATCCGCGGAGTTCTCCATGGCATCGCGGCTGGATTACCTGTTATGAAGAAACAAGGCTTTGGCCAATTTATTAATATTGCTTCCATTGGTGCGTACGCGGTATCTCCCACCGCAGCAGTCTATTGTGCTACCAAATATGCTGTTCGCGCCATTTCCGAAGGTTTGCGCCAGGAAGTTGGGAGTGATATACGCGTCACGCAAATATCGCCTGGCGTTACGGATTCGGAACTTGCCGATAGTATCTCTGATGATCAAGCCAGACAGATAATGAAGGAATATAGACGAATTTCGATTCCTGCTTCTTCTATTGCACAAGCCATATTATTTGCCATAGAGCAACCACCTGAAGTAGACGTGAATGAGATTATCATAAGACCGACTGCAAGTTCCGCTTAAAGCAATGGTCTGAACTTGGAAGTAAAACTAGCCTCCGAGTGGTGTCGTTTTCCTGATTTTCGTTGTGTGCGGAGTTGCCTTGGAGTTTTTAGATAAATATTTCAATTGATCGCTTTCAAGATAGTAAGTCCTTTGTATTTTGAAAGAAAAAGATCCATCTCTGCTAATGAGATCTATACTCCCCTATTTCATTTGCCGGCTTTTTGCTATTATACAAAAAAGAGTTGCCTTTTTTAGCAACTCTTTAAAATCTGATTTTTCTTGCCAGCCTGTTCGCACCGGATTTTTCAGTCGATCTCTTCTTCAAAGATCGCAACAACCCGGCTCCAGCCTGCACTGGCATTTTCGATATTAATCGGAAAAGCAGACACTTTGAAGCCATAAGGTTTCGGGATTTGATCCAGGTTGCATAATTTCTCAATCTGGCAATACTCTTTTTCTCTTCCAAACAGATGAGACTCCCAGAACTGTACTTTGCCTTCCTTCGCTTCTTCCGCCATGATATTGAGAGGCCGGTCCAGTCCCCAGGCATCGATACCGATTAATTTGATACCCTGGTTGACCAGCCATTCCGTTGCATTTTTTACAAGTCCCGATTTTTTAAAAGCATAGTGGGGGGTTCCGAAATACTTGGATGCTCCTGTGTGAATGAGAACAATATCGTATGGTTTTATTTCATACCGGATTCTTTCCAACTCTGCCTGTATGTCTTCAGCGGAAATCCCTTCCCCCACTTTTTTATGGGTGATGTCCAGCAGTACCCCGTCCCCATAACACCAGTGTAAAGGAACCTGGTCAATGGTTCGGGCGGGTTTTCCTCCACTCATAGGTCCGTAATGAAGAGGTGCATCAATATGTGTACCCGAGTGGGTTGAAAGGGTGACTTCCTCAACTGCCCATGCGACTTGATCAGGCCAATACTCTTTACCCAGCCCCAATGCTTTCTCTCCTAGTTCTACACCGGCTGCATGATCCAGGTATGTAATACGATGGGGATTTAATTCATATTCACTTGTTTTGTTACTCAGCCGATCACTCAGATCAATCAGTATCGTCCGTTTACCGTTTCTCTCGATGGTTTCCATTGGGGTGTCCACTCCTCATATATAATTATGTCTATTATGAGGTTGTTGCATAACTCTTTTAAAAAATAATAGAAAAATCCGCCTAAATGTGGTTAGATGAAAGCGCCAACCCACACCAAACCACGGAGGCGGATTAA